>JBBIVJ010000019.1:0-84057 GCA_037439785.1 Verrucomicrobiales bacterium | reverse complement strand
CGGCTGCCCGAACCGTTCGCGGTCGGGCTGACCCACCGGCATTTCCCCCCCGAACTGATTCAGCCGCCGGTAAGGGCCGTCCCCGGCCCGGTCATGCCACTCCAGATGGTCATGCGGTACGGTCTCACCGCCCCCGGCAGGGAGGCGGACGCGGCGGCCATGGTCGCGGCGGCCCCCGCGGCCGACCGCGCCAAGGCTCTGGCCGCCCCCGCGGACCTCGCCGGCGCCGCCCAGCCCGCCCGCGCCGCCGAACTCGGCCGCGTGGTGCCCCGCCGCAACCTCACCGAGACGGCCTTTTTCTTCCCCCACCTGCGCAGCGACTCCAACGGCGAGGTGCGTCTGGAGTTCACCCTGCCCGAAGCCCTCACCGAATGGCGCTTTCTGGGCTTCGCCCACGACCCGCACCTGCGCGCCGGCCGGCTCGAGGCCCGCGCCGTAACCAGCCTGGACCTGATGGTCCAGCCCAACCCCCCGCGCTTTGTCCGGGAGGGGGATGTCCTCGAATTCACCGTCAAGGTCTCCAACCAGAGCGATCAGCCCCGTCGCGGCCGGGTACAGCTCAACCTCCGCGACGGCCTCACCGACCAGCCCGCCGACGCCGCGCTGGGCAACACCAACCCCGACCAGTCCTTTGACATCCCCGCCCGCCAGTCCCGCACCTTTGCCTGGCGACTGACCGTGCCCGACGGCCTCGCCGCGCTCACCTGGCGCGCTGTTGCCGCGGACGACACCCTTTCCGACGGCGAGGAGGGTTTCGTGCCCGTGCTGGCCCGGCGCATCCTGCTCACCGAATCGCTCCCCCTGCCCATCCGCGGGCCGGCCACGCGCCGGTTCCATTTCCAGGCCCTGGCCGCCTCGGCGGACTCCCCCACCCTGGTCCACCAAAGCCTGACCGTGCAGATGGTGTCGCAGCCCGCCTGGTACGCCGTGCTGGCCCTGCCCTATCTGATGGAGTTCCCGCACGAGTGCGCCGAGCAGGTCTTCAACCGCTATTACGCCAACGCCCTGGCCCGGTTCATTGCCGCTTCCGACCCGAAAAGCCGCCGCCTCTTTGACCAGTGGAAGGCCACCCCCGCCCTGGACAGCCCCCTGGAGAAAAACCCGGAGCTGAAGGCCGTGACGCTCGAAGCCTCGCCCTGGCTCCGGCAGGCGCAGCAGGAAAGCGAGGCGCGCCGCAACGTCGGCGTGCTCTTTGACGACAATCGTCTCCGCGAGGAGCAGGCCCGTGCCCTGCAAAAGCTGCGCGAAGCCCGCCGCCCGGATGGTGCCTGGGCCTGGTTCCCCGGCGGCCCGCGCGATGACTTCATCACCCTTTACATCGTGGCCGGCTTCGGCCGGCTGCGGCACCTGGGCGTCCCCACGCCCACTGACCTGGCGACCGAAGCCCTGGAGGCGGTGGACGCTTGGGTGCGGGAACACCACGCCTCCCTCCTCCGCCACAATCCCACCCCGGAGAAACACGTGCCCGGTTCCCTCGAAGCGCTCTACCTCTACGGCCGAAGCTTCTTCCTCGCCGACAAGCCCCTCGCCGCCGAAACGCAACCGGCGGTGGACTTCTTCCTGGCCCGCTCCCGTGAGCACTGGCGCAAGACCGGCAGCCGCCTGACCCAGGGACACCTCGCACTGGCCCTGCAGCGCTTCGGCGACGCCTCCTCCGCGCAGGCCATCGCCCGCTCCCTGCTGGAGCGCAGCCTCACCGACGAGGAACTGGGCCGGTTCTGGCGCGACCCCGAGCCGGCCTGGTGGTGGTACCGCGCGCCCATCGAAACCCAGGCCCTCATGATCGAGGTCTTCCACGAGGCCCTCCCCAGCCCCGAGGTGGTCGAGGAATGCCAGGTCTGGCTCCTCAAGCAAAAGCAGACCCAACACTGGAAATCCACCAAGGCCACCGCCGATGCCGTGTACGCCCTGCTCCGGCGCGGCCGCAACCTCCTGAGCAGCGACGCACTCGTCGAGGTCACCCTGGGCGACCGTGCGGTCACCCCCGGCGCGGACGCCGGCACGGCCCCGCTCCGCCCGCGCCCGGCCGTCGAGCCGGGCACCGGCTTTTACGAGGTGCGGTTCGTCGGCCCCGAAGTCCGGCCCGCCCTGGCGGACATCTTCGTGCACAAGACCGACCCCGGCGTAGCCTGGGGCAGCGTGCACTGGCAGTACTTCGAGGACCTGGCCCGCGTGCGGCCCTACGAGGGCACGGCCCTGCAACTTAAAAAGGCCCTGTTCAGCCGCCGCCTCACCGCCCGCGGTCCCGTGCTCGAGCCGGTACGCGGGCCGGTCGCCGTGGGCGATGAACTGGTGGTGCGGATCGAACTGCGCACTGACCGGGACCTGGAATACGTGCACCTCCAGGACACCCGCGGCAGCGGCACCGAGCCGGTGAACGTCCTCAGCGGCTACCGTCAACAGGACGCCCTCGGCTACTACGAGAGCACCCGCGACACCGCCAGTCACTTCTTCATCCACTGGCTGCCTCGCGGCACCTACGTGTTCGAGTACCCCCTGCGCGTGCAACTGCGGGGCACCTACCAGACCGGGCCGGCCAGCATCCAGTGCCTGTACGCCCCCGAGTTCAACAGCCATTCCGAAAGCCTCCGCCTGGAGGTGCAGTAGTCGCCGCCACGCCCGAGCAGCCCTCTCCGCAACACTCTACCGTCCGCGCGCGCTTGACCGGCCCGGCCTTTTCCCGTCCACTCCCCCGCCGCATGGAAACTGACGCCGCGACGTCCCCGCCCGGCCGCCGGCCGCATCTGCTGCGGCGGTTGTACGACTGGACGGTGGCCTGGGCGCACCGACCGGGCAGCACCTGGGCGCTGTTCGGGCTGGCGTTTGCCGAGTCGTCGGTCTTCCCCGTGCCACCGGACGTGTTGCTGCTGGCGCTGAGCGTGGGGGCGCCGCGGCGGGCGCTGTGGTTTGCCACGGTGTGTGCCGTCGGCTCGGTGCTCGGCGGGGTGATGGGCTATGCCATCGGTTACGGGGCCTGGGAGCTGACCCGCGGGGTTTTCATCCCGCACATCTTTTCCCAGGAGGCCTTTGACCAGGTGGGGCGGCTGTACCAGGGCAACGCCTTTGTGGCCATCCTGACCGCGGCGTTCACGCCCATCCCGTACAAGGTGTTCACCGTGGCCGCGGGGGTTTTCCGGGTCCCGCTGCCGGTGCTGGTGGGGGCGTCGGTGGTGGGGCGCTCGGCGCGGTTTTTCCTGGTGGCGGGAGCGATCTACCTGTTCGGGCCGCAGGTCAAGGGGCTGATCGAAAAATACTTTGACTGGCTGGCCTGGGCGCTGTTGGTGCTGGGGGTTGGCGGGTTCGTGGCCATCAAGTACCTGCGGTAGCGCCGGGCGGGGAAAACGCGGCGCGGACCTCCCGGCCCGCTCAGGCCAGCAGCTCGGCCGGCGCCACCTCGATTTGGGCCACCAGCTCGCGCGGCAGGCCCATGGCCTTGAAGGAGCCGTCGGCCTGCTTGGCCACGCACACCACGGTGAGGGAGCCGCGGGCGACCTCCCGCGGCGGGCGCGCGCTCTGGTTGGTGAACCGGATGAGGTAGCTGAGGCTCCGGGCCTTGATCTCGCGCACCAGCAAGTGCAGCTCGACCACGTCCTCGAACCGCAGCGGTGCCTTGTACTCACAGATGGCGGCCACGCGCGGGAAGCCCAGCGGCGGCTGGTGCCCGGTCCACATCACCGAATGGCCCAGCGAGCGGAAGAAGGCGTGTTCCACCGCCTCCATGTAACGGAAATAGTTCGAGAAATGCACGATCCCCGCCGCGTCGGTCTCGGAGAACTCGACGCGGCGCTGCAGGCGGAATTCGTACGCCATGCCCGCAGTGTGCCGTGGCGCGGGGCGGACGCAACGCCGGGGCGACGCCGCCGGGCATTTTCACCATTGCAGCCGTTGGCCGCTTCGCTAGCGTGCTGACACCCCGGTATCCGGGGGCTCGCAATGGATTGGTGGACCACGTGGCAGACGCAGGAGGCCGAGGCACAGGCGCTCATGCAGCGGCTGGGCCCGCGGGCGGCCTTCACGCAGTGGCTGGCGGCCAACGATGCCCGCATCACCCGGCCGGAACTCGACAGCGGCCGGGCGCTGGCAGTGGAGCGGACGGCCGCCTACACAGCGGCGGTGGCCCTGTGGGCGGCGCGCGAGCATGCGGCCTTCGGCTACGACCGGCCCTTTGCCGTGGTGGCCCTGGGCGGGACGGGGCGGGGGGAGATGGCGCCGTGCTCGGACAACGACTTCGCCTTCCTGTTCGACGACACCCTCGAGCACAACGCCTTCCTGGCGCACCTCCAGCAGCAGGTGCTCCAGAGCCACCGCTTCGAGGAGGAATTCGGCTTTGCTTGCCAGGCCCTGGCCTTCAACTTCACCGACCTGCCCCGGCTGGAAGGCAAGCAGTTGAACGCCTTCCTGGACATGCGGCCGGTGTACGACCCCCACGGCCTGGCCCCCGCCTTCCGGGAACGGCTCCGCGCCACCTGCGACACCTTCGAGCACTTCCTGCACGTGCGCAGCTTCTGGAAAAACCACTGGGAGCGGGCCGCCGAGGAGTGCGAGCGCCTGGACCGGTTCGACATCAAGAACGACGGCCTGCGCCTGTTTCTGGCGGGGGTCTGGACGCTGGCCGGGGAGCGGTTCCAGCACAGCGCCGAAATTTACGCCGCGCTCGACGACCCGCGCGACCTGGCGGCGTACGAATTCCTGATGCGCATTCGCGCCTTCGTCCACCTGCGCCAGCGGGGCCGGCACCACCCGCTGGGCGGGGGCAACCACGCCGAGGACCGGTTGCGGTTCGAGGATTACCTGGCCTTCGGCGAGCTGCTGGGACCGGGCGCCGGCGAGGCGGAGCGCTTCGCATTTGCCAACGACGTCCGCGCGCGGCTGCTGGCGGCCCGCCGCCGGGTGGGGCGCTTTGCCAAGAGCGTCATCCAGCGCGCGCTCAAGTCCGGCCGCCCCGTCGCCCCCGGCAGCCCCATCGTGTACGGCCTGGGCGGTCTCAGCCACACCACCGCCGCCCAATGCCAGAGCCCCCCGGAGAAAAGCCGGGCCGCCCTCGGCCTGCTGCTGGCCGCGCAGCGCTACGGGGTGCCGATTGACCCGGCGGAACTGGAAACCACCTTCCGCAATGCCGGCGACTGGCTCGAACCGGTCCCCGAACTGGCCGGCCTGTTCTACGAACGCCGCGGCAGCCTCGCCCGTTCCTTTGCCTTCCTGTCCCAGATCGAGGGCGCGGAGGAACGCCTGTTTCCCGGCTACGCCCGCTTCGAGGCCTCCCTCGACAGCCGCGTCATGCAGGAACAACAGCAACTGCGCAGCGCCCTGGAACGGGAAAAACTCGCCGCCCTCGAACGCTTCCTCGAACAGGGCCGGCAGGACAACGGCCGGCCCACCTTTGGCGCGACCGAGTGGCCGTGCAGCATCGAGGAACTGCTCGGCCGCGAGGCCGCCCGCCTCGAACCCGAGGCGCTGGCCGCCGTGCGCCTGGCCCTCAAAACCAAACGCCTGCCCGTGCTCCCGGAAGACGAGGCCGACCGCGCCAACCCCGCCCTCCCCCTGCACGAACGCCTGGCCAGCGGCCTCTCCGGCATCCCCCTGGACCACTACTACACCCCCTACCAGGCCCGCTGCGACTTCACCGCCGAAACGCTCCGCATCACCATCTTCCTCCAGCAGCACCGCCGCCTGCTCAAACGCCTCTCCGAGGGCGGCCTCAACACCGACGAAAAGGTCGGGGAACTGGTGGCCCTCTGCGGCGACGAACACCTCCTGCGCACCCTGCTGGTCTTCACCGGCGCCGACCGCGCCAACTGGGAATCCCCCGTCCAGCTTCCCAGCCGCTGGTTCAACATCCGCGAACTGTACCAGAAAGCCCTGGCCCGGTTCCGGCCCGGACGGGACCCGCGGGAGGCGCTGGGCTCCGCCGGTTTCTCGGACGAGGAACAGGTCATCATCGCCGACTTCGGCGAGGCCTTCTTCAGCGGCAGCTACCGGCTGTACCTGGGCCGCTTCGCCTCGCACCTGCTCCGTCTGGCCCGGGCGCCGGATACCACCCCACCGCGGGCGGTGGTGTTGCGGGATGGGGCCTCGGTCATCGTGGGGGTGGCGGCGTGCGACTACCCCGGCCTGGCCGCCACCCTCACCGGGGCGCTCTGGCGGGAGCGGCTGGTGCTCGAACAGGCCCACCTGTTCTCCGCCGGCCGCTTCGGCCTGGCGCTGGACTTCTTCCACCTGGCCCCGCAAACCCGTCCCCTCCCGGCCAATCTCCCGGCCGTGATCGAGGCCGCCGTCCGCGCCCGCAGCCACATTGCCGCCGAAGACGCCGCCCACCTCCCCGAAGCCCCCGGGGTGACCACCCTGGATGCCTGGCGTTCCGGCCTGTACCGGCTGCGCTTCGAGTCGGACAGTTCGGCCGGCGGTATCCTCTACACCCTCACCTACAAGGTGCACCAGCACCTGGCAGGCAACATCTACGGCCTGGAGGCGCGCTCGGTCCGCGGACGCTCCTTTGTGACCGTGTACTTCAAGTTCACCGGCGACCTGAGCCCGGAGGCGGCACAGACCATCGTCCGCGAACGTTTCTGAGCGGGCCGGCAGCGGGCGGGCGGGCCCTACCAGGGTTTGCGCTCGTTCATGGCCCGCACGATGGCCCGGCGCAGCGCCAGGGCAGCCACACTGCCCACCTCCCGGAACACCACCTGGCCCTCCGGGGAGAGCAGCACCGTGTAGGGCACCGCCCCGGTCCAGGCGGGGTCAAAGGCGTTGACCAGCGTCTCGCGGTCGGTCGAGGCGAAGATCAGGTTGCGATTCGAGGCCTGTTGTTTTTGGAGAAAGGCCAGCACCGCCGGCGCCTCCTCCGGCCGGTTCACCGAAACGGTCACCAGATCGAAGTCCCGGTGCCGGTACATGCGGTGGATGGTGACCAGCTCGCCGAACTCCGCCACGCACGGCGCGCACCAGGTCGCCCAGAAGTTCACCAGCCGGAACTTGTCGGACCCGTTCCGCCGCAGCGCGCCCAGGGCGACGGCGTCCACCGGTTCCAGGCTGACCGGCTCGGCGGCCAGCTTGTCCAGGTAGGCACGGACGACCTCGGCCTTGCCGGCCCACTTGACCGAGCAGCCCACCACCTTGGTCTGCCGCACCGGCGGCTCGCGGTCGGCCAGCAGGGCGTCCAGGGCATCGCGGAGGTAGTGCACCTTGACATGCTGGGGGCGCTCCGAGTCGTCCACCGCCCCGGCGTAGCGCAGACGCCGCCCGGCATCGAAGACATAGACGTGCGGCGTGGCCGCCGGGCCGTAGGCGCGCGACGCCGCCTGGGAATCCCCGTCGTACAGGTAGGGGAAGTTGAAGCCGCGCTCGCGGGCGCGCAGCTTCATCTCCGGCAGCGAGTCGCTCAGGTCCGTCCAGCCCAGCTCGTCCAGGCGGACCGAGCGGGGGTCGTTGGGGGAAATGGCCACCAGCGCCACGCCGCGGTCGCGGTAGTCGGTGACGATCTGCTTGAGCCGCTCCTCGTAGTACTGGGCGGTGGGGCAGTGGTTGCAGGTAAAGACCACCACCAACACCCTGGCCGCGGCAAAGTCTGCCAGCCGGTGCACGCGGTCATCCACCCCCGGCAGTTCGAAGTCCGGCGCCGGGGCGCCCAACGCCAGGGGGGCGGGCGGTTCCGCGGCACGCACGGGGCCGAGCAGGAAGGCGGTCAACAGCCAGAGCCAGGGACGTTGCATGGGGGCAGTCTAAGCGGTGCCCGGCTGGAACGCCAGCCCCCCCACGCAGCCGGGGGAGATTGCCCGCGGTTTTCGCCGGGCCGGTCCAGGGTCGGGCCGGCCACTTTGCCGGACGGCGTTTCCATGTTAGTCTGCACGCGCGATGGCAAGCGCCCCCCCCTTGCTCGAATTGCAGGAGGTCACCAAGGCCTATCCCGGTCTGGCGGGCGAACGTCCCGTGCTGGCCGGCATCACCCTGACGGTCGAACGCGGCGAGTCCCTCGCCATTGTCGGGCCCTCCGGCTGCGGCAAGACCACCCTGCTCAACCTCATCGGCACCCTGGACCGCCCCACCCGCGGCCGCATCCTGCTCGAGGGACGGGACCTGACCACCCTGGACGAACCGGCCCTGGCCGAGGTGCGCAACCGCGCCATCGGCTTCGTCTTCCAGATGCACCACCTCCTGCCGCAGTGCACCGTGCTGGAAAATGTGCTGGTCCCCACCCTGGCCACCCGCAACGAGGTCCTGCGCGATGGCGCCCCCGAGCGCGCCCGCCGCCTCCTGGAGCGGGTGGGTCTGGGCCACCGGCTGCATCACCGGCCGGGTCGGCTCTCCGGCGGCGAATGCCAGCGCGTGGCCGTGGTGCGGGCCTTGATCAACGAACCGCGCCTGCTGCTGGCGGATGAACCCACCGGCGCGCTGGACCGGGCCTCGGCCGAAACCCTCGCCCAACTGCTGGCCGAGCTGAACCGCGAGCTGGACCTGACCTTGATCGTGGTGACGCACTCTCCGGACCTGGCCCGCCGCCTCCACCGCACGCTCGAGCTGCGCGACGGCGTGTTGCGCCAGCCGGCGGGCGCCGGCTGAGGGCCGTTTGCCGATCCCGCGCCATGTCCCTGCTCCGTTTGATCCTGCGCAGCCTGCTGTTTTACGCCCGGGCCCACCTGGGCACCGCCCTGGGCACCGCGGTCGCGGCGGCGGTCCTGGTGGGCGCCTGGGTGGTGGGCGACTCGGTGCGCGGCACCCTGCGCGACCTGGCCCTGCTGCGTCTGGGCAGGACCACCCACGCCCTGGCCTCCGGCGACCGCCTGTTCACCGCCGGCCTGGCCCAGCAACTCCAGCTCGGCCTCACCCAGGCCGGCGCGCTCCGCCCCGGCACGCCGCCCCCCGTCGCGGTCCTGCAACTGCCCGCCGTCGCGGTCAACGCCGACGGCACGGCCCGCGCCCACCGCGTGCAGGTGCTGGGCGTCGAGGCCCGGTTCTGGGCGCTGGCCCCCGAACCGCCCCCCTTCGGCGAGCTGGCCGCCGACACCGTGGTCTTGAATGAACCGCTGGCCGCCCAACTGCGCGTGCAACCGGGCGACCCCGTCCTGCTGCGCGTGCAAAAACCGCAAGCCCTCTCGCCGGACGCCCCGCTGGCGCCGGAGGAGGACGCCACGGTCGCCCTGCGGCTCCGCGTCCAGGCCGTGGTCAGCGACGCCCAGTTCGGCCGCTTCAGCCTGCAGGCCAGCCAGGTCGCACCCTTCAATGCCTACGTCTCACTGACCCACCTGCAGGCACGCACCGCGGCCGGCCCCCGCGCCAACCTCCTGCTCGTGGCCGGGCCGTCCCCGTTGCCCGCCCCGCAGGCGGTGCTCGCCGGCAACCGCGCCGTGGTGGCCGGCCCCCTCACCCCCGACCCGGGCCGGCCACTGGACACCCTCCTGGCCCAGCGCTGGCAACTGGCCGACGCCCAGCTCGAGTGGCGCCTGCTGCCCTCCGCCCGGGCCCTCGAGCTGCGCTCGCCCCGCGTCTTCCTCGACCCCCCGCTCGGCGAAGCCATCTTCGGCACCGGCCCCGGCGACACCAACGCCCTGACCGCCCGCCTCGGGCGGGAAATGCCCGGCGTGACCACCACCGGTGTCCTGACCTACTTCGTCAACGAACTCCGCGTCGGCGAGCGCGTCACGCCCTACTCGATGGTCACCGCCACCGGTCCCCCGCTGGCGCCGCCCGACCTGGGCGAGGACGAAATCCTGATCACCGACTGGCTGGCGGAAGACCTGGGCGCGCGACCGGGCGATGCCCTGACGCTGCGCTACTACGTGGTCGGCGCCATGCGCCGGCTCGAGGAACGCGCCGCCACCTTCCGCATCCGCGGCGTACTGCCCCTGATCACCCCCGGCCTGGACCGCGACCTGATGCCCGATTTCCCCGGCATGACCGACGCGGAAAACTGCCGCGACTGGGACACCGGCCTGCCGATTGATTCGACCCGCATCCGCCCGCGGGACGAGGAGTACTGGCGCGCCCACCGCGGCACCCCCAAGGCGGTGATCCGCCTCAGTGCCGGGCAGCGGCTGTGGGAAAACCGGTTCGGCAACCTCACCGCGGTGCGGTTTACTCTGCCGGCGGGCACGGGCCGCAGCGCCGCGGACTTTGAACGCGCCGCCCAGTCGTACCGGCTGGGGTTGACGCAGCACCTGACCCGCCGCGTGCCTCCCGCGGCCCTGGGGCTGCGTTTCGAGCCGGTCCGCGACCAGGCGCTGGCGGCCAGCACCCAGGCCCAGGATTTCGGGCAGCTCTTCCTCGGCTTCAGCTTCTTCCTGATGGCCGCGGGACTCCTGCTGCTGGCGGTGCTGTTCCAGTTCTCGATCGAGCGCCGCGCCGTCGAGCTGGGGACTCTGCGGGCGCTGGGCTTCCGCACCGGCACCATCGCCCGGGCCCTGCTGACCGAGGGCGCGCTGGTGGCGGTGGCCGGCGCGGCACTGGGGACGTGGGGCGGCACGGGCTACGCGCGGGCGTTGTTGCAGGGCCTCTCCACGGTGTGGCGCGAAGCGGTGGGCGGCACGCCCCTGCAATATCACGCCACGCCGGAAGCACTGGCCGGCGGAGCGGCCGCCGCGGTGGGGGCGGCCCTGCTCACAATGGCCCTGGCGCTGCGCCGCTACCTGCGCCTGTCCGCCCGCCAGTTGCTGGCGGAAGGGGGGCAAACAGAGGCCGCGGACGCGGCGCCCGGAGCGGGGGCGGCGCGCGGTCCGCTACGGTGGGCCGTGGCGTGTGCCGGTGGCGCGCTGGGGCTGGTGAGCACGGCCCTGCTCAAGCCGGACCTGGCGGCGGCGGGCCTGTTCTTCGGCGCGGGCGCCCTGGTGTTGGGGGCAGGTCTGGCGGGCAGCGCGGCGTGGCTGCGGGCACTGGGCGCGGCGGCCTCCGCGGCCCGGCTGACGCTGCCCGGCCTGGGGGTGCGCAGCGCCACCCGCCAGCCGCGTCGCAGCCTGGCGGTGGTGGGCCTGCTGGCCTGCGGGGCGTTCCTGATCGCCTCGATCGGGGTGTTCCGGCTCGAGACCGGCCGCGCGATGTGGCGTCGCGGGTCCGGCACCGGCGGTTTTGCGCTCGTGGCCGAGGCCACGCAACCGCTGGTGCATGACCTGAACACCCCCGCCGGCCGGGACGCCTACGGGCTGACCGCCGCCGACCTGGAAGGGGTGAGCGTGGTGCCGTTCCGCGTGCGGGACGGTGATGACGCCAGTTGCCTGAACTTGAACCGGCCGCAGAAACCGCGCCTGCTGGGCGTGAACCCCGAGCTGCTGGCCGGCCGCGAAGCCTTCACCTTTGCCCGGCGGGCGAGCCCGGCCGCGTCCACCCCACCGTGGCTGGCGCTGCGGCGCGGGTCCGGGGGACCACCGGATGAAGTCCCGGCCATCGGCGACGCCGCCTCGATCCAGTGGGCTCTGGGGCGGAAGGTGGGTGAGGGGATCGAGGTCACCGACGAGCGGGGGCGGCCGTTCACGTTGCGGCTGGTGGGGGCGGTGGCCAACTCGATTCTCCAGGGCAGCCTGATCATGGACGAGGCGGAGTTTGTGCGGCGGTTTCCCTCGATCGCCGGCTACCGGTTCTTCCTGGTGGACGCCCCGCCGGAGCGGCTGGAGGCCGTGGCGACGACGCTCACGCGGGCCTTGCGGGACCTGGGGGTGGAGGTCACCCCGGCGGCGCGGCGGCTGGCGGCGTTCAACGCGGTGCAAAACACCTACCTCGGCACCTTCCAGGTCCTGGGCGGGCTGGGGCTGTTGCTGGGCAGTGTGGGCCTGGGCGTGGTGGTGCTGCGCCAGGTGTTCGAGCGGCGGGGTGAACTGGCCCTGCTGCAGGCGGTGGGGTTCCGCCGCCGGGCGCTGCGGGTGCTGGTCCTCAGCGAACATCTGGCCCTGCTGGGGCTCGGGCTGGGGCTCGGCGTGCTGGCGGCGGCGCTGGCGGTCGCACCGGCGGTGATCACCGCGGGCACGGCGGTGCCGTGGACCACCCTGGGCCTGACGCTGGCCGGCATTGGGATCAATGGCGCGCTCTGGACCGGCGTGGCCGCGGAAACCGCCCTCCGCGGTGCGCTGCTCGACGCCTTGCGCAATGAATGAAGCCCCTGGTTCTCCCCGCCTCCCCCGCCGGTGGGGAACTGCCTGGCCGCTGCTGGCCGCCGCCGCGCTGTGTCTGCTGGCCTGCGGCTGCGACGCCGCGCCGTCGCTGCAAGGTCCCGCCCCGGCCGAAGGGGACCCGGCGATGATCGCTCTGCTCGAGCCCATTCGCCAAGAGCACAACCTCCCCGCCCTCGGCGCGGCGGTGGTGTCCAGTCGCGGCTTGGAAACACTGGCGGTAACCGGCTACCGCCGGCGGGACGATCCCACGCCGGTCACCACCAACGACCTCTGGCATCTGGGCTCGAACACCAAGGCCATGACGGCTACGCTGGCGGCGAGGCTGGTCGAGCAGGGACGGCTTTCCTGGGACACCACCCCGGCCGCGTTGTTTCCCGAGCTGGCCGGGGCGGTTCATCCCGATCTGCAGGCGGTCACCTTGCGCGACCTGCTCGCCCACCGCGCCGGCCTGGCGGCCAACCCGGACTGGGGAAGGCTGGCCCGGGAAGGGACAGTGACTGAGCAGCGCCGGCGCGCCGTGCGCGAGGCTCTGGCCGCCCCGCCGGAGCATCCGCCCCGCCGTCAGGCGCATTACTCGAACCTGGGCTACGTCATCGCCGGGGCCCTGCTCGAACAGGCCACGGGACGGAGTTGGGAAGAGCTGCTGCGGGCGGAGGTCTGGACGCCCCTGGGGATGGACCGGGCGGGCTTTGGCGGGGTCGGCAGCCCCGGCCAACTGGACCAGCCCTGGGGCCATCGCCGCGGCGGCCGGCCGGCCCCCCACAACGGCCCCGCGGCCGACAACCCTCCGGTGCTCGGTCCGGCGGGAACCGTGCACGCGCCGCTGGCGGATTGGGCGCGGTTCGTGGCCGACCACCTCCGGGGGCTGCGCGGCGAGCCGGGCTTGCTCCGGCCGGAAAGTTACCAGGTGCTGAGCCGGCCGCCGGAGGGGGGCGAGCACGCGCTGGGCTGGCTGGCGGTGCAACGGGACTGGGCCGGCGGCCCGGCGCTCAATCACTGCGGCTGCAACACCCTGTTTTTCGCCAACGTCTGGCTGGCCCCCGCCCGCGACCGGGCCGTGCTGGTCGTGGCCAATCAGGGCGAGGATGCCTTCCCCGCCACCGACGCGGTGGTGGCCGCCCTGGTTCTGGCCGGCTTTGCCCCACCTCCGCCTGCCGCACCCGACGCCCCGGCGGGACGCTGAACGCCGCGGCCGTGGACGGAGTTTGACACGAACCGCCGCCGGCGGAGATAAGAACGGTGTGCCCGCGGGGCCCGCCCCGCCGGCGCCCCCGACTCCCGAAATCCCATGCTCTGGCAGGCCGGTCCCCAGTGCTGGCAGTTCCCGCGTCCCACCCTGGTGATGGGGGTGGTGAACGTGACGCCCGACTCTTTTTACGATGGCGGGCGGCACGCTACGACCGAGGCGGCCCTTGCCCATGCCCGGCAACTGGAACGCGAAGGGGCGGACATCCTGGACATTGGCGGGGAGTCCACCCGCCCGGGCGCCACGCCGGTGGACGAGGCGGAGGAGCTGCGCCGGGTGCTGCCGGTGCTGGAAGGGCTGGCGGGCCGGACGGCGGCGGTGCTTTCGATTGACACGCAGAAGCCGGCGGTGGCGCGGGCGGCACTCGCCGCCGGGGCGGCCATCGTCAACAACATTGCCACCAACCGCGAGGACCCGGCGATGGCGCGGCTGGTGGCGGAGACCGGCGCCGGCTACGTGTGCATGCACATGCAGGGCACACCCCGGACCATGCAGGTGGCGCCGCATTACACGGACGTGACCGCCGAGGTGGCCGCCTTCTTCGCGCGGCAACTGACGCGGCTGGCCGCGGCGGGGGTGCGCCCCGAGCAGGTGGTGTTGGACCCCGGGCTGGGCTTTGGCAAGACGCCGGAGCACAATTTGCGGTTGCTCGCGACGCTCGGTTCCTTTAGACGATTCAAGCGCCCGATTTTGCTGGGAGCCTCGCGCAAGTCGTTTCTGGGCTGGTTGCTGGGGGTCGAGGCCGGCGAACGGCTGCCCGGTTCGCTGGCCTGCGCGGCGTGGGCGGTGCTGCAGGGGGTGGCCATCCTCCGCACGCACGACGTGGCCGCCACCCGGCAGGTGGTGCGGACGGTCGAGGCCCTGCAGGCGCAAGTCGGATGCTGACCTGGTTGCAAGAAAACTGGCGGACGCTGGTGGAGATCGCCCTCCTCTCGGTGGGCATCCACTACGTCATCACCTTCATCCGCGGCACCACGGCCGCGGCGGCGGTGACCGGTTTGCTGATCCTGCTGCTGACCCTGACGCTGGTGACCACGCTGCTGGACCTGCAGGTGCTCAAGTTGCTGCTGTTGGCGTTGTTTCCCTCCCTGGCGGTGATCGTCATTGTGCTGTTCCAGCCGGAACTACGCCGGCTGCTGGCGCGGCTGGGCTCGCTGCCCTTCTTCACCAATGTGCGGGAGCAGCGCGAAAGCATCGAGGTGATCGTCCAGGCGGCCGAGCGGCTGGCCGATGTGCGGATCGGGATGCTGGTGGCCATCGAGCGCACGGTGCCGGTGCATGACGTGGTCGAGTCCGGCATCGTGGTGGACTGCGAGGCCACGCCCGAGATGCTCGAGACGATTTTCTTCCCCAACAACGCCATCCACGACGGGGGCGTGATCATCCGCGGGGACCGCATCACCCATGCGGCGTGCATCTTCCCGCTGAGCACCCGGCCGGACCTGAGCAAGACCCTCGGCACCCGGCACCGCGCGGCGCTGGGGTTGAGCGAGGAGACCGACGCCGTGGTGGTGGCGGTGTCGGAGGAAACCGGCGCCATCTCCTACGCCTACCGCGGGGAGCTGGTGCGCCACGTCACCCTCGAGAACCTGCGCGCCTTTCTCACCGGCGTACTGGTGCAGGCCCCCCGCCCTCGTTCCTGGCTGGATCTGGGCCGGGCCCTCTGGCGCCGCCGCCGCACCTCCAAAGCCGTCGCCCCGCCCCCATGAAGTGGCTGCGTCTCGTCCTGGCCAATCCGGGCTGGAAGCTGGTCTCGGTCCTCCTGGCCACGCTGGTATGGCTGCTGGTTCATTACAACATCACCGAACGCCAGCAGCCGGAACGGCGTCGGACCTTCACCGACGTGCCCATCACCCTCCTGCTGCACCCCGGCGAAAGCCGCGTGCCCCGGGTGGAACCTCCCACCGCCCGGGTCATCGTGCGGGGCGCGGCTCGCGAGATCGAAGGCCTGACCGCCGCCGAGGTGCGGGTCTTCGCCGACCTTTCCAAGACCAACCCTCTCCCCCCCTGGGTGGAACTGGATGTCCATGTCCCCCGCGGCCTGACCGTGGTGTCGCTCACCCCGCAGCAGGTCCGCGTCAACCCACCCCTGCCCCCGCCCTCGTCCTGAACCCATGAGCCTCATCCCGTCCCGCATCTTCGGCACTGATGGCGTCCGCGGCACCGCCAACATCGAGCCGGTCACCGCCGAAACCGCCCTGAAGCTGGGCCGCGCCGCCGCCCATGTCTTTAAGACCCTCTCCAGCCATGCCCGCGGCCTGGGCCGCCACAAGATCGTCATCGGCAAGGACACCCGCCTCTCCGGCTACATGCTCGAAAACGCCCTCTCCTCCGGCATCCTCTCGATGGGCGTGGACGTGATCTTCATCGGCCCCCTGCCCACCCCCGGCGTGGCCTACGTCACCCGCAGCCTGCGGGCCGACGCCGGCATCGTCATCACCGCCTCCCACAATCCTTACGATGACAACGGCCTCAAATTCTTCCGGGCCGACGGCTACAAGCTGGACGACGCGGTCGAGGCCCGCATCGAGGAACTGGTCTTCAGCGGCGCCATTCACCACATTCGCCCCGTGGCCAGCGAAATCGGCAAGGCCCTGCGCGTGGACGACGCCATCGGCCGCTACATCGAGTACGCCAAGGCCAGCTTCCCCAAGGGCATGACCCTGGAAGGCCTCCGCATCGTGGTGGATTGCGCCCACGGCGCCACCTACAAGACCACCCCCAGTGTCCTGCGCGAACTGGGGGCCGAGGTCATCGTGTACGGCAACCAGCCCAACGGCACCAACATCAACAAGGACTGCGGCGCCATGCACCCCGAGCAGCTCTGCCGCCGCGTGCTCGAACACCGCGCCCAACTCGGCCTCGCCCACGACGGCGACGGCGACCGCGTCCTGCTCTGCGACGAACAGGGCAGCCTGGCCGACGGTGACGACATCCTCGCCATCTGCGGCCTGGAACTGCTCCGGCGCGACTTCCTCCGCGACAAGGTCCTGGTCGCCACCGTCATGAGCAACGCCGGCCTGGACGCCGCCATCACCGCCGCCGGCGGACGCGTCCTGCGGACCCCGGTGGGGGACAAGCATGTTATCGAGGAAATGCTCCGCGGCGGCTACAGCTTGGGCGGCGAGCAAAGCGGGCACATCATCTTCCGCAACTACGCCACCACCGGCGACGGCCTGGTGGCCGCCCTCCAGGTCCTGAGCATCATGCGGGAGAAGGACGCCCTGCTCTCCCAACTCCGCCTCTGCTGGACCCGCTTCCCCCAAAAACTGGTCAACATCCGGGTGCAGGAAAAAGTCCCCTTCGAACGCCTGGACGGCTTTGCCGCATTGGTGGACGAGGCCGAGGCGGCGGTCGGCGCGGAAGGCGGCCGCGTATTTGTGCGCTACTCGGGCACCGAACCCAAAGCCCGCGTGCTGGTCGAAGCGCGCAGTGAGGATCTGGTCGAACTGTGGGCCGAACGGCTGGCCGCCCTCATCCGTGCCCGGATCGGTGGCTGAGCCGGAGTTGCGGAGTTTCGGCGCGCGGTCAAAACCGGAAATTCCACTCGGCCCGCGAGTACTTCCCGGCCACCAGCTCCGCCACGCGCGTCGCCGGCCAGTCCGCGGCGGCCTGCTCCGCACCCCACACCCGGCGCAGGGCGGCCTTCACCGTTTCGGCCGGGAGGTGGAGGTTCATCAAAAAGTCCCCGTGCGACCGGCCACCGCGGTAATCCGGCTGGCGGGACGGCGCGGGCAGCAGGGCCGTGATCAGGTCGAGGTCGAAGTCCAGCAGCAGGCTGCCGTGGTACAGCAGCGCCCGGCGGCCGCGACGCTGGGCGTTGCCGGAGAACTTGCGCTCGCCGAGGGCCAGGTCGGTGTCGCCGCGCCGGCGCACCGGCCGGCCCAGCAGGACGCCCAGCGCGGCGGCGTGGCGGCGGAGAATCCAGAGGTTCGTGCCGGTGATGCTGGCCGTGGCGGGGTGGTGGTCCAGACGCAGGGCCAACGTGTAGTTCAGGCACCCGGCGCCCTGGAGCACCGTGCCGCCCCCGGTGACGCGGCGCAGTACGGGGACGCCGCGGGCGCGGCAGGCGGCCAGGTCCACCTCGCGGTCGACGCGGTTGGCGTAGCCCAGCACCACGAAGGGCACCGGCGATTCCCAAAAGCGGAGGACCTCCGGGCCGCCGGCCTCGACGCTTTCCCACAGGGCTTCCTCCGCCGCGAGATTCTCCTCGGGCGTGGGCAGGGTGAGGTCCCAGACGAGCATGGCAGGGTCGCCGCGGCGGGGTCTTGTAGGCGATTTGTGCCGGCCCCGCAAGCCGGGCGGCGCAAAACCCGTGGACGTGCCCCGGCGGCCGGTGGTTCAATCGCGCGCCTGTTCTGACCTTATGGACGAGACCCACGCCTTGATCGCCCAGCGCTGCGCCAAGCTGGAGGCCCTGCGCGCGCAGGGGCTGGACCCGTTTCGGAACAAGTTCACCCCCTCGATCGGCTGTGGCGAGGCCCGCGAGCGATTTCTGCGGGGCCTGGAAAGGCCGGACGAGGCGACAGCACTGGCCGAGGGCACGCCGGTGGCGGTGGCCGGCCGGATCACCGCCCACCGGGACATGGGCAAGAGCCAGTTCATGGACCTGCGGGACCAGTCCGGCCGCATCCAGATTTACGCCCAGAAACAGGTCCTGGGCGAGGCGGCCTACGAGGTCTTCCGGCACCTGGACCTGGCGGACTTCCTCGGCGTCGAGGGGACGCTGTTCCGCACCCGCACCGGCGAACCGAGCGTCAAGGTCGAGCGCTTCACCGTGCTGGCCAGGGCACTGCGGCCGCCGCCGGCCAAGTGGCACGGGCTGGAAGACACCGAAATCCGCTATCGCCAGCGCTACCTGGACCTGATGGCCAACGAGGAGGTGCGCCGCGTGTTCCGCTTGCGCTCGCACCTGATCCGCGAAACCCGCGCCTTCTTCCACGGCCGCGGCTACCTCGAGGTCGAGACCCCCATGATGCAGGCCATCCCGGGCGGAGCCGCGGCCCAACCGTTCAAGACCTGGCACAACGCCCTGGGCTGTGAGTTCTACCTGCGCATCGCCCTGGAGCTGCACCTCAAGCGCCTGCTGGTCGGCGGCCTGGACAAGGTCTTCGAGATCGGCCGGGTCTTCCGCAACGAGGGCCTCTCCCGCCGTCACAACCCCGAGTTCACCCTCCTGGAGGCCTACGAGGCCTACGGCGACTACGCCACCATGATGGAAACGGTCGAACGGCTGATCCTTCACCTGGCCGACACCGTGCTGGGCAGCCGCCGCATCGAACAGCGCGATGCCGACGGCAACGTGATCGGCACGATTGACCTGTCCCCCCCCTGGCCGCGCGTCCGCTACAAGGACCTGGTCCGGCAGGTGGCCGGCGCCGACTGGTTCGAGGTCGGTCCCCAGGAACGGCGCCGGCGCGCGTTGGAAGACCTCCGCCTGGCGGGTGACGTCGCCGCCGGCTGCGAGGACTTCGAAGTCACCGGCGCGGTGTTTGAAAAACTGGTCGAGCCGTCGCTGCTGCAGCCCACTTTCGTCACCCACCTGCCCCTGGAGCTGGTCCCCCTGGCCAAGCGCACCCCCGAGGAACCGGACACTGTCGAGGTCTTCGAGCTGTGCATCGGCGGCCAGGAAATCGCCCCCGGCTACACCGAACAAAACGACCCCCTCGAACAGCGTCAACGGCTGGAACACCAGGCCGGCGGCGAACAACACCGCCTGGACGAGGATTTCCTGGTGGCCCTCGAACACGGCATGCCCCCGGCCGGGGGCATCGGCATCGGCATGGACCGCCTCTGCCAGTTGCTCCTGGGCCAGCCCAGCATTCGCGACGTGATCCTGTTTCCCCAACTCAAGCCCAAAGAAACCCCGCCGCCCCGCCCGGCCGCCGGGTGGGGCGGGACTTGACCCCCTCCCGCCGGCTGCGCAGTTTGAGCGCGCCATGCCGCTTCCTGCCGACCTGCTGGACCGCCTCCAACGTGCGCTGGGCCCGGAGCACGTGCTCACCGCGCCGGAGGACCTCATCCCCTACTCTTTCGACGGCACGGCGGCACTCCGGCAAATGCCGGACGCCGTGGTCCTGCCCCGCACCACCGACCAGGTGGCCGAGGTGCTCCGCCTGGCCCACCAGACCCGCACCCCGGTGGTGCCGCGCGGCTCCGGCACCGGCCTGAGCGGCGGCAGTCTGCCCGTCCCCGGCGGGATCGTGCTCTGCCTGGTCCACCTCAACCGCCTCCTCGAACTGGACCGCGCCAACCTCACCCTGCTCTGCGAGGCCGGTACCCTCACCCAGACCGTCGCCGACGCCGTGGCCGCCGTCGGCCTGTTCTACCCGCCGGACCCCGGCTCGATGAAGATTTCCACCATCGGCGGCAACGTGGCCGAAAACTCGGGGGGCCTGCGCGGCCTCAAGTACGGCGTCACCCGCAACTTCGTCCTGGGCCTCGAGGTCGTCCTGCCCGACGGCCGGGTGCTGTGGACCGGCAACAAGTGCGTCAAGGACGTGGCCGGCTACGCGCTGCGCGACCTGTTCATCGGCTCGGAAGGCACCCTGGGCGTCATCACCAAGGTCCTGCTCCGGCTCATCCCCCGCCCCCCCGCCAGGAAAACCCTCCTGGCCACCTTCGCCCAGATGGACCAAGCAGCCCGGACCGTCTCGGCCATCATCGAAGCGCAGATCATCCCCTGCACCCTCGAGTTCCTCGACCGCACCACCATTGCCTGCGTGGACGACTACGCCCGGATCGGCCTGCCGCGCGACTGCGAGGCCCTGCTGCTCATGGAGACCGACGGCCACCCCGCCGTGGTCGAGGAGGAGGCGACCCGCATGGTCGAGATCGCCCGCCGCCACGGCTGCGGCGAGGTGCGCGTGGCCCAAAGTGACGAGGAAGCCGCCCGCCTGGCCGCCGCCCGCCGGACCGCCTTCTCCGCCCTGGCCCGCGTCGCCCCCACCACCATCCTCGAGGACGTGACCGTGCCCCGCAGCGAACTGGCCCGCATGGTGCGCGGCATCCAGGCCGTGGCGCAAAAGTACCACCTGCGCATCGGCACCTTCGGCCACTTCGGCGACGGCAACCTGCATCCGACCTTTCTGACCGATGAGCGCAACGCCGACGAGATGCAACGCGTCGAGGCGGCGTTCCAGGAACTGTTCGCCGAGGCCCTCCGGCTGGGCGGCACCATCACCGGTGAACACGGCGTGGGCGTGGCCAAAAAGGCCTTCCTGCCGCAACAGGTGGGCGAGGTGGGGCTGCAGCTCATGCGCACCCTGCGCCAGACGCTGGACCCCCATGACATCCTCAATCCCGGCAAGGTGGTGTAAGGCGGAGACCGGAGGCGGGAAGCCATCCGTGTGGAGGCGCATCGCCCCGGCCCTCGCCGGCAATGCCTACAGCAGGCTCACGTCAGCAGCTACTCCTTGCCTGCCACGCCGGGACCGCGAGGAGGCGGTCCCTCCCTGCGTGGGGCGGGAGGGTTGGCCCCCGGTCCTGCCTGATTCCCCAAGCAAGCTGGAGCCGAGCAGGGGAGGACGCGCAGGATTTGTTTGAACGTTTGGCGGGCATTTTGTCTAAATGAATGCCTTCCGCCTCTTGACAGAGGGTGTAAAAACAAAGGCCGTCCGCGGCGGCTGCGGAAGGGACCGCGGCCCAAGCCACCGCCCCGGGGAAGACCGGTCGGCCGGTGGCGCTTTTGGAGACCGACGCATGATCACAGTCGAGAACCTGGTCAAGGCCTTCGGGCCGAAGCTGGCCGTCAATGGCGTCTCGTTCACCGTGGAGCGGGGGGAGGTGCTGGGCTTTCTGGGTCCCAACGGGGCCGGCAAATCCACCACCATGCGCATGATCACCGGTTTCATCCCCCCCACCGCCGGCCGGGTGCGCGTCGGCGGCCATGACATGGTCGAGCATCCCATCGCCGCCAAGCGCCTGATTGGCTACCTGCCCGAAAACGCCCCGGCCTACACGGACATGACGGTGTGGGGCTTTTTGAATTTTGCCGCCGAGCTGCGGGGCCTGCGGGGCGAGGCCAAACGCAGGGCCGTGCTGCGCGCCATCGAGGTGTGCTTCCTCGACAGCGTGGTCCACCAGAGCGTGGACACCCTCTCCAAGGGCTACCGCCACCGCACCTGTTTTGCCCAGTCCATCATCCATGACCCGCCGGTGCTCATCCTGGACGAGCCAACCGACGGCCTGGACCCGAACCAGAAGCACGAGGTCCGCACCCTGATCCGCCGCATGGGCCAGAGCAAGGCCATCGTGTTTTCCACCCACATCCTCGAGGAGGTGGATGCCGCCTGCACCCGCGCGATCATCATTGACCGCGGCAAGATCGTGGCCAACGGCACCCCCACCGAGCTGCGGCAACGCTCGGAACTGGCCGGGGCGGTGGCCGTGGCGGTGCACGGCGTAGCCGCCGCCACGGTGAACCAGAAGTTGCGAGAGCTGCCGGGGGTCAAGCGGACGCTGGTCCTGCAAGAGCAGCCCGAGGTGCGAGTGCGTGCCTACCCCCAGGCCGGCGGCCGCAATGGCGAATTGCAGGCCGGCATTTACGAGCTGGCGGTGCGCGAACGCTGGAAGCTGCTCGAGCTGCGCGTCGAGGAGGGCCGCCTGGACGAGGTCTTCCGGCGCATCACCCTGTCCGACACCACCCGCACGGTGAACGAATCTTCAAGCCATGAGTGAAACCATCTCTCCTTCGGTCCCCTCCCCTGCCCCGGCCGCGTCGGCGGCCGACCGCCGGGTGGCGGCCGGCGAACACGCCGGCGCCCTCCAGAACATCTGGGCCATCGCGAAGCGCGAGCTGGCCGGCTACTTCGCGTCGCCGGTGGCCTATGTCTTCATCGTGATTTTCCTGATCTTGAACGGGTTCTTCACCTTCAACGTGGGCCGGTTTTTCCTGCGCAACGAGGCGTCGCTCGGCTCGTTCTTCATGTGGCATCCCTGGATGTATCTGTTCCTGGTCCCGGCGGTGGGGATGCGCTTGTGGGCGGAGGAGCGGCGGGTGGGCACCTTGGAACTGTTGCTGACAATGCCGGTGACGCCCTGGCAGGCCATTGTGGGGAAGTTTCTGGCCTCCTGGCTGTTTCTGGGGCTGGCCCTGGCGTTGACCTTCCCCATGATCCTCACGGTGGCCTATCTGGGAGACCCCGACGTGGGGGCAGTCTTTTGTGGCTACCTGGGCAGCCTGTTGCTGGCGGGGGCGTATTTGTCCGTCGGCTCGATGACCTCGGCCATGACCCGCAACCAGGTGGTCAGCTTCATCCTGTCGGTGGTGGGCTGCCTGTTCCTGGTGCTGGCGGGCTGGCCGCCGGTGACCGATGAGCTGACCTGGGCGCCAACCTGGCTGCTGGAGCTGGTGGCCTCGTTCAGCGTGATGCCGCACTTCGAGGGCTTCCAGCGCGGGGTCCTGGACCTGCGCGATGTGGTGTACTTCCTCCTGGTGATGGTGTTCTGCCTCTTCACCACCGGCGTGATCATCCGCAGTCACCGCGCCGGCTGAGCTTCCAACCCTGAACCTGACGCTTCCGCCATGACGCAAGCCAAACACAAGTGGGAACCGTTGCTGTACTCCGGCCTGGGAGTGGCGGCCATGTTCCTGATCCTGGTGGCCGCGGGCACCATCTTCAGCTTCCTGCGGCTGCGGGTGGACCTGACCGAGGACCGCCTCTACACCCTCTCGGAGGGCACCCGGCGCATCCTGGCCAAGATTGATACGCCGGTGGTGATCCATTTCTACCGCACCCGCAGCTCGACCGAAATGCCGGTGATGATGCGGAACTACGCCGACCGCGTCGAAGACCTCCTTGCCGAGTACCAGCAGGTCGCGCGCGGCAAGATTCAGGTCAAGAAGTTCGATCCCGTCCCCGACTCGGATGCGGAAGACTCGGCACGCCTGGACGGTATCGAGGGCCAGGTGCTCGGCCCGGCGGGGCTGGTGGGCATGGGTGACAAGGTTTACCTCGGCCTGGCCGTCACCTGTCTGGACCAGAAGGCTGCCCTGCCCTTCCTGGACCCCCAGCGGGAGCGGCTGCTGGAATACGACCTGACCCGCGCCATCGCCCAGGTGATCAATCCCCAGAAGCCCAACCTGGGACTGATGACCGCCCTGCCCGTGTTTGGCCAGCGGTTCAACCCCATGATGGCAATGGGCGGCGGCCAGGACCCGTGGGTCCTCCTCACCGAGTTGCAGCGGGACTTCAAAGTCCGCCAGATCGAACTGACCGCCGACAAGATTGACGACGACATCGAGGTGCTGGTGGTGGTGCACCCCGCGGGCATCTCGGACAAAACCCAGTTCGCCATTGACCAGTTCCTGCTGCGCGGCGGCAAGTTGATCGCCTTCCTGGACCCGCTGTCGCTGGTGGACTCCCGCAACGCGATGGGCATGCAAAACATGCTCCAGCGCACCGCCCAGTCCAGCTCGACCCTGGAGAAGCTTCTCAAGGCCTGGGGACTGGAGTTCGACGTCAACAAGGTCCTCGCCGACCGGGAATTCTTCACCCAGGTCCGCCGCCGCGACGACGGCCGGCCCATGCCGGACCTCACCTGGCTGTCCTTGACCCCCCGCGCCATCAACCGCGAGGACGTGGCCACCGCGGACCTGGACAACGTGCTGCTGCCCGCGGCGGCCGTGTTCACCGGCTCGGCGGTCCCCGGCCTGACCCAGACCGTCCTGTTCAAGTCCTCCCCCAACTCGATGCGGGTGGACAAGATGCTCGCCCAGTTCGGCGGCGGCACCGACCTCAAGGATTTCAAACCGGAAGAAAAGGAACTTACCCTGGCCCTGCGCCTGACCGGCAAATTCAAGACCGCCTTCCCGGAGGGCAAGCCGGCCGACACCACGCCCACGCCCGAGGGCGAGCAGGAGCAAAAAACCGAGACCGCACCGGCCGAGCCGCTCAAGGAAGCCACCCGGGACGGCGTGGTGGTGCTGGTGGGCGATACCGACCTGCTCTACGACCAGTTCTGCGCCCAAATCCAGAACTTCTTCGGTCAGAAACTCATCATCCCCTTCAACGGCAACCTCAGCTTTGTCCAGAACCTCGTCGAGCAGTTGATGGGCGACAGCGACCTCATCCGCGTCCGCAGCCGCGGCGTGGAGCGGCGCGAATTCGAGGTCGTCAAAAACATCCAGGCCCGGGCCGAACAGCGCTACCGCGACACCATCAAGCGTCTCAAGGACGACGCCGCCGAGACGCAGCGTAAGCTCAACGATCTCCTGGCCAACCGCGACCCGCAAAACCAGCGCGTTATCCTGCCCCCGGACATCCAACAGGAAATCGCCAACCTGCGCGCCAAGGAGGCCCGCACCAACCGCGAACTCAGGGAGGTCAGCAAACAGCTTCGCCGGGACATTGACGCCCTCGAGACCCGGCTCAAATGGCTCAACACCGCCGCCATGCCCGCCCTGGTGGCGGTGGCCGGCCTCTCCCTCGCCGTGATCAAACGCAGAAAGACCGCTGCCAAATGAACCGCAAACAGCTCACGTTCATCCTGGTTGCCTTTGTCCTCCTCGGCGGCCTGGGCCTCTGGCTACGCAGCCGCGATGCCTCCTCCTATCAGGCCTCCACCTCCCAAATGGGACGCAAGGTGCTCGGCGACTTCGACGTCAACGCCGTCGCCCGCGTGGTCATCCGCCAGGGCACCAACTCCCTGACCCTCGCCCAGAAAGACGACCGCTGGGTCGTGGCCGAACGCGGCGACTTCCCCGCCAACTTCACCGAGGTGGGCGAAATGCTCCGCAAGCTCTGGGACCTCAAGGTGGTCCAGCCCCTCGCCGGCCCCCTCGGCCCCGCCGCCCTCGAACGGCTGGAACTCAACCCCGACGCCACCAACCACCCCGCCACCGTCCTCACCCTGCAGGACCGCGACGGCAAGGCCCTCCGCACCCTGCTGCTGGGCAAACAACACCGCCGCCAACCCGCCACCCCCTCCCCCCTGGGCGGCGAGGAAGGCTGGCCCGACGGTCGCTACGTCATGCTCGAAGGCGACGCCGCCAGCGGCGCCAGCCTCGTCGCCGAATCCTTCAGCAACCTCGAACCCCGCCCCGAAACCTGGCTCAGCCGCGACTTCTTCAAGGTCGAAAAACCCCTCTCCATCGCCGTCACCTACCCCGACGCCCCCACCAACTCCTGGAAGATGACCCGCGCCAGTGAAACCAACGACTGGACCCTCGCCGACCTCGGGCCGGAGGATAAACTCGATCCCACCAAGCTCGGCGTCCTGGGGAGCGTGCTCGCCTGGCCCAGCTTCGAGGATGTTGTCGTCGGGCAGGACCCGGCTGCCCTCGGCCTGAACCAGCCCGTTTCCATCGAAATCCAGACCGCCGACGCCTTCCGCTACCACCTGAAGGCGGCCCAGAAAGGCACCGAGGAAAAATACCACCTCACCGTGGACGTCCAGGCCGAGCTGCCCCGGGAACGCACCCCCGTCCAGGACGAAAAGCCCGAAGACAAGGAAAAGCTCGACAAGGAGTTCAAGGACAAGGTCGAGAAGCTCTCCACCAAACTCCGCAACGAACAGCTCCTCGCCGGCCGCGTCTTCCTGGTCTCCAAATGGACCCTCGATTCGGTCCTCAAAAAACGCGGGGACTTCCTCCAGGCCCCGCCCCCGCCAGCCGCCGCCACCAGCACCAACGCCGCGCCCGCCGCGCCCGTCCCCGAGAATCCGGTGGACGCCGTCCTGCCTCCGCCGGAGCCGGAGGAGGAGACCGAGTGACGCGCGGCCTGCGCTGCCGGTAAAGCCCGCGAGCTCCCGCCCTGAAGAGGGCGGGAAAAGGTTTTGAAGCCGCAGGGTCCGCGCCGCACCATCAGCGCGCCACGATGAACGCGGCCCACCTGCACCTCCTCATCTCCCATGCCCCGCTGTGCGCGGTGCTTTTCGGGCTGGTGCTCTGGGGGCTGGGCCGACGCTGGCGCAGCGTGGATTGCCGGCGGGCGGCCCTGGTCCTGTTTCTCCTGGCCGGCCTGCTGGCGGCCCCGGCCTACGCCTCCGGCTCCCCTGCCCTGCGCGCCCTGGAAAGCTTCACCGGTTGGGACCGCCGCGCCGCCGAACAACACGCCGAACTGGCCCTCCCCACCCTGGTGATCACCGCCCTGCTGGCCGTGGGCGCTGCCGCAGGACTCTGGACCCTCCGCCGCGCACCGCACCTGCCGCGCAGCCTGGCGGTGACGCTGCCGGGGTTGAGCCTCCTCAGTGCCGGCTCCCTCGCGTGGACCTCGAGTCTGGGCGGACGCACGCGACACCTCGAACTCCACCAGGCACCCTGAGCCGGCCACTCAGCCCGACGGCGGCGACTCCCCCTCATCGGCACCCCCCGCATCCTCCCGCCCGCCTTCCGCTGCCGCGGCACCGGTCACGGGACCCCGGTGCTCCGCCCAGGCCGCCGCCGTTTTTTCCAGAAACACCTGGAAAATCCGCACCAGCCGGCTGCGTTCGCGGGCGCCAAAAACAAACAGCGCCGCTGGCAACAACCCCGCCGCCGCCACCCAGGGGTGCCGACCCCGCCAGGCCGCCACGGCCAGCACGCACCCCAGGCACACCGCCCCGAACATCACCCGCGCCGGCAGGGTGGACAGCGACCGGAGGCGGCACCAGATGCGGGCGCCTGCGGGGCTGTGTTCCTCCAGGGTGGTCAGGCGGAGCTTGCTCCAGCGGCTGCCATAGACCTCGAGGTCAAAGTCGCGCCAACCCGTGTCCACCCGGTGTTCCCAGTCGTCGCGTTCGAGGCCCGCGATCACTGCCCCCAAAAAACTGGCGCGGCCGCACGCGGCCGGATCGGCGAACACCCGCTCGGCCGCGCGCCCGGTCTCGGGCGGTCGGCCCAGACTGTCCAGGGTTTCGCGGCGCGACAGCGGCGCCCGCACCGGCACCAGCCGGCCGCGGTACCGCGCCCAGCCGCGCACCACCGGTTGCAACAGGTGCAACCAGGCCACCAGCGGCCGTGACCCCCACCGCCGGGGCGCCGGCAGCGGGACCTGCGCGGCCACCAGCCCGCACACCAGCAGCGACAAGCCCGCGCTGGCCAGCCCCAGCGGCAGCAGCACCGGCACCACGCCCCCCAGTGCCAGCAGGGGCAACGTCACCAGCACGTGGTATTCCAGCGTCGTCAGGGCCATCAGCGCGAAGGAGGGCGGCCCCGGGTACAGGGTTTGGAACGGCGCCGTGCCGAAGCGGCCGTGGTAAATCATCGCCCGCCGGGGCACCAGGGCCGCCGGGCCGGGCGCGTAAATCCGCCCCTGCCAGACGCTGCCGCCCAGGGGATTGAAGTACTCGGGATGCTTGCGCGCCAGCAACGCCTCCGCCTCGCCGTAACCCTGCTGCTGCCGCAGGTAGGCGCGGATGGTCGAGCGACGGGCGTGCCAGACAAAGCCCGCCTGGGTGTAGCCCAGCCGCATCCCCGCCTGCCGCAGCCGCCAGCAGAGGTCCACGTCGTCCCCCGCCCGCCGGAATTGCGGGTCAAAGCCGCCGACCGCCTCGAGGGCGGGCTTCCAGAACACCATGTTGCAGCCGGGCAGGTGCTCGGCCTCGCGGTCGGTCAGCAACACCGGCACCGGCCCCCCCGGCGAAACCATCACCGCCGCCGCCACCCACGAGTCGTCCGGCGGCAGGAGGTTCGGACCGCCCACCCCGGCGGCGCCGCTATCGAGCAGTTCCCCCACCGTGTAGTACAGCCAGTCCGGGTCCGCGCGGCAGTCGGCGTCGGTAAAGGCCACGATGCGACCCCGCGCGACGGCAATGCCGGTGTTGCGGGCGGCGGACAGGCCCAGGTTCCGTGGGTGCCGCAGCCAGCGCACCTGCGGGAAGCGCCCGGCCAGCTCGGGCGTCGCGTCCGTCGAGCCATCATCCACCACGATCACCTCGTAGTCGGGGTAGTGCAGCCGGCCCAGGGATTCCAGGCAGGCGGGCAGGGTCCGCGCGCCGTTGTAACTGGCCACCACCACCGAGACCGGGGGGGCGGCGGACAGGGAGAAATACGGCGCCTGGCGGAAGGCCCGCTGCGCCGCCGCAAAGGCCGGCCGCGGCCGCCGCGCTCGGTCGTTCAGCCCAAACGCCCAGTCCTCGATGAGGCGGCCATCCTTGAACCACTCGTCGGTGAAGCCGAACAGCACCACTCCGGCCAGGCCGGCGCGGAAGGCGGTTTCCACCGTCCAGCCCACCAGGGCCGCCTGCCGCTCCTCCCCCTCACGCCGGGCGTCCATGCCGCATTCGGCCAGCACCAGTGGCCGGGGTCCGGCCAACGTCTGCAGGCGGGCGAGGTAATTGCGCAGGGCGCGCGGCTCGTGCAGGTACACGTTGAAGGCCACGAAATCCGCCGTGCGCGGCTGCAGGAACTCGGTGGTGGGAAAGTTGCCAAAGGTGCACAGGCAGCCGGGCGCCTGCTCCCGCGCCACGGCAAACAGCTCGTCCAGGAAACGCTCCATGGCGGCCGCGCCGCTCCAGCGCACCACGTCCGGCGGCAGTTCATTGGCCACGCTCAGGGCGAAGACCGCGGGATGCCGCCCACACGCGGCGGCGGCACGGCGGATGGTTTCGCGCACCGCCGCCCGCACCTCCGGTCGGTCCACAAAGCGGCTGCGCTGGTTCCACGGCACGTCCACCCACACCCGCAGGCCGCGCGCAGCCGCCTGGTCCAGCCACCACGGCGGGGGCACCGCGTACACGCGCAGCAGGTTGGCCCCCAGCTCCGCCACCAGATCCAGGTCGCGCCGCGCAGTGTCGGGGTCGGGAAACCCCGCGCCGTCCGATCCGGGGAGGAACGGTCCGTAGGCCACGCCCTTGGGATGAAAGCGCACTGCTCCGGCGCGGAAGAACCGGCCTTCCACGCTCACGCGCTCCAGGGTTGTGGCGGCCGCGCTCATGCTGCGGTCAGACGCCGCACGGGCGGAATCCAACAGGAGTCCGAAGCGGCGTCCACGTCAGTGTGCGGGAGCCCCGGCCCGGGTTCGAGTCTTTCCACGGGCCAATGGGTCCCGCGGGGGGAAGCACCGGCCCGGCCCGGTGCGGCTTTTCAAGCGGCAGCCCGCGGCCCAGGCTGGCGGCATGGAAACGCCCCTGCCCCGCACCCGTTCCTGTTTTGTCTGCGGCCTGGCCAACCCGCTTGGCCTGAATCTGGGCTTTGTCCGCGAGGGGGAGGGCGTGCTCGCGCGCTACCGGCCCCGCCCCGAGCACGCGGGCTTCCAGGACGTGGTGCATGGCGGGCTGGTGGCCACCGTGCTGGACGAGGCGATGGTCTGGGCCATCGGCGTGCGCCTGGGCCTGTTCACCTACTGCGCGGATCTGAACGTGCGGTTCCGCCGGCCGGCGCCGCCGGCAACCGATCTGACGGTGCGGGGAGAACTGACCGGGCGGCCGCGGGCGAAGCTGGTGCTGGCGCGCGCGGCGTTGCGCGACCCGGCCGGGGTGCTGCTGGCGGAGGCCACCGGCAAGTACGTGCCCCTGCCCGCGGAGGCCCAGCAGGCACTGTGGGCGGATTTTGTGGGGGACACCAGGGCCCTGCCGGGCGGCGGCCGGCCGCCGGCAGGGGCGTCCCCCGCGCTCACTGCACCTCGAGGTTGATGCCGCGGCGCTCGAGGGTCGAGCCTTCGCTCTGGGCCAGGCGGGCGAGGGCGGCATTGTAGTCCACCCGGGCACGGATGTTGGCGAAGCGGCGTTCGGTGAGGATGCGCTGGAGCTGGAGCACCTGGAAGCTGGTGCTTTTGCCGTTCTCGAGCTTCTTCTCCTCGGCCCGGAGGGCTTCCAAGGCGTAGTCCGCCGCCTCGGCGGTGGCCTGCACCTGCTGGTAGCCGGTGCGGGCCTGGGCCACGCCGTCGCTGACCTGGACCATGATGTCCTGTTCGAGTTTCTTGAGGCCGAGCAGGGCCTGTTCGATCTCGGCCTGCGTGGCGCGCAGGTCACTGCGGGCCCGGCGGTTGCCGCCCAGCGGTACGCTCAGCACCACGCCGAACGAGTATTCCGGATAGGTGCCGTCGCGGGTGACGGTAAAGGCGTCGCTGAACTCCCGGCCGCTGCCGCCCTGGCCGTAGGAACCGACGAGGTCCAGTTGGGGGAAGAGCTGGTTCTTCTGGTACTTGAGGGTGACCTGGCGGCGCTCGAGGTCCACCTTGGCCTGCTGGAGGTCCGGCCGCAGGGTCATGGCCTTGGACCAACTGTCCTGGAGGCTGAAGGTCATCGGCTCGGCCCGCAGGGGCTCGGCGGGAACCAGCTCGGTGTCGTGCCAACTGATGAACTGGTCGCCCAGCAGACTCTTGAGGCGGTTGAGCTGGATGCTGAGGTTGTTTTGCGCGCCCAGCAGGGAGGCGCGGCTGGCGGCGACCTGGGACTGGGCCTCCTTTTCGTCCAACGGCGCCAGCACCCCCACCTCGACGCGTTTCTGGTTTTCGCGCAGAAGCTGTTCGGCCAGTTGCAGCGCCACCTCGGAGACGGCGATGGTCTCGCGGGCGGCGATGACCTCGAGGTAGGCCAGCTCGACGGCGGTGACGGTGGCGATGATCTGCTGGCGGAGGGTCAACTCGGAAAGCTGGAGGTTTTTGCGGCTGATCTGGATGTTGAAGCGGGGGCCATCAATCCAGAAGTTGCGCAGCAGCGGCTGGGTGAAGCTGAGCCGGAAACCGCCGGCGGTGTTCTCGAAGTCCAGCGGCAGGCCGCCCAGGTCCCGCGATCCGAACACGTTGTTGAAGCCCATCGTCAGGTCGTAGCGCGTGCCCAGGGGCAGGATGCCGCCGATGCCGGCATTGAGGGCCTCGGTCTTGCTCAGGGCCTGACCGAAGGGACGGTTTTGCGCGTCCACACCGCCGGGCTGGGAGACCGAGCGGTGCGAGGCGCCGGCGCTGAAGGTGGGTTCGTAGGCCCAGTAGGCGCCGCTGAGGGTGGCCCGGGCAATCTCCGGCGCCAGCCGCTGGATGCGGATGTCCAGGTTCTTCTGCAACGCCATTTGAATGCAATCGTCCAGCGTGACCGACTGCGTGGCGGCCGCCAGGGCCACCCCGCCACCGAGCCCGCTCAGCCAGGTGAAGGTGAAAAAGACGAATCGTGAAGCGTTCATGTGCGCGCCGCAGCTTGGGTGATTTGCCGCCAAGCGTCAAACAAAGGTCCTGCTTCGCCGCGGTCCCCCCGACCACGCCCGCCACGGGACGGGAAGCCGCGCCCTGACTTCTGGACAGGTCCACGCGGCGGGCGGAAAGGTTTCAGGGGGATCGCGGCGCGCGGCGCGGTCGGACCGGGGGCGTGACGGCAGCGGTGGCTGGATTCAGCCCGCGGCCTTCCAGGCGCGGTGTTCGCGCATGAGGCACTTGTTCATCACCACCGCCAGCCCGGCCTGGCGCGCGCGCTCCGCCGCCGCGTTGTGGACGATGCCGTCCTGCATCCAGATCACACGGGCGCCGGTGGCGATGGCGTCCTCGACAATCTCCGGCACGGCATCGGGCCGGCGGAAGATGTCCACCACGTCCACGCGTTCCGGCAGGGCGCGGAGGCTGGGGTAGGCTTTTTCTCCCAGGACGGAGTCGAGGTTGGGGTTGACCGGGAAAATGCGGTAACCGGCCCGCTGCAGGTAGGCCGCCACGCGATGGCTGTCGCGCTCCGGTTTGTCGGACAGGCCCACGATGGCCATGGTGCGGGCGGTGGCCAGGATCTGGCGCACCTCCTCGGGGGTGGCGTTCTGGCGAGGGAACTCGCATGCGGATTCGCTCATGACCGGGAGGATGGCGTCGGCGGGTGCGGACTGCAAACGGCGGGAGACGTCGCTGGACCGGCCCCCGAGGCCGGGCCGGGCTGACCGGCACGGAAAAACTGGCGGAGCAAGGCGGCCTCGCCCAGTTGCTCGGCGGTGAGCAGCCCCACCAGGCGCCCGCCCTCGAGCACGGGCAGGAGCGGGCACTCGCATTCCTGCATTCGCTGGAAGGCCTCCGCCGTGGATTCCCAAGCGTAGGCGGTCCGGTAATCCCGTTCGAGATGCTCGCGGACAGGGGCGTGCGTTTGCCCCGCGGCCAGCCCCGCCACGAGGCGTCGCCGGGTCAGGACCCCCACCACCTGGCCCTGGTTCACCACCGGGAAATCCTGCTGGAACCCGCCCACCGCCCACGCGGCGGCCCGGCTCAGGGGGTCATCGGGCCCGAGAAACCGGAACTCGCGGATCATCAGGTCGCCCACCCGACCCGGCGCCAGCAGGGCGCGGGTGCGGACAAAGTCGGCTTCGGCCTCGGCACCGAGGAAAACAAAGACGGCGATGAACAACAGCCACCAGTTCTGTTTGAACAGGGCGATCGAACCGCAGGCCCAGGCCAAAGCCTGCCCGAACGTGGCCGCCCGCTCGGTGGCGCGGGCGTAATCCCCCTTCCAGGCCAGCAGCGCGCGCAAGACCCGGCCGCCATCCATGGGAAAGGCCGGCAGTAGATTGAACGCGGCCATGAGGGCATTGGCGTAAAACAGGTTCACCAGCAGGTCTCCGCCCACCAGGCGCACGCCGCCGATCCATTGGCCGGGGTGCGGGGCACGCAGGACGGCGTACAAGGCCAGACCAATCACCACGTTCACCGCCGGTCCGGCCAGGGCGATCACCATCTCCTGGCGGGGATGATCGGGCAACCGTTCCAGCCGCGCCACTCCCCCAATGGGCAGCAGGGTGATGTCAAAGGTGGCAATGCCGTAGCCCCGGGCGGTCAGGCAATGCCCCAGCTCGTGCAGCACCACCACCCCGAAGAACAACACGATGAACAGCACGGCCCCCGCGGCGTCCAGCCACGCCTGGCGCGGCAGGTAGGCGCGGTGGGCCGCGTAGGCCAGCAGGATCAGAAACGTGGCATGGACCCGCAGGTCTATGCCGGCCACCCGCCCCACGGGCCAGGACCATTTCATCATCGTGACGCGCAGCCTACCACAGGGAGCGGGGAGCGAAAACCCCGGCCGGCGCGCGGGTTAGCGGGGACGATCCGGGGGAATCTCCTTGACCGTGCGGTGAAGGGATTCTTAGGGTTGGCACGTTGCCAGGCGCAATGCATGTTCGAGCAACTTAAGAGCCTGTTTTCCAATGATATTGGAATAGATTTGGGCACGGCCAACTCCTTGGTATACGTCAAGGACCGGGGCATTGTTCTGCGGGAGCCCTCCGTGGTGGCCATCCAGGCCGGGACCAGCCTGGTCCTGGCCGTCGGCGAGGAAGCCAAACGCATGCTGGGCCGCACCCCGGGCAACATCATTGCCATCCGCCCCATGAAGGACGGGGTGATTGCAGATTTCGACGTGACCGGCGCCATGCTCCGCCATTTCATTCAGCGGGTGCATCACCGGAAGCTGATTGCCCCGCGGGTGGTGGTGGCGGTCCCCTCCGGCATCACCGAGGTCGAGCGCCGGGCCGTGAAGGATTCCGTGACCCACGCCGGCGCGCGCGAGGTGTACCTGATCGAACAACCGATGGCCTCCGCCATTGGCGTGGGTCTGCCCGTGCATGAACCGGCTGGCAACATGATTGTGGATATCGGCGGCGGCACGTGCGAGATGGCCATCATTTCCCTGGCCGGCATCGTGTTCAGCCGCAGCCTGCGCGTGGGGGGCGACGAGTTCGACGAGACCATCGTCGCCCACATGAAACGCGCGCACAACCTGATGATTGGCGAACGAACCGCGGAAGAGATCAAGATTCGCATCGGCTCCGCCTACCCCCTGGAGCAGGAACTGACGATGGACGTCAAGGGCCGTGACCTCAGCACCGGCCTGCCCAAGACCATCACCGTCCGCTCCGAGGAAATCCGCGAAGCCCTCAAGGAACCGCTTTCGAGCATCCTGGAAGCCATCCGCATCACCCTGGAACGCTGCCCGCCCGAACTGGCCGCCGACCTGGTGGACCGGGGCATTGTCCTGGCCGGCGGCGGGGCCCTGCTCCGGGGCATTGACCGCCTGGTGGCCGAGGAGACCTACCTGCCCGTCCACATCGCGGATGATCCCCTGACCGCCGTGGCCGAGGGAACCGGCCGGGTGCTCAACGAGCTGCAATTCCTCAAGCGCGTCGCCTCTTCCGCCAGTTGAGCCGGCCGCCCGCCGGCCCGTTCGCCCCGTCTGCCCGGCAACGGGAACGCGAATGTTGAAACGACCGCAATGGCTCGCCTGGGGCGCCGTGGCGCTGGTGACGCTGGTCCTGCTAAACCTGCCGGACCAGTGGGCCGCTCGCGTCAAGGTCGCGGTCGGCGTCCTGTTCCTGCCCCTCTTCGGCCTGGTGGGCTCCGCCCAGCACCTGGCCGGGGAGGCCTCCCGCGCCCTCGCCCCACGCGATGAACTCCACCGCCAGCTCGAGGCGCTCCGCCGCGACCACCAGCAGTTGCAACTGGAACTGGTCCGCGCCCGCGAAGCCCTCGAGGAAAACCGCCGCCTCCGCCACCTGCTCGACTGGCACCCCCCGGGGCCGTGGAAAACCCGCGTCTGCCGCGTCCTGGCCCGCGACCCCGCCAGTTGGTGGCAGTCCCTGACCCTGGATGCCGGTGCCCGCGACGGCCTGCGCAGTGGCCTGCCGGTCCTGGTCCCCGAGGGCCTGGTCGGGCGCGTGGACCACGTGGCCGAGACCACGGCCGAGGTCATCCTTGTGGGCGATCCCCGCTGCCGGGTGGCGGTGATTGTGCGTGAAACCGGCGACACCGGCGTGCTGAGCACCCGCTCGGCGGGCGTGCTGGACCATCGCCTGGTGGACCTCACCCACCTGCCGCGCCTGCTGGCGGTCCGACCCGGCCACACCGTCCTCACCAGCGGCCTGGGCGGCGTCTTCCCTCCCGGCCTACCGGTGGGCACGGTGGTGGACACTCGCAGTGTGGGCTATGGCCTGTACGCCGAGGCACGGGTCCAACTGCACGCCGACCCCGCCCGGTTGCGCGAAGTCCTGGTGCTCCTGCCATGAACCGGACCCGACTGACCCTGGTCTTGTTGCTGGCCTACCTGGCGGTGTTCCTCCAAGCCGCCTGGCAGGCGCCGCGGCTCTGGCTGGGAACCCCCTTGAGCCTGTTGCCCCCGCTGGTGGTGTACGCGGCGCTGCGCCTGGACCTGCTGGCGCTCACGCTCCTGGCCCTGGCGGGTGGGGTGGCCCTCGATGCCCTCTCGGCCAATCCCCTCGGCACCAGCCCGCTGCCCCTGTACCTGACCGGCTGGCTCATCTGGGCGCGCCGCGAAACGCTGGTGCAGGAGCAGGACTACGCCCGTCTGCTCCTGGGGGCGCTGGCCGGCCTGCTAGTGCCGCTGTTCACCCTGATCCTGGTGCTTTCCTCCGGCGCGGAACCCGACCTCGGCCGCCACACCCTCTGGCAGGTGCTGGCCGGCACCGTCGTGGCCGGAGTCTGCACCCCCGTGCTCTTCCGCCTGCTCGACCGGCTGGAACGCTGGTTTGTCCATCCGCCGCTGACCACCGGCGCCTACCGCCCCGACCGGGAAATCAAACGCGGCCGCTCCTGAGCCATGCTCCAGGTGGACCCCCTCCGACCCCGCGACCCGCGCCTGCGTGTGCTGACGGCGGGCCTTGCCCTGGGACTGGCGGTCCTGCTGGCCGGCCTGTGGTACGTGCAGGTGGTGCGTGCCCGGCATTACCAGGCCAAGGTCCGCCAACAAACCTACCGCGTCATCCGTGAGCCGGCGGTGCGCGGCAAAATCTTCGACCGTGCCGGCCGTGTGCTGGCCGAAAATCGCCCCGCCTACCAGCTCAACCTCTACATCGAGGAACTGCGCCCGCGCTTCCGGGAAACGTACTGGCACCTGCGCGCGGAGTTCATCGCCGAAAAGCTCCGCACCAACCCGCCCACCGCTGCCGGCGACGGTTTCTGGACCCGCCTCCTGCCCACCTCCACCACGCGCCCGCCCCGGGTTCGCCTCAGTCGCGCGGACATCCAGTCCCTGAACCTGGCCACACGCTACCACGTGATCAGCAACCTGCTGGCCCGGTTGGGCGAGGTGCTGGGCAGCCCCATGACCCTCACTGAGGAACGCCTGCGGCGCCATTATCACCTCTGGCCGTACCGGCCGCTGACGTTGCTGGAAAACCTTTCGCCGCTCCAGGGGGCCCGCTTCCTCGAACAAGCCCCCACCCTGCCGGGCGTGGCCCTGGAAGTCCGCCCCCTGCGCCACTATCCGCACGGGTCGCGCGCGGCCCACGTGCTCGGTTACCTCTCCCGCGATGACCAGGCCACCGGCAGCGACACCGAGTTTTTCCACTACAGCCTCCCCACCTACGAGGGTGCCCTGGGCATCGAAGCCGGCTACAACACCCTGCTGGCCGGCCGGCCCGGCCTCCGCCACGTGGTGGTGGACAGCCTCAGTTACCGGGAAGAGGAAACGCTCTGGGAACCGGCCGAGGCCGGTCACAACGTGGTGCTCACCCTGGACCTGGACCTCCAGCAGGCCGCCTGGCAGGCGCTGCAATCCCTGGGCCCTGACGTGCGCGGCGCGGTGGTGGTGCTGGACGTCACCAACGGCGACATCCTCGCCCTGGTGTCCGCCCCGGCCTATGACCCGAACGAGTTCCTCGGCGGCATCGCCGAGAGCGACTGGCGCGAACGGCTCAACCACCCCCGCCTCCGCCCCATGCTCAACCGCGCCACCCAGGGCGCCTATCCCCCCGGCTCGATCTTCAAACTGGTCACCGGCCTGGCCTGTCTGGAGGCCGGCCTGGACCCCGGGGCCCTCTTCACCGTCCAGCCCGACCCGGCCAATCCCGCCCGCGGAGCCATCTTCGTGGGCCGCCGCAAAATCCGCGACACCGCCCCGCCGGGCGAGTACGACTTCCGCCGCGCCCTGCTGCGCTCCAGCAACGCCTACTTCATCCACCACGGCCTGGAGGCGGGGCGGGAGCGGTTGCTGGGCATGGGCAAGCGCTTCTTCCTGGGGGAGCGGATCGGCCTGCCCCTGCGCCAGGAGGTCCGCGGCTTCTTCCCCTACCCCCGCGAAGTGCGCTGGCAGTGGAGCGAGGGCAACCTGGCCAACGCCTGCATCGGTCAGGAAATCACCGTGACCCCGCTGCAAATGGCCGTGCTCACCGCCGCCATCGCCAACGACGGCCAGGTCTTCTGGCCCCGGCTGGTCCAGCGCGTCGAGCCGCCGGAAACCCTGCCCGGCGACCACGGCCTCTCCTTCCCGCCGCGAGTGCGCGGCACCCTGGGGGTACCTGCCGAGCACCTGCAGGCCCTGCGCGAAGCCATGCTGGCCGACACCCTCGATCCGGAAGGCACCGGCTTTGCGGCCTTCCACGAACGCGACCGTCGCACCCCCCGGCTCAAGCGCTTCCAGGTCGCCGGCAAGACCGGCACCGCGGAGGTCGAGGAACACGGCCGCACCGTGGACTACATCACCTGGTTCACCGCCTTCGGCCCGTACGCCCAACCCCGCTACGCGGTCGTGGCCATGGTGGAGAGCGGCCGCTCCGGCGGCGGGACCTGTGCCCCGGTGGTGCGGCAGGTCTTCGAGTTTCTGGAACAACGCGAGCCCCCGGTCGCTGCCCCGGCCCTGGCCGACCATCGTCCCGCCCCATGACGCCCGAGCCGATCCGCCACCCGCGCCGCTTCGAGCCGCTCCTGTGGGGTGCCGCTCTGGGGCTGATGGTGCTGGGCGGCCTGTTTGTAGCCAGCGCCACCCTGAGCCCGAACCCGTGGAATCCCCCGCCCTGGTACCGGCTGGGGCATGTGCGCCAGGCCCTGTGGTACCTCCTGGGCCTGGGCCTGGCGGTGCTGGTGTGCCTGCGGGATTACCGCGCGCTCTCCCGCTGGGCCATGCTCGCCTATTGGGGGTCCATCGGCCTGCTGGTGGCGGTGTTGATCCCCGGCATCGGCAGCACCCAGGGCTGGGGGGCGCGGCGGTGGATTGACCTGGGGCCGCTGCAGTTTCAACCCTCGGAGCTGGCCAAGCTGACGCTGATTTTCGCGCTGGCCAGCTTCCTGAGCCGGCCGCGGCCGGAGCTGGCCACACCGGCGGCGTTCGGGAAGGTCCTCGGCCTGTGTGCACTGCCCTTCAGCCTGATCCTCCTCGAGCCGGACCTGGGCTCGGCGGTGGTGATCTTCCCGGTGGGGCTGGCCATGCTGTACGTGGCCGGCGCCCCTGCCCGTTACCTCTGGCGCACGATCGGTGCCGGGGCCCTGGTGGCCGCCGTGCTGGTGGTGGACGTGCTCTGGGCCCCCGCCTCCTGGCAGGTGCTCCAACTGGAGCCCTACCAGAAGCGACGGCTGATGGTGTATTTCGGCAAGGATTTTGTTCCGCCCGGGGCCACCGGGGCGGAACGGGCGCGGGCGTTGCAGCAGTACCGCGACGCCGCGCACAACGTCGAGCAAGCGCTCATTGCCGTGGGCTCCGGCGGGCTCACCGGCAAGGGCTGGCGCCAGGGCACGCAGAACGCCCTGGGCTACCTGCCCCGCGCGGTCGCCCACAATGACTTCATCTTTTCCGTGATCGCGGAGGAAAGCGGCTTTGTGGGCAGCGTGCTGGTGCTGGCGCTCTACGCCGCGATCCTCTTCAGCGGGATCCGCATCGCCAGCCAGGCCCGGGACCGACTGGGCCGGCTGCTGGCCGTGGGTGTGGTGGCCCTGTTCTTCACCCACGCCTTCATCAACATCGGCATGAACATCCGGCTGATGCCCGTCACGGGCATACCCCTGCCGCTGCTCAGTTACGGCGGCACCTCGGTGGTCTGCTCGCTGCTCGCGCTCGGCCTGCTCCAAAACATCCAACTGTACCGTGCAACCCCCTGACCCCACGACCGACCGTTCTTTCTCCCACCGCCGCCGCGGAGGCCAGCGCTTCCGCCCCGGCCGCAGCCAGAGTTTCAAGCCCGAACGCGGCGCCGCGGAGGCCCGCTCCGAGACCCTCGCCGACAAGTCCGCCGGCGAGGAGGCGGTTTTTGACCGCCGCCGGCACGAGGCCGAAATCCGCCGCGCCGAAAACCGTGCTGCCGGCCTCCCGGAAGACACCCCGGACTTCCTGGCCCAGCCCGACGACATCGAGAAGCGCGAATTTCGCGCGCCCCATCCCGAAACACCGGCCGGGGCCGAAACCGGGGCCGAAGCTGACGCCGGGACCGCCCTCGAAGCCCCGCCCGCCGCCTCCGCCCCCACCGGCCTAATGGACACGCTCAAGGCCGCTGCCCAGCGCGTGATCCAGCGCGTCACCAAGCTGGTCACCCCCAGGGCCGGGCCCCGCAAGGAAATCATCATCAACGCCGAGTCCCTGGAAACCCGCGTCGCACTGCTCGAAGAGGGCCGGCTGGAGGAGTTCACCATCGAACGCACCGGCGAGGAACGCCTGGCCGGCAGCATCTTCAAGGGCCGCGTCCGCAACCTCGAAGACAGCCTCAAGGCCGCGTTCGTGGACATCGGCTACGAGAAAAACGCCTTCCTCCACTACTGGGACATCGTCCCGGCCAGCTTCGACAGCAATGTCGAGCTGGTCGAGCGCGAGGACCGCGGCCGCCGCGAAAAACCCAAGATCACCCAGAAGGACATCCCCCGGCTCTACCCCCCGGGGACCGACATCGTGGTCCAGGTCAGCAAGGGGCCCATCGGCACCAAGGGGCCGCGGGTGACCACCAACCTCGCCCTGCCCGGCCGCTTCCTGGTGCTCCTGCCCAACTCCGACCAGTGCGGCGTCTCCCGCAAGATCGAGACCCCCCGGGAACGCCAGCGGCTCAAGCAGATCGTCCGCAAGCTCACCCTCCCCGAGGGCATGGGCGTGATCATCCGTACCGCCGGCGAAGGCCAGCAGGCCCGCTACTTCGTGCGCGACCTGGCCCTGTTGCTCGAAGAATGGAAGGCCGTCCAGGACAAGATCAACGCCCAGCCCGCCCCCTGCTGCGTCTTCCGCGAGCCCGACCTCATCGAACGCACCGTCCGGGACTTCCTCACCGACGATGTCGAACGCATTGTTGTGGACCACCACCCCAGCTACGAGCGCATCCGGGCAATGATCGGGAAAATCTCCCGCCGCTCTGCCAGCAAGGTAAAGTTCTACAACGAATCCCAACCCATCTTCGACCGCTTCAGCATCAGCCGCCAGCTCCAGAACGCCTTCTCCCGCCGGGTCCCCCTCAAGAGCGGCGGCTACATCGTCGTGGACGAGACCGAGGCCATGGTCGCCATTGACGTCAACACCGGCCGTCACAAAAGCGCCAAGGACGCCGAGTCCACCATCACCAAGGTCAACCTCGAGGCCTGCGAGGAAATCTGCCGGCAACTGCGCCTGCGCAACATGGGCGGCCTCATCGTCCTGGACTTTATTGACATGAAGTCCGGCCGGGACCGCCAGTTGGTGTATCAGCGCATGCGCGAGCTGCTCAAACGCGACCGCGCCCGCACCCACATCCTGCCCATCTCCCCCCTGGGCCTGATGGAAATGACCCGCCAGCGCCACACCGAAAGCGTGCACGAGTCCGTCTATGACGACTGCCCCTACTGCAAGAGCCGCGGCGTGGTCAAAAGCACCCTCACCATGAGCGTGGAAATCCAGCGCAAACTGGCCGAAATCCTCCGCAGCCGACCTCGCGACGAATCGGACTTCCAGCTCCAGGTTCTGGTGCACCCCGCGGTCCTCGAACGTTTCCAAAATGAGGACCAGCAACTGATCATCGAGCTGGAAAAACGCTACTTCGGCAAAATCAGTTTCCGTGCCGACCCCGCCCTGCACCTCGAACAATTCCGCGTCTTCAACGCCCTGACCAACGAAGAACTGACCCCGACCCGCAACGGCTAGCCCGCCCCAACAGATCAACTCCGGGAAAGCCGGATACCCGATGCCGGCAGCCGGATGGCAGATTCCGGAAGCCTCCGCGGTGACGCGGCGGACCTCCGCTCCCCCGGCTCACGCCGGGGCCACCCGGCGAGGCGAAATCCGAAAGCCGGAGCCCGAAGTCCGAAGTGGCCGGCAGTTCGGCCTATGGCACCTTCTGCAGGGCGGCCTCGGCGGCCTGCGGATGCTGCCCCTTGATGGCCCCGGCGATTTTCTTCACTGCCATCACGGCCTCGGCCCGCACCCCGGGCTGATTCAACTGCTCGACCGCCAGGGCCAGCGCCTCGGGATGGGCGCAGCCGGCCAGCGCGCCCAGGATCAGCTTGCGGTCGTTGTCGCCTTTCGCGCTACCGAGCAACTCGCGATAACGACCGACCAGCGCGGCGTCCGGCCGGGCGTTCATCTCGCCCAACAGGCGGGTCAGGCCGCGCAGGACCAGCACCCGTTCCGTTTCCGAGGCGGCCGTTGGGTAAAGGGCCTTGAGCGGTTCCCAGGCGTCCGGGTCCGGCCAGTCGGCCAGGGTACGCAGGCCCACATTGCGCAAAGTCGGGTCACTGGAGCGGGCGGCATCGGCCACGCGCCCCAGAAAGACTGCGGGCTCCGGACAAAACACCAGCGGCGGGATCAGGCGTGCCCGGCGGGCTGGCGGAGAGGCGTCCAACAAAGTCGTGAGTGTCAGGACGCCTTGTCCCTTGGGCTCCATTCGCCGCAGGGCCTGTCCCACGGCCGCCTGGGCGTCTTCCAGGGCGGCTTCCGCCCGCAGATCGCGCAGGGCCCGGAGCATGGGAAACAGGTGTTCCGGGCCGGCGACGCGGCTCAACCCCTGGAAGGCCAACCGGGCGATGGCCGCATCCGGACTGGCAGATTCCCGCAGAAAAACCTCGTAGGAAACGGGCCGGGCGCGCCGGACCAGGGCACCCAACAACGGCCCTTTCGCGGCGGCCGCGCGGGTGCCCAACTGGGCCGCCAGCGCGCGGTCCACGGCTTCATCGCCCGGCAGGCCGGCCAGCGCGGTCTCGACGGCGCGCAGTTCGACGACGTTGGTGGTGAGGGCCGCCGCGCGCGCCAGTGCGGGCACGGTCGAGGTGTCGCCCAGGCGGCCCAGAGCGGCAATGGCGGCCAGGCGCACCTCGAGGTGCGGGGAGTTGAGCTGATCTTGCGCGGCCTTGCGGGCGGGGGCATCGCCGCGGGTGGTCAGGGCCTGGAGCAGATACGCTTGTTCGGCGGGCGCCAGGTTGGGCAGGACGGCGGCAAAGGCGCGCGAGGCGGCGGCGTTTTTGAGTTCCGGCAACGCCGCGATGGCCACCGGCTTCAGCGCGGCGTCGTCGCCGCGCAGGGCCTCGATGGCGCGTTTCTGGCCGCCGTCGCGGTCCAGGCGCAGCAGCCCGCCAAAGGCGCCCCGGCGGAGGTCGGCCGGTTGGTCGGCGGCGAGGTAGTCCTGGTAAATCGCGGTGGCGGCTTTGCGGCTGCCTTTGCGGGCGAGGGTGTCGGCCAGGTTCAAGGAGGCCGCAGCCACGACACGCTGCTGCTCGGGCGGGGCGGAACGGCGGAGTGCGGCAAGGGTTTTCTGGGCGCCGGCGGTGCCGACCTGGCCGAGGGCGGTGATGGCCGCCTCCCCCGCGGCGCGGTCCTCGCCCAAAGCCAGGCGGTTGAGCTGGGCCACCGCCCTGGTGTCCCGGCGCACGCCCAGGGCATGGGCGATGGCCGGGCGGGCGGCGGCCGGGGCGTTGCCCAACGCTCTGCGCAGGGCGTCGCTGGCAGCGGGGGCGGGGTTTTGGGCCAGTGCGGCGGCGGCGATGCCGGCGGTTTCTTCGCTGCGCAGCAACGCGGCCAGCGCGGGGACGCTGGCTTCACCGCCGATAACCGCCAGTTGCAGGCAGGCGAAGCGGCGCGCCTCGGGCGTGGCCTCGCCGCGAAGGACCTGAAGGAGGTCTGTTTCCAGGGCGGCGCGCTGGCCGGGGTCATCCACCGCCTGCCGCACACGCGCCTCAAACTGGCGCAGCGGCGTGGCATCGGCTCCGGACTGGTACTGCATCAGCGCGCGGAGGGCGGGGTCGGTTTCGGCGGCGCGGGCCGCGCCGGCCAGGGTGCCGACCAGGACCAGCACTCGCCACAGGGAGAGGCAGGACGTGTTCATGGGCTGCGGGGTGGAAAAGGGGGAAACCGTTCAGACCACACGCCACGGCGCGCGGGGTTCACGGTACAACATGCGGTTGGCCTCCTCGCCGTCGAAGACCTCCTGGACGGGGTCCCACTTGAGTTTGCGGCCCAACCGGGCGGCGATGGTCATGCTTTCCACGATGGCCTGGGCGCGGTGGGCCACCTCCGGATGGCAGAGCGGCTGGCGGCGGCTGCGGATGCAGTCGAGCAGGTTGCGGATGTGGGCGCTGGCGTTGGACCAGCTCACGCCGCCCTCGGGTTTGGTTTGCAGAATGGACTTCGGCTCGGCCGTCACCACGTCGGTCTCGTCGTCCACCTGCACCCACCCTTCGTCGCCGAGGTAGCGGATGTAGCGCTCGGTGAAGCCGCCGCGCTGGAAAAGGATGCCCTCGACGCCGTTGGCGTAGCGGCAGAGGAAGGTGCCGGAGATGGCCGTCTCGCTCATCCACTGCCGGGGATCGGGCCAGACCAGGTCGCGGGTCTCGAACTCGACCGGCATGGTGTCGTCGGTGCCCAGCACCCACTGCATCTGGTCGGTGTAATGCGTGCCCATGTCGGTGTGCATGCCCTCGCCGGTGTCCCAGAAGTAGGCCCAGCCGTTGACGCGGCCGGGGTTGAAGGGGCGCCACTGCACCGGCCCCAGCCACTGGTCGTAGTCCCAGCCGGGGGGCACGGGGGTGTTGGGCTGGTGCGGCACGGTGCCGCCGGTCCAGACCTGCATCTCGACGGTGTGGACGCGGCCGATCTTACCCGCCCGGACCAGCTCCCGGGCGAACTGGTAACTCTCGGTCGAGCGGCGCTGGGTGCCGGCCTGGTAAATGGTGCCGTGGCGGCGGCACATTTCGACCAGTTGCCGGCCCTCGCGGATGGTCAGGCTGATGGGTTTCTCGCAGTAAATGTCCTTGCCGGCACGGGCGGCGAACATCGAGGCGGTGGCGTGCCAGCGGTTGCCGGTGGCGATGAGCACCGCGTCAATGTCCCGCTGGGCCAGCAGCTCGCGGAAGTCCGGGTACACGCGGCAGGCCTGGTTCCGATAGAAGTTGTCCACCGCCTGCTTGCCGGCCCGGCGGCGGTCCTCGCGGGCGTCGCTCACCGCCACCAGCCGCACGTCCGGCTGGGTCAGGAAATTGGGCAGGATGAACAGGGCGCGGTTGCCGACCCCGATGATGCCGAAGGCGATGGTATTGCTCGGGGCCACGGCGCCGTTGAGGCCCAGCACGCGGCCGGGCACGACCAGTGGGGCGGCGCCGGCGGCCAGCAGGCGGCGCAGGAAGCGACGACGGTTCACGGCGAGGGAGGCGGTTTTCATTGCGGCTTGGGAATCAGATGCGGGGCAAGTTTTCCAACCCTGCCGGGTTTGTAAAACGATTTTCCGCCACCGGCGTTGCCCCGGCGGGCGCGGCGTCGCATCCTCCGGTCGTGGGCACGTTGATTTTGGCCACCGGCAACCGGCACAAGGCCGACGAAATCCGCGCCTTCCTCGGGCCGGAGCCCCGCTGCCTCACGCTGCGGGACCTGCCCGGCGTGCCGTCCCTGCGCGAGGAGGCCGCCTCGTTTGCGGGCAACGCCCGGCAGAAGGCGCTGGAGCTGCTGGCCTGGCTGCGCGCCCATCCGCTCCCCGACCGGACAGCGCCGCCACCGGTCTGGGTCCTGGCCGATGATTCCGGCCTCGAGGTGGACGCCCTGGGTGGGGCGCCGGGTGTCCATTCGGCCCGCTTTGCGGCCACCGACCCCCCCCGGCCGGGCAACACGCCGGACGCGGACAACAACGCCAAACTCCTCGACCTGCTGCGCGGAGTGCCGCCGCCGCAGCGGCGCGCCCGGTTCCGCTGCGTCTTGGCCCTGGTGCCCGTGCCGGCCGACCCGGCCGCCGCACCGGACGTGCACCTGTTTGAAGGCCGGTGCGGGGGACATCTCCTGGAAGCCCCGCGCGGGGAGGGCGGGTTCGGCTACGATCCCTTGTTCGTGCCGGAAGACTATGACCGGACCTTTGCCGAGCTGCCGCTGGCGGAAAAAAACCGCCTGAGCCACCGGGCACGCGCGCTCGAGCAGGTCCGCCGATGGCTGGCGGCTCACGGCGGTGTTTCCTGAACCCCCCGGGTCCCACCGCCGCTGCCTCAGGCGCCGTCCGCCCCTCCTCGCCCCCGCCACAGCCGGGTCACCACCCGCCCCAGACCGAACGCGCACACGGCAAACACCCCCAGCAAAACCGCCCCGCGACCGGGATGCCCCAGCAGGAAGCTCCCCGCGCAGAACAGTCCCGACCACACCGCGGCACACCCCAGCACCCACCCCAGCAACGCCAGCGGCAGGCTGTCCTCGCTGGCGGTGACGCCCGCCGCCGCGCGCAGTTCCCGCCAGCCGGGACCGGGCGGGCGCACGCGGCGGACAAACTCCAGCAACTGTGCCCGCGGCGTGGGAGCCATCAGGAACGTGGCCAGCAGCCAGGCGACGGTGGTGACCCCCACGGTGACTAGCAACGGCCAGGGCTCGGACAGCCCGTACCCTGCCCGTTTGAGCAGCACCAGCACGGCGGACACCCCGAAGGAGACGATCATGGCCACGATCTCCGTCCAGGCGTTGATGCGCCACCAGAACCAGCGCAGCAGGTAGATGAGGCCGGTGCCGGCGCCGACCTGGAGCAGCAGGTTGAACCCCTCGCGGGCCGTTTCAATGAACACGGTGCACCCGGCGGCCGCGACCATCAGCCCCGCCGTGGTCCACCGCCCCACCTGCACGTAATGGCGCTCCGGGGCGTTCGGCCGCACGAAGCGGCGGTAAAAATCGTGCACCAGATACGAGGTGCCCCAGTTCAGGTGCGTGATCATGGTCGAGACATACGCCGCCAGCAGCCCTGCCAGCATCAACCCCATCCAGCCCGGCGGCAAAAACCGCATCATGGCCGGATAGGCGATGTCCGGCCCGATCAACGCCGGGTCCACCTGCGGAAACGCCCGCCGGATGGACTCCAGATCGGGAAACACCACCAGCGAGGCCAGGGCCACCAGAATCCACGGCCAGGGCCGGAGCACGTAATGGGCGAAATTGAACAGCAGCGTGCCGGCCAGCGCGTCCCGTTCCGAGCGCGAGGCCAGCATCCGTTGGGCAATGTAACTGCCCCCGCCCGGCTCGGCCCCCGGGTACCACACCGCCCACCACTGCACGGCCAGGGGAATGAAGAAAATCGTCAGGGCCACCTCGTGATTCGAGAAATCCGGCAGCAGGCTCAGCACCTCCGGCGTGCGTGCCCCCAGTTGAGTCGCCAGGCCCGACAACCCGCCGACCTCCGGCTGCTGGAGGGCAAACCACGCCAGGGCCACCGAGGCGGTCATGGCCATCCCGAACTGCAGCAGATCAATCACCAGCACCCCCCACAGGCCGGCGGTGGCGGCAAACACCACGTTGATGACCCCGCAAACCAGCAGCGTCTGCTCGCGCGGCCACCCCAGTACCACCGCCGCAATCTTGGCCGCCGCCAGGTTCACCGTGGCCATGATCACGCAGTTGAAGAACAGGCCCAGGTACACCGCCCGAAACCCCCGCACGGCGCTGGCCGCCCGGCCGCAGTAGCGGATTTCGTAAAACTCGAGGTCGGTCAGCACCCCCGAACGCCGCCACAGGCGGGCGTAGAAAAACACCGTCGCCATGCCGGTCAGCACAAAGGCCCACCACACCCAGTTGCCGGCCACGCCCCCCTTGCTGCGCACGATGTCCGTCACCAGGTTCGGCGTGTCCGCACTGAAGGTCGTGGCCACCATCGAAACGCCCACCAACCACCACGGCGCGCTTTGCCCCGAGGCAAAAAACTCGGCCAGGTTGCGCCCGGCGCGGCGGGTGAAAAACAGGGCCGGCGCCAGACACAACAGCACCGAGGCCAGCACAATGAGCCCGTCCAGCGTGTGCAGTTGCATGGGTGGCAGGCGCCCCGCGGCGTGACCGGCCCTTTACCGATTCCGGCCCAACCCGCGAGACCCGCGCGTTGCTAAACCGAACCTCGGAGCCTGCCAAGCCCAACCCGCGGCAACGCCCGGCCCGCGGCCGGCGGAAAAACGCGCAACGTGCCGGTTCCCGCCGGGACCGCGAGGACGCGGTCCCTCCCCCACACAACCCCTCCCGCTCAGGGGAGGGTCGGCGTCCCCGCTGACCCTGCCTGATTGCCCAAGATGCTCAGCGCTGGCCCTGCGGGGAGTTCAGGGAGGATGCCTGCCGCCTTTAGCCGCCGAGGGCACACTGCGGACCCCCTCTGCCGGCTCACGCCAGCGGCCACCTGCCCGCCCCGTGCCGCCTTCGATCTTCGACTTCCGACCTGTGACCTTGCACCTGCGCACCGGCGGGGTTGGCAACCGGTCCCCGTCCCGCTAGGCTGCCGACGTGAACGACCTGCCCACCGAGCTGGGCCTCATCGCCGGCAACCGCGCGTTGCCGCTGGAATTCGCCCGGAGGGCGCGCGGCGCCGGGCTGCGCCGCCTCGTGGTCGTGGGCGTGCCCGGCGAGACCGATCCCGCCCTGGCCGCGCTGGTGGACGAGATGCACTGGCTCCAGCCGGGCCAGCTCGGCAGGTTGATCCGGCTGTTTCGCGCCCGCGGCGTGCGGCATTGCGTCATGCTCGGCCAGATCGCTCCGCGCAATCTGTTTGACCTGTGGCCGGACCTGCGCGCGCTCCGGCTGCTGTTCCGGCTGCGGGAACGCAACGCCCACACCCTCTTCGGCGGAGTGGCCGAGGAATTGCAGCGCGAGGGCATCGAATTGATTTCGGCCCTCCCCTGGCTGGAAGGTCTCACCCCCGGTCCCGGCTACCATGCCGGGCCACACCCGACGGCGGCCCAGCGGGAAGACATTGCCTTCGGTCGCCGTGTGGCCACGGAGGTGGCGCGGCTGGACATCGGTCAGACTGTCGTGGTCAAGCGCGGCACCGTCCTGGCTGTGGAGGGCTTCGAGGGCACCGACGCCTGCCTGGAACGCGGGGGGCGACTGGCCGGGCCGCGCGGCGGCGCCGTGGCTGTCAAGCTGGCCAAGCCCGACCACGACCTGCGTTTTGACATTCCCACGGTGGGGCTGCGGACGGTCGAGACCTGTGCGGAGCATGGCGTGGCGGTGTTGGCCCTGGAACCGCGGCGGGCGCTGCTGTTGGACCGCGAGGCGATCGAGGCCCTTGCACGGGAACGCGGCGTGAGTGTGGTCGCCCTGGACGAGACCGGGCGGGCCTCGGGCTGAGAACGGATGTCAGGGGCGAGATGCCAGATGCCAGATGCCGCCGCAGCGACTTGGCGGGTGCCGGCGGCCGCTCGCTCCAAAATGCCGAAACTCCGAAACTCCGCCCACCCCCTTCTCGCCGCATAACCTTCTTGTCGCCCCGGCTGCGGCGGCCTTAAGTTGTGCCGGTGTCCGTCGCCCCGCGTGGCGGATGCCAGCCCGGCCGGCGTGGCGGAATCGGCAGACGCGCTAGACTCAAAATCTGGTTCCCGCAAGGGAGTGGGGGTTCAAGTCCCTCCGCCGGCACCAAGGACCGGGCCTTCCCCGCGTTCGTCCCCTCTGCCCATCCGCTTCCCTGCCGCCCGGCCGCGGCCAGGTCAGGAGCCGAAGGTGGCCGCCAGGGCCACGGCCTTGCGCATGGCCTGGCTCTTGTTGACGGTCTCGAAAAACTCGGCCTCGGGTACCGAATCGCTCACCCAGCCGCCGCCGGCCTGGACGTGAACGGTGCCGTCCTTGAAGAGGGCGGTGCGGATGGTGATGCAGGTGTCGAGGTTGCCGTTGAAGCTGAAGTAACCGACGCAGCCGGCGTAGGGGCCGCGGGTGGTGCCCTCCAGTTCGGCGATGATCTGCATGGCGCGGATTTTGGGGGCGCCGCTGACTGTCCCGGCCGGGAAGGTGGCGCGCATCAGGTCGAAGGGGGTCTGGCGGGCGGCCAGGCGGCCTTCGACGCTGGAGACGATGTGCATCACGTGGCTGTAGCGTTCGATGATCATCTGCTCCCGCACCTGCACGCTGCCGAAGTCGCAGACCCGGCCCAGGTCGTTGCGGGCCAGGTCCACCAGCATCACGTGCTCGGCGCGTTCCTTGGGGTCGGCCAGCAGTTCGCGTTCGAGGGCGGCGTCCTCCTCGGAGGTGCCGCCCCGGGCGCGGGTGCCGGCAATGGGGCGGATTTCGACCCGCCGCTCCTCGCAGCGGACGTGGATTTCCGGGGAGGCACCGACCAGGGCCAGGCCGTCGAGTTCCAGCAGGAACATGTAGGGGGAAGGGTTGATGGTGCGGGCGGCGCGGTACACGTCCAGCGGCGCCACCGGCACGCGGGCGGAGAACCGCTGCGAGCCCACCACCTGGATGATGTCGCCCGCGGTGATGTACTCTTTGGCCTTGCGGACGTTGGCGTAAAAGCGCTCGGAGCCGAGGTTGGACTCGAACACCACCGGGGGTACCTCCCCGGGCAGCACCACCGGCGGGTGCTCGGCCGGTTGCCGCAGCCGTTCCAGCAGCCGCTCCACATCCGCCACCGCGGCATCGTAGGCGGATTCCGGGCTCTCGCTCTCGTCCAGGGCAGCGTTGACCAGCACGGTGAGGGTCTGCTCGGCCCGGTCAAAGACCAGCAACTGGTCGGCGATCAGGAAGTACAGCGTGGGCGTGCCCAGCTCGTCCCGGGGCGGGCGCGGCACCACCGGCTCGATGTCATGGATGAACTCGTAGCCCAGGTAGCCGACAGCGCCGCCGGTGAAGCGGGGCAGGCCGGGCACCGGTACGGGGCGGTACCGGCTCAGGACCCGCTCGAGCACCTCGAGGCCGTCGCGCACGCGCTGGCGGGCGTAGGCCTGACCGGCGGCGGGGGTGTGGTACACCTCGGTCACCCGCCCGTGGCGGAGGACCTCGACGTGCGCCCCAACCTGGCGGACGACGGCGCGGGGGTTGCAGCCCAGGAAGGAATACCGGCCGACATGCTCGCCCCCCTCGACCGACTCGAGCAGGAACGACTGCCCCTGGCCGCGCAGTTTCTGGTAGGCGGAGAGCGGCGTTTCAAAATCGGCCAGCAGGCGGCAGCCCACCGGGATGAGGTTGCCCAGGCGGGCCAGTTCGAGAAACGCCTCCTTGGCGGGGAAACAGGGCGGGCTCATGGATGAGGCGTGGATTGCCGCAGGAGGTGCCGCGCCCCCAGCACGGGGTACACCAGCACCGCCAGGGCGTAGCTCAGCACGCCCAGCCCCATCGCTGCCGCCAGGGATTCCAGCGGGTTGGTCCAGACCAGGGCGACGCCGACCACGCCGACCAGGCCGGCCTGGGCGACGACACAGGCCAGGTACAGGCCGCGGCGGGTTTGGGCCAGCCGCTCGCTCAACCACTGGCGGTAGGCGGCTTCCCCCATGCTCCGGGCCAGCCAGGCAGACTGGAAGTTGCGGGCCGCCACCAGCAGGCTGGCGGTGGCCAGGATGACCGCCGGCAGGAGCCAGCAGGCGACCAGGGCAATGAGCGCCAGGTTCAGGAGCACGGCACCACGCCAGCCGAGGCGGCGCGCCAGGGGGTTGGCTTCCAGTTGCAGTTGGGGGCTGGCCACCCAGGTGCTCAGGAAATCCGCGCCACGGGCCAGCGCCAGCAGGCCAAACGCGCCCAGGTATTCCGGGCTGCCCCAGGAGAGAAAGATGTCGCTCATGGCTTGCCGTACACCTGCTCGGGTTGCACCAGGCGCGGTTCGGTCTCGCGCCAGGCCGGCGGCGAGCCGCTCAGCGAGCGGAAGAAACAGGAGCGGTACCCCTCGTGGCAGGCCGCGCCGGTCTGCTCGACCTGGATGAGCAGCGTGTCCCCGTCGCAATCCACCGCCACGTCCCGCACCACCTGCACGTGGCCGCTGGTTTCGCCTTTCATCCAGAATTGCTGCCGGGACCGGCTCCAAAACCAGGTGCGGCCGGTTTCGAGGGTTTTTTCCAGGGCGGCCCGGTTCATCCAGGCCATCATCAGCACCCGGCCGGTGTTCTGGTCCTGTATGATGGCGGGGAGAAGCCCGTCCGCGTTGAACTTGAGCTGATCCAGGGCACTCATGTTGGGCGCGGTCATTGTGCCGGGGCCGGCGCGGCCTGCCAGTGGAATTGCAGGGACCGCTCAATCGCCCGGGCGCAACCGCACGGGGATGCCCGCGGCGTGGAGGTGCCGTTTCACCTGGGCGACGGTGTAGGTGCCTTCGTGGAAGATGCTGGCCGCCAGCACGGCGTCGGCCCGGCCGATTTGCAGGACCTGCACCAGGTGGTCCAGGTGCCCCGCCCCGCCGCTGGCCACCACCGGCACGGGTACCGCCTGACTCACCCGTCGGGTGATCTCGAGGTCGTACCCGGCCTTGGTGCCGTCGGCGTCAATGCTGTTGAGCACGATCTCTCCCGCGCCCAGTTCGACCGCCCGGCGCGCCCAGGCCACGGCCTCCCAGCCGGTGGGCCGGCGGCCGCCGTGGCTGAAGACCTGCCAGATGTCGGGGCCGATGCGGCGGCAGTCAATGGAAACCACGATACACTGGCTGCCGAACTTGGCCGCGCCGGCGCGGACCAGCTCTGGCTCGGCCAGGGCGGCGGTGTTGATGCTCACCTTGTCGGCGCCGGCCTGGAGCATGACCCCCATGTCCTCGACCGAGCGGATGCCGCCGCCCACCGTCAGCGGCATGAAACACTGGGCGGCCACCTGTTCGATCACCTGCACCATCGTAGCCCGGCCGTGCGCGCTGGCGGTGATGTCGAAGAAGACCAGCTCGTCCGCCCCCTGGGCGTTGTACGCCAGGGCCAGTTGTACCGGGTCGCCCAGGTTGCGCAGTTCGCCGCATTCGGCCCGGCCGAATTGCACCCCGCGCGTGACCTGGCCGGCGTGGACGTCCAGACAGGGGATGACTCGCTTGGCCAGCACGGCGCGTTTATGCCAGTCCGGGGCGGGGGTAACAACCCCGCGCCCTCAGCCGGCGGGGCGGCGCGGGCGGAACCGGCGTTGGTGCTCGCGGGCGTGGCGGCGGAACCAGGCCAGCGCGGCGGGGCGCGTCTCGGCATACAACAGCCGCAGCAGCAGGTACACCCCCCCGCCGACCACCACGCTGTTCAGCAGCGCTCCGACGGTGAACGTCTTGCCCCACCCCAGCACCCGCCAGATGTGGGGCGTGACGCTGCCCAGCTCGGGGACGGGCTGGGCGGGCGGAAACAGGAGGCTGCCGGTCCAGAGGTTCAGCAGAAACAGCAGGGGCCAGGCGAAAGCCAGCAGCACCCCGCCCACCAGCCCGGCCACTAAGTTCCCCCCCACCAGCCGCGCCAGGAAGCCGGAGATCAGGGCCCCAAAGCCGAAGGTCGGGAAGAAATGCACCACCAGCCCCGCGGTGAACCCCCGCGCCACCCGTTCGCTCTCGTGTCGCAAGCGCGTGAGCCGGATGGCCTGGTACACCAGGCCTCGTTCCCAATTCAGCCACCAACGGCACCACATGGCCGCGGACAATGCGCCACACCCCGCCGGGATGCAAATGCCCTCGTGCCGGTGCACATGCGCCGACGGCGCGGGCTTTCCCGCCCCGGCCGCGGCGGCTAGGGTGCTGGCATGTCACCACGGATAGTTGATGCCTTGCGAGCGATTTACGGGGAGGCCACCGCCCGGCAGTGGGCCCCCCGGTTCGAGGCCCTTTGCGAGCAGTACCGCTCCCAGATACCCGCGGCCGTGCTGGCGCCCGCCCCGCTGACCGCGCGCACGGCCCTGCTCATCACTTACGCGGACCAACTGCGCGAACCGGACCGGCGGCCGCTGGAAACGCTGGGGGATTTCGCCGCCCGCCACCTCCGCGGCGTGGTCAGCGGCCTGCACCTGCTGCCGTTTTACCCGTGGTCGTCCGATGACGGCTTCGCGGTCAAGGACTACTCCGCCGTGGACCCCGCCCTTGGCACGTGGGCGGAGCTCGAGCGGCTGGGGCGGGACTTCGAACTGATGTTCGACGGCGTGGTCAACCACCTCTCCGCGCAGAGCGAGTGGTTTCGCCGCTTCCTGGCCGGCGACCCCGAGTTCCGAGACTTTTTCGTGACGGTCGAGGGCACGCCCGACCTCTCCGCCGTGGTGCGTCCCCGGGCGCAGCCGCTGCTGACCGAGTTTGCCACCGCGGACGGCCGCCGGCGGGTTTGGACCACCTTCAGTGCCGATCAGGTGGACCTCAACTACCACCATCCGGGGGTGCTGCTGCGGGTGACCGGGGCGTTGCTGTTTTATGTCGCCCGCGGTGCGCGGTTCCTCCGCCTGGATGCCATCGCGTTTTTGTGGAAAGAAATCGGCACCCCCTGCCTGCACCTGCCGCAGACCCACGCGGTGGTGCGGTTCTGGCGGGCGGTGCTCGAGGCGCTGGCCCCCGCCGTCCGGCTCATCACCGAAACCAACGTCCCCCACGCCGACAACGTGGCGTACTTCGGTCACGGCACCGACGAGGCCCACCTGGTCTATAACTTCGCCCTGCCGCCGCTGGTGCTGCACGCCTGCCTCACCGGCGACGCCACCGCCCTGACCCACTGGGCGCAGACGCTCCGGCCCCCCTCGGACCAGACGACGTTCTTCAACTTCCTGGCCTCGCACGATGGCATCGGGCTGAACCCCATCCGGGGATTGCTGCCCGAAAGTGCGGTGGACGCCCTGGTGGCAGGGGCCCGGGCCCACGGCGGCCTGGTCTCCTACAAGCACCTGCCGGATGGCTCGCAAGCCCCCTACGAACTGAACCTCAATTACCTGGACGCCCTCTCCAACCCCGCCGCCGCCGAACCGCTCGAGGTGGCCGCGCGCCGCTTCCTCACCGCTCAGGCCCTCATGCTGAGCCTGCCGGGGGTGCCGGGATTGTACTTCCACTCGCTGTTCGGCTCCCGCGGCGATCGCCCCGGCGCCGAGCGCAGCGGCATGCCCCGCCGCATCAACCGGGAAAAACTTGAGCGGGCGCGGCTGGAGGCGGAACTGGCGGAAGCGGGGTCGCTGCGGGCCCGGGTTTTTCAAGGGTTGCGGACCCTGCTGGCGCGGCGCAGCGCCCACCCCGCGTTTGCGCCCGCGGCTCCGGCGGCGTACCCGGAGCTGGACCGGCGGGTTTTCACCGTCCACCGCCAGGCCCGCGAGGGCCACGCCGAGGTCTGGTGCCTGCACAACGTCAGCGGCCAGACGGTTCGCCTTCCCGCCACGGGCCCCTGGCCGGCCGTGACGCTGGCCCCGTGGGACTTCGTTTGGCTGGAACGAGCAGGCGAGGGGAAAGGTTAAGGGGGTGAAAAGGTCAAAAGGTGAAAGGGTGAAAGGGTAAGAAGGTGAAAAGGGTGAAGAGGAGCGGGGAATGGGCATTGGGCAGGGTCGAGGCGCGCCGTGGCCGCCGGGCTCGGGCCTTAGACTTCGGACTTCGGACTTGGGATGGCTCGCCTCGGGACATCCCCTGCTGCCGGACGCTGGCCCGGTGGAACGGCCAGGTTGCCCGCTCCCACTCCGCCGGGTAGGCTGCGCGAGGATGCAAGTGCCCCGGGTCAACGTGCTGGGCGTGGGGGTGAGCGTGCTCAACCTGGAACGTGCCCGTGCGGTCCTGCAGGCCGCGGTGCGGGAGGGCCGCCGCGGCTATGTCTGCGTCACCACCGTCCACGGGGTGATCGAGGCCCGGCACGACCCCGCCCTGCGGGTCATCTTCAATCGGTCGCTGTTGACGACCCCGGACGGCATGCCGTTGGTCTGGGCGGGCAAGTTGGCGGGGCACCGGGAAATGGATCGCGTGTACGGGCCGGACCTGATGCTGGACACCTTTCGCTGGACCGAGCAAACCGGGCATTCGCACTTCCTGTTCGGTGGCCGCCCCGGCGTGGTCGAGGAATTGCGCGCCCGGTTGGAGGTGCGCTTCCCCAGGGTGCGCATCGTGGGGACGTACACCCCGCCGTTCCGCCCCCTCAACGCGGAGGAGGAGGCCGCGCTGGCGGCGCAGGTGGCCGCGGTGCGGCCGGACTTTTTCTGGGTGGGCATCAGCTCGCCCAAGCAGGACCGCTTCATGGCCGCGCACCTGGGACGACTGGAGACCACGGTCATGCTGGGCGTGGGCGCGGCGTTTGATTTCCACTCGGGGCGGGTGGCCCAGGCCCCGCGCTGGATGCAACGGGCCGGACTGGAATGGTTGTTCCGGCTGGCGGCCGAGCCGCGCCGGCTCTGGCGCCGGTACCTGACCACCAATCCCCAGTTCCTCTGGCTGGCTTTCTGCCAGGTCACCGGCCTGAAGCGTTTCCCCCTCGAGGGGCCGGAGCCGCCCGCTGCCTGAGGCGCGTTTTTCATTGGCCAGCCCGCACCGGACGTCTCTACCCTGCCGCCCTGCCATGAGCGAAACGGCCGCCCGCTCCACCCCCAGCTTCGCCGCGTACGCCGCGTTTTGGGTCAGCGACGTCATCCTCCTGACCGCCGCCTGGCTGGTGTACACCCAGGCGCACCGGCCGATGCAGCTTTACGAACTGGCCGCCGCCGCCGCCTGCACCGCGCTGGGCGCGGCCCTCGGGGTGTGGCCGTTTGTGCTCCGGCACCGCGCGGAGATGGCCCGCGAAGAACGGGCCGACCTGGCCGACGCCGCCAGCCGCATCCAGCAGCTCGAGGCAGTGGTGCAACGCATCGAGCGGGTGGCGGGCCTGTGGCAGCACGCCGAGGACCAGGCCCAGCGCACCCTCCAGGCCGCCGGCGAAATCGGCGAACGCATCACCTCCGAGGCGCGCGGCTTCCAGAAATTCTTCGAGCAGGCCCAGGCGGCCGAACGCCAGCACCTCCAGCTCGAGGTCAGCAAGCTGCGCCGCGCCGAGGGCGACTGGCTCCAGGCCGCCGTGAGGATGCTGGACCACGTGCACGCCCTGTTCAGCGCCGCCCTGCGCTCGGGCAAGCCGCAGCTCATCGAACAGATCGCCGCTTTTCAAAACGCCTGCCGCGACGCCGCCCGCCGCGTGGGACTGGTCCCGCATGTGGCCGAAGCCGGCACGCCCTTCAACCCCACCGCCCACGACCTGTTCGAACCCAACACCCCCCTGCCCTCCCATCCGGTGGTCGCCGAGACCATCGGCCCCGGCTACACCTACCAGGGACAAGTGCTCCGCCGCATCGTCGTACGGGTCGCGCCCGGCCCCGACGCCGGCGCGCCGGTATCCGCCGAGGCCGCGGCCTTCACCACCCTCCCTCCCGCGGCGCAAGCCGGCCAGACCGAGCCCCGCCAGCCGGACCTGATTTCCCTGGACGCCCCCGCCCCCGCCACTCCGCCGCCGGCCGCCTCCGCGCCGAACCCGCGCAACCCCGCACCGGCCCCGCCGCCCGCGCCATGAATTCTGCGCCGTTGCCCGAGCCGGGGCGCAGCCGCTTCGAAACCGAACTGCAGGTGCGGCCGGACGACCTGGACATGATGCAGCACGTCCACGCCAGCCGTTACCTGGATTACGTGCTGGCGGCGCGGTGCGACCAGATGGAGCGCTGCTACGGCATGGGCATGGAGGTGTTCCTCGCCCGTGGACTGGGGTGGTACACCCGCACGGCCCATTTCGAGTACAAACGCCCGCTCCGCTTCGGTGAACGTTTCCGCGTGCGGACGTGGATTCAGGAGTTCTTCCGTGACGGGGTGCACGTCGAGTTTGAAATCCTCAAGCAGGCCAACGGCAAGCTGGCCGCCAACGGCTGGTGTCACTTCACCCTGGTGGACCTGCAGACCGGCCGGGCCGTGCCCCTGCCCGAAGAGATCGTGGATCGTTATGCCATCTGACCCGCACGGCGGGCCCGGGAGCCATGCCGCGCTTCCGGAAAGCGGCGGAGGCGGAGGCCGGGTGGCCGCCCAAACCCGCCGTTGACAGCGCCCCGGCCTTGGGTACCGTCTCCGGCCTTTGACACGATAACGCTATGCCCAGAACCGCATCCGCCGCCCGCCGGGTCCGCGTGAACGCCCGGCGCGCCGCCCGCAATCACAGCGTCAAGTCGCGCCTGAAGACCCTGGAGAAGCGCTACCTGCAGGCGCTGGCGGACCGACAACAAGAGGCCGCCACCACGGCCCTGCGGCTGGTGGTTTCCGCCCTGGACAAGGCGGCCAAGACCGGCGTGATCCATTGGCGCACCGCCGACCGCAAGAAGTCGCGACTTTCCTGCAAGCTGAAGGGGGTCTCCTCCCCGGCCGCCCCCGCCCCGGCGGCTTGACGCAGTCCGGCATGTCGCGGCGCTGATGGCCCCCGACGCGGTCCCCGCACTGCTTCATGGTCCGCCGGTTGTGCGCGGGCGAACCAGCAGCCGGCCGTCGGCCACCACCACCGACTCGAGTTTTTTGAGCAGCTCGACGGTCGCGGTTTCCTTGTACAGGTCCTTGGCCAGATTCTGGGTGCGGAGGGCAGCCATCGCCTGTTCGGGCAGGCGGCGGCCGGCGACCTCGAACGTCTCCAGGGTGACCAGCAGCACGCCGTTTTCGAGCGTCGGTTTGATCTCGGCCACGCCGTTGAGGTAGCGCCCCTTAAGGGAGCGGAAACCCAAGTTGTCCAACGGCAGGCTCAAGGTGCCGCGCAGCTTGTTGTCCACAATGGCCACGTGCAGGTGGTCCTTGAGGTCCCGCGCCTGAGGGGCATGGTTGATCAGCAGGTTCAGCTCCCGCTCCGAGAGCGAAAGCGGCTCGACAGGGCGCCCGGCTTTCAGCGCCTCGGCAAACGCCTTGAACCGGTCCTGCACCGCGCTGATTGCCTCGGGCGTGCCCTCGACCCGCGGCAGGGTCATGGGGGTAGGCGAGGTGTACTGGACCACCCAGCGCTGGATCAGGTAACGGGTGCCGAAGTACAGGCCCAAGCTGCCCACCACCAGCAGGATGACCAGGGTGAGGCAACCGTAGAAGAAGCAGCCGCGGCCTTTTCCGGAGGGGGCGTTGGACATAAGCGTGGAGCGCAGGCTGCCAGAGCCCCGGCACCGAGGCAATCGCTTAGGCGGCCCCGTCGCCGTGCACGCGGCGTGGACAAGTCCCGCCGCCCCGCTACCCTCGGCGCGCACTATGGCTGCCGCTTCCCCCGCGGACGAACCCACCCCTGCCTACCTCGGTTATGCCCTGCCCGCTGAATGGGAACCCCACGCAGCCACCTGGCTGGCCTGGCCGCATCGGGCCAGTGACTGGCCCGGCAAGCTGGACACCATCCGCTGGGTGTACGGTGAAATCGTGCGCCACCTCACCCCGGGCGAACGCGTCCGCCTGCTGGTCCGAGACGCCGCCGCCGCGCGTCAGGCCCGCCGCTACCTGCAACGCGCGGGGGTGAATCTGCGGCAGCTGGACTTCCTGCGCCACCCCACCAACCGCGGCTGGACCCGCGATTGCGGCCCGATCTTCGTCCGGCGACGCCTCGGCCGCCGCAGCGACACCCTCATCGTCCATTTCCACTTCAACGGCTGGGCGCGCTACCGCGACTGGCAGCTTGACCGACGCGTGCCGGAGTTCGCCGCGCGCTGGCTGGGCCGCCCCCTGGTCCACGCCCGCGTGGCCGGCCGCGACTTCGTGCTCGAAGGCGGCGGCATCGAGGTCAACGGCCGCGGCACCCTGCTCACCACCGAGGAGTGTTACCTCGACCCGCGCGTGCAGGTGCGCAACCCCGGCCTGGGCCGGGCAAACTACGAGGACGCATTCCGCCGCTACCTGGGCGTCCGCCATGTCTTCTGGCTGGCCCGCGGTACGGCCGGCGACGACACCCACGGGCACATTGACGATGTGGCCCGGTTCGTGAACCCGCGCACCCTGGTCCTGGTGCGCGAGACCCGCCGGCGCGAGGTCAACTACCGTTCGCTGGCGGAGAACTGGGAGCGCGTGGCCGACCTGCGACTGGAGGACGGCTCGAAACCCGAGATTCTCCCCCTGCCCATGCCCGCGCCACTATTCTTCGACGGCCAGCGGTTGCCGGCCAGCTACGCCAACTTCTACATTGCCAACCACGCCGTGCTGGTCCCCACCTTCAACGATCCACGCGACCGTGAGGCCCTGGGCCTGCTGGGCGAACTGTTCCGCGACCGCCTGGTCATCGGCATCCACGCCGTGGACCTGGTACTGGGCCTGGGAGCGCTGCACTGCCTGACCCAGCAGGAACCGGCCTGAAGGGGAAAACGGCTGGCCGGGGCAAGGAGCGAGGCGCAAGAAGCGATCCTCGGGCCCCGGGAGCCGCCGCGATCACGCGGTAAACCGCCCTCCGCCGGCTCACGCCGGCGGCTACTCGCGCTGCGGTGAGTCCAGGGCCGGCGTCCGAGCCCTTCCGGCCTTCCGGCTTTCCAAATTCAATCCACTTTCCCGACCGCGGAGGTTAAGGTGTCCCTCAACCCGAAGGTCGCATCGTGGCGCGCATCCAAATCCGAGATGCCCTCCCGGCGGGCGCCCCCGCGGCCGATCCCCGGCCGGGGAGGCGCAGGTGGAGCGCCGCGGTGTTGGGGCTGGCGGCGCTTGGCCTGGGGCTCGGGTCTGGCTGGCGGTTCGGCTGGAGCCCCCTGCCGGAGCCGGTGCCCGGGACCGGACCAACGGCAGCCAAGTTGTATGCACCCGCCGAGGTCTCGGGCTCCAACTTCTGGCACGTCCTCCTGGCCCACAAGCGGGAAGCCGCCCGACTCCCCCAGGCCGCGGCCGCAGGGACGGCCCCGCGAGGGGGGAACCGGGGCGGTCGCTTCTCCCGCGGGAACAATTTCGTCGAGCCCCCTGACCTGGATGCCCGATTCGATGCGGTCCTGCACGAGGCACTCGCGACACCGGACTGGCGGCCGCTGGCAACGCTGAACACGTGGGATCGGCTGGAGCTGCGCCGCGTGGTCTGGTTCGGCGTCCTGCCCGGGGCGGAGCGGGCGGCGGGTGCGGGTGACGCGTTCACCGCCCTGCGGCGCCTGGCCGAGGCGTGGCAACTGCTGGCCGCGTTGTGGAACACCGCCGAGCTGACGGATTTCCTCGACGAGCGCGGCCTGGGCGAAGTTCACGACCGGCTGGTCCGGCCGTTTGGCGCCCTGGCCCTGCACGGCCCGGGCCTCGAGGCGGGGCAGCTCCGGCAGGTGCGGGACGCCCTGGAAATCGTCCGACGCCGCGCGGACGGTCCGGATGTGCTCTACGCCCGGCAGCTCCGACATGCCCGGCCTTTGATGGACGAGGTGCGCCGGCCACCCTGGGCGAAGGTGAGCCGGGCGGCGCATGTGGCCGGCATGTTGATCCATCGCGACCTGGTCAGCATGGTGGCCGAGGTCGGGGAGCGGCTCAACGGCAGCCGGCTGCGCCACCCCCCCAACTATCACGGCGCGCTGCATCTGTTGCGTCCCCTGGGCGAACTGGCGGCCTGGATGCAGGCCCGCCTGGCCCGACAGGCCGACTTTGATCGCCTCGAGGCGGCCAGCCTGAGCCGCACCCTCGAGGCGTTGCGCCGACGCACCCTGCCCACGGAGTGGCCGCCGCCCCCCTGGCTGGCCGGTCCCGGCGATGGACGGACGTTTTGGCAACGATGGCTGGACCGGCCGGCGGTCTGGCGCCTGCCGCGCGTGTTGCCGCCACCGCAACCGGTCCTGCGGCTCTGGCAGGAGTGGCAGTGGGCGCTGGACGCCTGCCGGGTGATGGTCGCCTTGCGGGCCTACCGCGAGCACCACGGCCGCTGGCCCGACCGCCTGGACGAGCTGGTGCCGGGCTGGCTGGACGCGGTGCCGCCGGACCCGTTCCGGCCCGACACCCCGCTGGGGTACACTTGCCGCGGAGAAGACTGGCAACTGGAAGTGGCGGCGCCGGCCCAGGACGATCCCCTGCCCGGCCGGGAGGCGCATCCCATCCCGCGGAGGCTGCGCCCCGGGGATCTTTCGCTCCCCCAGACTGCCGGCCCGGCCCGGAATTGAGGCGCAGGCTCGCCGGGGTAAGCGGGCGAGGATTTCGATGACGCAAACCCCTCCGCGCGCAGACAGTCAATCCCGCGGCGGCAGGGACCTAAACCATCCGCGGCGAGTTGGGGGAGCTGGTGTTGACAGGGGAACGGCGGGGGTGGTGGAGCCGAGGGGAGTCGAACCCCTGACCTTCTCATTGCGAACGAGACGCTCTACCAACTGAGCTACGACCCCAACCCCGTTTGCGGCCGCTGGGTGCGGCCACGGACCGTATCATGCGCGGCGCACCGCCGCCCGCAAGTGCAAAGCGGCCTGCCGCCAGCCTGTCAGCACGATCACCTCGTCCCCTCCTCCGGCGTGGCGGGCGGGCATGGTTTTCCGTAACAGCGCAATTTTATCCGAGACAATTTGTCGGGGGGGACTAGGCTCGCGAACCAAGTAACCATGCGTCACATGAAGCCAAGCCCGTTCCGCCTGTCCGGGGCCGTTCTTGTCTGGACGGCCATGCTGTGTGTCCTTCCGCCCTTGTTTGCCCAGCCGGCCGCGCCGGGCGGTTCCCAGCCGCCGCGGGTGGTCTCGCCCGAGGTGGGGCCGGACCGGAAGGTGACCTTCCGGCTGTACGCGCCGAAAGCTGAGCAGGTGCTGCTGGGCGGCAGTGGAGACATTCCCGGCACGGGTTTCCGCCAGACCACGCCCTTGAGCAAGGGAGAAAACGGGGTGTGGACGATCACGGTGGGGCCGTTGGAGCCGGGCGCCTACCGGTACGCCTTCAACGTGGACGGGCTGACGGTGGTGGACCCGCGCAACCCCGCCACCAGTGAATCGAACGAAAACACCTGGAGCCTGGTGGTGGTGCCGGGGGCCGAGTGGCTGGACACGCGCGACGTGCCGCACGGCGCGGTCTCGGTGGTGACCTACTGGTCCTCGACCCTGAACCGGTTCCGGCGGCTGCACGTGTACACACCGCCAGGGTACGAAACCCGCGCCGAGCGGTACCCGGTCTTTTACCTGTTACACGGGGCCTTTGATTCGGACGCCTCCTGGAGCACGGTCGGCCGCGCGGGATTCATCCTCGACAACCTCATCGCGGCCGGCAAGGCGGTGCCCATGGTGGTGGTCATGCCGCACGGGCACACCGGGCCGTTCCGGTTCGGTCAGGGGTTCAACGACGAGTTCGAGCGGGAGTTTGTGGCCGACATCATGCCGCAGATCGAGAAGCGTTACCGGGTGCACACCGACCGGGCCCATCGCGCCCTGGCCGGCCTTTCGATGGGCGGGGCGCACACGTTGAACATCGGCATCCCGCACCTGGAGCGCTTCGGCTATCTGGGGGTATTCAGCTCGGGCATCTTCGGCATCACTGGCGGTCCGGGCGGGGGCAACCCCCAGGGACCGCGATTCGAGGAACGGCACCGGGCGGTGCTGGAAAACGCCGCGCTGCGCCAGGGGCTCAAGCTGTTCTGGTTTGCCACCGGCCGGGACGACTTCCTGGTGCAAACCTCGCGGGCGACGGTCGAGCTGTTCCGCAAGCACGGCTTTCCCGTCGAGTACAAGGAGACCGCCGGCGGGCACACCTGGGACAACTGGCGGGCCTACCTGACCGAGTTTGCCCCACGGTTGTTCCATTGACGCGGCGCGGCGCCTCTCGCCCGGCCCGCGCGGCCGGCGCTTTCAGCCTCCCACCCGAGCGGTGAGGGCAAACCACTCCCCGGCCAGCGCCTCGACCGTGGCGGGCGGCGCGGAGAGCACCGCCGCGACAAATGCGCGCACCACTTCGGCCCGGGCCGGCACGAGGTATTCCACCGGCGACTTGCCATCCACGCGCGCCAGCAGCAGCAGCGGCAGCAGGCGGGCGATCCGGGCTTCGAAGCCTTCCGGCTCGCCGCCCCGTGCCGCGCGGTAGGACGCCCGGAAGGCCGTGATCAACTGCCGGAGGGGTTCGCCGCGCGGCGCGTGGTAGAGCCGTTTCAGGAACAGATGGTTCAGCAGGAAAGCCACGTCGAAGGCGGGGTCGCCGTACCAGGCCACCTCGGCATCGAGGAGCACCAGGCGGCCGTCCGCCCCCACCAGCAGGTTTTTGGGGCTGAAATCCCCATGCACCAGCGCCTCACGCGTGGCCTCCAGCCGGCGGGCCTCGGCCTCGAATTGCGCCCGCCACGCCGGGTGCCGCGCGCCGGTGGTCAGCAGGTAGGGCTCGGTGCGGAGCTGGTGGAAGTTCGCCGTGGTGTCGAAGTCCCGGGCCAGCGCGGCGTCCCCGGCTGAACGGGCGTGCACGGTGCCCAGCAAGCGGCCCGCGGCGACGGCCGTGGCCGGGGAAAAATCGCCCGCCAGCAACTGGCTTTTCCACAGGGCAAACCCCTCCCCCAGGTACTCCATGCCGAAGTAGCCCGCCTCGGGCCGGGAGAACAGGACGCGCGGCACAGCTCCCGGCAGCCAGGCGCCGACCCGCTCGAAAAACCGGTGCTCAATGGTGTTGCGGCCGACGTCCGCCCGCCATTCATCCCGCACCCGCAGTCGGGGCCGGGCGCGCTTGACCACAAAACGGTGCGGGCCGTCCTCGACCAGCCAGATGTCGCTTGACACCCCGCCAACCAGCGGCGTGAGGCGGGCGGCGGGGTCGCGCAGGTAACCGTCCCCCGCCAGACGCGCCCGCCATTCGGCGGCGGCGTCCACCTCCGGGTCCTGCGCCGGGCGGGTCACACGGGTCAGGACTTGAGTCCCAGGCCGGCCACTTCGCGGCACCAGGCGAGGCTGCGTTCCAGTTCGGCCTTTTGGTACTCGCGCTCGGCCTGCTGCCGGTCCACGCCCTCGGGCGGCCGGAACGGCGGCACCGGCCGCCCCTTCTTGGCCAGGGCCAGGAAACGGGCGAAGTCCGCGCCGCGGGCCTTGGGCCAGACCTCCCAGAAAGCGGGGTCGAGATAGGGAAACTCGATGCTGAAGCCGGAGATGATCTCGGCGTGGACGGCCACGCCGGGGCACAGTTCGGCCAGTTTGGCGAAGAGGGCCCGCGCGTCGGTGCAGCCTTCGCCAATGGCCGTCCAGGCCACGCGGGCGCCGGTCTCGGTCTCCCACACCATTGAGTCCCGGATGTGGGTGCAGACGATGTAGGGCGCCAGGCGGGTCAGGCTGGCGATCGGGTCCTCAAGCGTCCAGGTGACATTGCCCGAGTCGTAGGTGACGCCCACGTAGTCCCGCCCGGCCGCCTCGACCAGGGTGACCAACTCCCACGCCTGCATGTCGCCGGCATGGTTTTCGATGGCGATCTTGACACCGGTGTCCAGGGCCTGGTTGCGCACCGCCCGGCAGACCCGCACCGTGTCCTCGATGCGCTGCTCGATGCCGCCAGGACTCTTGCGGTCCTCGCGGGTGCCCAGCACACAGCGAAAGACCGGCGACCCCAGGGCATGGGCCAGACGCAGTCCCAGCCGCAGGTGCTCTTCGGCGGTGCCCCAGGTGTTCCGAAACGCCCGGGAGGTGGGGCAGATGCTCCAGGAGCCCAGCAGCAAATCCAGCCCGTGATCCCGCGCGCGGGCCTTGAGGCCGGTCAGGTAGGCGTCGTCGAAACGTTCGAGCGCGTCGAGGTTGGTGATGAACAACGAGTCCAGCTTCAGCTCCGCGGCGTACTCGATCAACCGCGGCGCCTTCCAGCCAAAGGCGCGCACCGAGAAATTGTCGAAGCCCAGCTTGGTGCGGCGCGCGGGGGGGACGGCGGCGTTCTGGGCCGCGGCCGGCAGGATCGGCGCAGCCAGGGCCAGCCCCGCCGCGGCGGTGCGTTTGAGGAAATCCCGCCGGGAAGTGGGGAGAACAGCGCGGTGGTTCATGGCAACAACGCGCTGACGTTGGCCAAGGGCGGGACGCCAGGCAAGCCGTTCCGTGGCCGGCGCACCAGCCGGTCAGAGACGGCCCCCCCCCGGCTGGGCAGGGTAAGGATGGAAGGGGGCAAGGAGGTGCGAGGTTAAGGGGGTGAAAGGCTAAAGGCGGTGAAGGGTTGAAAAGGGATTCGACAGGGCCGGCAACCTCCCAGATGCAGGACGCAGAACACCGAACAGCCCTGCCCCGCCTTCTGCCTCCTCACTTCTGCCTTCTGACTCCTGACTCCTGACTCCACCGGCCTTTGCCCCTGGGCGGTCCGGAGGCGAGGGCCGGCCGGCGTGGGAAAACTGTTGAGTTCGGCGGCGGTTGCCCCTAAAGACCTCGCCGGCTCATGAGCCGCGCCCGATACACCCATCCCGGCCGCCCCACCCCCCTCCGCCGCAGAAAAGAGGGGACCGGCCGGCACGCCCCGGCCGGGGATCGGTTGCCGCACCTGCTGAACCCCGCAAGCTGACTCTCCGCATGGCCATCCTCGTTCAACCCGACACCCGCGTCATCGTTCAAGGCATCACCGGCAGCTTTGGGGCCCGGCACGCCCAACTTTCCCTCGACTACGGCACGCAGGTGGTCGCCGGCGTCACTCCCGGCAAGGGGGGACAGGTCTTCACCCACGGGCCGGCGCGCGTGCCGATCTTCGACACGGTCGCCGAAGCGGCCCGGGCCACCGGCGCCACCGCCTCGGTGATCTTCGTGCCCGCCGCGGCCGCGGCCGACGCCATCCTCGAGGGCGCCGACGCGGGGTTGGAGCTGGTGGTGTGCATCACCGAAGGCATTCCGGTCAACGACATGCTCCGCGTCAAACGCGCCCTGCAGGGCCGGCCCACGCGCCTGATTGGCCCCAACTGCCCCGGCATCGTCACCCCCGGGCCCGGCCCCGAATCGCGGGGCGGCTGCCGGTTGGGTATCGCCCCGGGCTACATCCACCGCGCCGGCCCGGTGGGGGTGGTGTCGCGCAGCGGCACCCTCACCTACGAGGCGGTCTGGCAACTGACCTGCCGCGGCGTGGGCCAGAGCACCAGCGTGGGCATCGGCGGCGATCCCGTGCCCGGCCTCTCGCACCTGGACGTGATCCGGCTCTTCCACGAGGACCCGGCCACCGAGGCCATCATCATGATCGGGGAAATCGGCGGCAGCGCGGAGGAGGAGGCGGCAGCCTGGCTGCGGGAACACGGCCGCAAGCCCGTGGCCGCTTTCATCGCCGGCGCCACCGCCCCGCCCGGCCGCCGGATGGGCCATGCCGGCGCGATCATCAGCGGCGGACGCGGCACGGCCGCCGCCAAGATCGCCGCCCTGCGCGAGGCCGGCGTGGCCATCGCAGAAACACCGGCGGTCATGGCGGACACCCTGCTGAAAATCCTCTAGGCCGCGGCCGCGCGCGGCCCTCCCCCCGCCGGTGTGAACCTGCTGCACTTCCTCCTCAACGGCCTGGGGCTGGTGCTGTGGTGGTGCTGGCGACCGGCGGGGCTCGAGGTCACACGGTTTCCCCCGGCGCCGCCCCCCGCCGCCCGTGGCCGGGGGGCGGCATGGATTTTCCTGGTTGCCCTGGGCCTGCTGCTGCCGCTGCGCGGCTGGTTGTACGCGCAGGTGGGGCGGGACCTGGACTGGGTGGCCTCGCTGGATTTGGGCGCGGTACGGCTGGATTTCCACAGCGGCCGGCTCGGGCGGATGATGGCCTTCTCCGTCGCCGGCTGGCTGGTGTTTTTCGGCGGCTATTTCGCCTGGCTGCTTTTGCTGGCCGCGCTGGATCGCACGGAAAGCCCGCCGCCGCCGTGGCAGCGCTTTGTGCGTGGCCAGCTCGGGCCCCTGGCGCGGTTGCCGCGGGGCCCGGCCCTGGCCCTGCCCGCGGCCGCCCTGGGCCTCGCCTGGGCCGCGGCGCATCCGTGGCTGGTGGAGGCGGGACTGGTCGCGCCCCCCCGCTCGACAGCGCACCTGGTCCAACAGGCGGTGGTGGTGGGGCTGGGCGCCTGCCTGGTCTGGGAACCGCTGGTGGTCGGGCTGCTGATCCTGCATCTGCTCGACAGCCAGGTGTATCTGGGAGGGCACACCACCCTGGCCGGACTGAGCCGGATGGCCGGTCGGCTGCTCCGCCCCTTGCGGCGCCTGCCCTTGCAGGTGGGGCGTCTGGACCTGGCGCCGTTGGTGGGCCTGGCGGTGGCTCTGGCCGCCTTTGGCTGGTGGCGCGGCGCGCTGATCCGCCTGTTCCACCGCCTGCCGCTGTGATCCCGTCCTGTCTTGAGGACCATGGTCCCCGCGGCGTGAGGGTACGGGTCAGGGTCGTGGCCCGCGCCGCGCGGACTGCGGTGGTCGGCCTGCAGGCAACGGCGTTGAAGGTGCGCGTGGCCGCCCCGCCGGTGCACGACGCCGCCAACGCAGCGCTGGTGCAGTTCCTGGCCGAACGGCGGGGGCAGCCCCGCGCCGCGGGGCGGCTGACCCTGGGTCGCAGCCATCCCCAAAAGGTGCGGGCCGTGGCGGGGCTGCCCGCCGGCGAGGTGGCTCGGCGGCTGGGGGTGACGGGCTGGGGTCGGCGGGCATTGCCAGCTTGCCGCGTCAATTGCACAATGTCCGGGAAGTTTTGCCCGGTGGTTTGCTCACCCGCATCGCCCGGATATGGCCAAAGTACACAAGTCGCTCCAAGGTCACCTGCTCCTGGACGGGGGTCAGTTACGCGGTTCCTGGTTCCACCGCACAGTGGTGCTGGTCTGCCAGCACGACCCGGACGGCGCCTTCGGTCTGGTGCTCAACCGCGACAGCGGCCGCAAGGTGGGGGAAGCCCTCGATGCCGACCTGCCCGATTCGATCAAGGAGCAGGCCCTCTTCATCGGTGGGCCGGTTCAGCCCACCGCCATGAGCTACCTGGTCACGGATGAGTTTCTGCCCGACGCCAATGTCATGCCCAACCTCAGTCTGGGCCATTCGCAGGACGAGCTGATCGAGCTGGCCCAGTCCTTCTCCCCCACCCAGCGTCTGCGGCTGTTCGCCGGCTACGCCGGATGGAGCCCCGGGCAGTTGGATGATGAGATCAAACGCAAGGCCTGGCTGGTCCACCCCGCCACCCTCCGCCTGGTGTTCGATGTGTCGCCCGAAGCGCTCTGGAAGGCGGTGCTGCTGGAAAAAGGCCCCGCCTACCAGCTGCTGGCGCACTCGCCCGAAGACCCTTCGGTCAACTGAACGAAACGCCGGCCGTCACGTGGGGGAATCGCGGCGGGCGGTGTGGTGCCAGGGGAGGGAATCGAACCCACGACCAAGGGCTTATGAGTCCCCTGCTCTACCGCTGAGCTACCCTGGCGACGGTGGAGCGGGTGAAGGGAATCGAACCCTCGTCTCAGGCTTGGGAAGCCCGCGTTCTACCATTGAACCACACCCGCGTGCCACCCAGTAAAAAACCGTCCTCCACCTGACGCAAGCGCGAAGTTCCTCTCCCCCTGCCCACCCGAGGCCGGCCAGGGCCGAACGTCGGGCCGACGGCGCCGGCCAGGGGTGAATCCGGCTGGAAAAGCGGCAGAAGACTGCCGCACTCCAAGACGCTTCGCGCGGCGGGAAAGCGTCCAGACCCCGCGAGTTCACTTCCTGAGCCGGCCCGGCAGGGCGCCAGCTTTTGGAGTGCCTGCCTGTGCGGTGCACGCAGACAGGCGCCAGTCTTCTGGCGCTTTGGGCGGCGCCGGCCGGGGGGCGGGGGGAGATCAGGCGTCAGGAATCAGGAAAGGGGCACCCAGGGGCGGCAGCTCGGTGCTTCGCGTTCCGCTTTCCACACTTGGCAAGCTTCCTCCCCTTCACCTTTCACCCCTTCAACGCATTTAACCCTTCAAACCATTCACCTCTTCCACTCTTCCCCGGCCGGAGCGGACTTGTCGGTTTGGGCCCGGGCCGGCAAGCTGACCTTGCAGGCGGGCGGAGCAGGTTGCTGGCAGCGCTCCGCCCCGTTCCGGCCCGCCTGGGAAAGGCCCCCATGCTCCATCGCGTCCTGAACCTCGAGGAAGCCGCCCGCCATCTGCACCTGCACCCCGGGGAGCTGGAGCGGCTGGCCCGGGACGGCCGGGTCCCCGCCGAGCGCCGCGGCGGCCGGCTGATTTTCCGCCTGGTGGACATTGACGCCTGGGCCTCGCGTCGCCTTCTCGAAGCGGAGCCCCGCGAACTGGCGGCGTTCACGCAGCAGGCCGCCGGCTCTGCCATGCCGCCGGTGCGGTTGACCGACCTGTTGCGGCTCGAACTCATCGCCCCGGCGCTGCCCGCCAAGACGCGCGCTTCGGTGATCCGCGAAATGGTGGCCCTGGTCCACCAGGCCGGCCTGGTCTGGGACCCGGAGGCCTTGCGGCAGACCCTGGAAGAGCGGGAGGCGCTGTGCCCGACGGCGGTGCCGGGCAGGGTGGCTTTCCTGCATCCCCGCAGCCCGCAGCCGGAGCTGTTCGCCGAGTCGCTCCTGGCGCTGGGGCGCACCGTGCAGCCGATTCATTTCGGCGCACCGGACGGCCACCCCACCCGCCTTTTTTTCCTGCTGGGCTGCCGGGAAGACCGGCTGCATCTGCAGACCCTCGCCCGCCTGTGTTACCTCGCCCAGAAGACGGACCTCCTGGCCCAACTGCACGAGGCGCCGGAGGAGGCCGAAGCCCTGCTGGCTTGCGTGCGGGCCGCCGAGGCTGCTGTCGCCAGCGCGTCCCGGCCGGGGTGAGCGGCAGCCCGGCCGCTGGCAGCCATGCACCGTCCGGGTGGCGGGCTTCGCCGTTGCATCCGCGCCGCCAGGCGGTTGAATCGGGGGCCGCGTTTCCATGAAGACGTTCTACCTGGCCTGCGACCTGGGGGCGGAAAGCGGCCGGCTGATGCTCGGCCGGCTCGAGGACCAGCGGCTCCGGCTCGAGGAAATCCGCCGCTTCCCCAACGTCCCCCTCCAGAGCGGCGGGTCCCTGCACTGGAACCTGCGCGCCTTGTGGGAGGAACTGGGCACCGGGCTGCGGCAGGCCGGCACCCGCCGCCTGCCCGTGGCCGGCATCAGCACCGACTCCTGGGGGGTGGATTACGTCCTGTACGACGCGGCGGGCGAGGTCCTCGAGCCAACCTTCCACTATCGCGACCCGCGGACCCGCGACGGCGTGAAGCGGGTCCTGGAACGGCTGCCGTGGACGGAGATTTTTGCCGAGACCGGCCTGCAATTCCTGCCCTTCAACACCCTGTTCCAACTGGGCGCGGAAAGTCCCGAGCGGCCGAGCCGCGCCCGCCTGTTGCTGGGAGTGGGCGACGCCTTCAATCACTGGTTGAGCGGCGTCGCGCGGGCCGAGGAATCGCTGGCGAGCACCACGCAGCTTTACAATCCCCGCACCCGCACCTGGTCGAGCCGCCTGCTCGAACGGCTGGCCCTTCCACCGCACCTGTTCCCCCCCGTGGTTTCCTCCGGCACGGTGCTGGGACCGTTGCGCCCGACCCTGGCAAGGGAGACAGGGCTGGACGGCATGCAAGTGGTGGCCAGTTGTTCGCATGACACCGGTGCGGCTGTGGCCGCCGTGCCGGCGGAGGGCGGGGACTGGGCCTACCTCAGCTCGGGCACCTGGTCGTTGATGGGCGTGGAACTGCCTGCCCCGGTGATCACCGACGCCGTACGCGAGGCCAACTTCACCAACGAAATCGGCTTCGGCGGCACGGTGCGCCTGCTCAAAAACATCATCGGCCTCTGGATGGTCCAGGAATGCCGCCGCACCTGGGAACGCCAGGGCCGGGCCTACGACTACGCCACCCTCACCCGCCTGGCCGCCGAGGCGACGCCCTTTGCCGCGCTGGTGCATCCGGCGGATGCGCGTTTCCTGCCGCCGGGCGACATGCCCGGACGCATTGCCGAGTACTGTCGCCAGACCGGCCAGCCGGAGCCGGCCACGCCGGGGGCGGTGGTCCGTTGCATCCTCGAAAGCCTGGCCCTGCTTTACCGTCGCACGTTGCACCAGATCGAGTCCCTGACCGGCCGGCGCATCAGCCGGCTGCACGTGGTGGGCGGGGGCAGCCGCAACGCGCTGCTAAACCAGTTCACCGCCAACGCCTGCCAGGTGCCGGTGATCGCGGGGCCGGACGAGGCCACCGCCGCGGGCAACATCCTGGTCCAGGCCATCGCCCTGGGCCAACTGCCTTCCCTGGCGGCGGCGCGCGACGTGGTGCGCACCTCCTTCCCGCTCACCACCTGCCAACCCGCCGAGGCCGCCGCGTGGGAGGCGGCCGAAGTCCGCTTCGCCGCCCTGCCGGCGGCCAGTTCCTGACCCCCGATGGCCCTGGCCGACCTCAACGTCCCCGCCGCCGCGCTCACCCTCCTGCAACGCAGCCTCGAACGCGGCCGGCTGGGGCACGCCTACCTGCTGAGCGGGGCGCGCCTGGTGCCGCTGGAGACCCTGGCCCGCAACCTCGCCAAAACCCTCAACTGCGAACGCCCCCCCCGCCGCGCCGCCAACGGTCAGCCCCTTGACTGCTGCGATGCCTGCCCTTCCTGCCGCCGCATTGACCGGGACCAGCACCCGGACGTGCGCTGGCTCCGGCCCGAATCCAAACTGCGCGTCATCCTGATCGAACAGGTCCGCCACCTCCTCGACGCCGTGTACCTCAAGGCCTCCCTCGCCCCCTGCAAGGTGGCCGTGTTTGTGGCGGCGGACCGGATGAACGTCCCGGCGGCCAACGCCTTCCTCAAAACCCTCGAAGAACCGCCCCCCGAATGCGTGTTCCTGCTCCTGACCACCGAGCCCGCCCGCGTGCTGGAAACCATCCGCTCCCGCTGCCTGCCCCTGAACCTGGGCGACAGTGACGCCGTCGCCCCCGAACCCGCCGAGGCCGCGTGGGTGCAGGAATTCGCCCGCCAGGTGACCGAAGCCCGCGGGGGCTTGCTGGCCCGCTACCGGCTGCTGGATCAACTGGTTCGCACCCTCACCGAACGGCGGGCCGCCATCGAAACCGAACTCAAGAACCGCTCCCCGCTGACCCAGTACGAAGAGGTCGAACCCGAGTTGCGCGCCCAGTGGGAAGCCGAACTCAAGGCGGCCATCGAGGCCGAATACCGCCGCCGCCGGGGCGAGCTGCTGGCGGCCTTGCACCTCTGGCTGCGGGACCTCTGGCTGGCCAGCCAGGGGCTGGCGCGGCACCAGCTCGGTTTTCCCGACCTCGAACCGGTCACCAGCCTTGTGGCCCGGCGCCTCACGCCGTCCGCCGCCAGCCGCAACCTCCAAATCCTGGAACGCACCGAGCGGCTGCTGGCCAACACGAATGTCCAGGAAGTCCTGGCCTTGGAGGTGGGGCTGCTGCGGCTGGAACTTTGAGCCGACGGCCCGGGGGTGGAACGGGCAACCTGCCCGTCCCGCCGGGCTCCCAGCCCGGCAGTGAGTGCCGCAGTCCCGACAGCGAGGTTTGCAGGTCAGACGTCTGCCCCACACCCCCCGCAGGCCGGAGGCCTGCACCACCGTTTCCGCGTACAACCGGTGCCGTTTGCTGCCCCACACCCCCCGCAGGCCGGAGGCCTGCACCACAATGAAAGCCCGAAGTCGGATGCCGGAGGCCAGAGGTATGGGGAGCACGGCCGCCCAGCCGCTGCCCTCGGCGCCCCGCCGACGGCCCCAGGGTGGAACGGGCAACCTGCCGATACCGGCAGGGACCGCGAGGACACGGTCCCTCCCGGTGTCGGGGGAGGGTGGACGGCCCTGCTGACCCGGCACGCTTCCCTCTAGCTGGCGCGGTGACGCGGCGGACCGCGTCGCTGCCAGCGGCCACCCGCCCGGCAACGTAGCGCAGGCTTCCAGCCTGCCGTATCGCCGACTTCCAGTCGGCGCTCAAGGGGCCGGAGTTTCGGAGTTGCGGAATTGGGGAGTTTCGCTGGAGTGCCGCCGTCCCGGCTGCGGGATTTGCAGGTGAGACGCCTGCACCACAACGCCGACGGGCGAGACGCCCGCACCATACCACCAGCAGGCCGCCGGAGGCCTGCACTCCCAGGGGGACTGTGGTGCCGCCGTCCCGGCTGCGCCCTGCAAAGGGCGGGTTTGACAAGCCGGCGCGCAATGGGTTGGGTTGCCGCCGGTCAGGTCTGGCCGAGGGTGTGCCTTCGCGGTCCGGACGTTACCCCCATGCACGCCGCCTCAAGTCCCAACACCTCCGAGCCCTGCTCGCCAGCGGGATCCCGCCCTGCTCCCCTGCGCGCCACCGGCCTGGGGGCGCGGGTGCGGTTGTGGGGCGAGTTCGTGAAGTTTTCGCACACCATCTTTGCCCTGCCCTTCGCCCTAGCCACGATGGCCGTGGCAGCGCGGGACAGCCGCGGCTGGCCGGGTTGGCGCACGTTTTTGCTCATCCTCGCCGCGATGGTCTGCGCCCGGACCTGCGCCATGAGCTTCAATCGCATCGTGGACCGGCACTTCGATTCCGCCAACCCCCGCACTGCGAACCGTCCGCTGCCGGCCGGCCGGATCAGCCTGGCGGCGGCCTGGACGCTCTGGGCCGTGGCCGCGGCGGGGCTGGTGGCGGCCAGTGCGGGCTTGAACCGCACCTGCCTGCTGCTGTCGCCGGTGGCCCTGGGGGTGGTCTGCGGTTATTCGCTGACCAAGCGGTTCACGGACTTCACCCACTTTTTTCTGGGGGTCGCGCTGGCCCTGGCGCCGCTGGGGGCGTGGATCGCCGTGACCGGCGGGCTGGATTTCTTTCCGGAGCGGGACGGGGGTGTCTCCTTCCGCCACAGCGCGCTGCTGGCGGTGGTGCTGGCGGTGGCGGTGGTGTTCTGGCTGGGGGGCTTTGACATCATCTACGCGCTGCAGGACTACGAGTTCGACCGCCGGCACGGCCTCCATTCGCTGGTGGTGCGGTGGGGGCCGCAAAATGCGCTCCAGGCCGCCTTCCTGGCGCACATGTTGATGTGGGTGCTGCTGGGGGTGTTCGGCCTGCTGGCGGGCTTCCGCGTGGCCTATCTGGTGGGCCTGATCGTGATCCTGGTTTGCCTGTTACTGGAGCACTGGCTGGCCCGCCGCCGCAGCCTCAAGTGGATCAATCTCGCCTTCTTCCGCCTCAACGCCGTCATCAGCGTGGTCTTCCTGGTGGCCGTGCTGGCCGAGGTGGTTTTCCCCTGGTTCCGCCTCCGCGTCCACTGAAACGGGCGCCAACAAAAAACCCGGGAGCACGGGCTCCCGGGCAAGGGTATAAACCGCAGCCGGTTACTTGCGGAAACGCCGGTAGGCGGCGAAGCCGAGCAGACCCAGCCCGCCAAGCAGGGCGTAATCACGCGGCTCCGGAATCACCCCGATGGCAATCTCGTAGCCGAAGGTGACTTGCTGTTCCGGGGCCATGTCCCCGATCCGGAAGGCCATGTTGATGGTGTTGTCGCCGTCCCCGTCATTCGGCGGCGTGTTATACAGCAGATAAGGGTCAGTATCCCAAGCGAACGACACGGACGGCTCGTGACTCAGCGGGTCGTTGCTGAAGATGCGTATCCAGTCACCGAAGTTGGGTCCGGTGGCGATGACCGTGTTCCCGTCCGGGATGGAATTCAATGTGTCTAATAGAAAGGGTATGAGACCTCCCTCCTGGTCCGGGTCCAGACCCACCGCGTACACCACATCGGTCAGCGGACTCGACCCGGCGTTCTCGAAGGTGATGGCGTAGCGGATGGTGGTGTCATTGACCCCGAACCACAGAAGCTGGGTGAAGGACAAGTCACCGAAATTCCCGGTGGTGGTCGCGGACAGGATGCCCACTGCACTGGTGTTGACCGTGGAGGCACCGAAGTTGTTGCCCGGGGCATAACCCGCGACATCCCACTGGTTGTTTACCCCAATCGAGTAAAATTGGAAGGGGGCGCCTGGCCGGAGGTAATCCACCGCCGGCCGCCAGGCGGGAATAATCCCCGCAGTGAAGGAAGCGTCAATCAAGCCGCCAGATTCATCCACGCCGACTGTCATCTGAGTGCCGGTCAGGACGAACGAGGCCGCCTGCAACGAGCCGGCCGCGCCAACGGCACAACTCAGGGTGAGGAGTTTGTTCGTAAGGATTCTGTTCATCTGCGTGTTGTTTGTTGTTGGACCCTTGCCCGTCATTCCCTGCCGCCAAGGCCCCTGTCAACGGGGAATTCACGGCATTTCGCACGCTCCAAGCCCGTACAACGATCTGCGTTTGACTGCCGGTAGAATCTCGTTCCTGGTCTCTCTGAACACCCCCACCGCAAAGGAGGCCCAGCCTCGGCCAATTGCGGTGGAGCCGGCGCGGCGCCGGGGGACTTTACTTGACTTCGCCGGCTGGCGTGGGCTCATGTTCGCGCGCAGTCGAGACCGGGATGAACGCCACCGCCCCAGCGAAACCCGTCGGGTCCGCCGCCGGACACCCCAGCGGCGACAAGCGCTTCAAGATTCTCGAGGTCTTCATCAAGCGCCAGCAGCAGCGGCAGGACGCCCTGATCGAGGTCCTGCACAAGGCCCAGGAACTGTTCGGCTACCTGGACGACGGCCTGCTCTGGTTCATCGCCCACGGCCTGCGCCTGCCCCCCAGCCGGGTGTACGGCGTCGCCACCTTCTACCACTTCTTCAAGCTCAAGCCCCAGGGCGCGCACACCTGCGTGGTCTGCATGGGCACGGCCTGTTACGTCAAGGGCGCCCGGCAGATTGTCGCCGCCCTCGAGCAGGCCACCGGCGTCCGCAGCGGCGAAACCACGCCGGACGGCCGGGTATCGCTGCTGACCTCCCGGTGCATCGGTGCCTGCGGCCTGGCGCCGGCGGTCGTGTATGATGAGGCGGTGGCGGCCCACCAAACGCCGGAGAGCGCCCTGGCGCGCATGAAAGGATGGTTGACCAATGGTGCTGGCTGAACTGCTTGAAATCCAGGAACGCGAACGCGCCGCCCGCAAGCCGGTGCTCATCACCTGTTGCCTGGCCGCGGGCTGCATGTCCTCCGAAGGCCGGCAGGTCAAGGAGGCCCTGGACCGCGCCGTCCAGGCTGCCGGCCTGCAGGACCGGGTCGAGGTCCGCGGTGTGGGCTGCCTGCTGCTCTGTTGCGAGGGACCGCTGGTGCGTGTGGATCCGCCGGGGGTCCTGTACCAGAAGGTCCGGCCGGCGGACGCGGCCTCGCTGGTGGACACGCTCCAGGGCGGCACCACCTCCGTGGCGCGGGCCGACCTGAACCACCCGTTCTTCACCCGCCAGATGCCCGTCGTGCTGGAGAACAGCGGCCGGGTGGACCCCGAGCGCATCGAGTCCTACATCGCCCATGACGGCTACCTGGCCCTGCGCCATGCCCTGCGCGAGCTCAGCCCGGCGGAGGTCATCACGGAAATCACCAAGAGCGGCCTGCGCGGCCGGGGCGGTGCCGGCTACCCCACCGGCCTGAAATGGGCCACGGTGGCCAAGACCACCAGCGCCAGGAAATACGTAATCTGCAACGCCGATGAAGGCGACCCCGGCGCCTTCATGGACCGCAGCGTCCTCGAGAGCGACCCCCACCGCGTGCTGGAGGGCATGAGCATTGCCGCCTATGCCGTGGGGGCTGACCAGGGCTACATCTACGTCCGGGCCGAGTACCCCCTGGCCATCGCGCGGCTCCAGGTTGCCATCCGGCAGGCCCGGCAGTCCGGCCTGCTGGGCCCGAACATCCTCGAATCCCCCTTCCACTTCCACGTGGACATCCGCATCGGCGCCGGCGCCTTTGTCTGCGGCGAGGAAACCGCGTTGATGGCCTCGATCGAGGGCCGCCGCGGCCAGCCCCGGCCCCGGCCCCCCTACCCGGCCGAGTCCGGCCTCTTCGGCCAACCCACGCTCATCAACAACGTCGAGACCTTTGCCAACGTCCCCCCCATCCTGCGGCGGGGGGCCGAGTGGTTTGCCGGCATCGGCACCGAGCGCAGCAGGGGCACCAAGGTCTTCGCCCTGGCCGGCAAGGTGCGCCACACCGGCCTGATCGAGGTCCCGATGGGCATCCCCCTGCGCACCATCGTCGAGGACATGGGCGGAGGCGCCCCCGACGGCAGCCGCATCAAGGCCGTGCAAACCGGCGGGCCCTCCGGCGGCTGCATCCCCGCCGAGCACCTGGACACCCCGGTGGACTACGAGTCGCTCACCCGCCTGGGCTCGATCATGGGCTCCGGCGGTATGATCGTCATGGACGAGCGGGACAACATGGTGGATGTGGCCCGCTTCTTCATGGAGTTCTGCATGGACGAAAGCTGCGGCAAGTGCATCCCCTGCCGCGCCGGCACCGTGCAGATGCACGAGCTGCTCAAGAAAATCCTGGCCCGCCGCGCCACCGCACGGGACCTGACCACGCTGGAGCAGCTCTGTGACCTGGTCAAAAACACCAGCCTCTGCGGGCTGGGACAGACCGCGCCGAATCCGGTCCTGAGCACCCTGCGGTTCTTCCGCCACGAATACCAGACCCTGCTCCAGCCCGAACCCTGGAAACCGCCGGCCCCGGCGGCCGCCCCCGCCCCGCCGGCCTGAACCCCGCCCCGCCATGGTTGCCAAAGTCTTCACCCTGGACGGTCAGGAAATCACCGCCACCGAGGGCCAGACCGTGCTCGAGGCCGCGCGCGAGGCCGGCATCGCCATCCCCACCCTCTGCCACCTCAACGGCGTGGCCGACGTGGGCGCCTGCCGGCTGTGCCTGGTCGAGATCGCCGGCTCGAACAAGCTCCAGCCCGCCTGTGTCACCAAGGTGGCCGAGGGCATGGTGGTCACCACCCGCAGCGAGCGGCTCCAGAGCTACCGGCGCATGATCCTGGAGCTGCTCTTCGCCGAGCGGAACCACGTCTGCGCCGTCTGCGTCTCCAACGGCCACTGCGAACTCCAGCACCTGGCCATGGACCTGGGCATGGACCACGTCCGCTTCGCCTACCAGTTCCCCCGACTGGAGGTGGACCTCACCCACCGGCTCTTCGGCATGGACCACAACCGCTGCGTGCTCTGCGGCCGGTGCGTGCGGGTCTGCTGGTATGTCGAGGGGGCCGGCACCAAGAACTTCGCCGGCCGCGGCGCCGGCTCCCACATCATCAACGACCTCAACCAGCCCTGGGGCGATTCGGTCACCTGCACCTCCTGCGGCAAATGCGTGCAGGCCTGCCCCACCGGCGCGCTCTTTGCCAAGGGCGCCACCGTGGCCGAGATGGCCAAGGACCGCGGCAAACTCGAATTCATCGTCACTGCCCGGGAGAAAAAGCAATGGATCGTCTGAAACTGGCAACGGTCTGGTTCGGCGGCTGCTCCGGCTGCCACATGTCCTTCCTGGACCTGGACGAATGGCTCTTCGAACTGGCCCAGATGGCCGAGGTGGTGTACAGCCCGGTGGTGGATACCAAGGAGTACCCCGAGGGCGTGGACGTCTGCCTCATCGAGGGCGCGGTCGCCAACCAGGACAACCTCGGACTGGCCCGCACCATCCGCCAGCGCACCCGCCTGCTGGTGGCCTTCGGCGACTGCGCGGTCACCGGCAACGTCACCGCCTTGCGCAACCCCCTCGGCGGCGCCGAACCGGTCCTGCGCCGCGCCTACCTGGACTCCGCCAACCTCCGCCCCCAAATCCCCGCCGAACCCGGCGTGGTGCCGCCCTTGCTGGACCGGGTGATGCCCCTGCACGAGGCGGTGCCGGTGGATTTCTTCCTGCCCGGATGCCCGCCGCCGGCCGCACGCATCCGGGCCTTTCTCGAGGAACTGCTCGCCGGCCGCACGCCGCACCCGAGCGGGGAGCGCATCAAGTTCGGCTGAGACGCCCGATGAAATCCGAAATCCGAACCCCGAAATCCGAAGCCAAACGGGAGGCTCGTCACCGTTTTCGCGGGCACTGTCACTTCGGCCTTCGGACTTCGGCCGTCGAACTTCGGCCTTCGGATTTCGGATTTCGGCCTTCGGCTTTTCCTTTGCCCTGCTGCCATGCCCACGCAGATTCAGATTGACCCCGTGACCCGCATCGAGGGTCACGCCAAGATCACCATCCAGCTCGATGCCAACGGGCACGTGGCCGAGGCCCGCTTCCACGTGGTCGAGTTCCGCGGCTTCGAGAAATTCTGCGAAGGCCGGCCCTTCACCGAGATGCCCGGCATCACCCCGCGGGTCTGCGGCATCTGCCCGGTGAGTCATCTGCTCGCCTCGGCCAAGGCCGGCGACGCCATCCTGGCGGTGGACATCCCGCCGGCGGCCCGCAAGCTGCGCCGGCTCATGAACCTGGGCCAGATCATCCAATCCCATGCCCTGAGCTTCTTCCACCTCAGCGCACCGGACTTCCTGCTGGGCTGGGATACCCCGCCGGCCGAGCGCAACGTCTTTGGCCTGATGCGCACCCAACCGGACCTGGCGCGCGGCGGCATCCGCCTGCGCCAGTTCGGCCAGGAAGTCATTGAACAACTCGGCGGCCGCAAAATCCACCCCGCCTGGGCCGTACCGGGCGGCGTGCGCAGTGCCCTGACCGCCGACGGCCGTGACGCCCTGCGCGCCCGCCTGCCCGAGTCCAGGGACATCGTGCGCCGCGCCCTGGACCTGTTCCGCGAGGTGCGGGAGCGGAGCGAGACCGAAATCCAGGTCTTCGGCAACTTCCCCAGCCTGTTCCTGGGGCTGGTGGGGCCGGACGGAAGCTGGGAACATTACGACGGCCGGCTGCGCTTTATGGACGCGGGCGGCAACGTGATCGCCGACCGGATCGAGCCGGCCCGCTACGCGGAATTCATCGCCGAAACGGTCGAACCGGCCTCGTACCTGAAATCGCCGTTCTACCGGCCGATGGGCTACCCCGCCGGCATGTACCGGGTGGGGCCGTTGGCCCGCCTCAACCTCTGCCGCCGCATCGGCACCCCCCTGGCCGACGATGAGCTGGCGCAGTTCAAGGCCCTGGGCTGGGGGGCGGTCACCTCCTCCTTCCACTACCACTACGCCCGGCTGATCGAAATCCTGGCCAGCCTCGAACACATCGAGCAGATGCTGAACGACCCGGACCTGCAGTCCGACCACCTGCGAGCCGACGCTGGCATCAACCAGCTCCACGGCGTGGGCGTCAGCGAGGCGCCGCGCGGCACGCTCTTCCACGACTACACGGTGGACAAGAACGGCCTCATCCGGCAGGTGAACCTGATCATCGCCACCGGCCAGAACAACCTGGCCATGAACCGCACCATCACCCAGATCGCGCGGCACTACCTCCAGGGCGACACCATCCCCGAGCCGCTGCTCAACCGCATTGAGGCCGGCATCCGGGCCTACGATCCCTGCCTGAGCTGCTCGACCCACGCGGTGGGGCACATGGCCATGGTAGTGCAACTGGTGGACGCCTCCGGCCACCTCCTGGACCAGGTGGTACGGGATTGACCTCTCGCCCGTTCCCCCGGTTCGCGCGGGGCACTCACCCGGCAGTTGGTCGCGTCGCCGGACCGCGCCCAGAGCGCCTCACCATACCCCGTCCACGATCAGCGGCACGGCGCGGTCGGCGAAGTCGCGGGCCAGTTGGGTGAAGGCCTGGCGCTCGGCGCTGGTCTGGTTGCCCTCCAGACGCACCTCGACACGGGCGGTCACTTCCCGGTCCACCAGGTTGGTGCCGGCCGGCCGGTCTGCGGCCACCAGGTGCACCGTCAGTTCCAGTTCCTCGTCGCGGGTGAGGCGCACATCCCGGGGCTGAAAGGACAAGGGCCGGCGCCGGAACTCGAGGATTTCGCCGCGCACCACCACGTCCGCCTCTCCGGCGCTGACCAGGCGGTAGGTGCCGTCCTGCTGGAGGCGATGGCGCAACGCCTGGGCCAGGGCCTCGCTCAGGCGGGGCTGGAGCGTGGCATTGTCGAAGTACTGCACCCGCACCGTGCGGCTGCCTGCCGCGAAGCCCGCTGTCGGCCCCAGGCGGTACCCGGCGCATCCGCCGGCCGCCAGGGCCAGCAGCATCACCAGCAACGCGGCGGCACGCATGTCAGGAACGCGGGGACGCCGTCGCGGCCGGGACCCGGCGCAGGAGGTCCAGCCGGCGCCGCGCCTGGTCGGCCAGTTCCGAGTTCGGCGCCAGGCTCACCACCTCGTTGTAGTACACCCGCGCCCCGTCCCAGCGCCGGTTTTTGTCATAGTACTGGGCGACACGGAAGGCACCGCGGGCCTGTTCCTGCCGCAGCTCGAGGATGGTCTTGCGGGCTTCCTCCACGCGCGGGTCCTGCGGGAAGAGGGCGATGAAATCGGTGAAGGTGGCAATGGCGGAAACGGCCGCTCCCTGGTCGTAATCGGCCGTCTTGGCCTGCTTGAGGTAGGCCTGGCCGGCGCGGAACAGGGCCTCGGCCGCGATCTCGGGCTGGTCATGGTAGGAGTCGGCGGCCTTTTCGTAGGCCTGGACTGCCAGGGCGTAGTCCTTCTGCTTTTCCCGCGTCGTGCCCAGGGCCAGTTGCGCCTGCGGACCGACCTTCGAGAACGGGCCGCTGCGGACGATCTTGGCGAACATGTCGGCTGTTTTCTCTTTGGATGGGAAGAAGGGAATCACCCCCCAGAGCTTGAACCACTGCCCGCCCAGGAACCGCATGGCGATGCCAAACTGGCGTTCGAGGATTTCCTCGAAGCGGGCCAGCTTGGGGTACTGCTCGGCCGCCTTCTGGTACTCCCTGAAGGCCTTTTCGTCCCAGCGCCGGGCCTCGTAGGCGCGCCCCACGAGGTATTGTGCCTCGGGGGCGTACTCGGACAGGGGCCAGCGCGACACCGTGCGCCGCGCGGCCTTGATCGCCAGCCGATACTTGCCGGAGTCGAAGGCTTCCCGGGCGAACTCGTACTGCTCTTTCGCGCGCGCGCGCCGCCAGCGCGGGCCACCCCCCGGGCTTTCGTAGGTCCAGCCCTCGCCGGGGACGTACACCAGCGGCGCGGGGCACGGCGTGGGCCAGAGGAAAAAGCCCCCCACCACCAACGCCAACCAAAACCACCTGCGGTACATGGCCCGCACGGTACGGAACGCCGCCGCGGGCGTCAATGCAGCCCGCCCGCCACCACGTACCGCCCCAGCCACCCCGCCAGCACCTCCGCCGCGGGCCGCACCAGATGCAAGCCGTCCGAGTAGGCAAACGCCTTCTCCGGCCACGCCCCCTTGAGGTCGTAAAACGGCATCCCCTCCGCCGCCAGGGCCCGGGCCAGGGCGTAGTCGGCCGCACGGTCCTGGCCGCCATCGGGCAACATCACCAGCACCACCCGGCAACCGCGTTCCCGAAACGGCCGCAGCCGTTCCCGCCACGCTGCCACCTCCGGGGACGCCGCGGTCCCGGTGCCGGTCACGTCCGACGGCGGTTCCGGCAACGGCCGGCGCGGCGCGGTCGTCAGGTCCGGCACTGCCGCCGCGGCAGCGGCGCGACGTCGGTCGGCCCGTTGCTTGAAGGCCGAGTAGGCCAGGGAGACGGGGCGGTTCTCCGCGCGCAGGAACGGCAACCGGCGCGCCAGCCGGCTGGTCAGTCCGCCAAAGGCCGCCCGCAGGGTGTCCTCGTTGGCTGAGGGTGGCAGGGTAAGGGTATTGGCCTCGAGGAAGAGCCATTCCGGGTGCACTTGCACCAGTGCCAGCAACTCCAGCCCCAGCCGGGCGTTGCTGCCGTCCAAACACAGATTGGCGCCGCGGTCCGGCCCGCCGGCCAGCGGCTCCACCGGCAGCCGCCCGCCGATGGACGAACCCACCCACACCACCCGGGCCGCCGCCCGGAGCCGGTCGAAGCGCTGCCAGCGGATTTCGTTGGCCACCACATTCGACTCCGCGTACTCCGCCCGCCAGCCGGTCCACTGCAACCACGCCGTGTACGCGGCCAGCAGAGCCGCCGTGCCCAGAAGCGTCAGTCCCCAAAAGCGCATGGTCAGAACTGGAAGTAGATGAAGGCCCCCTGCGGGCCGCTGTTGGTCACAATCAAAAACGCCAGCCCCGCGTAGGCCAGCCAGTCCCAGCGCCGGAGCCGGGCCGCCCACTCGGGCGACCACCACCGCGCCTCCCGCCCCAGGGCCAGGAGATGCCACACCACGATCGGCGCCCCGTACACCGCCACCACAAACAAACCCTGCGGGCTGCCCGTCCACGGCTGGGTCACCAAGTGCCGGAAAAACAACGTCGCCTGCCCGAAGTCCGGCATCAAAAACAGAATCCAGAGCACCGACACCACCTGGAACACCAGCAGCGCCCGTAGCAGCCGCAGGCCCAGCGAGGCCGGCACCTGGCCGGCCCCTTCCGGCCGCCGGGCCACCTTGGTGGCCCAGAGCCGTTCCCCCGCCAGAAACAACCCGTGCGCCGTGCCCCAGATGGCGTAACTCCAGGCCGCGCCATGCCAGAGCCCGCCCAGAAACATCACCAGAAACAGGTTCACGTAGGTCCGGACCTCCCCGCGCCGGCTGCCCCCCAGCGGGATGTACAGGTATTGCCGCAGCCAGGTGGACAGCGAGATGTGCCAGCGACGCCAGAACTCGGTCAGCGACGCCGCCAGGTACGGGAAATTGAAGTTGGTGGGCAACTGGTACCCCAGCAGCTTGCCCAGCCCCAGCGCGATGAGCGAGTACCCGGCAAAGTCCGCGAAAATTTGGAACGAAAACCCGTACAACAACGCCCAGAGGTCCAGCGCCCCCAGCTTCGGCATCAGCGGTGTGGTCAACAACCCGGTGGCCTCCCGCAGATTGTCCGCCACCACCATCTTCAAAAAATACCCCAGGATGAGCATCCGCCCCGCCGCCCCCCACTCGATGTCCCGGAACCGCTTCAGCCCCACCTGCCCGAAAAACTCGTGCGCCTTGAGGATCGGCCCCGCGATGAGCTGGGGAAACAACGACACGTACAACGCCACCCGCGCCCCGCCCGACACCGTCCGCCCCTGCAGGTACTCCGCCTCCAGGCTCGCCACCCCCCCGCCGCCGGACAACCGCACCAGGTCCACCAGCAGGCTGATCATGTGGAAGGTGAAAAACGAAATCCCGATCGGCAACGGAATCGCCTGCAGCGCCGTCCGCACCCCCGCCCAGCGTTCCTCCGGCAGGAGAATGCCGGCCAGAAAGCCGGCGTACTTGAAAAACGCCAGGATCAGCAGGTTCAACGTTACCCCCACCCCCAGCAACCGCCCCGGACTCCGCCCCGCCCTGACCGCCCGCACCAACCGCGCGCTCAACCACACCGCCCAAGCGCTCCTCGCTGAGGGTGGCGCGGATGGGGCGCGGGATGCCCGATAGATGGAAGAAGCTGGGCCGCTGTTCGGCGGGGGTAATCGTATCCATGCGGATGATATGCGCCCAA
>JBBIVJ010000018.1:0-89554 GCA_037439785.1 Verrucomicrobiales bacterium | reverse complement strand
CCTTGTGGTGCGGGCCTTCGGCCTGCCATTGTGGTGCGGGCCTCCGGCCTGCCTTTGTGGTGCGGGCCTCCGGCCTGCCGTTGTGGTGCGGGCCTCCGGCCTGCAGGGCTTGCAGGCGGGACGCCTGCACCCCACCGCCGGGACGGCCGCCGCACATCGCCGGGCTGGGAGGCCGGCCGGCGGAACGGGCAGGTTGGCCGTTCCACCCGGCGCCGCCAGTAGCCGCCGGCGCGAGCCGGCGGGGAGAGGGTTTCCCGCATCCCCGCGGCGGCTACCTGAATTCCAACTCCTGACTCCTGGCTTCTGACTCCTCACTTCCCACTTCCCACTCCTCAATTCTCACTTCCCGCTTCTCAATCCTTCTGGTGAACGACTCGTGGACAGGTTCGGCGCCGCCTGCACGCCCCCGTGACTATCCAGGCAAGCGGCTGTTGGATGTGGTGCTGGCCGGGCTGGCGCTGATCGTCCTGGCGCCGCTGCTGGTCGTCCTGGCGTTGGCCGTCTGGTGGAGTCTGGGGCGACCGGTGTTCTTCCGGCAAGAGCGGCCCGGCTTCCAAGGACGCCCCTTCCGCCTGGTGAAGTTCCGCACCATGACCGACGCGCGGGATGCCCGGGGCAACCCGCTGCCCGACGGCCAACGGCTGACGCGGCTGGGCCGTTTCCTGCGGCGCTCCAGCCTGGACGAGCTGCCCGAACTGTGGAACGTGCTGCGGGGGGACATGAGCCTGGTGGGACCGCGCCCGTTGCTGATGCGGTACATGCCGTACTTTCGGCCGCGGGAACGGCTGCGGTTCGAGGTCCGGCCCGGCATCACCGGCCTGGCCCAGGTGTCCGGGCGCAACTGCCTGGGCTGGGACCAGCGCCTGGAGCTGGACGCGCGCTACGTGGAAAACCTTTCCCTGCAGCAGGACTTGTGCATTCTGGGGCGAACCCTCCGGGCGGTGTGGAAAGGGGAAGGAGCCGCCGCGAACGCCGACGAGGTGGAAGCGTGCCTGGACGAGGAACGTCGCGCCGCGGCGACTGCGGAGCTCGGGAAGTCAGGAGAAGCGGCCCCCGGCGGGAGGGAAAGTGGCCAGAGCCATGTGCCAACGCATGAGGCCTGAAGTTGTTTCCCCCGCGCCGGCCGGCGTCGCTCAGGCGCCGGCCGTGACGTCGGCCCCAGCCCCCGGCCGGTTTGCCGTGCTGGAGGCGGATGACCCGGCCCAGCAGCGGGTCTGGCTCGAGCTGTGGGAGCGGTGGCCGGAGCGGGAGGTGGTCGCGCATCCGGTTTATGCCGGCTTGTTCGCCACGCCCGGGGACCGGGTGGTCTGCGCGGCGTGGGTGGCCGGTGAGGGAGGCATTTTGTTCCCCCTCCTGTTGCGGCCGCTGGCGCGCGAACCGTGGGCACCCCGGGGGTGTGGGTGGTGGGATGCAACCTCACCATACGGCTACGGCGGCCCGTTTCAGTGGCAATGCGGTCCGGCGGCGGTCGCGGCCTTCTGGGCGGGGTTGCGGGACTGGGCCCGCGAGCAGCAGGTGGTCAGCTTGATTGCACGGCTGTCGCTGTTTCCGGAGCAACTGGCGGCCTTTGACGGCGAGGTGGTCGAGATCATGCCCAACGTGGTCCGGTCCCTGGACCTGACGCCCGAGGCGATGTGGTACGACTACAAACATGGACTGCGCCGCTCCATCCGCCACGCGCGGCGGGCCGGGGTGGAGGTGGCGATGGACCCGCACGGTGCGCGGCTCGACCAGTTCCTCGAGCTGTACCAGGCCACGATGGAGCGGCGCGGGGCCACGGCCTTTTACCGGTTTCCGCGGAGCTTCTTCGAGCGGATCATCGCGGAGCTGCCCGGCCAGTTCATGTTTTTCCACGCCGTGCAGGACGGGCAGCCGCTGGCCAACGAACTGACCCTGATTTCCGGCCGCCACCTGTGCTCGTTTCTGGGCGGCAATAGCGAGCCGGGGCGTCAACTGGACGCCAACTGCCTGCTCATGCACGAGATCGCCGAATGGGGACTCCGCACTGGCAAGCAGCGCTACATCCTGGGCGGCGGCTACGGCGGGGCGGACAGCATTTTCACCTTCAAGCTCCAGTTCGCCCCGCGCGGGGTGGTGCCCTTCCGGATCGGTCAGCGGGTCTTCGACGCCGCCGCTTGCGAGACCTTGCTGCAGGCCCGCCAGGCGTGGGAGGCCGCGCAGGGACGCTCCTGGCAACCTCGACCCCGTTACTTCCCAGCCTATCGGGCGTGATGATTACCGCCCGCAGCAGGCTGCTGGCGGTCAGGCAAGGTCGGCGCGGAAACAGGGCCTCCCCTCCGCGGCCACTGGACTGCGCATCTTCCGAAGCCGTGACCCCATCCGCTCCCGAACAGGAGACCTCCACCCTCCGCGTCCATTGCGGCGCGGAACAGCTCGGGGAACTGGCGGAGGAATGGGGGCGGTTGGTGGAGGCCACTGACGCCGAGCTGGAGTTGTTCCTGATCAGTTGCCGGCACCGACCACACGTCCTGGCGCCCTGGGCGTTGAGTGGGTGGCGGGGGGACCGGTGCGAGGCGATCCTCTTTGGGCGGCTGGAGCGGGCGCACATCCGGCCGTCCCTGGGCTACGCTCGGTTACCGGCGGTCAAGACCGTGCGGCTGGCGGTGCCCTACGAGGGGCTGCTGGGGCGGGTGGAGCCTGGCGTGGCCGGGCCGATGGTCGGGCGACTGTTGGCCCTGCTGGAGGAGTGGGGGGCAGATTACTGCTCGATCGCCGCGCTGCGGGAGGAGAGCGGGTTGTGGGCGGGACTGGCCGGGTATCCTGCGCAAACTCTGGGCGTGCGCCGGCCGGAGTGGACGCGCCGCTGGGTGCTCGAACTGGGGCCGGAACCGGACTTTCTGCTGAGGCGGATGCGGGCCAAGCACCGCACCTGGCATCACCGCAAGGAACGGGAGCTGGAGGCGGCCCACCCCGGGGAGGTGAACTGGCGCTGGCTGGCCGCCTGCGGGGACACCGAGTGGCTGGGGAAACAGCTTGAAGAAGTGGCCTGCCAGACCTACCAGCGCGGGCTGGAGGTGGGCTTCCGGCACACCCCGGAAACGCGGGAACAACTGGCTTGGCTGGCCCGACGCGGTCGCCTGCGCGTCATGCTCCTGGAAGTGGGGGGCCGGCCCGGCGGGTTCTGGCTGGGGTCACGGTGCCGGGACACGTTCCACGCGCACGCCACCGGCTACCTGCCGTCGCTGCGGAGGTTTGAGGTGGGCACCGCCCTGGTGCTGCGGTTGACCGCTGAACTGGTGCGCGAGGGCGTGGCCCGGCTCGACTGGGGGCCGGGAGACGTGGCTTACAAGCAGCGGTTCGGCACCCGGGCGTGGCGCGAGGCGCGGGTGGACCTGTTCGGGCGGACGCACCGCAGCCGGTGGCTGCGCCGGTACAAGGCCGTCGGGGACGCGCTGGGCCGCTGGCTCTCCCGACTGGCCGGCCGCCTGGGCGTGCGGGACCGGATCAAACAGGCCTGGCGCCGGCGCCTGGCAGCGGGTTGAATGCGGCGGGTGGAGGATCACCTCACTCAACAAAACACCGCCTGTTGGAAACTGGGCTTCAAAATGGAGTGCCAACTGCTGGAATCAACCGATCCTCGCTGGGAAAAGGTGTTGTCGCGTGCGCCGCACGAGTTTTACCAGACGCCGGGCTACACCAGCCTTGAGGCGCGGCGTATGGGTGGCGTGCCGGCCGCGGTCTGGGCCGAGGAAAAGGGGCAAGCATGGCTGCTGCCGCTGGTGCTTCGACCGGTTCCGCTCCTACCGGGCCTTGCCGATAAGGTGGCCTCCTGGCGGGACGCTGTTTCGCCGTATGGTTATCCGCATCCGGTCACGACCACGAGCGGCGTGGAGGCGGAGGGCTTCCTGGACCGCGTGTTGGACCAGGTGCGGGAGTGCCTGCGGCGCGAGCAGATTCTCACGGTCTTTGTGCGATGCAGTCCGCTGCAATCCCTGACCGCGGCGTATGGACGTTACGGTCGTGTGGTCGCGCATGGGCCGTGTTATTGGCTGGACCTGACCGAGTCAGCCGAGGCGCTCCAGAGCCAGTTGCGGTCGCGGTATCGCAGCTACCTCAACGCCTTGAAGCGGGAGGGCGTGGCGGCCGGCTTTGTACCGTTTCAGGAAGGCCTGGAAACGTTCCTGGGGCTGTACTATCGGACCATGGACCGGGTGGGAGCGGCGCGATGGTATTACTTCGAGCGGGAGTACTTTGAGCAATTGGGGGCCTTGCTGGGCGGGAACCTCCGGCTCTGTGTGGTAACGCTGCGCGGTCAGGTGCTTGCCGCGGGCCTGTTTGCGGTCAGCGGTGGCATCGTACAGTACCTTCTTTCGGGAGTGGATGAGCGGCTCGACCAACCCCACGCGACCAAGCTCATGATGACCCACGTTCGGGACTGGGCGAAGGAGGCGGGCCAGCGCGCACTGCATTTGGGAGGCGGCGTGGGAGGAGCGGACGATGCGCTCAGCCAGTTCAAGCGTGGGTTCACCCGACACTCCAGCCTGTTCCGAACCTGGCGGTTGGTGGTGGACGACACGCTGTACGCCGCTTGTGTGCGAGCCTGGGAGTTGCACAGCGGCGGGACCGCCGACCCGATTGGAGGCTTTTTCCCGGCCTACCGGCAGCCGTCTCCCTCGGTCGCTGCCACCGCGGGGTCTGCCCAACCCGCCTGACTGCGTGAGCTTGATTGTCTTTCCACGATGACTGTCTTCCCCCACCGCATTCACCTCTCCAAGCCCCGCATGGGCGGCGCGGAGCCGGGCCATGTGCAGCAGACGTTCGCGGCCAACTGGCTCTCCACGGTGGGGCCGAACCTGGACGCGCTGGAGGCGGCTTTTGCCGCGCTGGTCGGTCGGCCGGCCGTGGCCCTGAGCTGCGGTAGAGCGGGCTTCCCGGGCAGAGGCGGAAACCGCGCGGGGGTTGGCACTCCCCGAGACGTCGCGTTAGGCTGAGGGGCGGAACATGAAGCCGACAGACCAGGCTTACCTCCGCACTGAAGTGGTGGGGCTGTTGCAGCGGAGCCTCCCCGGCTTGCGCGCGGTGTACCTTTTCGGGTCCGCCGCCCAGGGGACCGAGCACGCCGGCAGTGACGTGGACCTGGCGGTGTGGGCGGAGGCCCCGCTCTCGGCCCCGGAGCGTTTCGGGCTGGCCGAGGCCTGCGCCCGCCGCTTGCACCGCGAGGTGGACCTGGTGGACCTGGCCACCGCGAGCGCGGCTCTGGCCGCGCAGGTGGTGGGCGGGGGGGAACTGCTGTTTGCCCGTGATCCGGTGGCGGTGGCGGAGTTCGAGGTGGCGGTGCTGGCCGAGTATTGCCACTTGAACGAGGAACGGCGGGAGTTGCTGGCCGACATCCAGCAGCGGGGGACGATTCATGGTGGATGAGGTGATACTGGCCAAGGTCGGGATCATCGAGCGCTGCCTGCGCCGGCTGGACGAGGAGTACGCGGGGCGTTCGGAAAAGCTGCGGGCGAACCGGACCAGGCAGGACTCGATCCTGTTGAATCTGGAGCGGGCCTGTCAGGCGAGCATTGACCTGGCGTTGCGCCTGATTCGCCTGTACCGGTTGGGGGTGCCCCAGGACAGCCGTGAGGCCTTTCTGATCCTTCGCGCACAGGGGCTGCTGCCACCAGCCCTGGCCGATTCCCTGGCAGCAATGGTGGGATTCCGCAACGTGGCCATCCACAACTACCGCGCCCTGGACCTGGATATTGTGGAGGACATCCTGCGGCATCGGTTGGCTGACTTCCGCCAACCGGCCGCCCTGGCCCTGCAGCACCCCGGGCCGGCCCGCTGAGCCATGCCTTGCAACTCCCCACCGGACCGGCAACAGGACAGCCACCAACGCCTCGACGCGCCGGCATCTAACCTTCCTGCGGCCTTGGACAAATCATCTTCGCGGTTCGCGACATTTACCCCCAGATGATCGCCTTTCCCCGCCGCATTCACCTTTCCAAGCCGCACATGGGCGGGGCCGAGCTGCGCCACGTCCGAGAGGCGTTTGACTCGAACTGGCTTTCGACGGTGGGGCCGAACCTGGACGCGCTGGAGGCGGCCTTTGCCCGGCTGGTCGGCCGGCCGGCCGTGGCCCTGAGCTGCGGCACGGCGGGGCTGCACCTGGGTTACCGCCTGCTCGGGGTCGGCCCCGGCGACGAGGTGCTCACGCCCACGCTGACCTTCGCCGCCAGTTGCAATCCCATTTTGTACCTCGGCGCCCGGCCGGTCTTCCTGGACAGCGAGCGCCGCACCTGGAATCTGGACCCGGACCTCCTGGCCGGGGAGCTGGCACGGCGGGCGGCGCGCGGGCGGCTGCCGCGGGCGGTGTCGGTGGTGCATCTGTTCGGGCAGGCGGCCGATCTGGACCCCATCCTGGAGGTGTGCCGTCGCTACGAGGTGCCCTTGCTGGAGGATGCCGCCGAGTCGCTGGGCGCCTGGTATCGGGGCCGGCACCCCGGCACCTTGGGCGAGGTGGGGGTGTTTTCCTTCAACGGCAACAAGATCATCACCGGCACCAGCGGGGGGATGCTGGTGGCGGCGCGGGCGGAGTGGGTGGCGCGGGCGCGGCATTGGAGCACGCAGGCGCGGGACGCCGACCCGGAGGGGATCAAGAACTACGTCCACTCGGAGCTGGGGTTCAACTACCGGTTGAGCAACGTGCTGGCGGGGATCGTGCTCGGGCAGTTGGCGGTGCTGGAGGAGCGGGTCCGGCAGCGGCGGGCGGTGTTCGAGCGCTACCGGGCGGCGTTTGCGGACCTGCCGGGCCTCGAGCCGCAGCCCGAGATTAGCGGCGAGGGGCGAGGGGCGAGGGGCGAAGCTGGCAAGGCGAAATCCGAAATCCGAAATCCGAAATCCGAAAGTCAACATCCGGCATCCGGTGACGAATTGCGGAATGTGGAATGCGGAATGCGGAACGCCCAAGAGACTGGCGGTGACGGGAGCGAAGGTGGAAATCCACAATCCGCAATCCGCAATCCGCAATTTCTGCACACCCGCTGGCTGAGTTGTTTCCTGATCGAGGAAAAGGCGTTCGGCCTGTCCGCCGCCGAACTGATCCGGCGGCTGGAGGCGGCGAACATCGAGGCGCGGCCGGTGTGGAAGCCGATGCACACCCAGCCGCTGTACCGCGGGGCGGAGCGGGTGGGCGGGGCGGTGGCCGAAGATTTGAACCGCCGGGGCCTCTGCCTGCCCAGCTCGAGCAACTTGACCGAGGTGGAGCAGGCGTTTGTCATCGAACAGGTGCGTGCGGCACATGTCCACGCGACGCGGACGCGGCGGGATCGGGTGACCTTCTCCACCGCGGCGGCGCCTGCTGCCGCGCCGCAGACCGGACAGGAGTAGGTTGGCGGAACGCGCCGCCCGCGACCGGAACCGAAATCGGGAGCTTCCCCATGGAAAAAGCCGCCGCACAGAAACGCCGGGTGATGACCTTCGCCGGCTGGGAGCGCAGCGTGCTGCTGCTGCTGGCCTACGGCCTGGTCTTTCTGGTCAGCCATTTTCTGGCGTTCGGGCTGCGGTTTGATTTTGCGGTGCCGGACACGATGAGCGAGGCGTTGTGGTTGGGCTGGCTGGTGGCGGTGCCGGTCAAGCTGCTGTGCATGCGTCTGTTTCGCCAGGACCGCGTGCTGCTGGGGTATTTCAGTCTGCCGGACCTCTGGCGGGTGGTGGGGGCCATGTCCATGGCCTCGTTTGTCCTGTACGCGCTGTACATGGTGGCCGGGGGCAACCCGGATTACCGCGCGCTGGTCCTGCCCCGCGGGGTGATTCTGATTGATTTCCTGCTCTCGAATCTCGGGATCGTGGCGGTGCGGCTGGCGCTGCGCGTGTTGCGGGAGCGCCTGCGAACGGTCGAGGGCGGGCTCCCCGCGCACGCGCGGCGAGTGGGTATCATCGGAGCGGGCGATGTGGGCGGGGAACTGGCCAAGGAACTGTTGTCCCGACGCGGGCTGGGTTTGCTGCCGGCAGCGTTCTTTGATGACGCCCCCCAGAAATGGCGCTCGCAGTTGCATGGCGTGCCGGTGGTGGGGCGACCGGAACTGTTGCGGGACCCAGGGTTCAAGATTCACCTCGACGAGGTGATCATCGCCATGCCCGGCGCGCCGGCCCGGCGCATCGGGGAGGTGGTGCGGCTCTTACAGGAGGTACGGCTGAAGTTTCAGACCGTGCCCTCGCTGGAGCAACTGGCCACGGGCAAGGTGCGGGTCAGCCAGTTGCGGCCGGTGGAAATCCAGGACCTGTTGCAGCGCGAGCCGGTGCTACTGGATGACGCCTGCATCCTCGAAAACATCCGCGGCCGGACGGTGCTGGTGACCGGTGCCGGCGGCAGCATCGGCAGCGAGTTGTGTCGCCAGATTCTGGCGCGCAATCCGCGCACCCTGCTGATGGTGGACCAGTCCGAGGTGCAGTTGTTCCCGATCGAGCAGGAGTTGAACCGCCTCGGTTACCAGGGCCAGGCGCTGCCGCTGATCGGGGACGTGCTGGACGAGGCGCGGATGCGGTACCTGTTGGCGCGGTTCAAGCCCGAACTGGTCTTCCACGCCGCGGCCCACAAGCACGTGCCGATGATGGAGAACCAGCCCGCCGAGGCGTTCAAGAACAACACCCTGGCCACGGCGCGGCTGGCGCACCTGGCGCTCGAACACCGGGTCGAACGCTTCCTGCTCATCTCGACCGACAAGGCCATCAACCCGACCAGCGTGATGGGCGCCTCAAAGCGCCTGGCCGAAATGTACCTCCAGGCCCTGGCCGCCGCGCAGAGTGACGGCGCCACCCGCTTCATGGCCGTGCGCTTCGGCAACGTGCTCGGTTCCTCGGGCAGCGTGATTCCCACCTTCACCCGCCAGATCGCCGAGGGCGGGCCGGTCACGGTCACGCACCCGGAGGTCACGCGCTATTTCATGACCATCCCCGAGGCGGTGGGGCTGGTCTTGCAGGCCACCTTCATGGGACAGGGCGGGGAAATCTTCGTCCTGGACATGGGCCGGCCGGTGAAGATCGTGGACCTGGCGCGGCAGCTCATCGAGTTGCACGGGCTGCGGCCGGACGAGGACATCGAAATCCGGTTCACCGGTTTGCGGCCAGGGGAGAAGCTGTTCGAGGAGCTGAGCCATCACCAGGAGAACCACGTCCCCACCAGCCACCCGAAGGTGATGCGGCTGGTGAGCGACCCCCGCCCGCTGGCCGAGGTGCGGGCCGCGCTGGCCGAGCTGGAGCGGCAGCTCCACACCCTCGAGCGCAACCAGCTCAAGCTCCGCCTCAAGGACCTGGTGCCCGAGTACCAACCCTACCTGGTCTGAGCCCCACCGCCCGGTTTGCCTGCCGGCCGCCCGCATGGCACACTCCTGCCCCATGAGTACCGCGTCTCACCCGCCGGCCGTCGCGGCCGCGCCCCCGCTGCCGCCGCGCGTGCTGTGGGGCGCGGGAGCGCTGGCCCTGGTGGTCGGGCTGGTCTGGGTCTTTCCCCGTCTGTGGTACACGGCCACGGCGGGGGCGGAGCGGCCGCTGTGGTTCGGCGTGCGCACCAACGTGCCCGGCTGGAGCTACCAAGACATCCCCATTGATGCCAGCGCCGAGAAACTGCTGGTGGCGGATGTCACGGCCAACGGCGAGTTCCAGAGCCCCGACCGCGCCCGCGCCGTGCGGGTCTTCTCGGCCAAACGCTACACCTTCAAGGCCCACGACTCCGGCCTGTACCTCCACACCCCGGACCGCTGCTGGACCCTGGCCGGATGGAAATTCGAGCCGGTCGAGCCGGACCACGTCGAGCTGACCGTGCACGGCGTGCCGATGGTCTTCGAGCGGCGCATCTTCGTGGCCGGCGGCGAGCGGGAACTGGTCTATTTCGGCGGGCTGGTGGGCGGCCGGCCGCTGCCCTACCGCCTGGACCACAACCTGAACGTGGGCCTCCGCTTTGCGACCCTCACCCCGGACAAGAGCAAGTCCCGCGGCTTCTTCGCCCGCGCCGTGGATGCCCGGCTCTGGGAGCGGGTGTGGGACGGTTTTGTCACCCGCCGGCCACTGCTGGGGCCCAAACAGTTCATCCGCATCTCGACGCCGCTGCGCGGCCTGACGGTGAAGGAGGCTGACGCGCTGTTGCTCCAGTTCCTCGAGCAATGGCTGGAGCCCACCGATTACGCGGCGGAGCTGGCCGCGTGGCAGGCCGCCCGTTCCTGAACCCCATGCAAGGCGTCCCCCTCCTGTTGCTGTTGAGCCCGGCGTTCGTGGCGGTGGCCTGGATCGTCACGCGCGCCCAATGGTTCTGGAACAACAACCCGGACCTCCAGTTCGGCTGGGTGCTGCTGCTGCTGTGCGCCTACCTGTTCTGGGAGGCGTGGGAGAAACGCCCCGCCCCGGTCTGGCGCTGGCGCTCCTGGGCGGTGGCCTGTTTCCTGGCCGGGCTGGGGCTGATGTTCCTGGTGCAGATTTACCAGGCGGTGATGGGCTCGAGCGCGCCGACCACCCTGGGGCTGGCGCTGGGGGGCATGTTGGTGGTGGCGGGCAATCTGGGCCTGGCCTTCGGCGCCGCCGGCCTCAAGACCTTCGGCATGGCCTTTGGTTTTCTGCTCATTGCCATGCCGGTGCCCAGCGGCATCCAGGGCCCGATCGTCAGCGCCCTCCAGAACAAGGTGGCCACGTTCAACACCGAGGTGCTCAACCTGGTGGGCATCCCCGCCCTCCAGGTCGGCAGCCTCATCCACCTGCCCTCCGGTACGGTGGGGGTGGACGAGGCCTGCAGCGGCATTCGCAGCCTCCAGTCCACCATCATGGCCACGATCTTCATCGGCTACCTCACCCTCCGCCGCCTCAGCCTCCAGGCCCTGTTGTTTGTCTGCGGCATTGCCCTGGCCATCCTGGGCAACCTCATCCGCTCCCTGTACCTCTCGCTGACCGCCAACGCCCGCGGTATCGAGTCCGTCGCCGGCGTGCATGACGCCGCCGGCTGGTCCATCCTGACCTTCACTGCCGTGGGGGTGTTCATCATCTCCTGGTTCTTCAAAAAGCTCGAACGCCAGTTGGACCGCTTCGAGGCGGAAGCGGAAAGCGGGGCTGAACCTGCCCCCGCCACGATCAACCCGGCTCCCGCCGCCGAAAGCCCGTCCCGCCCGGTGCCCGCCTCGTCCGCCGGCGATTGATCCTGCACCGGCCTGCGGCTGCGCCCGCCGCGGCCTGGCCAGGAACGCTCCGCGCCCGCCCCCAACTCTTTCCCCCACGCCCGCCCCGCACCGGCCTCATCGCCGGTCGTGGCGGGCGTTTTCGTTTTCGGGGCCGGCCGCCGCGGCCTACTGTCCCCCCATGCGCTACCACGCCGTGGCATCTCCCCGCGACCGATGCGGCGCCCGGCCGGCCCGGCCGCATCTGCTGGCCCGCCTGGGGCTGGTCCTGCTGGGGCTCGGCCTGGCAGGGCGCCCCGCGTCGGCCGCCGACGGCGCCGCGGGCGGGGCTGGTGCGTTTGGAGGCTTCCGGTTCCCGGACCCGCCGCACGAAGGCGCGGGCAACTACTTCCTCCTGGCCGAGCGCGGCCGCAGCCGCTGCCAGATCGGGGTGCCGGCCGCGGCGTCGCGCCGCCTGCTGGGCACGGCGCGCGCCCTGGCCGCCTACCTGAAGCTGGCCACCGGCGCCGAATTCCGGGTCCTGACCGAGGGCACGCCAGGCGAGCGGGACCTGCCCACCCTGCACCTGGGACCGACACGGCGCGCCCTGGAAGCGCCGCTGGACCTGCCCGAGCTGAACTACGGCACCGACCGCGTCCCCAACCTCAGCGGCTACCTGATCCGCACGGTGGACCGCCGTACGCTGGTGCTGCGCGGGGCCACCGACACCGCCACGGCCCATGCGGTGGTGAGCTTCCTGCGCCGGTATGTCGGCATCCGCTCCTTCTGGCCGGGGCCGCCGGGCGGGCTGGGCGACGTGATTCCCGCGCGGCCCACGCTGGCGGTGCCGGAGGTGGTCTGGCGCGACTGGCCGTACTGGTTCAGCGTCACCTTCAGCACCCCGCCCTTCACCAACAGCCCCGGGCCGACGCTGGATTTTTACCGGCGCCACCGCACCGTGGACTGCAACGAGAACTACCACCAGTGGCTGCCGCCGGAACGCTTTGCCGCCTCGCATCCGGAGTACTTTCCCCAGATCAACGGCGTGCGGCGCCCCCCCGTGGACCCGCGCAAGTCCTGGCAACCGTGCGTCGCCAACCCCGATGTGCCCCGGCTCATGGGCGAGGCGGTGGCGGCGTTTTTCCGCGAACACCCGGAGGCGGTGGGGGTGAACGCGGCCCTCAACGACGGCGGCGGCGACTGCGAGTGCACCGGCTGCCGCGCCCTGGATGAACCGCCCGACCCCGCCCGCGGCCTGACCGGCCTCAGCGGCCGCTACGTGCGGCTGAGCAACCTCATCGCCGGCCGCGTCGCCGAGGAGTTCCCCGACAAGTGGATCGTGTACCTCGCCTACGGCGGCGCGCGCGAGGCGCCGCGCACCCTGCCCCTGCATCCCCAACTGCTCCCCGTCCTGACCACCCCGGGCAACTGCTTCCAGGCCTGGGACGACTGGACCGCCGCCGGCGCCGCCCGGCTCGGCCTGTACGTGCACCACAACGGCACCTTTTTCATCCTGCCCAAGTTCGACCCCGGCCAGATGGTCCGCCGCCTGCGCTACGCCGCCGGCTCGGGCCGGGCGCGGCTCTTCTACATGGAGTGGCACGGGCAATGGCCGTTCGGTGACATCATCCCCTACCTCACCGCCGAGTTGCTCTGGGACCCGCGCCAGGACGTTGAGGCGTTGCTGGCCGATTACTACGCCTCGTTCTACGGGCCGGCCGCGGCGGCGATGCGGACCTTCCACGCCGCGCTGGAAGCGGGCTATGAACGCTGGCTGGCAACGGCGGGATCACCCCACCCCTTCGGCCGCGACGTCAGCGCCCTGCGCGATTACGGCTCGATCGAACAGTTCCGCGTGCTTCCGCCCGACGCTGCCGCGCGCGCGGCGGCGGCGCTGGACGCGGCGCTGGCCACCGTGCCGCCGGACAGCCGCGAGGCGGCACGCGTGCGGGTGGTGCAGGCCCAGTTCCGCCTCCAGGAACTGGCGGTGCGCTGGGCGTGGACGGCCTTTCGGCTGGCGGAAGAACCGGCCAGCTCTCCGGCCGACGTCGAACGGGTGGTGCGGGACGCGCAGGCGATCTTCGAGGGCAGCGCCCGGTTGCGCGATTACCTCACCGGCACGCTCGAACGCCCGCCCTGGGACGGCTACGCCCTGTTTCGCAAGTCCGCCCGACCCCCGGCGTTGTATGCGGTGCTGAAATCCGGTCAGCCACCCGCCGAGGTGTGCGGCGCCCTTCATCTGGGGTTGCAGGCCGCCCTCCGCGTCACCCGCGCCACGCTCGGTCCGGCAGTGGCGGCGACGTGGTGGCGCGAGCGCGCCGGGGCCGCCGGTGAAGGCCCCCTGCGCGCCTGGCTCGAAACCGTCGCCCGGCAGGCGGGCGCGCCCGAGCCGAAAAACCTCCTGCCCGATCCCGGCTTCGAGGCGGCCCCCCTGCCCGCCGGGGAGGCGGAGCGGACCCTGGACAACGCCGAGGCGGCGCGGCTGGGGATGCATCACTGGTTTCCGGAGCGTTCGCCCGGCTATCGTTACGCCCTGACCCGCGAGGCGCATTCGGGCCAGCGTGCCTTGAGCATTGAGCGTTCGCAGCGCAGCCGCTTTGCGCGGTCCCTGGGCGGCGTGCGGCCGGGCGCCCTCTATCGGGTGGGGTTGTGGTTCAAGCACAACGCCGGCGCGGCCAGCTACCGCTGGGTGGTGCGCTTCAGCCCGGGGGAGGGCGAAACCGCCGAGGCGGTGGCCCTGCGGGTGCCGTCCCGCCCCGGTCAGTGGCAGGAACTGGCCGCCGCGCTGGTCGCACCGCCCGGGGCCCGCGTGATTTCGGTCCAGCTCTTCATCAATGGCCAGGCCCCGGACGCACGTTGCTGGGTGGATGACGTGTTCGTCGAGCGCTGGGAGGACTGATTCCGCCGCCGGCCGGGCTACCACAGGAAGGAATGCAGCTCCGCCGCCGGCCGGCCGTTGGTCCACAACGTCACCCGCCACGCGCTCCACTCACCCAGCGCGCGCGCAGCCTCGGCGTCCACCTCCACGCGGGCCCAGCCGCGGGTGCGACGGGCGGGCAGGTCCACTTCCCGCACCAGGGGGCGGGCCCTGGGGTGGGTGGCCGAGATGAGTTCCAGGCGCAGCCGTCGTGTCTGGCCGGGAGTGCGGCGGGCCTTCCACCGCACATCGAAGCGCAGGCCGCCGCGCTTTTCCGGGTGCGCCCTGAGCAGCGCCTGGTAGGCGTCGCGCTCGAACAGGCTCGGCGACAGCGCGTGGCGCGCCGCGGCGTCCACGTAGTGGGGCAGGACCTTGACCACGCGGTCGGCCCCGGCGTGGGCGGTGCCGGCGGCCAGGAGCAGCACCCCGGCGGCCGCGACCAGGAAACGGCGGGCTTCGAGCATGAGGGCAGCCTAGCGGAGGACCGTCGCGGGCTCAACCCGCCAGCGCGGCGGCGGGGGGAGCGGCGTCCGCACCGGCTGCAAGCGGTCAGGGCCCCAGCTCGATGAAGGTCAATTGGAAGTCGGTCGTGCCCGGTGCCCATTCCAGGCGGGCGAGGCTGCGGGGGTGGCCGTGGCGTCCCTGGCCGGCCGAACCGGGGTTCACGAACAGCACCCCGTCAATGACCTCGTGAAACGGCCGGTGGGTGTGACCGAAGACCACCACGTCCGGCCGGCGGCGGGCCAGGCGGCGGAGGAAGTCGGGGGCGGGGCGGCGGGGATTGACGATGTGTTGGAGCAGCAGCAAGCGGCCGTCGCAGCGGAGAACCTCCGTTTCTTGCAGGTGCGGATGGAGGGCGTCGGTATTGCCCGCCACGGCGGTGACGGGGGCGATGTCCCCCAGGTCAAGCAGCAGGCCGGGCCAGCCGATGTCGCCGGCATGGAGGATGTGCTCGACGCCGGCGAAGTGGGTACGCACCTGCGGGTCCAGATGGCCGTGGGTGTCCGCGATAAGGCCGAGGCAGGGCATGGAAGCGGCGCGGAGGGAAGCAGGTCAGGCCTTCGCCTGGCCCGGTTCGACCTCGCCCGGCTCGGGCTCCTCGGCCGGTTCGGCGGCCGGTTCCTCGCGGGGCTCGTGGGCTTCACACCACTTCATGGCCCCCACGAAAAGGCCGGTGAACAGCCCGCCGCTGAGCAGGGTGCGGAGGAAAAACTGCCACGTCGGCGGAAACTCGGGCCGGCCCACCGTCAGCGCCTGCACCCAGCCCCCCAGGGTCTTGAGGTAGTGCGGGTCCAGCAACCAGGAGAGGGTGTTGGTCACCAGATAAAACCAGACCGCCCCCAACAACCCGCCGCCCAGCAGCCGGAAGAAGGATGCGCGCGGGGAAAAGCGCCGTCCCAGCGCGATCAGCCCCAGATACGCCGCGTAGGTGCCCAACATGGCCGGTGAGACCCACGGCGCGCCGTAATGCCAGTTCAGCCCCAGGTCCGTCACGAACAGCACCCCCAACGGCAGCCACCACGCCACGCCCCCGCTCAGGTACACCCCCGCGCAAAACAACAGCCCGTACACGGCGCTGAAGTTCGGCGGCATCAGCCCCGGCAGCCGGGTCAGGGCAAACACCACCAGGAGCACGACGGGCAGAACGTGCTGTGCTTTCATGCCGCCAGCATACGCCGGCGCCCCCCGCTGACAAGCACGCCGCCCGCCCGTCCGCCCGGGATTGACCGCCGCGCCCCGCTCGGACTAACTGAACCCCATGCCCGTCCGCCCGGCCCTCCTGCTCCTGGCCGCCCTTCCGGCCGCCGCCGCCCAGCCGCCCTCCCTGCCCCGCGACCTGGGCGTCCCCCGGCAGACCTACACCGACCCCGTGACCGGCGCCACGGTGATGGAACTGACCGGCCCGGACCGGCCGGCCGACAATCTCTACTTCCACTTCCCCAACTTCACTGCCGACAACCGTTACCTGCTCCTGGTGTTCCGCGACGGCGCCACCCGCCACCTCGGCCGCGTGGACGTGGCCTCCGGCCGCCTGGTGCAGTTGACCCAAGACCCCGCCCTGGCCCCTGCCACTGCCTGCCCGGACCCCCTCGATCCCCGGCGCGTGTACCTCCTGCGCGGGCCGGTGGTGCTCGCCCTGGACATCGAGACCGCCGCCCTGCGCCGCGTGGGCGAAATTCCCCCGCCCCACCTCGGTGGCTTCCAGCAACTGAGCCCCAGCGGAGACGGCCGCTGGCTGGCCACCGGCAAACAGCGCGACGCCGCCCACTGGGAAATCGGGCTGCTGGACACCCGCTCCGGCGAATACCGCACCGTCCTGGTCCAGGGCTTCCGCCTCGGTCACGTCCAGCATCACCCGCGCGAGCCGGTGATTTTCTACGTCTGGGAAACCGGCGGTTACGCCCCCCAGCGCACCTGGCTGGTGAATGCCGATGGTTCCGGCAACCGGCCGTTCTACGCCCGCACCGATCCGGCCACCTGGTTCACCCCGCTCAAGGAATGGATCACCCACGAGGCCTGGGTGGCCGGCACCGGCGACATGACCATGGTCGCCGACCGCCTGGGCATCCTGTGGGTGAATCTGGCCGGGGAGGCCCGGCTGGTCCGGGAAGGCCGTTACTGGCACGCCGCCGCCAGCCCGGACGGCCGCCACATCGTGGCCGACGACGTCGAGGGCCGGCTCTGGCTCATCGAGACGGCCACCGGCAACGTGCGGCTGCTGGCCACCGGCCTGCGCGACACCGTGCGGGTGCATCCGCATCCGTCCTTCGACCGACAGGGACGCTGGGTGCAGTTCCACACCGGCCGCCGCCACGAAACAGTGGCCCTGGTGGCGGTGGGCGGGGCAGAATGAGGCTCCTGGGCTCGGCGGGCCGGTCGGCAGAGCCGGCCACCCACAGCCGGTCGCACAGGACAGGGACGGCTGCTCGATACCGGGGGCGGTGGGGCCGACATCCCGACAGAGGGGTTGCAGGCCAGAGGCCTGCACCACACTCGCAGGCACGGGGGAACGCCTGCACCACCCTCGAGACAGTCTGGCGGCCGGTACCCCAGGGGAAAGAGGAAGGACGCCCGCGCTCCGCAAGCACTCCCCCCGGCATCTGAGGCTCGGGAGCGCGGCCGCCCGGGCCTCCGCCATCGGAGTACCACCGACGGCCGGTGGAACAGGTCACCGCCCCGACCCTCCGAGTGCCGCGCCGTCCGCCCGGCTCACTTCAACCACTGCGGCAGCCACAGGCTCAGCGCGGGCACGTAGGTAATAATCACCACGCCGAGGGCCCGCGTGCCCAGCACCCCCAGCGAGGCGCGGACCACCTCGGGCACCGGTTTGTTGAAGCGGTACGAGGCCAGAAACAGGTTCATGCCCACCGGCGGGGTCAGGTAGCCGAGTTCGAGGTTGGCCAGGAAGATCACCCCCAGATGCAGCGGCTCGATCCCGAAGGCATTGGCGATGGGCACCAGCAACGGCACCACCACCACGATGGCCGAGTAGATGTCCATCAGACACCCCACCACCAGCAGGAACAGGTTCACCGCCAGCAGGAAGGTGTACTTGGATTTGAGCGTGGCCGTGGCCCACTCGACCGCGCGGTCCGGCACCTGGGCGTCAATCAGATAGTAGGTGAACCCCAGCGCCACCCCCAGGATCAGCAACACCCCGCCCACCAGCAGGGCGCATTCGGTCACCACCCGCGGCACGTCCCGGAACAGCCGGAGGTCCCGGTAAATCACCGTCTCAACCACGAAGGCGTAACACGCTGTCACCGCCGCCGCCTCGACCGGCGTGGCCAGGCCGGAAAACAACAGTGTCAACGCCACCACCGGAATCAGCAGCTCCCAGAACGACTCCCGGAAGGCCGTCCACGCCGCGCGCGGCTCGAACCGCCGGTCCGGGGCCGGCCCCGGCGGGCCATGCCGCAGGGCCCACCACCCGGTCAACCCCACCAGCAACAGCCCCGGCACGAAGCCGGCCTGGAAAATCTCCTCGATGCGGATGCTGGCATTGGCGCTGGTGCTGGCCACGATGGCGTAGAGGATCGGCGGCAGGCAGGGCGGGAACAGCAGCCCCAACGAGCCCGAGCCGGTCAGCAACCCCACCGCCGTCCGCTCCCGGTAGCCGGCGCCCAGCAACACCGGCAGCAGCAGCCCGCCCAGCGCCAGGATGGTTACGCCCGACGCCCCGGTGAAGGAGGTGAAAAACGCGCACACCGCCACCGTCACCAGGGCCGCCCCGCCGCGCACGTGTCCGAACCAGGCATCAAACAGCCGCACAAACCGGCGCGCCGCACCCCCCTCGGCCAGAAAATACCCCGCCAGGGTGAAGAGCGGAATGCTCGGCAGGGTGGGATTGACCGTGAGCCGGTACTGGTTGAGCGGGATCGCCGCCACGGTGTCGCCGGAGGTCCAGAAAAAAATCAGCGACGCCCCGCCCAGCGCGGCAAAGATGGGTGCCCCGGCCAGGATGGCGCCCAGCAACAGCACCAGGGCCGGCCAGCGCAGCAGTAGCGGCGAAAACCCCTCCCACCCGGCCCGCTCCGCCACCAGGGGCAGGGCCTTGAACCCCGCCACCAGCAGCGCCGCCAGCACCAGCGCCGCCAGGCGCCGACCCCACCCGGGGCCCGCGTGCCAGACCAGCCGCACCGCAATCAGACCAAACCCCAGCACCAGCACCAGTTGCACCGTCCAGACCGGGATGCCGTAGGCGAGGATTTTGCCCAGCGGCCGGGTGGCGGCGATGTACTCGATGCTGGCCAGGGCCAGGAAGGTGCTGATGGCCGCCGCCACACCGGCGCTGAAAACCTGCGCGAGCACCAGCGCCCGGCCCTTCAAAAAATGGGTCAGCGTCGAGATGTTCAGCAGCCGCGCCTCGCGGGCCGCCAGGGCACCGCCCAGCATCCCCACCACCAGCACCAGATGTTGCACCAGCGGCGCCGAGGCCGGGATGCCCTTGCCCATCAGCTTCCGGAGCACGACCTCGAGGGTGGGCAGGGCCACCATCAACCCCAGGGCCAGGACCAACACCCATTCCTCGAAGCGACGTAAAAAAACCAGCCAGGACGGACGCGCGGGCTCCGCTGCGCCTGTGACCGCTGTCGGCGGGTTCAAGTCCATGACTCCACCTGCTCGGTTGTGTCTCGGCTCCCACGGGCCGGCCTTTGGGCGAGGACGTCCGCCGCCGGCCGAACCACCTGGGGAAAAGCCCACAACCGTGTGGGGGGTTATACCCTGACCGGGCCGGCTGAAAACAACTTTGATGGCAAATCTCCGTCAAAGACCCGTTCGCATTTGGTGCGGAGTCTGCTAAGTATTATGGCCATGTACAGAAGCCCGAAGGCTCCCCCATGCCCGGCCTTCCGCCTTCGCCTCCCTTTCAGCCCCTGCACCTTGCGCTTTCTCCGACGCGGCTGGGCGATGGTTTTGCTGGGCGGCAGCCTCTGGGCCGGTGCCCCGGACCACATTCCCCTCCCCACCCCGCCCCGCGCCGAGCGCATCCCCTGGCTGGAGACCACCGTCAGCCCGCGCCTGGCCGGGCCCGCGATGCGTGTCCGTCCAGTGCGGCTCAAGTCCGGGGCGTTCACCGGTGCCGGGGCGTTAGCGGAAAACCTGGCCGCGGTGTGGGCCAGCCAGCCGCAGGCCCTGGCGGCGCACGTGCTGGTGCAGTTGGACCGGGTAGCGGATGACCCGGCCCGCGAGCGCCTGCAGCGGGCCGGCCTGACGCTGCTCGGCTACGTACCCGAGGCCGCCTACTTCGCCACCGTCCGGCGCGACGCCGACCTGGCGGCTGCCGCCGCGGCCGGGCTGCGCTGGCTGGGGGCGATTTATCCCGAGGACAAACTGAGCGAGACCCTGCGCGCCGGCACGCCGGGGCGTTGGGCCCTGGAAGCGGACGGCCGGGTGCGGCTGCGCCTCTGGCCCTTCGAGGATGCCGCCCTGCCGGTCTTGCGCGCGGCGCTGGCCGCGGCGGGGGCCGAGGTGCTCCGGGAATCCCCCGCGCCGCCCGAACTGCAAGTGCGGGTGGCGCCGGACAGGGTGGTGGCGTTGGCCGCGCTGGACGCCGTCCGGTGGATCGAGGAAATCCCGCCGCCCCCTGCCCTGTACAACGACGGCCTGCGCGGCGACCTGCAAATCCCCGAACTCGAGGCCGCCCCCTACTCATTGACCGGCGCCGGGGTGGTCGTGGGCATCTGGGACGGTGGCTGGGTGGACGCGGAGCACCCGGACCTGGTGGGGCGGGTTCAGTTTGGGGAAGCCACCGTGCCACAGCCGCGCAACCGCCACGCCACGCACGTGGCCGGTACCCTGGCCGGGACGGGCGCCGCCAGTGCAAGCGCCGGCGGCCAGCCGTTCCAATGGCGGGGCGTGGCTCCCGGCGTGTCGCTGGTCAGCTACGACGTGAGCACAGGGTCGCTGGTCGAGGAGCATCGCCAGGCGCGGGAGCGGTTCCAGGCGGTGATTTCGCAGAATTCCTGGGGCATCACCGTGAGCGAATTCTTCAGCAACTGCCACCTCCTGGGCGATTACACCGGCGAGGCGCCCAACTACGACCGGCTGGTCCGCGGCCTGGACGGCGCCCCCTTCCACGTGATCTTCGCCGCGGGCAACGCCCGCACCCGCAACACGTCCAACGACTGCCCCGCGCCCGAGGGCTACCGCACCGTGGGCGTGCCGGCCACCGCCAAGAACGTCATCGCCGTCGGCGCCATCCACTCGGATGACCATTCCATGACAGCCTTCAGCGGCTGGGGCCCCACCGACGACGGCCGCCTCAAGCCCGAAGTGGTGGCGCCCGGCGATGAACTGGGCGGTGACGGCGGCATCACCTCCACCGTACCGGATGGCCCCTACGGAGTGCTGGTGGGCACCTCGATGGCCGCCCCGGCCGTCTCCGGCGCCACGGCGTTGCTCATCGAGGATTACCGCCACCATTTCAACGGCCAAACCCCGCCCCCCGCCCTGGTCAAGGGCCTGCTGGTCCACACCGCCGAAGACCTTGACGACGCCACCGACTGGTTTCAGCCCGGCCCCGATTACGCCTCCGGCTACGGGCGGGTCCGGGTCCGCGCCGCCGTGGATCATCTGCGCGCCGGCGGCTGGCTGCTTGGACAGGTCTCGGCGGGGCAGGACGCCGTGTACACCTTCACCGTGCCCCCGGAGGCCACGCAGGTAAAGCTGACCCTGGTCTGGGACGACGTCGCTGCCCTGCAAAACGCCGCCATCACCCTGGTCAACGACCTGGACCTGGTCGTCCTCGACCCCACCGGCGCCCGGCATTACCCGTGGACGCTCGATCCGGCCCAACCCTCCCTGCCCGCCCGCCGCGACCAGCCGGACCACCTCAACAACCTCGAACAAGTGCGCGTGGACCAGGGCCTCGTGCCGGGCGCCTGGCAGGTGCAGGTGGTCGCTCACACCCTGCCCCTGGGCGCCGCCCAGAAATTTGCCCTGCTCTTCACCCCTCTCGGCATGCCCTCCGCCCCGCTGCTCAGCCTTGAAGCCGGCGCGCCCGACGACAACGCCGGCGGCAACGGCAACGGTGTCCCGGACCCCGGCGAGGAAATCGAGGAGTGGCTCGTGCTGCACAACCTCGAAGGGCCCGCAGCGACCAACCTCACCGTCCGCCTCCACAGCTCCTCCCCCTGGGTGAAACTGCTCCAGACCGGGGCGGCCTGTCCCGACATCCCTCCGGGCGGCAGCGGCACCAACCTCACCCGCCTGGCCTACCGGCTGAGCAAGCAGACCCCCTGCGGGGAAGTCCTCCACTTCGAGCACGTCACCGCCCTGGACGGCGTGCGGCTGACCAACCACTTCCAGCGCGTGGTCGGCCGCCTCGAGGTGACCAACGTCGCCACGGCCATCTTCGCCTCCGCCGACACCCCGCTGCCCCTGCCCGATGTGGCCACAAGCGTTTCGACCCTGCCCGTCGCCCTCGCAGGCACCGTGCTCGAGGTCAGGACCGCCCTTCGCCTGGACCATACCTGGCTGGATGATCTGGACATCCGGCTGCGCGCCCCGGATGGCGGGACCACCCTGTTGATACCGGCGTTGCGCTTCTTCGGCCAAAACCTCGGCCGCGGCGAATGCGGCTCCGCCGTCGAGTGGACGCGCTTTGACGATGCCGCCGATGCGCCCATGCCGCCGGCCGGCGCACCGTACGTCGGCACCTTCCGACCCTTTGAACCGCTGGCGGGCCTGACCAACCGACCCCTGGCGGGAAACTGGCAACTGGTCCTCACCGACACCAGCGCCGAGGACGTCGGCACCCTCCTCTGCTGGGAACTGGAGGTGCGCTACGCCCAGGCCGGTCACGTCTGCGACCCCTTCAACCGCCCGCCCCGGGCGCCGGACCTGAGCCGCTCGGTCTGGTTCGAGCACCCCTTGGACCTCCAGCTCGAGGCGGCCGACCCGGACGAAGACCCCCTGACCTGGCAGCTTCTCGACCCGCCCCGGCACGGCACCCTCAGCGATTTCGACCCCGCCACCGGGCGCGTCCGCTACACCCCCGAACCGGGGTACTCCGGCCCGGACGCCTTCACCTTCGTGGTGGCTGATGGCTACGGCGCCAGCGCGACGGGCACGATGAACCTGGAGGTTCAGCCCCCCAGCGTTGACCTGACCGTGCTGGCCGTGTTGGAACCGCCCCGGCCCCGCCACGACCTCCCGTTCACCCTCGAGTTGGTGGTTACCAACCGCGGCCCGAACGACGCGGCGGCGGTGATGCTGACGGCCCAACTACCGGAAGACTGGGAGGTGCTGGACCTCGCGGCCAGCCAGGGCAGCGCCTCGGTGCAACGCCGGGTGCTCGTAGCCCCCGTGGGCGCCGTGCCCGAAGCCGGCCGGGCCTCCGTCCTCCTGACCCTCCGCGCGGCGGCTGCGGGGACCTTTCTCCTCCAGGCCACCGCCTCCACCGTCACCCGCGAGCTGAACTTCGCCGACAACCTCATCACCCCGGACCTCGAGGTGCTGCCGACCGCCGACCTGGTCCTGGGCGCCGCGCCGGTGCCCTCGCCCGTACCGGCAGGTGCCCCCTGGGTCGTGCAGTGGACCTTGACCAACCTCGGCCCCTACCCCGCTTCCGCCGTGCGCCTCACCGCCCCCTGGCCGCCGGAAACCGAACTGATCGCGGCGCAACTCAGCCAGGGCTCGGCCACGCTCGAGGCCGGCCAGTGGCTCGCCGAGCTGGGCACCCTCGAGGTCGGCGCCGCCGCCACCATCGAGTTGACCGTCGCCACCACCCGGCCCGGTCCGTGGACCTTGACCCTCGAGGCCGCCGGCGCCGAACCCGACCCCGTCCCTGACAACCACCGCGTGGAAGTCTCGACCGAGGTGCGGCCGGTAACCGACCTCCTGGCCCTCTGGTCCGTCGAGCCCGGCCCGCGGGCGCTGGGAGCCGCTTTCACCCAAACCCTGCTGCTCACCAACCGCAGCGCCGTCCCCGCCACCGCCCTGGTCGCTGACATCGTCACCGACCTCGCCCTGTCCGCGCGCGAAGCGCTCCCCACCCGCGGCACGGCGAGCCTCGAGCCCCCCACCGTGCGGTGGGCGGTGGACACCCTCGCGCCCGGCGAGGCGGTCCGCCTGGACGTGGTCCTCGAGGCCGCGGCGACCGGCTTCCTGACCAACCGCGCCACGGTGAGCGCCTTCGAGTTCGATGCCGCCCCGGACGACAACGCCGCCGAAGCCGCGGTGGAAATCCGCCCCGTTGCCGACCTGGTCCTGGCCTTTGAACCTCCCGCCGGCCGGGCCGTGCTCGGGCTACCCGCCCGTTATACCTTGACCGTGTCCAACGCCGGACCGGCCACAGCCCGGGCCGTCGAGCTGGTGCATCCGGTTCCCGCCGGTCTCACGCCACGGGAGCTGGAGGCCGGCTCGGGCACGGCGGAACTTGAGGCTGGTCGCATCATCTTCCGGCCCGACCCTCTGGAGGCGGGCGCGGTCGCCACGCTCCACGTGGACTGGGTGGCGGAAACCCCCGGTGAAATCGCCGGCCGGGCCGAGGTTGCCGCCTTCGAGGTGGACCCCCAACCGGCCGACAACGCCACCCACTGGGTCCTGCAGGTGGAACCGCCCGCTGACCTGGCCCTGGCGCTCGCCCTAGACCCGCCGCTGGTCCTGCTCAGCCGGGACGCCCGCCTGACCTGGACGGCCACCAACACCAGCGCCTTCCCCGCGCCGGAGGCGCGTGTGGTGCTGACCCTCCCCGAAGGCCTCGAGGTGGGGGCGACGGACGTTTCGCAGGGCGGGGTCGAGGCGTTGCCCGACGGCCGGATGCTCTTTGCCCTGGGCGAACTGCCCGCCGGCGCCGCCGCCACGGGCCAGGTCCAACTCCTCACCACCCGGCCGGGTGAATTCGAACTCCACGCCGACCTCGCCGCCGCGCCGCCGGACCTGGAGCCGGCCAACAATTCGGCCGCCGCGACCCTGACGGTGGCGCCGGCGGTGGACCTGCACCTCGCCGCTGAAGCCCCGGGACCCTGGCTGGCGGGCCGGGAATCGGCCGTGGCCCTCACCGTATCGAACCGCGGCCCGCTCACCGCCACGGGTGTGCGTTTCCGTGCCTCCCTTCCGGAAGCGTGGGAACTGGCCGGCGTCGAGGGGCTCGAAGACGGCTGCACCCTCGAAGGCACCGGACTGCAATGCACGCTTGAAGACCTTCCCGCCGGCGCCAGCCAGGCCCTGCGCCTGCTGCTGCGCCCACCCGCCCCCGAACCCTTTGACCTGGAGTTCAGCGTGCAGGCCGATCCTGCTGATCTCGAACCTGCCGACAACCTCGCCCCGCTCGCGGTGCAGGTCGAAGGCGAGGCCGACCTGGCCCTCGAGTGCCCCGCTCCCCCGACGCCCCCGCTGGTGGGGCAGGCGGTCACGCTGGCCGTCCGGCTCTTCAATCATGGGCCGTACCCCGCCGCCGGCGTGGTCCTGCACGCGCAGTTGCCGGCGGACGCTTCCCTGCTCGCCGTGCGTCCGGAGCCGCTGCCGTGGGAGGTCCACGAAGCGACCGTGTCGGTGAACGTGGGCGAACTGGCCGTGGCGACCGCGGCGGAGGTCGAGTTCGAGGTGCGGTTCGGCCAGGTAGGCCCCCGCGCGGTGCCGTTCACGCTCAGTGCCGCCACGCCGGACCTCCTGCCCGAGAACGACGCCTGCACGCTCGCGCTCGAGGTGCTGCCCGCCGCCAACCTGGGCCTGAGCGTTCAGTCCCTGCCCGAGCCCACCAGCCCCGGCTGGCTCACGCGCCTGCTGGTCACCGTCACCAACCGCGGCCCGGAGATCGCCCGGCAGGTGGTGGTGACCGGCACGCCGCCGGCGACCCTGGAGTTTCAAGGTGTCACCTTCGATCTGGGCCTTTGGCAACCCGGCCCCGAAGGCTGGACCTGGACCCTGGAGGAAGTCCCACCCGGCACCGCCGCCGAGCTGGAAACCGAATGGCTGCCCACCACGCCCGGCACCTGGACCCACGCCGTCACCGTCAGCGCGCAGGAACCCGACCCCGACCCGGCCGACAACGCCATCGCCGCCCCGATCACCGTGCGGCTGGTGGCGGATTTGAGCCTTCGCGGCGAGGCCCCGCCCGCACCCGTGCGCCGTGAGGTCCCCACCCACTACACCTTGCACCTCGAAAACCGCGGTCCCGAGTCCGCCACCGCCGTCGAGGTGGTTCACCACTTCCCCGACACATTCCACCTGGACGCCGTCACGAGCGCGCCCGGCGAAGTGGTCACCGAGGCGGGCCGGGTGGTATGGCGGCCCGGTGATCTGGTGCCGGAGGCGGTCGCCCGCCTGGACCTGACGGTGACCCCGCAGCAAAGCGGGGCGTTTGCCCTCACGGCGGAGGTCCTCTCCGACCAAAACGATCCCACCGCCGAGGACCGCCGGCTCGCACTGCCTGTGACCGTGCTGGACCGGGCCGACCTGGCGGTGTTCCTCAGCGTCACCCCCGGGGCGCCCTTGTGGAATCAGGACGTGGTGCTCGAACTCCTCGTCACCAACCGCGGCCCGCACACCGCGACCGCCGTTGCGCTCCGCCAACCCCCGCCCCTCGGCTTCGAGCTGCGCGACCGGGACATCCAGCCACCCCCCGAGCCGGAAACCGTGGAGGGGGATTGGCTCCTGGTCTGGGAAGAGCTGGCCCCCGGCGCCGCCGCGGTGGTGCGCTGGCAGGGGCGGTTCCTCCAGGCCGGCGCCGTGCCGCTGATCGCGACGGTCTCCGCACAGTCGCTGGATGAAGCCCCCGAGGACAATGCCGCCGCCCTCACCCTCGAGGTCGCTCCCGCGGCGGACCTCCGGCTTGCCAAGGAGGCGCTCGATCCCTTGGCGCGGCGGGACCTGCCCCTGCGCTACCGGCTGGCCATCAGCAACGCCGGTCTCCTCCCCGCGACGGCGGTGCGCCTGACCGATCCCCTGCCGCCCGGCACGGAGTTGCTCGACCTCCAGCCCGACCGCGGCGAGGCCCGCCTCGAGGAAGGGGAGGTGGTCTTCGAGCCGGGCGACCTCGCTCCCGGCGACGCAGCGGCGTTGGAACTGGCGCTCCGCCCGCTGGCCGCCGGCACCCTGACCAACCTGGCCACGGTCACGATGGCCGAACCCGACCCGCGTCCGGAGGACAACACGGCCGCGGCGGTGAGCGAAGTCGTGCTGGCGGCGGACCTGGCGGCGGCGTTCGAGACGCCGCCCTCGCCGGTGGCCCTGGGGGCGCCATTCACCGTGAGCTTCAACGTCACCAACGCCGGCCCGCACCCCGCCACCGCCGTGGTGGCCACCGGCAGCCTGCCGGCCGGGGCGGGGCAGGTGGAAATCCTCGCCAGCCAGGGGGACGTGCGCACCCAGGAGAACACCTGGACGGCCACGTTGGGCGAACTGGCCCCCGCCGCGACCGCCACAGTCAGCTTCACCTTCCTCCCTGAAACCGAGGGGGCGCTGGCGCTGGAGGGGAGCGTCCACGCCGCCGAATTGGACCCCGAGCCGGCCAACAATGCCGCCCGCGCCGCGGTCGAGGCCCGGCCCGTGGCCGATCTCCAACTGGTGCTCCTGAGCGACGCCGAGCAACTGGTGGTGGGCCGCGAGCTGGGCCTGCTGCTGGCGGTCACCAACCAGGGCCCCCACGCCGCGACGGGCGTGACGATTCATTACCAACTGCCGCCCGACACCGAACTGACGCGGTTGGAGCCGACCGCCGGCACGTGGACCTCCACCCCCACCGGCTTCACCGCCACCTTCGACTCCCTGCCCGCCGGCGCCGTGGTGGGCGCGGAGTTCGCCGTGCGCACCACGCGGCCCGGCCCCGCCGCGCACCAGGCCGAGGTGGCGGCCGCCACCTTCGATCCCACCCCGGACAACAACCGCGCCTTGCTGCAGACCGAGGTGTTCGTGGAAGCCGATTTGCTCGTCTGGCATGCGCCGCTGCCGCCGGCCCTGCTGCTCAGCAACCAGTACGTCGTCACCGTGGTGGTCACCAACCGCGGCACCATCCCCGCCCAGCGGGTGCAGATGCTGGTGGCCTTCTCGCTGAACGTGGACCTGCTCGAGGCCGAGTTCATTGGCGGCGACGCCGTGCTCGCCCCGCCGGGGGTGGTGTGCGAGATGGGCACAATGGCGCCGGGCAGTTCCGTGGTGCTCCACGTCCTGACGCGTCCCAACCGCGCGGACACCTTCGTCTGCCAGGCCGCCGTCCGTTCCCCCGCCGCCGACCCGGACAACCCCGCCCTGCTCAGCCGGCTGGAGGTGCCGGTCTTCGACCGCCCGCACCTGTTCAGCCGGCGCGAAGGCAACCGGCTCATGCTCACCTGGCCCGCGCTGGCGGCGGACTTTGACCTGGAATTCACGACCGACCCGGGCGGCGGGACCTGGGAGCCGGTCCCCAACCCCAAGCTCATCGTGGGAGACGAGGTCCAGATTCACGTGAAGCTTTCCGCCCCGCAGGTTTTCTACCGCCTGCGCAAGGCCGGGCCGTGAAGCCGGGGCCGGTCGAAGCAGTGCTTTCCCCTTGCCGGGGCGCCGGCGGCTCCGTCAACTCCCCGCCGATGCAGCTCTCGGCCCAGCTTTTCGTCAACGGCGGCTGGCGCCCCGCCCCCGGCGGCCGGCGCACCCACCTGATCAACCCCGCGTCCGAGGAACCCTTCGCCGAGGTCGCCGCCGCGGACCTCGCCGATGTGGACGCCGCCGTCCGCGCCGCCCACCGCGCCTGGGAAGCGGGCTGGCGCGACCTGGCCCCCGGCCGGCGCGAGGCCCTGCTCCATGCCGTGACCCGGACCTTGCGCGAGCACCTCGAGGAAATCGCCCACCTGGAAATGCTCCAGATCGGCAAACCGATCAGCGACGCCCGCGACGAGGCCGGCCTGGGCGCCCGCTGCTTCGAGTACTACGCCGGGGCGGTGACCAAGTTCGGCGGCCAGACGCTGCCGGTGGGCGGGGGCGGATTTGATTTCACTCTGCGCCAGCCGCTGGGCGTGGTGGCCTGCATCGTGCCCTGGAACTTCCCGTTCCCCATCGCCTGCTGGAAGGCCGCCCCCGCCCTGGCCGCCGGCAATTGCGTGGTCCTCAAGCCCGCCTCCCTCGCCCCGCTCACCGCCCTGAAGCTGGCCGAACTGGCCGCCGCCGCGGGACTGCCGCCGGGCGTGTTGCAGGTGCTGCCCGGTAGCGGCGCCGCCATCGGCGAGGCGCTGGTCACCCACCCGCTGATCCGCAAGGTCTCCTTCACCGGCTCGACCGACGTCGGCCGCCAGATCATGGCCCTGGCCGCGCGCGACCTCAAACGCGTCTCCCTGGAACTGGGCGGCAAGTCGCCGAACACCGTCTTTGCCGACGCCGACTGGGAACGGGCGGCAGACACCTCCCCCTTGAGCGTCTTCGCCAGCACCGGCCAGGACTGCTGCGCCCGCAGCCGGGTGTACGTCGAGCGCGCCATCTTCGAGCCGTTCGTCGAGCGGTTCGTCGCCGCCACCCAGAAACTGGTCGTGGGCGATCCCGCCCGGCCGGAGACCCAGCTCGGCCCGCTCGTCTCCGCCGCCCAGCGGGACACGGTCGAGGCCTACCTGGCCGACGCGCGCGCGCGCGGCAGCCGCTTTGCCTGTGGCAGCGGCCGGCCGCTGCCCCGCGGCTATTTCCTGGAGCCGACCGTGCTGCTGGACGTGGGTCGCGAGGACCCCTGCTGGCGCGAGGAAATCTTCGGCCCGGTGGTGGCCATCACGCCCTTCGATGACGAGGCGGAAATGCTGCGCGATGTGAACGCCTCGCCCTACGGTCTGAGCGGTTCGATCTGGACCAACAACCTCGTGCGCGCCCTGCGGGTGAGCCGGGCGGTCGAAAGCGGGGTGCTGAGCATCAACTGCCACAACAGCGTGCACGTCGAGGCCCCCTTCGGCGGTTTCAAGCAGAGCGGCCTGGGCCGGGACCTGGGCCTGGCCGCGCTCGAGGGGTTCACCGAGCTCAAGAATGTGTACGTGGCCGTCTAGCCCGCGGGCAGCCCACCTTTGACGCCCCGCCGGCCGGCCCTTAAACTGCCGGCATGTCCCGGCTCTGGAGCGCGCTGGTCCTGGGGGCGGTCTCCCTGACAGCCGCCCCCGACCCCGCGCTGGTGCCGGTTGGTGCCCTGTGGCGCTGGAGCCCGGCCCCGGGGCCGGATGGCACGTTCCCGCCGGACTGGCGCGAGCTCGAGTTCGAGGACCGCGACTGGCCCGCAGCCCGCTCGGGCTTCAGCACCTCGCCCTGGGGCACGGAATCCACGCTCCTCCCCCCCGCACCGGCGGGCCGCGCGTGGTGTCTGCGCGCGACCTTCGAGCTGGCCGACCCCGCTGAGGTCGTGTGGCTGGTGCTGCGGGTGGATTGGACCGGTGGGTTTGCAGCCTGGGTCAACGGCGTCGAGTTTGTCCGCACCAATCTCCCCGGCAATGCCGGCGAGCCGCTGCCGTTGGGTGCCGTCCCCCTGACCAATCGCTTCGCCGGTGCCGCCGAGGAATGGGCCGCCGCAGAAATGGTGATGGCGGCGTTGCGGCCGGGGCGGAATGTGCTCGCCCTGCAATGGCACGTGCCGCCGGGTTTCACCGGCAGTCTGGTGCCCGAGTTGCGCGCCAATTTCACCCGTGGTCCGGTGGTGCAACGCACCACTGCCACGTCCCTGACCCTGCTCTGGCGGACGCCCCGGCCCGCGACCACGGAAGTGCACCTCGGCCGCGCGCCGGGCGCGCTGGAGCCGGTGTTCGTGGCGGACCTGGCCGCGACCCAGCACGTGGCCATGCTGACCGGCCTGCAGCCGGCGACCGAGTACTGGTACCGCGTGCAAAGCCGGGCAGGGGACCGGCTGGCGAGGTCGCCCCCGCAGCCGGTGCGCACCTTGCCCGAGGCCGGCGGGCTGCGGTTCGCGGTGATGGCCGACGTGGGCGGCGGCGGGGCGCCGCAGTTGGATGTGGCGGCGGTGCTGGGCCGGGCGGGGCCGGACCTGGTGTTGATCGCCGGTGACACGGTGTACCCGAAGTTTTCGGACCGCCTGGCGGACCAGCGGTTTTTCAGCGTGTACCGCGAGCTGATGGCCGGCACGCCGTTCTTCGTGGTCGCCGGCAATCACGACACCACCTACGGCCCGCCGTGGGAGTTTGTGGACGCCTTTGTCTGCCCGACCAACGACACCGATGCCGCCACCCTGGCCGCGGAAAGCACCTGGCCCGAGGCGTACTATTCGTTCGACTGCGGGGACGCGCACTTCGTGGGCCTGTACCTGCCGATCTCCTACGCCGGCCTGGAGCTGCGGCCGGGCAAGGCCCAGTGGCGTTGGTTGGAGGCGGACCTGGCGGCCTCCCGCAAGCCGTGGAAGTTCCTCTTCCTGCACCACCCGCTGATGAGTTCGGGCCCTCACGGCCGCGACGACCACAACTTCAACGGCGTGGCGGACCCCGAGGAACTGGCCGTCGTGCTCCTGCCCCTGGCCCGCCGGCACGGGGTGCAGATGATCTTCTCCGGCCACGACCACGCCTACGAACGCTTCTGCCCGGTCCAGGGCGTCACCTGCGTGGTCACCGGCGGTGGCGGCGGCTCCTTGTACCCGGCCACCTGGCGCGCCCCGGCCAGCGCCCAGTTCCATCTCCGCTGGCACGCCGTCCTGGTCGAGGTGGCGGGTGACGCCCTCCACCTCCGGGCCATGGACCGGGACGGCACGGTGTTCGATGAAATGCACCTGCACCGCGTGCCGCCACCGGCCGCCGGCCACCCGGCCGCCTGGCACACCCCCGCGGAGCTCCCCGAGCCGGCGGTCGCGGACGGTGACGGCAACTTCGCCGGCCAGTTCTTTGACCTGGTCGGCCCGCCCCTGCCGAGCGCCCCGGGCGAATTCTCGAACCTCGGCCTGGGCCACGTGAATCGTGACCGGACCCACCTTTACCTCGGCTTCCGGCACGTGGCCCTGCCCGATGACGGCAACCTGTTTGTGTTCCTGGAGGTGCCGGGCCGGGAGGGCGTGACGAGCCTGGTCGGCCAGGGCAACGGGGTGGTGGACCCGGATGGCGAGGGCGTGGACGGCCTGGATTTTCTGGAAAATCTGGCGTTCGCGAACTTTCGCCCGGCCCTTGCCGCGGTGCTGGGAGATGAATTTGCCGACGCCCCGGCCCGCGGCTACTGGCGCACCAACATCGTGGCGGCGGGGGGCGGCCTGACCGTGCGCACCAACCTGCCCCTGCCCATCGGCCAGGGGGTGTTCTGGCTGCAGCCCGGCTTCCCCGAGGTGGCGGGCGCGCGACTCCAGCAGTTCAACCGCTCGCCCCAGAACGGCGGCGTGCCCCAGGAGCAAAACGCCGATTTCATCGTGCTGGCGCTGCCCCTGGCCGAACTGGGCCTGCGCGGGGATGAAACCCTCCGTCTGGGCGCGGTGGTGGGCGGCGGCAGCCTCGACCTCGAGCGGCAATGGCGGGAACTGGATGCCGCCTTCCTGGGCACCCACCTCGAAGGTCACGGCCTCGGCCCGGTGGTCCTGGAAGGACGGGCCGTCCGCCTGGGCGACGCCCTCGACCCGGCCGGCGACCCCGATGGGGACGGCGCGACCAACGCCGCCGAGCTGGTCGCCGGCACCGACCCGCGCGACCCGGCCTCGGTGCTGCGGTTGGGCGTGCGCCAGACGGCGGCCGGACAGTTCGAGCTGATCTGGCCCGCGGTACCGGGGCGCACCTACCAGCTCGAAAAGGCGCTGCATCCGGGCGGTCCCTTCACCGACGTCGCGGGCCCTGATTTTCCCCGCCGCGCCGTCGGGCCGCAGGAAACCTGGCCGCTCCCGACCGCGCCCGATACGGAAACCCGCTTTTACCGCCTGAAGGTGACCCACTGAAATCCCGTCCTAACCGACCATGAAAACCCGCCCCCCTCTCCTTCTCCGTTGTGGGATCCCTGCCCGGCCCGCGCTGGGGTTCCTGCTCCTGGGCCTGCTGCCGGCGCTCGGAGCCGCCGACCTCTGGCAGTTGGCTCGCGAACACCGGCGGGTCCACCGCTTCGCCACCCTCTTCACCGCCCAGGATGTGCGGGACCGGCTCAGCCAGGAAGCCGGCCTGAGCGAGGCGGTGGCCTGGTGCCGCGCCACCGGCGTGCTTCACGTGTTCCTCGAGTCGTTCCGCGACGGCTACCAGGCCGAGCGCGCGGCGCTGGAACACGCCCGGGAGCGGTTTCGTCGCGAGGGCTTCGAGGTGTCCGGCTGCGTGACCACCACCGGCAACGGCAAGCGCTCCACCGGCTGGGATACCATTTGCTGTTACACCGACCGCGCCACCCAGGAGCGCACCCGGGCCATCTTCGAGTACGCCGCCAGCCTCTTCGACCAGACCATGATTGACGACTTCTGGTTCACCGACTGCACCTGCGCGGAGTGCGACGCCGCCCGCCGCGCCCGGACCGTGCGCATTGGCGACAAGATCTTCCCGGTGCCCGGGGAGACGTGGGAGGACTACCGGCGGGCGCTGATGGTCCATCTGTCGCGGGAGTACGTGCTGGGGGCCGGCAAGCGGGTGAACCCGCGGGCCACTTTCATTCTCAAGTACCCGCAGTGGTACGACCGGTTCCACGAGCGGGGCTACGACGTGGTGCAGCAAACCGCGGACTTCGATCGCATCTGGGTGGGCACCGAGACGCGCGACTACCAGGACCGGCGCTGGGGCGGCACCGTCCAGTACGAGGCGTACTTCATCATGCGCTGGCTGGGGGGCCTGGGCGGCGCCAAGTGCGGCGGCGGCTGGTTCGACCCCTTCGGCACCACCCCGCCCACCTACCTCGAACAGGCGCGCCAGACCATCCTGGGCGGCGCCCGCGAGACGTTGCTGTTCTGCTACGGGAGCCTGCTGCGCGGCACCGGCCCGACCAACGTGGCGGCCCTGCGGGCTGAACTGCCCGAGTTGTTCGCGGTGGCCCGCCAAGTGCGCCGGCTCACCCCGGTGGGCGTGGCGGCATACAAGCCGGCCAACAGCCCCCCCGGCAAGGAGGCGTACGTGTTCGACTTCGTCGGCATGTTGGGCCTGCCGCTGGTGCCCTGCCATGAGTTTCCCGAGCGGGCGGCCGCGGCCTTTTTCTCCGTCCACGCCCTGAAGGACCCGCAGTTCGTCGAGCGCCTGGATCGGCTGGTGGCCGCCGGCACGCCGGTGCTGCTCACTGACGGCCTGGCCACTGCGCTGGGCGGGCGACCCAGCCTGCGGGCGCCCAACGTCCAGGTCCTGCCGGTCAAGGGCGACCCCAAATCGCTGCTGGCACTGGGACCGGCCGAGCTGGGAGCGCTGCGCGCGCCGTTGCTGCGGCCGTTCCGCACCTCCCTGGAAGCGCCCAACCGCGTGGCCCTTTATCTGTTCCGGGGCCGGCGCTGGGTGGTCGAGAACTTCAACGACACCCCGGTAGCGGTGACGTTGAACGGGGAGCGCCTCGAGATTCCCGCCCGCGGCTGGCGCTACGCGCTGCGCTGAACGCCCACCGCCTGCCGGGCCGCGGCCAGCGCGGCCACGAAACGCCGCGCCCGCTCGGTCAGGGCCGGCCAGTCGTCCCGCGCCAGGATGTCGGCGCTGACCAGCGCCGAACCCACCCCCACCGCCGGACAGCCGGCACGAAGGAAGCCCTCGAGGGTGTCGAGGTCCACGCCGCCGGTGGGCACGATCCGCAGATGCGGCAACGGTGCGCGCAGGGCCTTGATGAAGGCCGGGCCGAGGTTGTCGGCGGGGAACAGCTTCACAAAATCCGCGCCGGCCTCGTGCACGAGCTGGGCCTCGGTGGGGGTGCAGGCTCCCAACATCACCGGCCGGCCGGCGGCGTGGGCGGGCGGGATCAGGTCGGTCCGCGCGACGGGGCTCACCACAAACTGCGTCCCCGCCGCGAGGGCGGCGCGGCATTGGTCCACGGTCAGCACGGTGCCCACGCCGACCAGGGCGCGGTCGCCCAGACGGGCGGTGACAGTGGCCAGGGCTTCCAGCGCGTTGGGGGTCGAGAAGGTCACTTCGATGGCCCGGAGGCCGCCCGCCAGCAACGCCTCGGCCAGCGGCAGGACCTGGTCGGTCCGCCGGGCGCGGATGATGGCGATGAGGCCGGCCTCGGTCAGGCGGCGGCAGAGGGTTTCCCGCGGGGTGGCAGGGGTCATGGGGAGTGGGGGCGCCACTGGTCCACGAATCGTTGCATGGCCGGCTCCTGTTCCATGATGGATTGGACCAGTTTGAACTGGGTGCGGCAGCGGTCGAGGTTGTGGGCCGGGCGGTGGACACGGAAATAGACGTCGCCGCGCAGGTAGTCGGTGAGGAAGCGGATGCCGATGATGTAGGTGATGAGCCGGCCGGCGAAGGCGAGGTACTTTCTCTCGGCCGGGGTGAGGAAATCGCGGGTGGCCTCGAGGTAGCTGCGGGCCAGCGCCTCGAACATGGGCATCTGCATCTGCACCTTGGCGAGGTCCTGCTCGTCTTCGAGGGTGGGGCTGGTGGTGGTGCGCACCATGTCGCCGAAATCGTAATGGACCAGGCCCGGCATGACGGTGTCCAGGTCCACCACGCACAGGGCGTGGCCGGTTTCCCAGTCGAGCATGACGTTGTTGAATTTGGTGTCGTTGTGGGTGATGCGCTCGGGGATTTCGCCGGCGGCCTGGGCGTCCAGCAAGGTGCCGATCCAGGGTTCCTGGGCCAGGGCAAAGTCTATTTCGGACCGGGCCGAGGCCACCCGGCCGGCGCGGTCCTCGGCAATGGCCGCCCGCAGCGCGGCAAACCGCTTGCGGGCATGGTGGAAGTCCGGGATGGTCTCGTGCAGCCGCTCGCCGGGGAGGTCGGCCAGCAGGCTCTGGAATTCGCCAAAGGCCCGCCCCGCCTCGTAGGCCTGCTGCGGGGTGTGGACCGCCTCGAAGGACTGGACCCGCTCGACGAACACAAACGTCCGCCAGTAATCGCCGTTGCCATCCACGAAGTAGGGCTTGCCGTCTTGGGTGGGGACCACCGTCAGCGCCCGGCGGGTGTACTGGCGCGCCCCCTGGGCGCGGAGCTTGCGCTGCAGGTGCTCGGTCACCCGCAGGACGTTTTCCATGACCTTCACCGGCTCGCGAAACACGCCCTGGTTGATCTTCTGGTGAATGTACCGCACGGTGACGCCCCCCTGGTCGTAGGTGGCGGTGTAGGTCTCGTTGATGTGCCCGATCTTGCACAGTTCGGCATGGAGAATCTGCCCGTAGATGCGGAACTGCTGGGAGATTGCCTGCAGGTGTTGTTCGCGGTACAGCGGCATGGTCGGTGAGATCGGCGGGCCGTGACGGCGTCCGCCCCAGGTTCCCGAAGGATTTCCGGTTGTTTTGGCGGTCAGTTGACACGCCCCGCCCGCCCCCGCTCAAGCCCTTTTTTTTGCGGTGCCGGGTAGCGGCCCCCCTCACCGCCCGGCCGGGATGCCGGCCCCGGCCGCGCCCGGCACGCACGCGCCCGCCGGCCTCAAGGTTCCTTCACGGACCGGGCGGCGAGGGCCCGGTACGCCCGCTGTCGGGCAAGGTTCCACGTGCGCCAGTCGCCGGGCGGTGGCTGCCCTCGTTTCCGCAGGTGGTTGGACAATTGCTCGCGCTCCGCCCGGCTCAGCCGGTCCCACACCGCCACGATGGGGGGCACGGCATCGGCGCTCAAGGTGGTGAGGTGCTTCACGTCCAGCGGCCGGCCCTGCGCCGCGCGGGCGAGGTTGACGCGGGCCACCAGGCCGTGGGGATTCATCGCGGCCAGGGCGAGAAACGTGCCGTACGCACCGGCGATCGCCCCGAACAGAAACCGCCGGCCCTGATCCCGGAGCACGGTGAGGGCAAACCAGACCAGCACGGCGGCCACCCACACCAGCACGGCCGCGGCGTAAATCCGGCTCTCCGTCAGGCCGTACCGGCTGATGTACAATCCCAACCGCACCACCGCCGAAGCCATCACCACCGTCACCAGCAGCAGCAGCGGCACGGCCAGCCCGCGATAGAGGCGGAGGTGGCGCGGCTCCCGGCGGTCCCACACGCCGTCCGCCAGCCACAACGTCCCCAGCCCCAACCCGGCGGTGATCACCAGCTCGAAGAACCCCCGGCGCGCGTACTCGGCCAGGGTCAGGCCGGCCGTGGCCAGCACCGTTTCCATGCCGCCGAACCAGAAGCGGGCCTGCACCAGGGCATAGAGCAGCAACACCAGGTTGAGCATCAACAAGGGCAGCGCCACCGACACGACTCCCGGCCGGGGCAGGTGCGGCAGCCACTGCTCCTCCCGCCCCGCCAACCAGGCAGGGCCGTGCCTCAAGCTTTCCAGATGGCCCGTGACCAGCCAGCCCAGGAAAAGCATCACGACCAGATGCGACACCGCGGTCCGCCAGTCCCACTGCAGGAACGGGTCGGTGAACTTTTCGAACAAGGGGTCCCCTGAGCGCAACAGCGCGCCAAAGAGCACCAACACCCCGGCGGCCAGGACCAGCCCCAGGACCCAGCCGGCGAGGCGCCGGACTCGAGAATCCCCGTCCCCCGCTTCTCCGAGGCCGGCCCATCGCGCCACCAGCAGGAGGGGACAAAACAGGACGCGCACGGCAACCTCCACGGCTGCGACCAGCCCCTCGAGCAGGCGCAACTGCGGCAGCGGCCTCTCCAGCGCCTCGATGCCCTGCAGGACCAGCGCCGCCCCAAATCCAAGCGTTCCCCAGACCAGGAGCGGTTCGGTGTCGCGCCAGAGCCACAGGCTCAGACAGGCCACCCCGGCCAGGAGCAACCACGTGCCCGGCCGTGCAAGACCCTGACGCGTGAAACATCCCGTCCACCACCCCACCACCGCCGCCAGCATCAGGCCCCAGACAAAAACCCCGCCTCCCGGTGGCTGTCCCCGCAGACACCAGTCACCCAGCACCCCGAGTCCAAACCCGGCCAGGGCGGTACGGAGCGGTGTGATTTTTTGCATGCGCATCCTGCGGATGGCTCAGGACCGGTACGGCCTCCACCCTGGCTGGCGCCGGCATCGCAAACAACCCTTGAGACCGGCAGGGCCGGCCCCTGTTCAAAACCGGCCAGTGCCGCCGGACATTTCCGGGCTTTGACCACCGCGGCCGGGGCAGAGGACCGGTCCGCCCGCCCGCCGGTTGCGCCCTCGGAACCCGTTTCGGGGCTTTGCCACGGGGCCGTCAAACGCCCCCCGCGCCGGACGCGCTACAACCACCAGCCAACCGACCAACCTGTCCCGCTCAAGGCCGCTCGACGATGCCGCCGTCCAGTTCGGTGATGGGGCCGTTGATGAGGGTGGCCGGGGCAGGTTCTCGCCCGCCGATTTCGAGGATCAGGGCGCGCTTTCCCAGACCGCCAGCGGGGGCGCGGGCCGGCCGCCGGCGTGGGTGAAGCGCCCGGTCACGTAGATGCGGCGGTCCACCACCTGGAGCCGGTTCACCTGGCCCGGCTCGAGCAGGCGCGGCGGCTCGTTGCCGGTGTCATGCCGGACCACCCGGGCCCGGCCAGTCCGCAGGCTGGCCGGTTCGCCGCCGCCACCCCCACCCCCGCCGCCGCCCAGGTCGAGCTGCACCCCGAGGCCCGGGCTGCGCCACACCGTGCCGTCCCAGATCGCCAGTCCGTTGACCGGGATCGAGTCGCGTTCCTCCTCCGGCCGACCGGAGAAGTCGTTGAACACACGGTTGAAGCTGCCGCCGACCACGATCCGGTCGCCGTCCACGGCAAAGTCGTGGGTCGAGTTGTGGTAGGGCAGCAGTGTGGGCGCCCGGCGCCATTCGGTGCCGGTCCAGACGGCGAAGCCATCCACCTCGACGTTGCCGCCGAAAACGCCGGCCCGGCGGAAATTGCCCTGGAACCAGGCCACCCCGTTGGCCGTGCGCACCAACCGGGCCTCACCGAGGTCGAAGGTGGACTGCTGCACGCCGCCGAGCAGGCCGTCGGCGAACTGGTGATTGCGCCACGCGCCGACGTTGCGGCCGGGGAACTGGTAGTTGCCGGCGATGAACAGCGTGTCGCCCAGCGTGGCCAGCGAGAGGGCCATCTCGCCCCAGTCGTTGGGTCCGCGCTGACCGCCCACGCCGTCGAGGTGCTCGTTGAACTGCGGGCCGGTGACCTTGGCCCACTCGTTGCGTGCCGGGTCCCAGCGGGCGAGGTTGAACGTGGCCACGCCGCCCGCGGCGCGGAACCGGCCCCCCGCGTAGAGCTGGCCGCCCACGAACGCGAGGTCCTTCACCTCATACAGCGCGCCAAACCCTTCCGTGTCCGTGACGCGCACGCCGCTGCCCAGCGAGGTCCAGGTCGTGCCGTCCCACCGCGCCACGCCCGGGGCCGGGATGTCGTTGATGTGGGTGAAATTGCCCGCGACGTAGAGCGCCGCGCCGTCGTGGACGATGGCATTGACGACCGGGAGCGTGGTGAACCCCCCAGCCGGAGGGCGCGTCGCCACGCCCAGCATTTGCCACGCACCGCCGGCCAGCCGGCCGATCAGGGTCTGGCCGTTGAACCGGCCCGCGAGGAAAATCTCCGCCCCTGCCCCGCGCACCAGCAGCGCGGAGCCGCCGTCGTTGCCATCAACCGGATTGATCGCCGGAAGCTGCTCCGCGCCCGGCAGCGGAAGCCACTGCCCGGCCGCCAGCCGCGAGCGATCGAAGCGCACGCTCCAGTACTGCGGTGGCGAATCCGGCGTCGTTTCGACTTCGAGGCGATACCGCCCGGCCGCACCGAGCTGGAGGATGCCGCTGAGGCTGCATTCGCCGGACCCAGTCTGCAGCAGCAACGAGCCATCGGGCGCCAGCAGGCGGAGCGTGAGGCCCTCCTCGCAGCCTTCCGCGCCGGAGATGAACCGGACCTCCACCACCTGGTCGGCGTCCAGCTCCACCTCGAACACTCGCCGGTGTCCGGGCAGGGAGGGGAATTCTTCGGCTTCAAACAGACGCGCCGTGCGCAGGTCGTGGGTCGTGGTTTCCACGCCCGGCCGGCCCGCGACCAGGGAATAACCGGTCAGGAAATCCGTTGAGTTCACCGTCCCGGTCACGATCAGGCGGTACTCACCCGCCGGCACGGTGACCGCGCGCGCGCGGCCATCGCACGAGAGCACCGGCCCGAAGACGCGCTGGCCGGCGGCGTTGACCAGCTCCCAGTCGTGGCAGGCGCTGAACTGCCCCATTCCAAGGGACACGGGCGTGTTGCCCGGCAGCAGGAAGCGGTGCACGTCCCGGCTGCCGGGACCGCTGATTTCGCCTGCCGGAGGCCGATGGATCACGCCGCCGGTCAGGTCCACCAGATCGAAGACCCGCTCGATCACCGGGCGCACCTGCACCTCCGGGGTCTGCGGGAAGATGAGGTTGTTGAGCACGCGCAGAGTGAACACCCCGCCTGCGGCGGTGTCCGGCAGCGCCACCTCCGGGCACGCTTCCTCGAACAGCACCGCCCCGTCCGGCCCCGTGAGCCGCCACGGCAGACACGCGCCGAACTGACCGCGGGCGAAGCTGAAGCGCGCCCCGGCCGGCACGGTGAAGCGGATCAAGGCCGTGTCGCCGGGATTCAGCCGCCCGCCCGCGCCCGAGAACTGCGGGTCGGTGCCCGTGCTGTAGGTCTCCCCGGCCGTCAGCGTCACCTCGTAGGTCCGTTCCTGGGCGCGCGTCACCCGGATGCGCGCCTGCACGCCGTTGCGTAGGGCTTCGACCCTGACCCGGATGACGCCGCCCGTCGGGGCCGAGACCACCGCGCCGGCCTGGGAGCAGATCGAGGTTTCGAGCACCGCCGGCACGCCCGCCGGATCAAAGACGCTCCACCGGTGCGGACACGGGAAGCCGGCGCCCAGCGCCTCGATGAAGTAGCTCGCGCCCGGCTCGGCGGTCAGCTCGAACACATCCACGTCGGCCAGGTTCTGGCTGGTGCGGCCGGTGAACTGCTGCGGCGCGGTCCCGGCCAGGGCGTGCGCAAAGGTCCGCGTGGTGAAGCGGTTCAACTGGAGCGTGTAATTCTGCGAGAAATCCCCGTCGCCCTTGGCCACGCGCAGCACATGCGGGCCGTCCCCGGCCACGGGCAGCGTGAAGAAGTCGCGGTTGTCGCCGCCGATCACCGAGCCGTCCGGCGCAAACAAGGTGATGTCCAGCCGGTTTGGATTCGAGACGGCGACCGGGTCGTTGCCGCTGACCAGCAGCAGGAACTCGTCCGCGGCAAACGGCCCGTTCAGGGAGCCGTTGCGGCTGACGGCCCCGGTGCCCAGATCGAGCCGGACCACCGTGAAGTCCCAGGTCAGGTCCGTCCCGAGGGTGTTGCCGGCACCGTCCGCCACGCCGCCGGCCACGCGGGCGCGATAGACCCCGGGCGGCAGCGGCGGGGAGAAGTCGAGGCGGGCGACGGGTGTGCCCGGGGCCATCGAGAACGTGCCGGCCATCCGCACGTCGTCGGCCGTGCCCGGTGTCTGGTCGGGGCCGATGCTGTGAACGGAAAGACCCGTCGCAACCGACGCCGGAATCATCGGCGCGCTGAACGTGACCTCGAGCGAGCGGCCGGCCGCGAGGCCGTTCCGCGGCGGCCGGTGACTCAACACGCGCGGCCGGCGCAGCTCGAAGGTCCACGCCACGCCTTCCGGCATGGCATTGCCCGCCGGATCGGCCAGCCCGGACGCGAGCACGGCCCGGTAGCGTCCGGAGGCGAGGCCGAAGCCGAAGTCCAGCGTGACGCCGGGCAGTCCCGGGCGGTAGTTCACCGTGCCGCGGGTGACCTCCACGTCATCCGCGGTGCCGTGCTGGCTGTCCGGGCCGGCCTCGAAGAGCCGCAGCGCGCCGGCGGTGACACTGGCCGGGTTCAGCGGTTCGCTCAGCAGGGCGGCCACCTGGAGGATCAGGCCGCCCTCCACCTCTGACCCGGAGAAAGGCACCAACTGCCGCACCTCCGGGACCGTGGCGTCGCCGGTGAGCGTCAGCACCAGTTCGGCGCTTTCGCCCACGTTGCCGCCGGTATCGGTCGCGCGGGCGCGGAGGCGGACGCTGGTGCGCCCGTCCGTGCGGCGCGGCATGAGCACGGCGAACTCGTAGGGCGCCGCCGTGTCCGTCGCGACAAGCTGGCCGTCCACGAACAGCTCGACCCGCGCCACCCCCACGTCGTCGGTGGCGTCGGCCACGAACACGCCCATCCGGCCTTCCTCGGCCAGACCCGCCACAAAGGGCGAGCGCAGCGTCACCGCGGGCGGCCGTCCGAAACGGTCCGCCTCGGCATGGCGGATCACGGTGAGTCCCGCCGCGCCGTCGGCCACGAGAGCGAAGCTGCCGCTGAGCACCAGCGCCTCGGCGCTGCCGGGCGTGGGATGCTGGGTCTCGAAGCGCAGCCCGTCGCCGTTGGGGCGGAGGTCAAACACCTGGAGGTCATGCGCGCCGTCATCGGTGCTGTTGGGGTCGCTGGCGGCAATGCCGCGGCCGGTGCCGTCCGGCGCGAGCTGCCGCCAGCCGAACTGGCCGTCGCGATGGTTGGCCAGCCGGGTCAGTTGACCGCCCGTCAAATCAAACACCGCCACGCCGGCGGTGTGGGTGGCGTAGAGCCGGTCGCCGGCCGCGCCAAGGCGCAGTCTCCGGCCGCCCGCGCCGCGGCTGCCGTCGTAGGCCGCGGCGGCCGACTGGCTGAGGTTCACGCCGTTGATCTGCCAGCGCGTCACCTGCGGGCCGGACGGAGTCAGGTTCAGGGCAAACAGTTCCGTGCCCACCACCAGCAGGTCTTCAACCGCGCCGCTGGAAAAGGCCTCTGCCAAAACGTTGCCCGTGGCCGGGTCCACCGTGCGGATGCGCCCGTTCTCCAGGCCCACGAAACCGAACCCGGCACCCGCTGCCACGGCGGTGACGGGGGCGGGATGATTCCGCAGCGTGGGCGCCGCCAGATTGGGCAGGCTGCCCAGGTCCGCCAGGGCCAGGCCCTGTGCCCCCAGGCCCACGAGCAGGCGGCTGCCCAACCCGGCGACCATCCGGGCGTCGCCGGGCAGTTCCAGCCGGCTCACCAGCGCGGGCAGCGCGGGGTTCAACACGTTGAAGACGCTCACGCCCCGACCGTCCGCCACGGCCGCGAGATCGCCGACCACGGTCACGTCCCACGCGTGGCCCGGAGTGGGCACGCCCGCCACCATGCCCAGCGGCTCGGCGGTGACGCCGTTCAGCGGCGTGCCCGCGATGGCCTCGGCCAGGTCGCTGATGCTGTCGTTGTCAGTATCCGCGCGGTTCGGGTTGCTGCCCAGCACGTCCTCGGCGAAGTCCGTGAGGCCGTCACCGTCGCTGTCGGATCCGGTGAGCGGGCGGACGATGATGTCCCCGAGTGTCAGCCGTGAACCGTCGTCGCCGGTGGTGAACTCGAAGGTGCCGCCGAAGCGGCCGTTGGCGGTGACCACCGAGAGCCGATAGCGGGTGTTCGCGGCGAGCTGTCGCGGCTGGGGGAACAGCGCCGGCCCGCGTCCGCGGGAGCCGCGGACCTCGAAACCCGTTTCGAGGTTGCGCCGCGTGAAGTAGAACGGCCCGGTGACCGGGGAGCGCATCAGCCCCCCGCCCGCGTGCAGGGCCACGCGCCTTTCCCGGGAGGTCTCGGCGGCCTGGGCGACCGTCCCGGCGCCGGCGGCGGCGCGGCCGGTGATCTGCGTCAACGCCGGGGCGCGCACGGACCAGGGCGTGGGCGTGCCGTCCGGGGGCGTCACCACCGCCTGCGGCGCGGGCGGGCGTTCCTCGATGAGGCGGGTGTATTCGAGGGTGCATTCCTGTCCGCACTCGGAGCGGAAGCGCAGCAGCAGCACCTTCTCGCCGGGCGTGTCGAAGACGGTGCGGAATTCATCCCCGGCCCCCTGGTCGGGAATGCCCTGCGGGGCGTCCCACGTGACCGTGCCGGCCGTGTGCTCCGGCGCGTAGAAGGTCTGGACTTCGCCGACGTAGAACGGGCCGATCGGCGTGAGCGCCGGCCCGGTGAAGCAGCCGGTGAAGGGCTCGATGGTGCGGTCCACCACCTCGAACTCCTCGGTCACCTCGCAGGTGCGGCCGCATTCGGTGCGCAGCTTGCGCGTCACGCGCTTCACCCCCGGCTCGCAGAAAATGGTGCGGAAGGTTTCGCCCCGGCCCCGCTCCGGCCGGCCGCCCTCGACGATCCACTCGATCGTGCCGGCGGTGTGGTCAAACGGGCCGAACACGACCTCCTCGCCCATCCCCAGGCTGCCGCCGAACAGCAGCGGCTCCATCGAGCACACCTCCTCCTCCGAGATGGTGACGGTGACGGACCTGGTCACCGGGTTGTAGCAGTCCGGCGCGAGCGAGGCGCGCACGGTGTGCGTGCCCGGCTCGCAAAAATCGAGGAACACCACGTCGCCCGCCAGGCCCTGCGGCTGCGCCGTGGCGGCAAACCAGTTCACGATGCCCGGAGTCCGGGCATCCGACTCCACGCTGAACCTCCGCCGGCCGTGGCCGAGGTCGGTGACGAAGATCGGCCCCAAGACCGCGTCGCCCTCCGACTCGCACTCCTGCACCACCTCGCCGCCCTCGACCTGGACCCCCGGCTGCACCCCGTGCCAGCCGGGCTGGAGGAGGCCCACGCCGGGGTCGCTCTCCACGAACTCGCCGTCAGCCGTCACCGTGGCCGGGCCCACGATCTCCCAGTAGCCCTTGTCGTGGTCGAAGCTCCACAGGGCGGTCTTGGCTCCGGGGGGCAGCCGCAGGCCCGTTACCGGGTCGGGCAGGTTGGGGAAGCGCACCGGCACCGGCTGGGCGAAGTTGCGCGGGCCGTCGGTCTGGACGGTGATGACCAGCGGGAAGTTCAACCCCTCGGGCAGCGGCTCGGGCAGCCGGTCCGGCGGCACCGGCGCGATGCCCACCCGGCCGCCGCGGGTGCCGTTGTCGTCAAAGAGCGCGCCCGGCGGCACCACCAGTTGCACCCCCGCCAGCGCCGGGTTGGCCGCCACCACCTCGGGCACGAAGGTCACCGGCGTCGGCTCGGTGGGGCTGACCGGCCGCAGGCTGCCGGCGCGGATCAGGGGCAGGTAAATCTCGCCGGTGCCGCCGGCCAGGTTGTCGGTGCGGCCGGGTACCGCCTCCCAGGCCTTGCCGACGAAGGGGTAGTAGTCGCCGTCGGGCCAGGCGCTGCCCGCGGCGGTGCGGCCGTCCACATGCACGAAGAACCGGCCCGCCGGGGCGGGCTCGAGGCGGAAGTTGCCCTGGGCGTCGGTGACCGCGCGGAGGGTCTCCTCCTGGCCGTCCACGGTGATGGTCACGCCGGCCAGGGGGCGGTTGAGGGCGTTGGTGCCGGTGTCCGGGCCGGGGACCAGTTCGCTGGCGAAGACCCGCCCGATCACCGCCGTGCGCGGTACCGGCTGGTTGTTGAGGGTGGTGAAGGTGACCACGCCCACGCCGCCGGGCTGGCCGTCGGCGTCGGCGTCCACCAGTTTGCCCTCGGCGTCGCGGACCTTGTCGCCGTCGAAGACCACGCGCACCTGCGCGGCGCCGGGGAGCGGCTCGAGGTAGAAGAGGGTGGCGGCGCGGCGGTCGGGGGCCAGTTCGGTGCGGGTGAGCACGCGGCGGCCGGCGGCCTCGGCGAAGAAGGCCTGGTTGCCGAGCACGGTGTCGGGGGCGAGGGGGCGGTTGAAGCGCAGCACCGTCTCGCGGGTGACGGCCACGCCGTCGTCGCCGGGGGCCGGGGAGCTGGTGAACTGGGTGACGGACAGCGGCGCCTCGTCGCGGACCAGGGGATCGGAGCCGGCGAGCAGCTCGGTGAGGTCGTCGCGGCCGTCGCCGTCGGTGTCCAGGGCGGCGGCGCGGGGGAGTTGCTGGACGCGGAAGAAGCCGGTCTGAGCGGGGGCGGCCACGCTCAGCGGCCCGGCCAGGCCGAGGGCGGCGGGGGTGTTGATGGCGGTGACGGAGTCCCCGCGCAGCAGGCGGTAGTAACTGGCCGGGTCGGCGGGGAAGTGGAGTTCGAGCCGGCCGCCCGCGCCCAGGCGCGCCTCCTCGATGCGGAAGTCGGCGGCGGCGGTGCGGAGCGTGGCGGCGGCCAGCAGGGTCAGCCACGCGAGGGAAAGCCAGCCCTTACTGGTCCGGAGGAATAAGGTGTTTGGTTGCATAATCGAAGGTTCAGTGGGTTGGCGATTACGAATGTTCAGGGCCGCTCGACCACGCCGCCGTCCAGCTCGGTGATGGGGCAGTTGATCAGGGTGGTCAGGGACGGCACCTGCACGCGGCCGTTGTTGCGGGCCTCGAGGCCGGCCGGGAACGGGGCTTCGGTGCCGGTCACGCTCGTCAGGGCCGGGGCGGTGAGCAGGCTGTCGGGCCCGTTGGCCACGAGCTTGACGCGGTTGCTCAGCGTGGTCAGCGCGGGCAATTCGACCCGCCCGCCGCTGCCGGCTTCAAACACCAGGGACGGCGCCCCGCGCACGTTCCAGTTCATCGGGCCGCTGGCGCTCGTCAGGTCGGGCAGCGTCAACCGGCTGCCTGCGCCCAGTGCTTGGAAGGTTGTGCCCGCGGGGAAGAGGCCGGTGAAGTCGCCGGGGCCGTCGTAGGTCGCCAGGCCCGACAGGCTGATGACCGCGCCGTCGCGGACGATGAGGCGGAAGTTTGCGCCCTGCAGGCTGCCGCCGCGGACCCACTGTGCCTGCGGCCCGGCCAGCGTCAGCGTGCCGCCTTTTTCCCAGGTGAACGCGGCGCGTGTTTCGAGACGCCCGCCGACCGAGAGCGTCCCGCCGGAAAGGGTCAGGGCCTGCTCGAAGAGCGCCGCGCCATCCACGCCCATGTTGCCGGCGGGGAGGGTGACGGTGGCGGTGGCGGTCAGGTCGCGCAGGACGGACAGGTTGCCGCGGTTGGAGGTGGTGAAGGGCGTGTGAATGCGCAGACTTTTCACAAAGCCGCCTACATCCGCGGTGACCAGTGGGCGGGTGCCGAAGCGTTGGAGGACCACGTCGTCGTCCTGGGCCGGGAGGCGGCCGTGGAGCCAGTTGTTCGGGTTGCTCCACAGACCGTCGGCGTCGCTGATCCACACGGCCGCGCCGGGGTGGGCGTCCACCAGGTCGAAGGTCAGGCTCAGCGCCTGGGCCAGCGGGTTGGCCGCGCGGTCCTTCACGGCGTCGGCCTCGACGGTGAGCTGGCAGCGCCCGGGCTGGAGAGCGGCCGGGAAGCGCAGGGCCAACACCGCCCCGCGGGCCGTCGCCTCCGTGGGCGCGAACTCGGCGTCATCGCCGCCGCCGGGCGCGGCGTCCGCCCCCCAGTGGACCACGCGCACGCGGGCCGGGTCCACGGGCAGGGTGTCCACCGGCTCGTTGAAGGTGAGCACGAACGGCTGGCCGAGGAAGGCGGCGGCGTTGGGCGAGGGCAGTGAAGTGACCAACGCGGGCGGCGCGGTGTCGGCCGCGCGGTGGAGCGTGACCGGCTCGGAGGTCGAGACGTTGCCGGCGCCGTCGGTGGCGCGGAACTGCACCGTGATGGGGCCGGTCGCGACCGGCAGATCGAGGGCGAAGTTGACCGGGTAAGTCGTCTGCGCCTGCACCGGCGCGCCGTCCAGGAGCAGCTCGACGCGGGTGAGGTGGACGTCGTCGCGGACGCGCGGGGCCAGCTCGAGGGCGGCGCCGGCGGGGACCTGCACGCCGTCCGTGGCCGGGTCGGCATCAAGCGCGCCGGCCTCGAAGGTGATGGCAGGGCCCTGGCGGGCGAGGTCGGCGTCGGCAAAGTTCACCACGGTCAGGCCGCGCCGGTCGTCGGCCACGAGGGCGAAGCCGCCGAGCAGGGCGAGGTCGCGCGGGTTGCCCGGAGTGGTCATCCCGAAGAGGAAGGTGGTGGTGTTCGCGCGGTCCGCGGCGTCGTAAACCGACACCGAACCGGAGCTGGAAGGGTTGCCGCTGGGCGTGCCGAGGGAGATGGCCACCAGGCGCGGGCCACCGGACAACACCAGCGAGCGGGCCGCGCCGGTGGTCGCCGGTGGCTGGCCGATGAACCGCGGCGCCGCCGGGTCCGACACATCAATCGTGGCCACCCCGCGGGTCTTGCCCACGTAAAGGGTGGTGCCGTACAGGACCAGATGTGCGCGGCCGAGCAACTCGGGGGTGAAGTCGCCGGCCAGCCGTCCCAGCCGGTTGAGCGCACCGGGGCGGGCTTCGAAAATCTCCAGCCCGGTGAGCGTGGCCACGTAGGCGCGGCCGCCCACCACGCGCAGACCGGTGGGGAAGTCCCGGGTGACGAGGCGGCCCACCTCGAGGGCCGAGCCGGCGTCGTAGATGCGGACTTCCTTCAGGGCGAATTGGCCCAGCGCGACAAAGAACCGGCCGTCCCAATGATCCACGGCGGTGACAGGCAGGGAGAAGGTTTGCCGCAGCACCGGCGCCGCGGGATCCGCGACGTCCACGAAGTGCAACAGACCGCGTTCGCCGCCGGTGAACTGCTCCGGCGTGGCCACCAGGGCGGCCATGCGGTGGGTGGGAGAGGAGGTCACGTCGAAGCTTTCGCCGGGCAGATCGAGTTCGCCCAGCCAGCGCGGCTGGAGCGGATCAGCGGCATCCACCACCGCCAGACCGCGCTTGCCGTTGGCCACGAAGACCAGCGTGCCGTCCACGTGCAGCCCCAGGGCCACCACTTCGCGGGATAGGCCGGTGGTCGAGCCGCCCAGGGGCAGGTTGGCCACGACGCCCTGCGGCAGTGCCAGGCCGTCGAGCGGATTCTGGCCCTGGCGGACCTCGACGAGGTCGGTCGTCCCGTCCCCGTCGGTGTCCGCCTGGTCCGCGCGGGTGCCGACGATTTGTTCGATGGGGTCGTTGAGGCCGTCCCGGTCGGAGTCCGGGCCGTCGAGGCGGGTGAGCAGGCCCAGCGGCAGGGTGTAGCGCAAGCCGGCGCCGCCCGACCGGAAAGGCGTGATGCCGACCTCGAGCGTGAGCGGGTCGAGGTAGGTCAGCAGGTAGGGCGTGTCCAGGCCGGTGATGAGGTTGTCCAACTGGCCGTTGGGCGCGGTGCGCCCGCGGCGGACAAAGCCGGTCCGCAGGTCCACCAGGTGGTAGAGCAGTTCGTGGGTGCGAAGCGGGCCATACCCACCCGCGCCGTGGGCGGCGGGTTGACGGGCGGCGGCGGCCGCGGCTCCGCCACCGGCGGCGGCCCCGCGCAGGCCCTGGTCGTTGACTTGGGTGATCTCGGCGAGCTGGGCCAGCAGGCCGTCGAGCATCGTTTCCCAGCCGGCCTCCTGGGCGGCGGTGGCGGCGGCCTGCAACGCGGTGCCGGCTTCCGAGATGGCGGCCCTCTCGGCGGCGGTCATGCCGCCCTGGGTCCAGCGGTCGAAACGGTCCAGCAGGGCCTGCCGGGTGGCGGCGGGCAGGCCGTTGGGAACCGGCAGGGCCAGCAGCGCGGCCTGCTCGGCGGCGGACAGCCGCGCGGCCTGTTCACTGGCCGGGTCCAGCGCGGCGACCAGGGCATTGCCGAAGGCGGCGGTGTTGACCGGGTCTGCGGCGGCGGCCTCCATCCACAAGGGCGTCCCGTAAAGGGCCACGAACAGATTGGACTGGACGGCAAACAACCGGTCTTGCAGCGCCGCGGAGTCGTCGGCGAGGCGGGGAGAGGCTGCTTGGGGGTGGTTCAAGCCAGGCCGCGCCCGTTGAGGAATGCTCTGACAGGCCGCCAGGTCGCCCGTGGCTGCGCCCAGTTCGATCGAGCATTGCAACGCTCCGGCGTAAAGGCCCACTCCGGGAATGCAGCCGGCCACGCCAAAAAGGCCGTTGTAGGCCAGCGAGCCCCAGCAGTTCTGGGTGGGGTCGGAGCAGTCGCTGATGGTCGAGGCGGCGGCCATGCCCAGGCTGATGCCGCAGCCGATGGCGGGCGCCAGTTCCGCCAGCTCCACCACGGCCCCAAAGGCGCAGCCGAAGAGCGCGTCTTGCAAGGCCTGTTGCTCAGCTTCGCATGGTCCCGGCCCGCCGGCGCCGCCGCCCCCGCCGGTGCTGCCGGGGCTGCTGCCATGCCAGCCGGGCTGGAGGATGCCTACACCGGGGTCGCTCTCCACAAAGTTGCCGTCGGCCGTCACCGTCATGCTCCCCTGCACCTCCCAGCGGCCGGTGTCGTGGTTGAAGCTCCAGAGCGCGGACTTCGCGCCGGGCGGCAGCTTCACCCCGGTGAACGGGTCGGGCAGGTTCGGGAAGCGCACCGGCACCGGCTCGCTGAAGTTCGACGGCCCGTCGGTCTGGATGGTGATGACCAGCGGCAGCGCCAGCCCCGGCGGCAGCGGGGAGGGAATGCGGTCCGGCTCGACCGGCGCGATGCCCACCTGGCCGCCACGGGTGCCGTCATCGGCAAACAGCGCGTTGGGCGGCACGGTGAGGCTCACGCCGGCCAGATCGGGATGCTCGGCCAGCACCGCTGGCGGGAAGGTGACAGTGGTGGGCGCGGTGGCGCTGACCGGACGCAACGTGCCGGCCCTGACCCGGGGCAGGAAGATTTCGCCCGTGCCGCCGGCCAGGTTGTTGGTACGGCCGGGCACGGCGGTGAAGGTCTTGCCGACAAACGGGTAGTAGTCCCCGTCCGGCCACTGGCTTTCCCACGCGGTGCGGCCGCCACGTGCACGAAGAACTGCCCGGCCGGGCTGCGCAGGCTGAAGAAACCATTCTCGTCGGTCTGCGCACGCAGGGTCTGCTCCGCGCCGTCCACGGTCACGGTCACGCCAGCCAAGGGGCGGTTGGTGAAGCCGCCGCCGGGCAGAGGCACCGGCTCGGAGTCATACACGTGGCCGATGACCCGCGTGGCGGGGACCTCGGCAGTCGGGGCGGTCTCAAAGCTCAGCACCCGCTGGCCGCCCGCGGCGCCGTCGCCATCGGCGTCCACGCCCTGGCCAGCGGCGTCCTGCAGGCCGGTGCTGTCGAAGGTGACACGAATGCCGGCCCCGCCGGGGAGGGGCTCGAGGTAGAAGAGCGTGGCACTGCGGCGGTCGGCGGCCAGTTCCACGCGGGTGAGCAGACGGCGGGCGCCGAACTCGGCGTAGAAGGCGGTGTTGAGGAGGGTCGTGTTGGCGGCCAGCGGCCCCGAGAAGCGCAGAATGGTCTCGCGGTTCACCGACACGCCGGCCTCACCCTCGGACGGCGAGGTGTCGTTCACCGTGGTGAGCCCGGCCTGCCGCAGGCGGAAAAAGCGCGTGGCCGCGGCGGGCGACAGGGTGACGCTGCGCTGGTCGCCGTTGGCGGTGGGGGACTCCGCGGCGGGCTGCCAGGCGATGGGAGGGTTGAGGCTGGCGGTGGTTTCCAGCCGCCAGCCGGGCGGTTGATGCGTCCAGCGGATTTCCACGTTGGGTCCACCGGGGACGATCTGCAGCACCGGTTGGGCGAGCAACGCCCCGGGCACGAGGTGGGCCAACGCCAGGCACAAGGCGGGGACGATGCGATTCATGGAGGAGGGAGTTGGGGGGAGAAAAGCCGAGTGGTGTGCAAGAGGGCAGAGAAGGCACGCTTCGGCCGGGCGTTTGTTGTTTGGGTCGGGTCAAGAAATGTTGGGCGAGCCTATGGCGGCCGGAGCAGGCAGGTCAAGCTTCCATCCACGTTGGCCTGGTAGGCTGTCCCGGCTCAAAGCGGGCGGAGGACGCCGTGAGCGCGGCCCGCCTCAGGGCGACACGCGCGGCCGGTCCCGGCGCCCGGCCGGGGAATCAGAAGCCGGGGGGGGCCCTGGTCCCGTTGAGACCGCCCGGCCCCACGGGACTGCACCTGGCGCAGGGCGGGGGGTTGGGGGCAGCCCGCGGGTCAGGGGGAAGCCGTGGTGGGCGGGAGCAGCCGGTGATAACGGTTCAACGCCGGCGCGGTCAGGAGCGTGCGGCGGCCATGGGGCCAGCGCACCTCGACCTCGTCCACGGCCGGGACGGGTCCCAGGCCGAGGTGCAGGCGGCCGCTGTGCTGGCAGCGGTGGGAGTCGCCGTTGACGACCGCCGCCGCCCATTGCCGGCTGCCGGCGCGCACCCGCATGTGGGTGCCCACCGGCAGGCCGGTTTCACCCGGCCCGGCGCGCTCGAAGCCGATCCAGGCGCCGCCGGCGGGCAGGCGGTTGTGCCAGAGGCGCAGCGTCTGGCGTTCCTGCGGCCAGACCTCAAAGGTGGTGACGAGCAGCTCGGGCGCGCCGTCGCGGTCGAGGTCCTCGACCAGCACGTTGCGCGAGTCTGCCTCCAGGGCCACGCCGAAGAGGTGGGCGGCTTCGAGGAAAGTCGTACCCGCCCGGTTGAGGTAGAGGCGGTTTTTCTCATAGCCGCCGTAGGACCAGCCCTGGCCGCGGGTCCGGGCAAATTTGTGGAACAGGTACGCGCCGGCCACGGCCGGCTCGATGGGGTCGTCCACGTACAAGTCGTGGAGCCAGAACTCCGGTTCGTACTCGCGCACCGAGCGGGTGCTTTGATGGCCGTTGGCGATGTACACGTCCGGGAAGCCGTCGCGATCCAGGTCCCCCGCCGCGGCGCCCCAGGACCACCCGCTGCGGCAGATCGGGAGGTCGGCGAGGGCCTGCTGGAAGCCGCCTTCGGGCCGGGCCAGAAACAGGCGGTTGCCGCTGGCCATGCGGCGGCGCAGGGCAAGGTCCTCGGCCTCGCCGGGACGCGTCAGTCCCAGATGTTCCAGGCGGTCCACGGTCGGTGAGGGCATGCCGATCACCAGCAGGTCCAGGAGGCCGTCGGCGTTGAAATCGGCCAGGACGTGCGCCATGCCGAAGCCCTTGGCATCGCCCAGCCAGGCCGCGGTGACCTCGGTGAAACGGCCGGAGCCGTCGTTCCGGTACACCTCCGCGCCGGCGAAATCGCTGACCACCACCAGGTCCGGCGCGCCGTCCCGGTCCAGGTCCACCAGCGAGGCGCTGTAGGTGCGGCGGTGCCGCTTCGGCCCCAGGCCGGCTGCTTCGGTGCAGTCGCTGAAGTGGCCGGTGCCGTCATTGCGCAGGAGGTGGGCGGGGGGGCTGTCGTTGGCGTCGTGGTAGCTGGGCCGGAGCACCTGGCCGAGGGTCGGCACGAGGTACTGGCCGAAGAACACGTCCAGGTCCCCGTCCCCGTCCACGTCTCCGCAAGTCAGGGCCATGGGATTCTTGAGCGGGGTCTCGGCCAGCCAGGCAGGCCGGGGGGGATGGCGGAAAGGCGGCGCCGGGCCGGCCGGGGCGGGCGGGGAAGAGGCCGCGGGGGGTGCGCCGGTGTACAACCACAGGCCGGTGGCGTTGACCACCAGCAGGTCCGGGGCGCCGTCGCCATTGAAGTCTTCCACCAGGCCGGTGAACAGGGGTCCGGGCGGCTCGGCGCACAACGGCCCCGCGGTGTACCCGCCCTCGGCGGTGCGCCGGTAAAGGCGGTTGACGCTGAGCAGGGCGATTTCCGGGAAACCGTCACCATCCAGGTCGCGCAGCAGGACCGGGTCAAAAGGGACGAGTCGGTCCGGCGGGGGGATTTCCTCGGCCAGCAGTGGGAACAGGGGCACCTCGCCGGCGCGGGTTTTGAGGGTGAGGCGGCTGGCGTCCAGCCGGCGGACCCGTGCCGGCCGCGCGGCGTCGCCGGTGGGCTGCCAGTCCACCTCCAGGTCGCCCACCACTTCACAGCGGGTGGGCGGCCGGGGCCGGACCAGATGGGCGCTGAAGGCGTAGCGGCTCCCGCGGGGCCGGCCGTCGGCGTCGGGCTCGAAGCGGGTGTGGCGGAATTCGACCTGTTCCAGCCGCCAGCCGGCCCCGGCCCAGGCCCGCAATTGCGCGCGCCATTGGGCGGGGGTCCACACTTCGCCGGGGCCGGCCGAGGGGCGGATTTCGATGCCGTGGGGGCCGGGCTGGGGGATGTCCCAGCGGCCGAGCTGGAGCGTCTCGAAGGGGAAGGCCGCGGCCACGGCCAGCTTGTTGCTGGCGGCGTTGAGGGCGTCCCACAGGTCGTCAAACACGTGGCCGCAGGCCTGGGCCAGTTTCTCCGCGGCCCAATAGGTGGCGGCGGCGCGGGCCTCGCGCGCCTCGAGCCAGGCGGCACGGGCATTGAATTGAAGCCGCGCCCGCTCGCTGATTTGAGCAGCGGCCTCGAAGGGGTCCGGCCCACGCTCGCGCAGGGCCAGCCACGCGAGCAGGCCCAGGGCGCCGAGCCCCACCCCCCACAGCAGCGGGCGCCGACCGGGATGTCGCCTGTCCATCACAGGGACAACATGGGCCAGATGGCCGGCGGCTGGCAACGTCGGCCGTGGCGGAGCGGGGTTGTGGAGAGCGGGGGATTCTGTCAGGCTGGGCGTCCGATGAATCAGGCGCCGCCGCAGAAGCTGGAGTGGCTGGTCTGGAGCGGGCTGGGCCTGGCGGTGGGGCTGGTGTTGGGCGCGTTTGGGTACTCGCGCTGGGCGGGACCGACGCGGGCCGCGGGCCCCCCGTTGCCGGTGCTGAACCGGGTGACCGACTTTGCCCTGACCAACCAGTCCGGGCAGGTGGTCACCGCGGCGGCGCTGCGGGGGCAGCCCTGGCTGGCGGACATCATTTTCACCCGTTGCCCGGGGCCGTGCGTGCGCATGACCCGGAACCTGGCGGCGCTGCAGGCGCGCCTGCCGCGGACCCCGCCGGTGCGGTTGGTCACCCTGACCGCCGATCCCCAGTTCGACACGCCGGAGGTCCTGCGCCGCTACGCGCAGGCGTTCGGCGCGGACCTCGAACGCTGGGATTTCCTGACCGGCCCGCAGCGGGAGCTGTACGCCCTGGCCACACAACAGTTGCTCCTGGCGGTGGGGGAGAATCCCGACCCCGCCACGGCGCGGCCGGAGGACCTGTTCCTCCACAGCACGCGGGTGGTGTTGGTGGATGCCGAGGGACGGGTGCGGGCCGCGTATGATGGGGAGGACCCCGCGGCGTTGGAGGCGGTGCTGGCCGATTTGCCCCGGCTCGGGGCCGGGACACCTTGAGCATCGCCATGGACGTCACCGACCTGCCCAAACTCAACGCCGCGCTGAACAGCCTGAGCACGCTGCTGCTGGTGGCCGGCTGGCTGCTGATCCGCCGCGGGCGACGCGAGGCGCACCGTGCGTGCATGTTGACCGCGTGCGTGACCTCGGTGGCGTTTCTGACCTCGTACCTGATCTACCATGCCCAGGTGGGGCACACGCGGTTTGTCGAGCCGGCCTGGTTCCGGCCGTACTACCTGGCGATCCTGTTCACGCACCTGGTGGGGGCCATTGCCCTGGCGCCGCTGGTGCCGCTGACACTGGTGCGGGCGTTGCGAGGGCGCTTCGAGCGACACCGGGCGGCGGCGCGCTGGACCTGGCCGGTGTGGCTGTACGTGAGCGTGACGGGGGTGGTGATCTACTGGCTGCTGTACCACCAGTTCCCGCAGCGCGCGGCGGGCTGATCGGAGCGGGGCAAAGGGGTGCGCCGGCCGCGGCGGGGTCAATAGACGGCCAGCGTCTCGAGCACGGCCCGGACGCGCGGCACTTCATGGGTGCGGAACAGATCGGTCCGCCCCAGGGCGGCCAGCACGGCGAAGAACGGTTCGGCGCACCGCACCTCCTCACCGAAGTACTCGAAGGCGTGGGGCAGGGCATGACAGACCGGGAAGCCCAGCCGCCGCAGCCGGAAGGTGTTCAGGAAAACCCGCATCTGATGCCGCACGCGCAGGGCGCTGTCCCGGAGGTTGCGGTAGTAAAAGCCCAGGCCCGGGTCCACCACCAGGCGCTCGACGCCGCAGCGGCCGGCCCGCTCGAGCAGCCGCGCGAAGTGCCCTTCCATCTGCGCGACCGGGTCGGCGCCAAAATCGTAATCGCCCACCGCCCGGACGTGGGCACCCTGCACGTGGCAGAGGATGAGCGCGGCGTCGTGCCCGGCCACCAGGCGAAACAGGTCGTCGTCCTCCGGCGTGCCGGTGAGGTTGAGCACGGCCGCGCCGGCCTCGAGGCAGGCGCGGGCGACCTCCGGCTGGTAGGTTTCCACCGAGACCAGGAGCCCCGCCGCGGACAGCTCCCGTACCACCGGCAGCAGGCGGCGGTTTTGCAGCGGCTCATCCGCCCGCGCCGCGTGGGCGAGCGAGGATTCGGCCCCCACGTCCACCACGTCGGCCCCCTGGGCGGCCAGCACCCGCCCGCGGCGGATGGCCTGGTCGGGGCGCAGGCACACGCTTTCCCGGTACCAGGAGTCGGGGGAGAGATTGATCACCCCCATGATCGCCGGGCGGCGGTTGAAGGCGAAGGTCCGACCGCGCAGGGTGAACTCCCGGACCGGGGTCCGGAGGATGTCCCGGTGGTTCGCGGCCAGTTCGGCCAGGGCTTCCAGACTCAGCATGGGCCGGACTATACGGTCCGGGGACGCGTTGCCAAATGGCCCGTCGGCGGTCGGGTGGGGCGCGGCAAGGAGGCGCAAAAAATTTTCCGCTTGGAGGCGTTCTCCGGTTGCAGGCTCCCCGGCGATGACTAGGCTACGCGCTCCGCTCCTCCGGCGCCTGCCGACCGGCGGTGCGGGAAGCAAACATCTTGACCTCATGTTCGGATATCTGCGCAGTCTGCTCGATACGCGGAAGCCCCCGGCCCGCGCCGGCGGTCCCATGTTCCACGAGCCCCGGCCGGCCGACCGCCCCGCCGCCCCGGACAGCCGGGGACAGACCTACTCGAAGGTGTTTCGCTACCGCCTGCCGGCGGGCCAGTTGAAGGAGCCGGAACGGGTCGAGGTGGTGGGGTCCTTTACCCACTGGCAGCCGGTGCTGCTGATACGGGACGGCAAGCTGGACGCCTGGCACGTGACCATCCACCACATCACGGGCAATCGCACCCACCATTACATGCTGCTGGTGGACGGGGAACCGACTTACGACAGGACCTGCGATGGGCTGGCGGTGCCGCACGGCGCCCTCGAGGAGCGTTATCAGATCCAAACCGACAAGGGCCCGCGCGTGCTGATGCTCTTCGCCCAGACCCGCTGAGGGCCGGCGGTAGCCGCCGCGGTGACGCGGCGGACCTCTTCTCCGCCGTCTGACGCCGGCGGCTGCGGGGCCGGAGTTTCGGTGTGGTGCAGCCGTCCCGGCGGCAGGGCTTGCAGGCGAGACGCCTGCACCCCAACAAGGAGGTCGAAGGTCGAAGGACGACAGCGCTGCGTCCGCCAAGGGCGACCTCGCCTCAGTCCCCCGACTCCAGCGGACTGCGCCCGGCGTAGCCGGCGTCCAGGTCGTGCCAGTACTCGATCGCCGGCTCGCCCTCCTCCCAGCAGAGAAACACCTCGCGTCCGCCCAGGATGGCAGGGAAGTCCACCAGACCGCGCTCCAGGTCTTTCAACTGGATTTGCCGGCGGGCGAACTCGGCCAGCACATGGTGGGCGTCCGCCAGGGTGCGCAAGTAGGCGTGGACGCTTTCGCCGCCCAGGTCGCGCCCCTGGCGGAGGAGGGGTTGGAGGACGCGCTGGTGCTGGTCAAGGACGGGCTGGAGCAGGCGCAGGCGGTTGAGCCAGCGGCGGATGTCCGGCAGCAACTGGTCGGCCTCCTGGCGGGTGTAGTGGCGGGTGAAGCGCACGGTCGGTTCAGGGCGCGGCCGGCTCCGCGGGGCGGACGCCCAGCTTTTGCTCGACGGCAGGGTTGGGTTCAACGCCCAGCGACTGCTCCCAGGCCTGGCGGGCCTCCGTCTCCCGCCCCAGCGCGTGGTAGATGTCGCCCAGATGGTCCAGCAGGGTGGCGTCGGGTTTGGGCATGAGGCGGACGGCCTTCAGTTGAACCTCCAGCGCCTCGGCGTGGAGCCCTTGTTTGAAGAGCACCCAGGCCAGGGTGTCGAGGTAGGCGGGGTTGTCCGGTTCGTGGCGGAGGGCCCGTTCAATGAAGGGGCGGGCTTCTTCGAGGTTTTCGCCGCGCTCGGCCCACATGTAGGCCAGATAGTTGAGGGCCTCGTCGTGGTCGGGATTGAGTTCCAGGCACCGGCGCAGGGCGGTTTCGGCTTCCGGGATGCGCCCGGCGCGCTCGCGCGCGGCGCCGAGCTGGAAGTAAAACAGGTCGTTGAGCCGGGCCGGTTCACTGACGCGGGCCAGCAGTTCGGCGGCCTCGTAGTGTTCGACCGCCTCGGCATATTCGCGGCGGGCGGCGCGGGTCAGGCCGCTGTAGAACTCGAGCAAAAAGCCGGGGCGGAAGCGGCGCCGGGCCTGTTCGAGCAGTTCCCAGGCCTCGTCGGGCTTGCCCAGCGTCAGCTTCACGCCCACCAGGTCGTAGTACACCGGTTCGAGGTCCGGTTCGAGCAGCAGGGCCTTGTCGAAGGCGCGCTCGGCCTCGGCGAACTGCTTTTCCTCGAGCGCCAGGGCGCCCAGCAGGGCATGGACGCGGGGGTTGGCGGGGTCGTCCTGGATGAGGGCCTCGAGCTGGGCGCGGGCGTGGGCGGTTTCGCCGGCGCGCACGTAGAGCTGGAAAAGCTGTTCGCGGAGCAGGAGCCGTTGGCGGCGGTCTTCCGGGGGGTGATCCCGGAGCAACTGCTCGTACAGGGCGGTGGCCTGGCGGACTTCACCCAGGGCGCGGTAGGCCTCGGCCATGCGCTCGCGCACCGCCGGGTCCTCGGGGTTCAGCCGCGCGGCCCGATCCAGGAGGGCCAGCGCACGGGGCTTGACCACCTCGGCGGGCAACAGCCGCAGGCGACCGGCCGCGACGTGGAAGCCGGCCAGGTCCACCAGCAGGGGGGCGGAGGCGGACGCGCGCGCCGCCGCCTCATCCAGCACCGCCAGGGCCGCGTTGGTCTGGCGGTGGTTCAGATGGAGCATGGCCAGCCCGTGGTAGCCCAGAAACGAGTCCGGCGCGCGGCGGATGGCCTCGCGGAAGGCGGTGACCGCCGCGGCGAGGTTGGTGGTTTGGGCGTGGGCGGTCCCCAGCCAGCCGAAGACCTGGGCTGAGGCATGCGGCTGGCGCGCCGCCTCGCCGAGCACCTCGATCGCTGCGTCCGGGCGGCGTCCCCGCAGGTGGCGCTGGGCCAGATCCAGGGCGAGGGCCTCGAAGGCGGGGTCGGCCCGGAGGGTGCTCCGGAAGCTGGCTTCGGCCTCGGCCGGTTCCCCCCGCAGGTCGTGCACGACGCCGGCCGCGTAGCGGGCGGCGGCCTCGACGCGCCGGTCCAGTTCGGGGCTGGCGGCCCGGGTCCGCGCGGTCGGCGGGGAGGGCGCCGGGGAGTGCCGCGCCGAGCATCCCACCGCGAGCGCGGCCCCCAGGACGACGGCGAGCCAGCAGCGGAGGTTCATGCGCGAGGCGAACCGGATGGGACCCGGGAGGGGGGCCGGGACCGCGCCGGGCCGGTAGGTCCGGCCGGAGGAACCTCCCGTCACCACTCCGAGCGCGTCACTTTTGCCAGGTGCGCTTCTTGTGGCGGTGCTGACGAAGCTTCTTGCGCCGTTTGTGTTTGTTGATCTTCGCCTTGCGACGTTTTTTCAGGGAACCCATACGTGTTCGCGAGCTTCAATATACCACCTTGTTCAACGGGTACTCAATGATTCCTTCTGCGCCGGAGGCCTTGAGGCGGGGGATGAGGTCGCGGACGACGTGCTCGTCAATGACGGTCTCGACCGCCACCCAATCCGGCTGGCTGAGGCGGGAGATGGTGGGGTTGCGGAGGGCGGGCAGGGCCTCGAGCAGGCCGGGCAGGCGCGCCTCGGGGACGTTCATCTTCAGCCCCACCTTGGCCTCGGCCTCGATGGCGCCGCGCAGCAGCAGGGCCAGCCGCTCGATCTTGCCCCGTTTCCAGGGGTCGCGCCAGGCGTTGTGATGGGCCACCAGCCGGGGCGTGGAGACCAGCAGCGTGTCCACGATCCGCAGCTTGTTCGCGCGGAGGGAGGCGCCGGTCTCGGTAACCTCGACAATGGCGTCCACCAGCTCGTGGGCCTTGACCTCGGTGGCGCCCCAGGAGAACTCGACCTGCGCCCGGACCTTGTGGCGGCGGAGGTAGCGGCGGGTGATCTGGACGACCTCGGTGGCGATGCGTTTGCCTTCGAGGTCGCGCACGGACCTGACCGGCGAGTCCTCCGGCACGCAGAGCACCCAGCGGGTGGGCTGGCGGGTGGCCTTGCTGAACAGAAATTCCCCCACCTCGTGCACTTTGGAGCCGTTCTCGACGATCCAATCGTGGCCGGTGATGCCGGCATCCAGGTAGCCGTGCTCGACGTAGCGGCTGATCTCCTGGGCGCGAATGAGGCGGATGTCCAGCTCCTCGTCGTCCACGTACGGGATGTAGGAGCGACTGCTGAGATGGATGTGGAAGCCGGCCCGGGCCATCTTTTCCAGGGTGGCCTCCTGCAGGCTGCCCTTGGGCAGGCCCAGGCGCAGTACCGGCTTGCTCGTGCTCGAGGCGGTCTTCTTCATGCGATGCAAGGACTGGTCCGATCCTCCCCCGCGCCGGGCCGGCGGCACCGGCCGGCAGGGGCCGGAAGGCGCAGGATGCTCCAAAAACGCGTCTCCGGCGCAAGTTTGTTCTGCACCACGCCCGGCCGGGTCAGGGAGCGGGCGCGGTTCATCCACCCTCCCAACCGGTCAGGTACGCCAGCACCAGGTCGGGCAACCGGCTGCTGTAACCGCCTTCCAGCACACTGAACACCGGCACGCCCAGTTTCCGAAACGCCTCCCCCAACCACGCGAAATCCTCCTCCTCGAGCGCCGCGTCGCTCAACGAGTCCTCGCGAAAAGCATCAAAGCCGGCCGACACCCCGACCAGCGTCGGCTCGTAGGCCTGCAGGTCCTCCAGCGCCTGCGCCAGCGCCGCGCGGTAGTCGGCACGGGGCGCCCCCGGCGGCACCGGATAGTTGCGGGCGTTCTGGCGGGAACTCTCGCCGGTCCCCGGATAGGCCGGGTATTGGTGCACGGAAAAAAAGGCGCACTCCGGCAGCCCGAGCAGGATGTCCTCGGTGCCGTTGCCGTGGTGGACGTCGAAGTCGAACACCGCCACGCGCGTCCGGCCCCGCGCCAGGGCCTCCCGGATCGCGATGGCCACCGAGTTCAGGTAGCAGAATCCCATCGCCCGCTCACGGGTGGCGTGGTGGCCCGGGGGGCGCATCAGGCTGAAGGCCCGCTGCCCCTCCAGCGCCCGCTCCATGGCCTGCAACGCCGCGCCGGCGCTGCGTTCGGCATGGGCGCGAATGTCCGGGTAGGCCGGCGTGTCCGCGTCAAAGTCCACCGCCAGTTCGAGGCGGGCGAGGTGCCGCGCCGAGTGGCAGCGGAGCAGTTGCGCCTCTCGGACCGGGCCGGGCGTTTCCCAGCGCAGGGGCAGGCGCGTCTGCGCGCGCAGCCGCTCGAGGGTACGGGTGATCCGCGCGGGGCGCTCCGGGTGCCCCGGCAGGTGGTAGGCCGTGCACCGTTCGTCGGTGATGACAATCATGCTGTGCGGCGCTTGGACGCGTTCAAAGAGGCGGGTTGTAGCACCCACCCCCGCCGTTCGCCAAGCCACAAGCCGCCCGCGGGGCCCCCCGCTGCCAACAGGCCGAAACTCCGAAACTCCGAAACTCCGAAAAACTTGTCGGCCCGACGACGCGCCCGCAGGCTGCGGGCATGAAACACCGGTGTGCGCGGCCGTTGCCCGGGGCGGGCCGGGCGTGGGCGGTGGGCCTCCTCGCCGCGGGGTTGTGGAGCGGCTGTGCCGGCCCGCGGTTGATGCCCACACCAAACGTGTACCGCGACCGGCCCGACAACCCGTTCGAGCAGGTGCCGCCGTCCCTGCGCACCAACCGGGTGGACCTGCTCTACCTCACCGACCGCCGCCTCGAACGCCCCCCGGCCGGCCGACCCGCCTACACGCACCGCCGCTCGCAGGAGCTGGCCTGGGGCTCCTGCCAGGTCGAGCTGGGCCGGGGGCTGGACTGGCAGACCCTGGTCCGCGAAAGCCTCCGCGCCCCGCGCTCCCGGCCGGTCCCCGTGCGCGTGGCCTGGGTGCAGGAGCTGGGCCGCTGGCCGGCCGCGCCCGAGCTGGAGGTCACCCCCACCGGTCCCGCTCCGCAGGCCGGCCCGGCCGCCCGTCAGGAACGGGCAACCCGGGCATTTCAAGCCGAGGTGCGGCGGCGGCTGGCTGCAAGCCCGCGCCGGGAGGTGTTCGTCTTTGTGCACGGTTTCAACAACGACTTCAACTGGGCGGCCGGCGTGGCGGCCCAGCTCTGGCACTTCCTGCCCCGCCAGGGCGTGCCGGTGTTGTACACCTGGCCGGCGGGCCGGGGCGGCCTGCGCGGTTACACCTACGACCGCGAGTCCGGCGAGTTCACCGTGGGGCATCTCAAGCTGGCCCTGCGGGCGCTGCTGGACTGCGCCGAGGTCGAAAAAATCCACCTGGTCGCCCACAGCCGCGGGACGGACGTGGTTACCAGCGCGGTGCGGGAGTTGTTGATCGAGCGGCGCGGTCCCGCGCGCACGCCGGTGCGGCTGCCCAAGCTCGAAAACCTCGTGCTCCTGGCCCCGGACCTGGACTTTGAAGTGGCCGGTCAGCGTCTGGGCGCCGAGCAGGTCCCCTGGGCCGTGCGCCGGTTCACCGTGTACGTCTGCGAGAAGGACCGGGCGGTAACCCTGGCCAACTGGCTGTTCGAGGGCGTGCGCCGCCTGGGCCAGTTGCGCCCGCAGGACTTCACTGAAGAACAAAAACGCCAGATGCGCGAGGCCCGCCGGGTGGACGTCGTGGACGCCCGCGTGCGTGTGGACCTCCTCGGCCACGGGTATTTTCACCGCAACCCCGCCGTCAGCTCCGACCTGCTCCAGTTGCTGCGCGAAAACTGCGACGCCGGCGACGAGGCCTGCCGCCCCCTCCGGCGCGAGGCCGGCGTGTTTTGGAAAATTACCGACGACTACCTGCTGCCGCCGGCCCGCTGAGCCCCCGCGGCCGGGGCCGGCCGGGCCGCGGGGGCCGGGGAGGGGTGGCCCGCCCTGCCCCGGTTTTTTTGAACGTTGAAGCGGCAGGTCCGCCCCGCCAACATGCCGGCCTTTGCGTCCATGAATCTGCACGAACATCAGGCCAAGGAACTCCTCGCCCGCCACGGCGTGGCCGTCCCGCCCGGCGGCCCGGCCTTCACGCCGGAAGAAGCCGGCGCTGCCGCCGAGAAACTCCTGGCGGCCGGCCACCCGCGGGTGGTGGTCAAATCCCAGATCCACGCCGGCGGACGTGGCAAGGGCACCTTCACCAGCGGCCTGCAGGGCGGCGTGCACGTCTGCGCCAGCGCGGAGGAGGTTCGGGCGCGGGCCACGGTGATGCTCGGCCAGACGCTGGTCACCCGCCAGACCGGGCCGACGGGGCGGCGGGTGCGGCGGCTCCTGATCGAGGCCGGCGCCCGCATCCAGCGCGAGCTGTACTGCGCGGTGCTGCTGGACCGGGCGGCGGGCCGGCCGGTGGTCATGGTCAGCGCCGCCGGCGGCATGGACATCGAGGAGGTGGCCGCGCGCACGCCGGAGCAGATCGTGCGCGAGCCGGTGGACCCGGCCCTGGGGTTGATGCCGTTCCAGGCCCGCAAACTGGCGGCGGCGCTGGAGTTGCGCGGCCCGCTGCTGGGGGCGGCCGCCCGCCTTTTCCAGGGCGCCTTCCGCACCTGGTGGGAGTGCGACGCCTCGCTGGTCGAAATCAACCCCCTGGGCGTGGTCGAAGGCCCGGACGGCCAGCCCACCTTGCTGGCCCTGGATGCCAAGATCAGCCTGGACGACAACGGCCTGTTCCGCCACCCCGAGCTGCGGGCGTGGCGGGACCTGGACGAGGAGTCCCCCCTCGAGGTCGAGGCCGGCCAGCACGGCCTCACCTACATCAAGCTCGACGGCTCCATCGCCTGCCTGGTCAACGGTGCCGGCCTGGCCATGGCCACCATGGACATCATCCAGCATCACGGCGGCGAGCCGGCCAACTTCCTGGACGTGGGCGGTGGCGCCAGCGTCGAACAGGTCACCGCCGCCTTCCGCATCATCATGAAGGACCCCGCCGTCCGCGCCATCCTCGTCAACATCTTCGGCGGCATCATGGACTGCGACGTCATCGCCCGGGGCCTGGTGGCGGCGGTCCGGGAAACGCACCTGACCCTCCCGCTGGTGGTGCGGCTGGAGGGCAATAACGTCGCCGCCGCCCGCCAGACCCTCACCGCCTCCGGGCTGGCGGTCATCCCCGCCGACTCGATGGCCGACGCCGCGCAGAAGGTCGTCCGGGCGGCGCGCAGTTGAGTCCGGCCGCTGCGACCGGGAGCCGTGACGGGCGGGCGGACTTGCGCTTGCCCGGGCCGCCCGCCCGCGGTGACACTGCCACGGTTGATGCACCCTTCCCCCCCGCAGGTCAGCGTGGTGCTGCCGGTCTTCAACGAGGCGGACAACCTTCCCGGCCTCGTCGAGGAAATCGCCGCCACGCTGCGTGCCACCGGCCGCACGTTTGAAATCCTGGCGGTGGACGACGGGAGCACCGACGGCAGCGCGGCGGTACTGGCGGGGCTGCGCACGCGGCACCCCGAACTGCGCCTGCTCCGGCATCGCCGCAACTTCGGTCAGAGCGCCGCCTACGCCTCCGGCTGCGCGCGCGCGCGCGGCGAGGTCATCGCCACCCTGGACGCCGACGGCCAGAACGACCCGGCCGACCTGCCGGCGCTGCTGACGGCCCTGACCCCCGGCGTGGCCTGCGTGACCGGCATCCGCCTCCGGCGGCAGGATTCCCGGGTCAAACGCCTCTCCAGCCGCCTGGCCAATGCCTATCGCAACTGGATCACCGGCGACCACGTCAGCGACGCCGGCTGCACCTTCCGCGTCATCCGCCGGGCGGCCCTGCGCGAGGTGCCGGTCTTCAACGGCCAGCACCGGTTTCTGCCCAGCCTGCTGCGCTGGCAGGGCTTCACGGTGGTGGAACTCCCGGTCAACCACCGGCCCCGCACGCGGGGGGTCTCGAAATACGGCATCGGCAACCGGCTCTGGCGCGGGCTGCGCGACTGCCTGGCCATGCGTTGGTACGCGGCGCGGGCGCTGCCCGCCGACCGTTTGGAGCCGGAAACCGGGGAGCCCGTTTCCCCGCCCTTGCCGTGAGCCGCGCCTCGCGCCATGCGCCGGAAGTCCCGCCGCGGGCGGGGGCGGGGTTCTCCGGCCGCCGCATCCTGGCCCGCGCGGCGGTGCTGCTGGTCGTGGTGCTGGCCGGGATGCTGGCCTACCGGCTGACGCCGTTGCGGGACTGGCTCGAGCCGGCCGGAGAGGCGGCCCGGTGGTTGCGCCGCACCGGCTGGGTGGGGGTGCTCTGGTTTTATGCCGGCACGGCGCTGCTGATTTTTCTGGGGGTCCCGCGGCTGGTGTTCTGCCCGCTGGCGGGGGCGCTGTTTGGTTTCTGGGGGGGGCTGGCGGTCTCGCTGCTCGCGCCCACGACCAGTTACTTCCTGACCTTTCTGGTCCTGCGCGGGCGGGCGGAGGGCCCGTTACCGGACCTGCCGCCGGCGCTGCGGTTTCTGGCCCATGACCCGGGCATGTCCGGGGTGATTCTGGCGCGGCTGCTGCCCCTGCCGGGGATGTGGATCACGCTGGCCCTGTCCCTCTCCGGCGTGGGACGGCGGAAGTACCTTTTCGGGACGCTGATTGGTCTGGCGCCGGAGGCGGCACCGCTGGTGCTGCTCGGGGCGGGATGGATGGACCGCCGCGTGGGACATCCCATGCACTTCGGGACGCTGGCGCTGGTGCTGTTCGGCGTGGGGTGGCTGGCGTGGCGGCGGCTGCGCCACAAACAGCGGGTGCGGGCCGCCGCCGCAGCGGCGGCCGACTCCGCGCCGGATCAGACGGCGCCACCGGCCTGAGCGGGCCGCGCCGGCCGGGCCGGCAGGCTCAGGTGGACTGCGAAGCCGCCATCCGGGCCGGGGCCGAAGTGGAACTCGTGCTGCGCACCGTAGAGATGTTCGAGGCGCGCGCGGGTGTTGGCCAGGCCGTGGCCCCCCGGCCGGGGCGAGGCGGCAGGACCCGCGCCGTTGTCGGTCACGCTCAAGCGCAGCCATGCGCCGTCCCGGCGGGCGTGGACGATGACGCGGCCGCCGGCCTTGCGCGGGGCGATACCGTGTTTGAGGGCGTTTTCCACCAGCGGCTGGAGCAGGAGGTGCGGCACGGCCAGCTCGAGGGTGTCCGCCGGCGCCTCCAGGTCCACGGTCAGGCGCGGGCCGAAGCGGATTTGCTCGATGTCCAGGTAGCGGCGCAGGAAGTCCAGTTCCTCGCGCAGGGGCACTTCCTGTTTGTGGGGGGCGTCCAGGGCCGCGCGCAGCAGTTCGCTCAGCCGCACGATCATGCGGTCGGCCGCAGCCACGTCCCGGTGCATGAGGCTGGAGATGCTGTTGAGGGTGTTGAACAGGAAATGGGGGTTGAGCTGGGCGCGCAGGGTCTGGAGCCGCGCCTCGGCCAGGAGTTTTTCCAGTTCGCTGGCCCGCAGTTCACGCTCCCGGTAGCGGCGGTAGTACTCGATGCCGTGGCTGGCGCCGACGATGACGCCGTACACCAGGAGGTTGAAGTAGAACGAGCGCACCAGGGTCCAGTGGAAGGCCTCGGCGAAGCTGAAGTTGGGCTGGCGCTCGCGGGCGCGGTACGCCTCGATGCCCACCCGCACTCCCACCCAGGCCACGGCAAAGACCGCCCCCGCCGCCAGGTGCACCGCCAGATGGCGCCGCCAGCGGGGCTCATCCAGGTGGAACCGCCGCGCCAGCCACAGGGCCGGTACCGAGAGCGCCCCGAAGGTGTACCAGTCCGCCAGCGCGGTGGTGAGGGCGAATTTCCAGGTGACGATGTAGCCGCGCCGGGCCTGGGTGAAGTTGACCTGGCTGGCAAACGCCAGCGCTATCAGGGTCCACGCCGCCCACCAGAGCACCCATTTCCGCCAACGCGGCACCGGCCGGACACCGGGGTTCATGGCGAGCAGCCTAGCGCGGGCGCCCCGCCGCGGCACGCAAAAGCCGCCGCCGGGTCGGCGGGGGTGGAGGCGTCAGGCGAGGGCGCGGCGCGCGGGCGTCACCGCACCGAGGCGGCGGGCACGATCTTCACGCTCTCGAGGGTGACGCGCTGGAGCGGTTTGCTCCGCTCCCCGCTGGGGCTGGGTCCCACCGGGGTGTCGCCCAGCTTGAGCAGCACGTCCTCGCCCTTGATGAGTTTGCCGAAGGCGGTGTACTTGCCATCCAGGAACGGCGCCGGCTCCAGGCAGATGAAGAACTGGCAGCCCGCCGAGTCCGGATGGGCGGCGCGGGCCATCGAGATGACGCCGCGGACGTGTTTGCGGTCGTTGAACTCGGCCTTGATTTTGTAGCCGGGATCGCCGGTGCCCCACTCGGCTTCCCTGGCCGGGTCCTTGGTCTTGGGGTCGCCGCCCTGGATCATGAAGCCCTTGATGATCCGGTGGAAGCAGGTGCCGTCGTAAAAGCCCTCGCGGGCGAGCTTCTTGAAGTTTTCGACGGTCCCGGGGGCGACGTCGGGCCAGAATTCGAGGACCATTTCGCCGGCGCTGGTTTTGAGGACGGCGACTTCCGCCGGGGCCGCCGCGGGGGTGGAGGACTCCGTGTTCACTGGAGTGTCTTCGGCCAGGGCCAGGGCACAGGCGCCCGCCGCCAGGAAGGCCCGCAGGCCGTGGAACCAACCGCACTTCATGGGCGCCAGCGTGCCGGGCGACCGCGGCCCTGTCACGTGCAGAATTACGAACCCACCGCCCCAGGTGTGCGGCGGCGTCTCGATGGCGGCAGTCCGCGACCGCTGACGCCCGGGCAACTCACCACCAGGCCGCCAGGGCGCCAAGGTGACCGCGTTTGGGCAGCCATTCCTCGCGTCAGCGTTCCGGACGGGACCGGCCAGTTCAGCGGTTTCGCCAGCCTCGAAAACTTCGCCCGCGGCGGCAACAGAAGCGCACCGGCGGCGTGTTCCAGGGCGGCCTCCCCACCGACCCGGCCGTCTGGCGCAGCCACAAAGCGCCAGAAGACCGGCGCCTGTCTGCGTGCGCCGCACAGGCAGGCACTCCACAAGCTGGCGCCCGCAGGGGGCGGCCCTTCCGCGCGCCAGCGTCTGGGAGTGCGGCAGTCCTCTGCCGCTGTCGGCTCAACCGATAACCGTTCACCGACGCCCAAGTAGTGCAGGCTGCCAGCCTGCCGTATCGCCGATGGCCCATCGGCGGAGGGGGCTTGTGCGTGGGAACGACAGGCGGGCTGAGGGCCCGCGAGACCGCAGACTGCCAGTCTGCGCTACGATCAGAGGGCACGGGCAACCTCTCCGGGCTGCCGGCACCGCGAGGACGCGGTCGCTCCCAGAGGCGGTCCCTGCCAGCGGGGTCATGGGAGGGTCGGCGTCCCCACCGACCCGGCTTGCTATCTGCCGGCTGCGGGGGCAGTGCAGGCGAGACGCCTGCACCACCCAGTCCGGCAGGCCAGAGGCCTGCACCACCCAGTCCGGCAGGCGAGACGCCTGCACCACCCAGTCCGGCAGGCCAGAGGCCTGCACCACCCAGTGCGGCAGGTCAGCGGAAGAGCCGCGGTCCAGGCCCGAAGCCCGAAGGGATAGGGCCGGCTGCGGGGGCAGCTCCTCCATGTGCCACCCCGCTCCTTGATTCTCGCTCCACGCTCCGCGCGGGGCAGCTTTCTGTCTTTCAACCTCCCTCCATTTAACTTTCACCTTTCACCGCTTCCCCTTTTCGCCTCAGCGGGGTTTCCCGGCGTTCGACCCTTCCCAAAGCCGGCGGCGCGGGCCGGGGGACGGTTCAGGTGTTCATCCGCCAGAGGGTGAAATTCAGGACCGCCGCGAACAGGACCCAGGCCAGGTAGGGCACCAGCAGCCATGCGGCCGGCCGTGAGACGCGGGCGAACTGCTGCAAGGTGACCCCGAGGGCGGCCACCAGGACGAGCAATTCCAGAAAGGCCCACCCCGGTTGCCGCCAGCCGAAGAATACCCAGGACCACAGGGCGTTGAGGACCAGTTGCACGACGTAGGCAGTGAGGGGAGCGCGTTGGCGGGCCCAGCCGCCGTGGTGCCACACCAGCCAGGCGGCAAAGGCCATCAGGGCATACAGGAGCGTCCAGACCGGACCGAAGAGCCAGTTGGGCGGCGTCCAGGCCGGCTTGCGCAGCGCGGCGTACCATTCGCCGGGGGCGGCCAGGGAACCCACCACCGCGGCGCTGAAGGTCAGCACGCCCCAGCCGAGCAACCCGAGCAGGGACCGCCACGGGCTGAGGGGGGGACCGAAGGCGCGTTCATAGCTTGCCAGCATGGAGCACTCTATCCACGCCTCATCGCGCTGCAAACGGCCAGAGGGTGGCCAGCAGCCAGGTGACCAGCAGGCCGGCCACGCTGTTGACCGTCGAGATCACTGTCCAGGTGCGCAGGGTCTCGGCTTCGGTGAACCCGCTCAGGCGTCCCACCACCCAGAAGCCGCTGTCGTTCATCCAGGAGCAGATCATCGCCCCGAAGCCAATGGCCAGGAACAGGTAAATGGGGTGGTAGGGCAGGCCGGCGCTCATCAGCGGGAACATCATGCCCGCGGTGGTCAGCATGGCCACGGTGGCCGAGCCCTGGGCCAGGCGGATGACCGCCGCCACCGCCCACGCCAGGAGGATGAGGTTCACCTCCCGCCCCGCCGCCGCCAGTTTGATGGCCTCGCCCACGCCGGCGTTTTTGAGCATCAACCCGAACGCCCCGCCCGCGCTGGTGATGAGGATGATGACGCCGGCGGTTTCCAACGGCGGGGCGATCAGTTGTCCCACCCGCCCCAGGGACAGGCCGCGGCGGTGCATCACCGTGGCGATGGCAAACCCGGCCCCCAACAGCAGGGCCACGTTGCGGTTGCCGAAAAACTCGATGAACCGCGCCGCGACCGCGAAGCCGTCCGGTCCCCCGCAGACCGCCCGCAGCCAGGGGAAGGTGTTGGGCTGGCGGGCAGCGGCCTCGAAGAGCGAGGCCAGCGAAATCAGGCCGATCGGCAGCAGCACCGGGACCAGGGACACCCACAGCGCGGGCAGTTGGGACTCGGGTTGGGCGATGATGCGGCGCAGGTCCTCGATCGGGGCGCCGGGCGTTTCCCGGAGGGGGAGGTCGTAGCGGCGGTTGAGCCAGCCGGCCACCAGCCAGCCGACGGTGGCCGGCACCAGGCCCACCACCACTCCCACCACGATCGAGAGCCCCAGGTCCACCTGCAACGCCTCGGCCATGGCCAGCGGCCCCGGGTGCGGCGCACACAGCGAATGGGTGACGATGCCGGCCGAACAGATGGCCATGACGTAGAGCAGGTAGTTGCGGCCGGTGCGCAGGGCCAGCGCCCGCGCCAGCGGCAGCAGCAGCATGAAAAACGTGTCGAAGAAGATCGGGATCGAGATGATGTAGCCGCTGAAGAAGATCGCCGCCCCGGCACGGCGTTCACCGAACACCGCCAGGAAGCGCCGCACCACCTTGTCCGCCGCGCCGCTTTCCATCAGGCACAGGCCGATGACCGAGGCCAGGGCGATGACCAGGGCCACCTTGCCCGCCATGGTGCCCAGCTCGGTCGCCGTCAGTTCCACCGCGTGCACCCAGCGGCTGCGCCCGGCCTGACCCGGCAGCCCGGGGGCGAGCCAGCCGGCGGTGAAGGCCGCCAGGATCAGCGCCAGGAAGGGATGCAGCCGCGCCCGGGTGATCAACACCACCACCAGCCCGACGCAGATGGCCAGGACCACAAAGGGCCACCACCACGCCGCCAGCAGGCCGGCGGGGGCGGCCGGGGCGGTGGCATCCAATGGGAGGGGGTTCATTTCACCAGGCGGGCAATGTCCTTGAAGGCCGGGGCCTCGGCGCTGCCCAGCATTTCAAACAACGCCATCTCCACGCTGGTCAGGCGCGCCCCGATCTCCCGCATCCTCGCCAGCCCCAGCTCCCGATTGGCGGCGGTGCGGGAGGAGACCGCATCGCCGACCACTTCCACCCCGTAGCCGGCGGCCAGGAGGTCACGGGCGGTCTGGTACACACAGACATGGGCTTCAATGCCGGCCAGCAGGACCTGTCGCCGGCCGGTGGCGGCCAGGGCCTCGCGAAAGGCCGGACACCCCCAGGCGCTGAAGCTGAGTTTGCGCAGCGGCCGCAGATCGGCCAGCCCCGCGGCCAGCTCCGGCACGGTGGGGCCCAGCCCCTCGGGGTACTGCTCCAGCCAGAGCACCGGCAGCCCCAGGCGGCGCACGCCCGCCAGCAGGCGGCGCAGGTTGTCCACCAGGGCCTCGCGCTCGTGCATCCGTGCGGCCAGCTTGGCCTGCACGTCAATCAGCACGAACACCGCCTGCTCCGAAGTCAACGCGGACGTGGTCATGTCAGTGTGCGGGGCTTGAGGTAACCGGTCGCGCCGGTTTTGTCGCGCCTTTTTCGCCGCCCACGGCCGGGGGGGACGGGCGGACGTTACCGGCCGGCCGGTTCAAGGGCGCGCAGGAAGCGGACGACCTGGAAACGGATAAACGGATGCGGATGTTGAATCAGCCCGCGCATCTGTGGCGCGAACACGGCGGCGTTCGTGCCCAGGCGAGCAAGGATTTCGACGGCGGGGTAAGGATTGGTCGGGGAGAGGTTGGCGGTGATTTTTTCCTGGAGCGGGGCATGCGCGGGCTGGCGGTTCCACAGCGCGATCAGGGCGGGAACACGTTCCATCAAGTTGGAGCTGGCGGCCAGTTGCTCGAGGAGCGGCACGATCTCTTCCGGGGTCTGCCCCACCGACGCCAGTGCCACGGTCAGTTGGGCGACCGGGGACCGATGCCGGTTGGACGACACGTGGCTCAGGGTCTGCTCCAACAGCGTGGCAATCACCGGTGCGGCGGACCGGCTGGCGGGGCCGATTTCTCCGAGCGCCATGGCCGCCGCGTGACGCTGCGACGGATGCCGGCGAGGATCGGCTGCCACGGGGAGCAGGTACGGGATGGCCGGGGCCCCGAAGCCCCCCAGCGTGCGCAAGGCAACTGCCAGGAATGGTTCGGCCGCGGAGGAGTTGGTGGCCAGGTTCAGCAGGTCGGGAAGTAATTCGGCGGCCAGCGGACCGGCGGCGTGAAGGGTTTGAAGGGCACCGCGCACCTCCGGGCCGCGCAGGTTGCCCAGGGCTTCCCGCAGGACCGGGAAGGCGTTGGTGAGGGAAGGCTTCCGGCTGGGTGTACCCAGTCCCGCCAGTTGCCGCTGCTGGTCAGCGATCCGGGCGAGCAGATCGTATGCCAGCAGGAAGCGGCTTTCCGGGCAGGTGGGCTCCGCCTGCAAGCCCAGCGTCTGCAGCGTCTTGTCCGCCGGCGTGAGCAGCCAGAGGCTGGCGGGATTGGTGCTCACGGCGGCCACAAACCGCCGGCCGGCGCGGATTTCGCGGACCAGGTAGGGCACGGCCTCGCCCTCGAAGGCAGCAAAGGCGTCCCAGACCTCGGAATAAGTGACGGCGTTCTCGGCCGCTTCCCGGAGCCATTGCGTGAGCGGCTTGCCGTTGTGGACCGGCTCTCGCTGGCCGCAAGCCGCCAGCAATACGGTCAGGGCCACGGCCGCCGCACCGGACCGCCGGGCGGCGCGCAGGTTGTCGCGTCCGCCGGAAAGATGCATCGAGCCGTGCATGGATGCGTTTTAGCGGATTTGACCACCCGGGCTCGCCGACGTCACGCGGGCGTCCGGGCCGTCGAGGGGGGAAGCGCAGGACGCCGAAGGGCCCGAGGAGAAACGTCCATCGAGCAGGGGGCCCGGGGTGCGAGCACCTCGTCCCGACTCCCGACTTCTGACTCCTGACTCCTCGGCTCCGGCCTCCGGTATCTGGAATCCGGCATCGGGCATCTGAGTCTTTTCCTGAGTTCCCCATTTCGCCTCGTCCGGCCTTCGGACTTCGGCCTTCAACTTTCCCTGCCGGCGGGTGCCGCCCCTCAAGCCGGCGGGAAATGGGTGCGCACCGCGGCGGCTACTTCCTCGAGCCAGGCGCGCCGCTGCTCCGGCGTGCTGGTGATCACCGGGCTGAAGTTGCGCCGGGAGACGGTGGGGACGCCGCACAGGCCGAACACCACCTTGCGCCAGTGCACCTCCAGCGGGTCGCCAAACCACGCCTCCTCGATTTCCTGCGGGGTGTTGGCCGTGTTGAACACCAGCGCCGCCCGCGCACGCAGCAGCCCCTCCGGCCGCGCCCCGCCCCGGCCGTCCGGCACAAAGCGGTACGCCCGCCCCGGCCGCAACACGCGGTCCACCCAGCCGCACAGTATCGCCGGCGGCCGGCTCCAATAATTCGGGTGCACCACCACCAGGCCGTCGGCCGCGCAAACCTCCTCCATGTGCTGCGCCACCGCCGGCGGCAATGCCGCCTCGCGCGCCAGTTCGGCCGCGGTGTACACGGGGTCAAAACCCTCGGCCTGGAGGTCGTGGAAGATCACCGCGTGCCCCGCGACCCGCAGGGTCTCGACCGCGGTCTGGGCGATGGCGTGGTTGAAGCTGCCGGGGGCGGGATGGGCGAGGATGACCAGGACCTTCATGCGCGCGCTACGATGCCTTCGCCGCGCGGGGAAGGGAAGCACGCGCAATTCGCCCTGGGGGCCGGCCCGATGGAGATGCGGTCCACACAACTCAAACCACGCCGGCGGGCGTGGGTATGGCGCTGGCTTCCCGCCGACAAAAGTCCGAAATCCGTAATCCGCAGGGGCAGCCGGCGGCGCAAAGCGCCAGAAGACCGGCGCCAGTCTGCGTACGCCTCGCCGGCAGGCACTCCATGAGCTGGCGCCCCTGACCAGGCGGCCCTTCCGCGCGAGCGCAACCAGGAGTACGGCAATCCTCCGCCGCCTTTTGGAGCCGGGTCGGATGGCGTCCCGGCGGTCGGTGGGTTTGGTGGGACGCCGAAGCCGGCGGGCGAGACGCCCGCGCTTCCCACCTACAGATGCCAGATGCCGGCCAGGGGAGTGAGGAGCAGGGAGCGCGAATTGAGAAACCAACCCTCAGAAGTCAGGCGCAGTTGGCCGCGCTGAGCTCCTGCTGTTCGATGCGCGCTGCTCACGCCTCGATGGCTGGTCCGCCCCGCGGTCGGATTCTGCGCCGGGTGATCCGCCCGCCGCGCCGGAGCGCAAATGGCCTTCGCCCTGCCGCCGGGCCATTCCCCCGGCTTGACCCTCCGGGCCGGCCGTGCCAGACAGGGCCCATGCATTTGTGGTCCCCCCTGTTTGGCTGTGGTCTGGGCTGGCTGGTCCTCTCCGCCGCCGCGGCGGACAAGACCCTGCATGCCTTCCGCAAAATCCAGCTCACGCCGGAATTTTGGGCCGAAGGCGCCCACGTGGGCGACTTCAACCGGGACGGCCAGCGGGACGTGGCCTACGGGCCGTTCTGGTTTGCCGGCCCGGACTTCAAAATCCGCCACGAGTACCGGCCCGCCACCAATTGCTTCAAGGTCAGGGCGCCGGACGGCGCGGAGCAAACCATCCCCGGCTACGAGGGCGCCCTGGGCACACGCAACGCCTACTCGGACTGTTTCTTCACCTGGACGCACGACTTCAACGGCGACGGCTGGACCGACATCCTCACCGTCGGCATCCCGGGCGAGCAGGCCTGGTGGTTTGAAAACCCGCGTGGCCAGCCCGGTCACTGGACCCGCCACCTGGCCCTGGAGGTCACCGACAATGAATCCCCCGCTTTCACCGACCTGACCGGGGACGGGCGCCCCGAGCTGGTCTGCAACTCGAAGGGCTTTTTCGGTTATGCCCAACCCGATCCGGCCCGGCCGACCGCGCCCTGGACGTTCCATCCCCTCTCCCCCAACAAGAACTACCACCGCTTCACCCACGGGCTGGGAGTGGGCGATGTCAACGGCGACGGCCGGTCGGACCTGCTCGAGTCCAACGGCTGGTGGGAGCAACCGCCGACGCTGGCCGGCGACCCGGTCTGGACCTTCCACTCCCACCCCTTTTGCCCGCCCGATCCGGCCGTGCCGGCGGGCGGAGCGCAACTGTTCGCCTACGACGTCAACGGCGATGGCTGGAACGACGTCATCACCTGTCTGGCCGCCCACGGCTACGGCCTGGCCTGGTACGAGCAGACGCGCGCGGAGGGGCGGATTTCCTTCCGGCCCCACGTCTTCATGAACAAAAAGCCCGAAGACAACCGCTACGGCGTCCAGTTCACCCAGCCCCACGCGCTGGACCTGGTGGACGTGGACGGCGACGGGCTCAAGGACCTGATCACCGGCAAGCGCTTCTGGGCGCACGGGCCGGACGGCGACCCCGAGCCCAACGCGCCAGCCGTCTTGTACTGGTTCAAGCTGGTGCGCGGGCCGGGCGGGGCGGTGGACTGGGTGCCCCACCTCATTGACAACGACTCCGGGGTGGGCACGCAGGTGCTGGCCACCGACGTCAACGGCGACGGCCGGCCGGACATCGTGGTGGGCAACAAGAAGGGCGCCCACGTCTTCCTCCAGAAAATCCGGCGCGTGAGCGAGGCCGAATGGGAAGTCGCGCAGCCCAAGCCCCGCCCGCCCACGCCCTGATCGCCACGCCGGAGATCATTTCCCCCCTAACCCTCAACTCCCCCGACTCCCATGCAACTTGGATTCGTCTCCGCCATCCTCCCGGACCTGTCCCTGGAAGAAGTCCTGCGCTTTGCCCGCGCCGAGCGCTTCGCCTGTGTCGAGCTGATGTGCTGGCCGGTGGGCAAGGCCGAACGCAAGTTCGCCGGCGTCACCCACGTGGACGTGGTGGGCTTCAACCGGACCCGCGCCGAGGAAGTGCTCGGCCTGGCGCGCGAGCACGGCGTGGCCATCAGCGGCCTGGGCTACTATCCCAACCCGCTGGACCCGGACCCGGTAGTGTCCCGCCGCGCGGTCGAGCACCTCAAGAAGGTCATCGTAGCGGCGGGACTGCTCGGCCTGCAGCACGTCAACACCTTCATCGGCCGCGACTGGACCCGGACCGTGGACGAGAACTGGCCGCGGTTTCTGAAGGTCTGGCGGCCGCTGATCCGGTTTGCCGAGGACCACGGCATCAAGATCGGCATTGAAAACTGCCCGATGTCCTTCACGCGTGACGAGTGGCCGGGAGGCAAGAACCTCATGACCACGCCGGCGATCTGGCGCCGCGCCTTCCATGACATCCCCAGCGACCACTTCGGCCTCAACTACGACCCCTCGCACTTCATCCTCCAGTTCATGGACCCGGCCGCGCCGCTGGCCGAGTTCAAGGGCAAGTTGTTTCACATGCACGCCAAGGACGTGCGCATCCGCTGGGAGCACCTGAACGGGGTGGGCATCTTCGCCTACCCGCTGGAATGGCATCAACCACGCATCCCCGGCTACGGCGACATTGACTGGGCCCGCTTCATGGCCGCGGTGCAGGAGGTGGGCTACGACGGCCCGGTCTGCATCGAGGTCGAGGACGACACCTTCGGCAACAGCCTGGCCGGCCGACAGCGGGCGCTGAAGGTCGCCCGCAACGTGCTGGAACCCTTCTTCGCCTGAGCGGCGGCGGCGCCGCTGCCACTCTGCGCCGACCTTCCGCCTGCTCGCGGGAACATCTGCCTTCTCGCCTCGACCAGGCAGGCGAAGCTGAATCCCTTTGGGCCCGGGCGCCGCTCGGGGGCGGCGCTTTGGGGGTGACGGCGGAGAGGGCGCGTCGCCGCGCCGGCTATGAACTCAATTCCTCGGACCAGTCACCGTAACGCAGAACCTCGCGCACCTTGCGGCGCTCGTAGCGGTGTTTCTTGGGCTTGTCCGGCCGGTCGTCCACCTGCCGGAAGGGGTGTTTGACGTTCCGCAAGGCATGGGCCAGGCGTTCGAAGGATTTGGACATGGCGACCTTTCCTTGGGGTTGAGAACCTGCCGGGGCGGCGAAGGGGGAACCGGGCGGCGATACCGCCAGCGGTCCTGGGTCCAGTTGCGCAAGCCTCGGCCGGGTCATGACCACTGGTTGGACATCGTGGCCGATGTCACGTTCGAAAAATGCCCCGGCGCGTCGGTTTGTCCAATCGGAAAATCAGGTCCCGTGCTCGCCGGGTTAAGCGGCCTTGAGCCCGCCGGCCGGGCCAGCGCGAAAGGCTGACGTTCAGACGTGCACCCCCGCCAGCACATCGCGCTCCCCCAGGGGCAGGGGCAACGGCTCCAGGGTCAGCGGCCGGTCATGGGCCAGGTGATGTTCCCAGATGGCGAAAAGTTCCGCGGCCTGGACGGCCCGGCGGCAGGCGTCGAGAAAACGGCCGGTGGGTTCGATTCCCGGGGCCACAAAATTCAGATGCTTTTTGATCCGCTGCACGTGCGCCCGCTCGCTCAGCTCGGGAGCGGCCGTGGCGTCCCACAGGGCGTGCAGGTAGCCCAGGACCTCGCGGCCGGTGGGGGGGACGGGAGGTTCACCCCGCAGGGCCCTGCGGATTTGCGCAAACAGCCAGGGATGGCGGATGGCGCCGCGCCCGATCATCAACCCCCGGACACCGGTCTCCGCCCACACGCGCCGCGCCTGAGCGGGGGCGTGGAGGTTGCCGTTGGCGAAGACCGGGCAGGGCAGACGCTGCGCGGCGCGGGCGATCAGGTCATAGCGGACCGCGCTGCGGTAGCCATCGCGGACCGTGCGGCCGTGCACCGTCACCCAGTCGAGTGGATGAGCCGCAAGCACGTCCAGCAACGCCTCGAAGCCCCCGGCCGAATCGAACCCGACGCGCGTTTTCACACTCAGGTTCACCCTCACGGCCTGGCGCAGGGCCTTGAGGATGGCGTCCACCTGCGCCAGGTCGCGCAGGAGACCGCCGCCGGCGCACTTGCGGTACACCACCGGCGCCGGACAGCCGAGGTTCAAGTCCACCCCGGCCACGGGCAGGGATTCCAGCCAGCGGGCCGTGCGCACCAGCGCCGGGATGTCGTGGCCAATCAACTGCGCCACCACCGGCCGGCCGGTGGGATTGGCGGTGATGGATTCCACGATCCAGCGCTCAGGGGTCGAGTGCGGCAGGACCCGGAAGTACTCGGTGAAATACACGTCCGGCCCGCCGTAGCGATGCAACAGACCCCAAAAGCCCAGGTCGGTGATGTCCTGCATCGGGGCCAGCGCCAGGACGGGGTCGGGGCCGGCCAACCGGGCCTTCAACCGCGCCGCAAGCTGGGCGGAGACGTGGCCCGTCATGGACACGAAAGGTGAGGAAGACCGTCGTGGCTTCAGCCCGGCAGGGCGGTCCGGCCCGGACCGGGTGGAGGCTTTCTCGCCGGGGTCACTGGTGCCGGACAGGGCCCCGGACTGCGCCGGGCCTAGAGAAAGGCCCCGGCTGCCGGCAGCCCGTGGTAATTGGGGTAACTCACGCATCTTCACTGCCCCGAGTCTGACAAAACGTTCCGCCACGGCAATCTCCCCTGCTCGCGCCTTCGGCGTGCCCGCTCCGGGCGGCCCTGCGGGTACCGCCCATCCCGGCCGCAAAGACCTTGACGACCGCGGCCTCCCGGTCCAGTTTTCGGCCATTGACTGCCATTTCCCCCGGCGCAGCAGGACTGCGACCGGCCGGCTGAAGCCTGCGATTCCTGTTCCACCTGTCGGGCCGTAGCGCGAATCGGCGGCACTGTTCAGTGGGTTTATTCCGGACGACAGCCCGAAATGGCCGCAGCGGACACCCGAAACCGTGGGCGTTCCCGGGCGCCCGCACCCCCGACAATGGCGGTGCAAACGGACCTTGCGTCCGACCTGAACAACAAATTTGCCATGCCCAGAGCCAAGTCTGCCAAACCGGCCACCGAAGCCCCCGCGCCCGCCCGCCGGCGCACCAAAGCCCGGGCCAGCAGCGAGACCCCCGTCGCGGCCCCTGCGCCGGAGGCGGCCGCCGCCGCGGATGAATTGCGCCCCGCGGCGTCCCCACCCCCGCCCGCCCCCGAGGAACCCGAACTGGTGGTCAAGGCGTCTCCCCCTGCCCCCCGTCCACCCCTCGAGGGACTGCCCCAGGAGCCCGAGGAAGAACCCGTCCCGCCGCCCCAGCCGGCCCCGCCCCTGCCCCAGGGCCAAACCCTCAACATCGCCCGGCTCCAGGCCATGACCATGCCGGAGCTGAGCCAGTGGGCCCGCGAGTGGAACATCGAGAACTTCGGCACCCTCAAGAAACACGAGGTCATCTTCGAGATTCTGAAGAAGAACGCGGAGCGCAACGGCATCCTGTTTGCCGAGGGCGTGCTGGAGATCATGCCCGAGGGCTACGGCTTCCTCCGCTCGCAGAGCTTCAACTACCTGCCCTGCCCCGAGGACGTGTACGTCTCGCCCTCGCAAATCCGCCGCTTCAACCTGCAGACCGGCGACCTGGTGGCCGGACAAATCCGGCCCCCCAAGGAGAAGGAAAAATTCTTCGCCCTGCTCAAGATCGAGGCGGTGGACAAGGAGGACCCGGAAAAGGCCAAGGACAAGACCCACTTCGAGAACCTCACCCCGCTGTTCCCCAACAAGCGCCTCCTGCTCGAAACCACCCCCGAGGAACTCTCCACCCGCGTCCTGGACCTGGTCTGCCCCATTGGCAAGGGCACGCGCGGTCTGATCGTGGCCCCGCCCCGCACCGGCAAGACCGTCCTCATGCAGAAACTGGCCAACGCCGTCCTCAAGAACAACCCCGAGGTGTACCTCATCATCCTGCTCATTGACGAGCGGCCCGAGGAGGTCACCGACATGGAACGCTCCTGCAAGGGCGCAGAGGTCATCAGCTCGACCTTCGACGAACCGCCCGAACGCCACGTCCAGGTGGCCGAAATGGTCATCGAAAAGGCCAAGCGCATGGTCGAGCACAAACGCGACGTCATGATCCTGCTCGACTCGATCACCCGCCTGGCCCGCGCCTACAACACCGTCCAGCCCCACTCGGGCAAAATCCTCTCCGGCGGCGTGGACGCCAACGCCCTGCACAAACCCAAGCGCTTCTTCGGCGCCGCCCGCAACATCGAGGAGGGCGGCTCGCTGACCATCATGGCCACCGCCCTGATTGACACCGGCAGCCGCATGGACGAGGTCATCTTCGAGGAGTTCAAGGGCACCGGCAACATGGAGGTGCACCTGGACCGCGCGCTGGTGGACCGCCGCATCTTCCCCTCGATCAACATCGAACGCTCCGGCACCCGCAAGGAAGAGCTGCTCTACCACCCGGACGAGTACCAGAAAATCGTTGTGCTCCGCCGTGCCCTCACCGGCGTGCCCCCGGTCGAAGCGATGGAACTGCTGCTGGGCAAACTCAAGGCCACGCCCAACAACATCATGTTCCTGCTGGGCATGGGCAACCTCGCCTGAATGCCCCGCGAGCGCTCCGACCGAGCGCGGCACCCGCGCCAGCCACCAACCCGCGTTTACCCGCAGCCGCCGCGGCAAGGGGGTGGATTGTCCCTTCCGCGCGGCAGCGTCCTGGAGTGCGGCAGTCCTCTGCCGCTTTTCAGCAAGGAATCACCGCCAGCGCGCAGCCACCGAGGAGACGCGGCAGAAATCCGCCGGCGCCCGGGCGTGCAGCCGGGCCTGAGCGGCCAAAGGCCGAAGACCAGGGTCCGATGGGATCGCTCGCGCAAAAAACAGCTTCGATGCACGATTCTCGCTCCTCACCACTCGCTCCTCACTACTCGCTCCGCTTTCCGCGGAAGGAGGGTTTCCGCCCTTTTCGATTAATCCGTTTCCCCTTTCACCCCTTCACTGTTCCACCTTCGCTTCCGCGGCCGCGGCCGCGGCGGTGCCGCCCGCGCCGCTCAGGAACCCCCCAGGGCCAGGCCCACCGTGCGGGTCAGGAAGGCCAGGCCCCAGGCCAGCAGGCCCAGGTACAGCCACTGGAACAGCGGCCACTTCCAGGAGTTGGTCTCGCGGCGCACCACCGCCACCGTGCTGGCACACTGGAGGGCGGCCACGTAAAAGACCAGCAACGTCAGCCCGGTCAGAAGCGTGTAAACGGGCGTGCCGTCCGGGCGCCGCTGCTGCTGGAGCACCGTGGCCAGGGTGCGGACCTCCGCGTCGGGGTCGCCGCTGCTGCTGACGTTGTACACCACCGACATGGTGCTGACGAAGACCTCCCGCGCGGCAAAGGAGCTGACGATGCCGATGCCGATCTGCCAGTCAAAGCCCAGCGGCCGCAGCAGCGGTTCGACCACGTGGCCCAGGCCGCCGGCGAAGCTGTGGCGCAGGCGGGTGCTGGCCAGGTGGGTTTCCGCCGCCGCCACCTCCGCCTCCAGGGCCTCCCGCCGGCTCGGGTCCTCCGCCGTCGCCAACCGCGCGTTCAGCGTCTCCAGTTGCGCCCGGAGCGGGGACTCAAGGTCCGCGTGTCGGGGGTAGGAAGCCAGGAACCAGAGCAGGATGTTGAAGCCCAGGATGACCGTGCCGGCCTTGCGCAGAAACAACCTGGCCCGCTCCCACATGTGGCCCAGCAGCACCGGCAGGGTGGGTCGCTTGTAGGGCGGCAATTCCAGAATCAGCACCGGCGTGTGGCCGCGCAGCAGGGTCTTCTTGAAAGTCCAGGCCATGCCCAGCGCCAGCAGGATGCCCAGCAGGTACAGCCCCATCAGGGTCAGGCCCTGGAGCCGGAACCACCCCAGCACCGGCTGATCGGGAATGCAGGCGGCAATCAGGAGCGTGTACACCGGCAGCCGCGCCGAGCAGGTCATCAACGGCGCCACCAGGATGGTCACCAGGCGGTCCTTGGGATGCTCGATGGTGCGGGTGGCCATGATGCCGGGGATGGCGCAGGCGAAGGAGCCCAGCAGGGGGATGAAGCTCTTGCCATGCAACCCCACCTTGCTCATGAGCCGGTCCATGAGGAAGGCGGCGCGGGCCATGTAGCCGGTGTCCTCCAGCAGGCCCAGGAACAGGAACAGCAGGCAGATTTGCGGCAGAAACACCACCACCGCCCCCACCCCGGCAATCACCCCGTCCACCAGCAAGCTGCGCAGGTCGCCCGGCGGCAACAGCGTCCCCACCTGCCGCCCCAGCCAGCCGAAGCCCACTTCCAGCAGGTCCATCGGCACCTGGGCGAAGGTGAAGATGCTTTGAAACATCAGCGCCATCAGGGCAAAGAAGATCAGCGAACCCCACACCTTGTGCGTGAAGATGCGGTCCAGCCGGTCGCTGGTGCTCTCCCCCAGCGGCAGGCGGGAGACGACCGCGGCATCGTGCAGCGCCCGGGCCAGTTGGTAGCGCCCTTCGATGGCGGCGGTGCGCCAGTCCACCCCGGCGGCCTCCAGCCGCTGCCGCGCCGCCTGCACGGCCGCTTCCATGCCGGGATGGTGGAAGCGGGCGTTGTGCGCGAGGTTCGGTTCGTCGCAGACCAGCAAGAGCGCCTCGGCACGGGCGCGCGCAGGGGGGGCGGCGTTGAGACGGGGGTCGCACAGGGCGACCAGCTCCCGCTCGAGGGTCGGCGGCAGCGAATCCAGGCCGGGGCGGGGGTTCAGGGGGGCGGAGGGCTGGCCGGCCAAGCGGAGAATCTCGGCGCGCAAGGCCGGGGCACCTTCCCGGGTGCTGGCCACCAGGGGGAAGACCGGCACGCCCAGCCGGCGGGCCAGCCCGGCGGCGTCCACCTTGAGGCCGTTGTCGCGGGCCACGTCCACCATGTTGAGGGCGATGAGGGTGGGGTAGCCCAGCTCCACGACCTGGGTGGCGTAGTAGAGGTTGCGTTCGAGGTTCGAGGCATCCACCACCACCACCACCAGGTCTGGCGGACGCACCTCGGGCAGGCGCGCCAGCAGGACGTCGCGGACGATCTGCTCGTCCAGCGACTGCGGGCTGAGGCTGTAGGTGCCGGGCAGGTCCAGGATCGTCACCGGCCGCCCCGGCGGGGCTCCCAACAACGGGCCTTCCTTGCGCTCGACGGTGACGCCGGCGTAGTTGCCCACCTTGGCGCGGAGGCCGGTCAGGGCGTTGAACAGCGTGGTCTTGCCGCAATTGGGGTTGCCGGTCAGCACCACCCAGAACGCACGCGCCGCCGCGCCCACGCCGGTGGGACCCGCTGCGGCGGCACTGGTGAAAGTCGCGGACATCAGGTCGCCAAGGAAGCCGGCGGACGCCGCCGTGGCAAGCCGGCCGGCGGGGCGGCGGGGGGGAAGGGGTTCGCGGACAGGAACGGCATCAGCCTCGGGTCGGCGCCGGGCGGGACTCAGGCCGCGGGGCGCACGTGGATGTGTTCGGCTTCGTGCCGGCGCAGGCTGAGGTGCGAGCCGCGCAGCTTGATCTCCACCGGATCGCCCATCGGGGCAAAGCGCACCACCTGCACGGCGGTCCCGGGGGTCAAACCCATTTCCAAGAGCCTGGCCCGCACCTCGGCAGGCAGGTCCAGCTCAATCACCACACCGGCCTGCCCGGCCGCGAGGGAGGTCAGCGGCTGGGTGGGGGCAACCATGTTCAGGCGGCACGGGCAGGAGGGTCGGCCACGGCGGCGACCGCCTCGGCGGCCGGCAGCAACGGCTCGACCCAGATGGCATCGGCCAACGGGCCGCTCAGACCGAGTCGGACGTTGCAGACCTGGCAGACCACGCTGCGGTCCTGCAGCAACAGCTTGATGCGCTGCTCCTCGCACAGCCCCAGCTCCCGCAGCCGCTGGCACAGGTCGGGCGCAGCCAGCAGTTGCTTGATGCGCACCGAGGTGCCGGCCCGCACCTGGCTCAGGGGACAATATCCCGGCCGCGGACAGACCGCGGCGGAATCCTCCGAAGCTGACACCTTGCGACTCACGCCAACCGCAAGCTAGGGCAAGGCCGGGGGACCGGCAAGGACGGTTTTGGCCGGGACGCCGAGCAGCGTCCGCACCGCGGTCTCCAGGGCCGCCACCCGCACCGGCAGGGGGTAATCCGACGGTGCCTCCAGCGTGTAGTTGTGCCGCGTCTTGCGGGCGATCAGGTAAAACGCCTCGGGCCAGTCCGGCCGTCCCGCCAGATCGGCCACCGGCCGGACAATCCCCTCTCGGGCCGGCCGGCCTTCGATGAGCGGGGAGCGATCAATCGGGCACGCGGCCTCGACCGCCGCCACCACGGTCTCGGCCGCGGAGGGCCGGCCGTCGGGGTTGAGCTCGTACAGGTAAAACCCCCCGGCCTCCCAGTCCTCGTGCAACAGAATGGCCAGCTCGAAGGCCGGCTGCTGCTCCAACCACTCGACGTGGGCGCGCACCTCCGGCGTGCGGCGTGTACGGTAATCGCGGTTCAGGTCCACCCCCGCCGCGTTTTCGCGCGTCCGGCGCGCAAACCCGCCCGGGTTCAGGCAGGGACACATCCACAGGGCCCAGGACGCCGGCCAGGGGTCTGCTTCCACCAACGCCGCCAGCGCCAGCGGCCCGGCCGGCTCATCCCCGTGAATGCCGGCCGACAGGTACACCCGCTGCCCCGCCTGCGTGACCCCGCCGGTGTCCGGCCCGCCCCCCGGAGCGACCCCGGCCCCGGACACGCGCGGGGCCCGCTGCAACGTCAGCAACTCCCCCACCCCCTGGACCGGCAGCCGCCCCAGCGTCCACCCCCGCCGCCGGGCCGCGGTCGTGAGACGCTCCTGCCACGCCGCCACGTCCAGACCCTCGCCGCGATAGCCGCCGTGATTGAGTCCCCGTCTGCGCACGCCGCAACCTGGCCGGCGCCTCCTCGCCGTCCAAACGGCCGGCCCACCCTCGACTTCACCGCGCCGCTTTGCTACGCAGGGGGCATGCGACGCAAGTGGCTCAAGGGCGTCAGCCGCCTGGTGGTCAAGCTCGGCACCGGCGTGCTCACCGACGCCCGCAAGCAGCCCGATTTCCTCCAACTGGTCCAGCTCGTGGCCCAGGTCGCCCAGCAACGCCTCGCCGGCCGGGAGGTGGTGCTGGTGACCTCGGGAGCCGTCGGCGCCGGCATGGGGGCGCTGGGACAGGCGCGGCGTCCCACCCGCCTCCACGAATTGCAGGCCTGCGCCGCCATTGGCCAGTCCCGCCTCATGGCCACCTACGCCGACCTGTTTGCCAAGTTCGACCTCCACGTCGGCCAGGTGCTGCTGACCCATGCCGACCTCGAGGACCACGAGCGCCACCTCAACGCCCGCAACACCCTGCTGACCCTGCTCCGGCGCGGCGTCGTCCCCATCATCAACGAAAACGACGTTGTCTCGGTCGAAGAACTGCGCTTTGGCGACAACGACCGCCTCTCCGCCCTGGTCGCCAGCCTGCTGCCCGCCCACCTGCTGGTCATCCTGACCACGGTGGACGGCGTGCTCGACGGCTTCGGGGGCGACCACCCACGCGTCATCCCCGTGGTGGAACGGGTGGATGCGACCCTGGAACAACTGGCCGGCGGCACCCGCAGCGCCACCGCCGTGGGCGGCATGACCACCAAACTCGAAGCCGCCCGCATCGTCATGCGCGCCGGCCTGCCGGCGGTCATCGCCAACGGCCGTAAGCGCGACGTGCTCCAACGGCTCCTTGCCGGCGAAGAGGAGGGCACCCTGTTTGTACCCCGCGGCCCCCTGCTGCCCGGCCGCAAACGCTGGATCGCCTTCTTCCACCACCCCCGCGGCACCCTCACCGTGGACGCCGGGGCCCGCCGCGCCCTGTGCGACCAGGGCCGCAGCCTGCTGCTGCCCGGCGTCCTCGATTGCCAGGGCGAGTTCGCGGCCGGCGATGTCGTGCGCATCTGCGACCCCACCGGCGAGGAGTTTGCCCGCGGCCTGGCCGGCTGCTCCGCCGCCGCCCTGCGCGCCCGCCAGATTCCCCGGGCGGAGGTCATCCACCGCGACAACCTGGTCATCCTGTGAAAGCCGTCCCCCCCGCCGCACCCCGCCCCCCGGCACGCCTTCGCCCGCCCCCGCCGCGTCACCGCCGCGCCGTGGACCGCCTGCTGGCTGTCATGGCCCGGCTGCGCGGCCCGGACGGCTGCCCCTGGGACCGCGAGCAAACCCATCACAGCCTCCGCTTCCACGCCGTCGAGGAGGTCTATGAACTGCTCGACGCCATCGAGGCCGGGGACGACCTCGATCTGGCGGAAGAACTGGGGGACCTCCTGCTCCAGGTGGTCATCCACTGCCAACTGGCCGCCGAACGCGGCGCCTTTGATTTCGAGACCGTGGCCCGCCGCCTGGTGGACAAGCTCCTCCACCGCCACCCCCACGTCTTCGGCGACACCCGGGCCCGCACCGCCGCCGCGGTCTGGGAACAATGGGACCGGATCAAACACGCCGAAAAGCAGGGCACACCCCGCGCCCGCCACTCCGCCCTGGACGGCATCCCGCGGCATCTGCCCGCCCTGCTGCGCGTCCAGAAACTCTGGAAAAAGGCCCGCCGCGCCGGCCTGGCCCCACCCACGCCGGACCCCCGCCCCACCGCTGGCCGCGCCGCCGTGGCCCGGCAGTTGTTCGACCTGGCCGCCCTCTGCCAGGCGCAGGGATGGAACGCCGAGGCCCTGTTGCGCGCCGAGGCCCGCCGCCGCGAGCGCGCCTGGCGTCGCGCGGAAATCTCCCGCCCCCCGGCCCCACCGGCCCTGTGAACGGCACGCCAGTTCTGGACCCCACCCGGCCGCTGCGCGTGCTGGGCCTCATGTCCGGCACCAGCCTGGACGGGGTGGATTGCGCGGTGTGCGACTGCCTGCCCGCCCGCGTCGAGCTGGTCCGCCACTGGCATGTCCCCTTCCCGCCGCGGTTCCGGGCGCGACTGCTTGCCGCCGCCCGCAACGAGGCAACCTCCCGGGAGGTGGGCCAGTTGCACCATGACCTGGGCCGCTTTTACCTGCGGGCCGCACAGGCCGGCCTGGGACGCCTGCGGCCGGAAGCCGTGGGCGTGCACGGCCAGACGATCTTCCACCAACCGCGCCCCCCCGCCGCCACGTGGCAGATCGGCGAGCCGGCGTGGCTGGCGGAAGGCCTGCGCGTGCCGGTGGTGGGCAACTTCCGCGCGGCCGACCTGGCGGCCGGCGGCCAGGGTGCCCCGCTGGCCACGCTGTTTCATCAGGTGGCCTTCGGCCGGCCGGGGGCCCTGGTGTGCGTGAACAACCTGGGCGGCATCAGCAACGTGACCGCCCTGGACTGGCGCCGGCGCGGGCGCGCCCCGCGGGTGCTGGCCTTCGACACCGGCCCGGCCAACCTGTTGCTGGACCTGGCCGCGCAGGAGCTGAGCGGGGGACGGATGTCCTGCGACCGGGACGGGGCCCGGGCCGCCCGCGGCCGGGTGTGGACCGCCGGGCTGCACCGCTGGCTGGCGCACCCGTTTTTCCGGCGTCCGCCCCCCAAGAGCACGGGGCGTGAACTGTTCGGCGAGCCCTTCTGGTGTCGGGTGCAACGCGCCTGCCAGCGGCGGGGCCTGGACACGGCGGACGTGCTGGCCACGTTGACCGAGTTCACCGCCCGTTCGCTGAGCCTGAACTACCAGCTCCACCTCGGCGGCCGACCAGACCGGGTGGTGCTCACCGGCGGCGGGGCTGCCAACCCCGAGCTGGTGCGGCGCATCACCGCGGCCCTGCAGGAATGGCATCCGGCGGTCGAGGTCACCGATTCGGCGGCCCTGGGCTGGCCCCGGGCCGCGGTCGAGGCGGCGGCGTTTGCCCTGCTGGCGGCCTGCCGGTTGTGGGGCCTGCCCGGCAATCTGCCCGTGACGACCGGCGCGCGGCGGGCGGTGCGGCTGGGGATGGTGGCCAGGCCCTGAGGGCTTCAACCGGCAGGGCCGCCCCCCGCCGGGTGGGCGGCCGGTTCGGCGGACTCCTCGGGGTCCTCGCCGCCCGGTTCGACGCGGGGGTAGATGGCGGCGGGCAGTTCACCGCGGCGGATCAGTTCCTGGAGATCGCGAATGATGGTGCGGCGGGCCACCCGGAACTGGCGGGCGAGGACGGAGATGTTGGGCCGTTCGGTCGAGCCGGCCAGTTGCTTGCGGATTTCGGTCTGGCGGCGGAGCCGGTCGGTCGAGCGGCTGAGCAGTTCCTCGACGTCCACGCGCCGGGAACGTTCCAGGGCCTCGAACTGGCGGACGATCTCGGCGGCGCCGCACTGTTCGATGGCCGTGGCCACGGTGCGGCGAAGTTCGTTCAAATCCAGCGGCTTGGTCAGGCAGTAGTGGGCGCGGCGGGGACCGGTCAGCGCCCCCAGTTGCTGATGCACCTCGAGGGCACCGGACACGACGATGATCGGGACGTACGGCAGCAGGTCCTTGAACTCGGGCAGGTAGTCCAGGCCCTTTTCCCGCCGGGCCAGGATGTGGTCCAGGATGATCAGGTCCGGCCGCTCGCTGGGCAGCCGGGCCAGGGCGGCCGAGGCGGTGGTGGCGCGGCTCAGGTCGTAGTCAGCCAGGGCCTCCTGGTAAAGTTCGAAGTGCAGATCGTCGTCCTCGATGATGAGGATTTTCTTGCGGAACATGGAAGGAACATGGCGGGCCAGGGGGCGGGAATCAAGATCGGGTAGGGCGAAACGCGGGGTCCGCCACACCGACCGGGAACCTCGCCGGAGACGCCAATCGGTGTCCGGCCGCCGGCCGCCCGGTGTCTCGCGGCCGGCCCCGGACCCCCGGTCTGGGCCAGCCAGGAGGCCGCGCCCGCCTTCTCCGGCCGGTGAGGGGGCTTGACGCCCCCGCGGACGCTGGGTACGATCCGGCGCTCAGAAGCGATTACACCGCTGGTTCGCCCAGCACGGCCAAGTCGGAGAGTCAATCTGCCGACTTTTTTGTTTCCCGGAGGTGGATCGGTCATGAACAACGAACTGCTGGCAGTCATTGAGTACTGGGAACGCGAGAAGGGCATCCACCGGGATGTCCTGATCGCCGCTGTCCAGAACATGCTGGTCGCCGCCGCCCGCAAGGCCATGGGCCCGGCGCGCGAGCTCAGTTGCACCATTGACCCCAAGACCGGCGAAATCCAGGCCACGGCCCGCTTGATTGTCAGTGACAAGGTCATCTCCAAGCATGACCAGATCAGCGTGGCCGAGGCGCGGCGCTACAAACCCGACGCCCAGCCCGGCGAGGAGGTCGTGGTCCCCATCAGCGCCGAGCAAATCCAGCAAATCTTCGGCCGCATCGCCTCCCAGTACGGTAAACAGGCCCTGATGCAGGAAATCCGCAAGGCCGAAAAACATCTCATCCTCGAGGAATTCAAGGACCGGGTGGGGGACATCGTCCCCGGCACGGTACGCCGGTTCGAACGCTCGGATGTAATCGTGGACCTGGGCCGCTACGAGGCCCTGCTCCCCAACCGCGAGCGCGTGCCCACCGAGGAATACCAGGTCGGCGAGCGGCTCCGCTGCTACGTCAAGGCGGTCGAAGCCACTCTTCACGGGCCGGAAATCATCCTCTCCCGCGCCGACCCCCACTTCGTACTCAAGCTCTTCCAGCTCGAGGTGAGCGAAATCGCCGACGGCACCATTGAAATCCGCGGCATCGCCCGCGAGCCGGGCTTCCGCACCAAGATCGCCGTCTATTCGCGCGACCCGAAGGTGGATCCGGTCGGGGCCTGCGTCGGCCTCCGCGGCCTGCGCGTCAAAAACATCGTTCGCGAACTGAACAACGAACGCGTGGACATCATCCCCTGGTCGCCGGACCTGCGCACCTTCATCACCGCCGCCCTGAACCCGGCCACGATCAAGAAATTCGAGGTGGACGAAGCCCGGCGCCGCGTCCACGTCCTGGTCAATGCCGACCAACTCTCCCAGGCCATTGGCAAACGCGGCCAGAACGCCCGGCTGACCTCCCGTCTGTGCGGCTGGGAAGTGGACATTGACGCCGAGGCCCCCGCCACCAGCGGCTTCGAGCAAAAGGTCGCCCAGGCCATCCAGGGCCTGGCGGCCATCCCGGGCATCACCGAAGCCCAGGCCGACGCCCTGGTCCACCACGGCATCCTCAGCCTTGAAGACCTCCTCCAGGCCGAAGAGTCGGACTTGGCGGAGTTCCCCGAAATCGGGCAGGATGCCGCCTCGGTGCTCGCCGCCGCCCGGGCCGAAGCCCAACGGCGCGTGGTCAACATCAACCCGGCTCCGGCCAAATAACGCCGACCGGCCCCCCGCGCGGGATCGCGGCCCACCGGCCCCCGCCGGGCCACTGTGGCGGGGCCAATCCAGTATGCCAGTTCGCATTTACGACATCGCCAAGAAACTGGGCCTGACCAGCAAGGAAGTCCTGGCCAAGGCCAAAGAACTGGGCATTCCCGCCGCCAAAGTCGCCTCCAGCACCCTCGACAAAATCTCGGCCGAGTACCTCATGGAGCAAATGGGCTACAAGCCCGAGCCCGAGCCGGCCGAGCCACCTCCTCCTCCGGCCCCTACTCCGCCCGAAGCCTCCCCCCCCGCGGCACCCCCCACGCCAATCCCGGCGGAAGTCCCCCCGACCGCCGCGGCCGAGGTCACCGCCGTACCCGCACCCCCCGAAACGCCCCCGCCCGCCCCTGCGGAAGCACCTGCGGCTCCCCTGGCGGTCCCGGCCACGCCGAAACCCGTGGCTGATCAAGCCCCGCCCCCCTTCCAGGCCCAGCCCACACCGGCCGCCCCG
>JBBIVJ010000017.1:0-89965 GCA_037439785.1 Verrucomicrobiales bacterium | reverse complement strand
TCTCCCCGGTTTTGCATAGTACTATGGGACAGCCGAGAGTCACTCTGGACCATCGCGCACCCCGAAAATCCTAAAAGTCGTTTTTCAGCCTACCCCTGCTTTTCCCGAGAAATCAGCGGGTTTACGCCGCTTTTCCCTTCCTGTGGGATGCCAGTGGATGAAAACAACGATGATGATGCTGGGAGTTGCCACCCTGCTTGGGCTCAGTGCCTTGCAGGTCCAGGCACAAGGCGCGGATACCACCCGCGAGGACAAGGTTTCGACCAAGGCGTTCTCGGAGACACTGAAGCGGTGGAGAAAGTCGTTAAGTCGGAAGGCATGATGGTCGGCGCGAAAATCAAAGGCGCGACCACCATCGAGTTCGGTAAACCGGAAATGGGCAAGCTGCTGCTGCCGATGAACCCGGCCATCGGACTCGAAATGCCGGGCAGAATTTACGTTTACGAGACGCCTGACGGCACAGTCACGGTCAGCTATCGTAAGGTCGCCGCGCAGTACGCCTCGTATGGTGTTCCCGAGGTCGCAAAGGCAGGCCAGATGATGCACATGATGGCCGACAAGATTACGACCGCCGCCTTGCAGTAGCACAATCCCTGGGAGCAAACCAACCATGAGTAAGGAGGCCCTCAGCTTGTTGGTGGAATTGTTGTTTGCAGCGGGCGCATTAGCTGCAACCGGGATTGCTTTGGCGCGCCGTCGAAGAGTCCCGCCTGCTGCCACCCTCCCGCCAGCGGCCTCGTTGGGCGAGTTGATTCTGACTGTCGGGGCGCTACTTGTTGCGGCGGTGGGGCCGAACATCCTGGTGGTGGCGTTGACGCCGGAAATGCCGGAGATGCCTGAGCTCGCACGGTATGCGCTCCTGCCGTCGCTTGTCCTTTTAGGCACTTTGTGGTTGCTGGGTTTTTGGCAGCGGCTGATGCGGCTGACTAATTGCATCTGGGTCGGAATTTGGATCGGTGCTGCTGCCACTGGCGTTCTTGATGCCATTCGCTTCACCGGTTTTCACCACGACCAGATGCCGGGCAACATGCCGCGCATGTTCGGCGTTTTGATTCTGGACCGGATGGCTCTCGGCCCAGCTCTGGGTTCGGATATTCTGGGCTACGCTTGCCATTATTGGGTCGGAGCCTGCTTTGGGCTCACCTACATGCTGATAGCGGGCCCGATGCACTGGTGGGGCAGTCTGGTCTGGGGCTTGATCATCGAAGTGGGCATGATGGTGACTCCGCCGATGGTGGTCGCAAGGGACACCGGCTACTTTGGTCTGAAGTTTGGCCTTGGACTGCTGGTGACGAACTTCATTGCCCACATGGCCTACAGGATTGTGCTGGGAATGCTGGGGGAGCGATTTGTTGCGCATCAAGGCAGCGTTCTCGGATTGATCAAACAGGTTTGCCGAAAGGCTGAAGGCAAAATTGGGCCTGCCACGGCAACGGGAAGCTGAATCCATCGGGCGGCGCGCGGCATCTCAACAAGAAATGATGCAAACCCCGGCGAGGACCAGAGCCAAAAACTAACCCGCACTTGGAGGAGACCAACTATGGCAAGCAAACTGAAAAAGAACACGAATCCACCGGCCGCTAAAAACATCGAGGTCGAATTCGCTTACGCATCACCTGCCGCCAAAGAAGTCTATCTCGCCGGCGACTTCAACAACTGGATTCCCGACAACTTGGTGATGTGCAAGGACGCAAGGGGCATCTGGCGTGCGCGGGTGCCGCTGACGCCGGGTCGCCACGAATACACAGGTTCATCGTGGACGGCGAGTGGCAATACGACGCGTGGGCGTGTGAATCGGCACCCGATCCATACGGCTCATGCAATAGCGTGATGGAGGTGTCCGCGCCAGATCTACCGGTCAGACAGACAGCCGAGCCAGCGATCCGGCGCGATTGAGTCCTGGTTGAGTCCAGGCAGAACGAAGTGCATGTCACACCAATCAATCCAGAAGAACGCGCAGCGGCGACTTGGCGTGTTTGGTGTCACCGCTCCTCGCAGAGTCCGTGCCGTATTCTATAGCGATTACGCTTGGAACGTCTTGGTTAAGCAGGTGGAAAAGGAGTGTCCATCTCGCGTTCAATGCCACGACGGGATCAGGCTCTCACCGATGGTTCGCTCGTCTATGGCGTGCCGAAACGGCCGCCGCCAATGTTGCTTGGTTTCAACCAACTCCACCCATGAAGCCCGACGCCATGAATGTCACGCCTGTTTGTGTGCCTGAATGGGGCGACTCGGCTTCCGTGCCGCCGGTCACGATTAAAATCGTTATCTTGTATGATGATGACGCCAGCCGCCAAAGGGCTCTCTGCGGGGAGAAGCGACTCGTTAGCCTGCTGGGACCGGCTTGTGATCTCCAATTCGTTTGGTGGAGATTTAATTCGTTGCGGCATCCCGAAACGGTGCGCAGGGCGAGCAACGCTGCCGAAGAAGCGCAGGTCATCATCTTTTCCGTCCACGCGAGCGAAGATTTGCCGAAGGTGGTTAAGGATTGGCTCGAACAGTAGCTGGGCGGCCGGGAAAATCACCAATCGGCGGTGCTCGGCCTGCTTGAAACCGGCGACCGCGTGTCACTCGAACCCTCTCCTGCGGAGCTTTATCTGCGCACGACGGCCTGTGAGGCGCACATGGAATTTCTAAGGGTTTTGCCGTGTCATTGCCAGGATAGAGCGTGGGACAAACTCGCAGTTTGAACATGAGAAAGAACCTTTGGAACGGCGTTGGTGTCCGAAAGTTTCGCCGGCACACAGTGCGGAACGCAAACCAGATTGTGACTGGTTCTGGCCGTTGGGTTGGCGAGGTCGTCCCTCAGGGACAGGGTCCGCACGGAGGAACCGAGGGCGCCACCGTCGTTCCACACGAAAAGTTCGTCGTAGTAATGCTGCTCGTTGGCTTAGTGGTTGGCTTTTTTGACCACAAAATCAACACAAGCGCAAGAGCCGGGCGAGCCTCCCTCATTTTTGAGCTGGCAGCGGACGAGTCAGCCGACCCATCGTCAGGTTGGACTCTGTCGTTAAAGCCCGAACAGTCCGGCGTCTGGAAATACGGCATCGGAGAGGGCTTCCGAAAAGCCATCATGCATGCAGGGTTTTCGCTGGGTGGTAGACTTGGCTAGCGAGCATTGGGCAGCCGAGAGGAACACGATTTTGGCTTGGGCACCACCCATGTCGGTTGGGTATTGAGCGACCTCGTTGGCGAGAAGAAGTGGTATCGCGGCAACTGGGAAGCGGTCGGCGAACTCTTCGGAGGCGCACAATTCAACCCGAACGAGGCGTACGTGGTGGGTATGACGCCGTTGCTGCGGTACAATTTTGCGACCGGGGTGCGTTGGGTGCCGTTCGTCAAGGGAGGAGCGGGCGTTTCATGGACCGAGATTGGGAAGCCCGATCTTGGTAGTCGATTCGAGTTTCAACTTGTCGGCGGCGTGTGGACGCACTGGTTTTGCTGCGACAACCTTGCAGTGACCTTTCAAGCACGTTTTGCGCACCTTTCGAATGCGGGAACGGCGCGGCCCAATAATGGCGTAAAAGCCAGCGTGTTCTTGGCTGGGCTGACATGGTTTTTTTGAGTAACCATCTGGCGGGTCTGACTCCCGGCCGACTGATTTTATGGTGCTACTTGATCTGGTATTTGGTTATCGCGGCGCGGTACTTCGAAGCCGACCCGAAACTGTGGGCCACCTCGCTGGGCATGGCAGTGTTGACAGGCGTGGCACTGACGATCAGCGCCTCCCTGCCGGAGAGCGCGCCACGCAGGTTGGACAAATGGCTGGTTTTTCGCTTTTTTCTCATCGCCTTTTACGTGTCGAGCTTCGCCGCGTTGGTCAAAGGCCACGGATTCGTCTTGATTTTTCGCCCTCGTGGCTGGAAAATCTGGTGGCGTTGGGATGTTGCCTGACCTTTTGATTAATGGTCTGGTCGGCCTTCCGTTCAATCAACCGAAACAACAGGAAACAACGTGTTATGTCTGAATGCTGTGAAACCAAAGAATTGAAAAAGGCGGCCAGCGTGGCCGCCCCTGCTTTGAACCGTTCTACGAATGGCAAGACGCTGGTCATCATCGGTGGCGGCAGCGCCGCGTTCGCTGCCACGCTCAAGGCGGCTGAACTGGGCGCGCGCGCCATCATCATCAACGACGGTCTGCCGATGGGCGGGACGTGCGTCAACGTCGGCTGTGTGCCGTCCAAGACGCTGATTCGCGCCGCCGAGACGCTACACCGTGCGGCGCACCCGCCGACATTCGCGGGCATAGCGACTTCGGGCCGGTTGGTCAGTTTCAAAGAGGTCGTCGAGCAGAAGCGCGCGCTCGTTCAGGAATTGCGCCAAGGCAAATACGCCAATGTCATTGGCGATAATCCAAACATCACTTTCATCAAAGGCCGGGGTCGCTTGGTGGACGCCAAGACCGTTGCCACCGACACGCTCAAGCTGAAAGCCGATGCGATTCTCATTGCCACAGGCGCGCGGCCAAGTCTCCCGCCGATTCCCGGCTTGGACTCGGTTCGCTATTTGACCAACGAAACGGCGTTTGAACTGGAAACCCTGCCGAAATCGCTGCTCGTCCTTGGCGGACGCTACATCGCGTTGGAATGCGCGCAGATGTTTGCGCGTTTCGGCAGCCGAGTCACGGTGCTGCAACGCTCCGACCGCATCCTGCCGGATGAAGCACCGGACTTGACCGAGACCCTGACTGGTTTTCTTCGTGAAGAAGGCTTGGAGATTGTCACCGGCGTCAGCACCCGGCGGGTGACTCAGGACAAAGACGGCGTGTCAGTCGAAGCCGACGTGGGCGGACAGCGGCGCACCTTTCGCTCCACGCACTTGCTGATTGCCAGCGGACGAAGGCCCAACATTGAAAAGTTGGGGATGGAAAGTCTCAGTATCAAGACCACCTCGCGCGGTGCGATTGCGGTGAATGACACGCTCCAAACCAGCGTGCCCGGCATCTATGCTGCCGGAGATGTGCTCGGCGAGAACATGTTTGTCTATACCGCCGCTTACGAAGGCAGCCTCGCGGCAGAAAACGCGCTCACCGGCGCGCGTCGCCAACGCGACTACACCGCGCTGTCGTGGGTCATTTTCACTGACCCGCAAGTGGCGGGTGTCGGCCTTGACGAAAAACAAGCGACAGCCAAGGGCATTGACGCAGACTTGGCGGCTCTGCCGTTGTCGCACGTGCCACGGTCGCTGGCCGCCCGTGACACGCGCGGTTTCATCAAACTCATTCGCAACCGCGCTACCGACCAACTGGTCGGGGCACGCATTCTCGCAGCCGAAGGCTCTGAACTGCTGATGGAGGTCAGCCTTGCCATCAAGTTCGGAATCACCGTGCGCGATTTGACCGCGTGCTTCCACCCGTACCTATCCTTGAGCGAAGGCGTGAAGCTTGCGGCGCTGGCCTTCACCAAAGACGTGAACAAACTGAGTTGCTGCGCCAGTTAAGAAAGAAACCATGAAACCACACTTCAGCAACGTGGTTCTCGGCAGTGGTCTCGCGGCTTTACTTGTGTCAGTGCTAATTGGGCTCACCGGTTGTTGTTCGCCTCAATGCGCGCCAAGTTTCTCGGCCAATTCATCGCCTGATTCGTGCAAGAGGTATTGTTTTGGTTTTAAGCCAAAGCAGACAAAAGCTGCGAAACAATCTCATGGGTCATCGACCGGAGAAGAGGGCCCGATCTTCTAACCGCATCAGCTTCTTCAAAGTTCCCTTACAATGCCCTGCCGCGCCGGAAATCGGCTGTGGCAGCAAGGCCAAGCCGATTCTCGCGGCCTTGGAGCGTGACTCCACAATCACGGAAGCTTGGTTGGACAAAGCAGGCACTGTCCTCGCGGTCGTCGGCGCAGAAAACTCCACGCTCGAATCACGCCTCAAAGCCGTGCAATCTGTTCTGCAGAAACGGGACGTGACGGCGACCGGATTGAAAGGCGTGGCTAGTGACACGGCGTTGAAGGATTTCGAGTCTCGCTCTGGCTGGTATCGCGGCGGGGAAGTGGATCAGTTGAGCAAGCAGGAAGCCGGCATCATTGCCACGCGCCTCGTTCGCCGCTTGCAGACCAAAGTTTCGCTGTCCGACGAAAAAGCAAGGGCACTCGAAGCTGTGTTCACCGACGTATTCAAGAAGCGATTCACCGGCAATCCTGACAAATCAAAACAAGCCTCTCTCGACCAGCGGAATGATGTACTGCTCAAAGCAGCGCGGGAACATTTGGACGAGAAAGGCGTCGAAGCCCTGAAGGAAGCGGTCGCTTCCGGGCTTCGGCCAGTGCCCAACGAGAAATAAACATCCCATGTCCGCTTGCTGTTCCACTAAATCCTCTCACGCCGCTGCTGCCAAGCCAGCAGCCGGAACAACCAACTGCCCGGAATGTGGTCAACCCGGAAAGTCCATCGAAACCAAAACTCTGAAACAAATGGTGCAGCCGTGGCATTTGGAACTCGTCAACAAACCCGGCTTTCTGTTCTCCCGCTCGGCAGATTGCGACGTGGTTTACTTCCACCCCGATGGCGACCGTCTCCGCAAACCGGACGTGCGCGTGCCGGTGGGGCTCAAGGAAACCGACGACCCCGTGCCCATCTGCTACTGCTTCGGTTTTACCGAGGCGATGGCGGTTGAGGAAATCCACGACAGAGGGAAATGCACCATCCCGCAGCGCATCACCGCCGAAATCAAAGCCGGCAACTATGCCTGCGAAATCCGCAATCCCCAAGGCTCATGCTGTCTGGGTAACGTCAACGCGGCTGTCAAACGGGTGACGAAAGTCGTGGCGGCGGAAAAATCAGGAACACTTGCCTGAACTCAGGCAGCGGCTACGGTTTGGAAGCGGCCTTCAGTCGTTTGGGCGCATCGAAAGAATAATTCTCGCTACGCACCATCTCCAGCACTTGATGAATGCTCGGGCGGTCGCCCCAGAATGTGCCGTAGTAGGCGAAGCGCGCGATGCCCTCCTTGTCCACAATCACCACCGATGGACGGTTGATCCACTCGGCGTGGACGGTGAAAGCCATCGGCTGCACGCCGTATTCCGCGCCCACCGCTCCGGCGCGATCCACGAGATGGGGCCACCAGATGTTCTTGGTGTAGGAATCCTTGAACGACGTTTTGCTGAACCAGTATTTCGGTTCAAGCTCCCTGCCCACCATGACGCGGCAGGGAAACACGTCGTGACATTCGAGCGTGGCGACCTCAATGTTCGCGGCCTTGAACTCGTTGCGCAGCTCGATCAATTCGCGGAACTCGCCGTGGCAGACCGGACACCAATCGGCGAAGACCCAAATCAGCACGACGGACTTCTTCCCGCGAAAATCCGAGAGCCGCCACATCCTGCCGTCGGTGTCGGGCAGTTGAAAGTCCGGCGCAGGCTGGCCGACCTTCACGCGGCCAAACTTGGATTCATCGAGCGCAGCGTAGGCCCGCGCCAGCTCTGGCGTCGCGGTTTTGCCGTGTTCGATGGCATAAGCGGCGAGTTCGGCCTGGTGTTGCACGTCCTTCGATTTGTCGTTCTTCTGCGCGGCTTGAACGGCGGCGAGCGAAGGGCGCGCTCCAATCTGCCCGAGGGCAATGGCGGCCTGCGAGCGCACGACGGAGTCGCCGTCCTCGCGCAGAGTTTTCTCCAGCGCGGGTACGGCGTTGGTGGCGCGGGTGATGCCCAAGACCATCGCGGCGACGTGGCGGACGTGTTCGTTCTTGTCGCCGAGCGCCGCAAGCAACGCGGGCGTGGCAGCGTCGCCCAACCGCACCAAATCCCGCACCGCGAGGGTTCGCACGCGCCAGTCCTGGTCGTCGAGGCTGGCGACACCGTGTTGCTTCAACGTGCGGTCGTAAGTGAACCCGTCGCGGATGGGGTGGAAGTCGTGCGCCGCCACCCGGGCGAGGACGGCCGCGGCGGCGGTGGCGTTGGATTCGTCGGCGTGCGTCATGGGGGAGAGCGCGGCCAGCGCCAGCGTCATGGCACTGATGGCCAGGGCGCTGGCAATGGTAGAAGGCGTGGCTGTGGGGGAGGATGGTTTCGAGTTCATGGCAATGCGTATAGGGTTAGACGCTTCAGGCGGGCGGCGTATTCCCGTCCACCAGCAGACCGGCGTTTACTCAGACGGCCCGGCGGTGATGTTCCGTAAATAAACCGTGCCGACCGCAATCAAAATCAGCGCGATGGCCACGGCGGGCGGAGAGGGCGGGGATTCGTTCCGGCTTGCGCTAGCCCATGCCGCTGATGCCGACCAGGCCAAACCAGCAAACGAGTTTGACGATGACCCACCATGGGAAGCCCACCTTCATCGTCGCCACCAGGCCGATGCCGCCGATCAACATCGTCAGCGCCAGAATGCCGGTGATCATTCCTGTGCGCTTTTTGTGCTTCGGGTTGGGGTTCGCGAACGCCTGAAAAATGAACGCGGTCAACAACACCATGTAGGCGACGTGCCGCACTTGATAAACAGCCAGTTTCATTGGCTCACTGGGGAGGGTTTGGCCTGCCCCGGGTCAATGACTTTTTCAATCTGCTTCGCGCGCAAGCTGGCCAGATTTTGGTCCGGCTCAGGCATCTTTAGACGGAGGATGGCCTCGCGCAACGCGGTGGGTTGTTGCCAGGGAATGAAGTGGTTGGCGTTGGGGAGGATGACTTTGGTGAACAACGCTCCTCGTCCGTCCGTCCGTAGCGCGGCTTCGAGATAGTCCACGTTCGCGGACGGCACGAGGCGGTCTTTCCCGCCGTGAAGCATGACCACGGGCACGCGCAACTGCTACAGTTGCGGACGCAAGGTTTCAAGGTCGGCGCGCAACGCCAGCAGTTCCACGTTGCAACTGTCCACCGCACGGGGCAGCAGCGGACGAATGAACGGCCAGCGGCCCACCCGCTGAATCCACAACGGCTTCTCTTGCGCGGGATCAACACTGCCGCCCACCAGCACCACGCCGTGGATCAGTTCGGGCCGTTGGAGCGCGAGATTCAACGCGATTGGACCGCCGTAGGAATGGCCGATGAGAACACAATTGGTCAGCGCCAACCTGTCCAGCAGCGCGGCCAGGACGGCGGTTTGCGATTCCAAATCGAGCGCCTGAAACCCCGCCGACCCGCCGTAGCCGGGCCGGTCGTAAGAGAGCAGGTTCTCCTCCGGAAAATGATCGGCGAACTGCCGGTGAAACGCGCGGCCCGTCGCCGGGCTGCCGTGAACGAACACCACCGTCGTGGCCGCGCCGGGTTGATCGCGCCGGTACACCCACAGGGCGCGGCCATCGCCGAGGTTGATGATGTCTTTCGTGACCCCGGGCATCGCCGGTTCAAAATACCGGGCCACCCAGACGAACAGGTGCAGCATCACGAACGGCGAAACGAGCAACACGACCGCCAGCAGCAGCGCCAGCTTTTTCCAATGCGTGATGAAGAAGTAGCCCAGCGGCATGGTCTCAAGCGCGTGAGCGAAAACGAAGCGGTGAAAGTGACGAGCACGAACACGGCGCATCCGGCGTGTAACGCACCGTGATGGCGGCGCGTCTGAACTGCACCTCGGTGTAACTCACCGTCGCAGCGTCCGCGCGGTGCATGCAGTGGCAATACGGACCGGTTTCCGGGCGGTGGGAACGATGCAACCGCCGCAGCCAGTCCACCGTGCCCGCCGACCGTTGGCGCAGCGCGGCGCGAAAGACCCCGCCGCGCGTCCGTTGCGCTCTGGATTCGTCGTGCCCCGACGAAATCCAGGTTGCGGTGCGCCAGGGATGTTCGTGCCGCGTGAGCGTTCGCAAATCCCACCGCCATTCAACGACGGCGGACCGCGCGGGAAACACGCCGATGAGCCGGAAGGGATTCACGCGCCGCAACGCCAGCGATTCCAGCGTCTCTTCGGCTTGTGTCGGCGAATCCGTCGCCAGCACCGCGAGGGGAACCTCCCCGCGACTCAGGGCTTTTCCCGCGACGCGACGCGTCACGGAATACCAGTTGATGAGCGCAAAGGTCACCCCGGTGTCGTTGACTCCGATCCAAGTGCCGCCACCGGGTTCGGAAGGAAGAATCGCCGTGCGCGGACCGCACTGACGCCGGGAGGGCGGGCACGCCACCGGGCGGGTGAGTTGCTCGTCGCGGTTCATGCCGAGCGCGTAGCCGTGGCGGCGGGCGATGAGTGTGACGGTGCACATGGGATTCAGTCGGCGGCGGGATAGGTGGCGATGCGCGCATTGGTGTCACGCCAGGCGCGCCACAGTTCGCGGAACGATGTCGGGCTCGCGCCGCGACGGCGATTGGCCGCGCCGATGGCGAACACGATTTCCCACTGGCGAAACAGCGTGCCATAGGCGGCACGCAGAGAGGTGCGGGCGTCGTAGATGCTCGTGGCCTCGGAAGCCGCGCCGTTGAGCTCCACGATTTGAAAGTTACGGCCCGCGCGCAAATCCTCGGGGCTGGCGTAGCGCAGATCGTAGCGACCCACGAAAAAGCCTGCGAGCCGGCGCGAGATGTCATCGAGCCGCTGCTCCAACGCTTCGGACCACAGATGCCAGCCGTCGCGAAAGATGCAGCCTTGGGCGTGGTTGCCGGTTTCGACGAGCTTGATGACCGTGCCTGCGGACGGCACTTCACGGCAGCGCTGGCCGAGGCGTTGCAGGTATTTATCCGCGATGATCCGGGCGCGCGGGTCGCTCCACACCAGTTCCTCAATCGTGCGGCGGCCATCACCGGTGACAGTGGGAAAGATTTTTTCCGTAATGGCAAAAATGCGGCCGCACGGTTCACCGGGGAAACGGTAGTAGAACACGCCGACTTCCAGCGGGCCGGGGGCGTAACGTTGCGTCAGGAACGGCGCGGCGCTGGTGCGCAGGCAGGCGACGGCTTGTTCGGGAGTGTGAATCAACTTCACTCCCACACCGCGCTGGCCAACATCGGGCTTGAGGATGAACGGATAGTCCAGGCCGAGTTCCGCGCGGGCGGCTGCGAGTGAAGCCAGGCGTTGCTCGGGAGTTATTCCTTCTACCAGCCGCGCGACGGATGTGAATTCCGGGCTCGTGGCTTCGAGATCGCGCAGCGTGGCGATTTTGGATTCACCGACAAAGCCGCCGGAGAAAAGGCCGGGGTTGGCCGCCGTGGGCACGGTCAAGCCGCCGTGGCGCAGCGCGAGGCGGACGTAGTTGAGGCCGACGGGCAGATAGAACAGCCACGCGGGCCAGAATTCCCAGCGCGTCCAGCGGTGGAACGCGGCCCGGGTGCGCCGGCGGAAATCGCGTTGCGTGAGGTTGAAGGCCAGCCGCAGCAGGACCACGCAGGCGATGATCAGTCCGAGCACCACCCAGCCGCCGAGGTTGAAGCGTTCGAGCCAGGCGGCCAGTTCATCGCCGACGAGATGCGCAAGCCAGAAGATCGCACCAGTCCACATCGCGACGGCAGCTCCAGTGGTGAGCGCGAATCGCCCGAAGGGCAGGCGCAGGAATCCCGCCGCGAGATAAGTCGGCAGGCGCGTTCCCGGCAGGAACCGGCTGCTGACCAACAACCATGTGCCACGTTGTGCGAACCAGGCTTCGCTGCGCGCGACGGCGGCAGGATTGAGCAGGCGACGCGCCCACGGACGCTCGAACAAAGGTCGGCCGAAGCCGCGCGCGAGCCAATACAGCAAGCCGTCGCCGACCCAGATGCCGAGAAATACACCGAGAAACGCCAGCAACAAAGGCATCGTCCCCGCAGCGGCCAGCAGCGCGGCGGTCACCGTGGGAACGTCTTCCTGCACGAAAGTGGAAAGCCCCAGCGTGGCGGCCTGCGTGGCGGGCGGCCATTCGTGGAATCCCAAAGGCAGCGGGATTGAGACCAGCGCGCTCATGCAGTCAAGCGCGGCTGCGGCCAATCGCCTTTTCGTAAGCGGCGGTCGAGGGCGCAAGGCCGAAGTTCGGGTCGAGCGCCACGCCGTTGAGCCGCGCCATGACGGCGATGAGTGCGTAATGATGGATGGCGTGGGCGATGATGTAGGCGAGTTCACGGCCCAGCGTGGACTGCGTGACGGGTGGTTCGCCCTCCGCATAGCTCACCTCGGTGCGCACGGCGATGGAGCGCGAAAGCATTTCCGCCGGGAACGGCTCCAGGCTGGCGCGCAGTTGCCGGGTGAGTTGCCGCGCGAAGGCGGGATCGCTCTCCACGCGCGGGTCACGGCCGCGGGCGTCGTAGTCCACGATGCCGCGGTCCAGGGCGCGTTGAAAACTGACGTAGTGATCCAGGCAATGGCGGTAGTGACCACCGATGGACGAGTTGAACGCGGCGGACACTTGGGTGGTGTAGATGTCAGATGATACGGCGTCGAGCAAAGCCTCGCCTTGATCGAGAATGCGCAGTGCGGCGCGCAGGATACGGTGATCGGTAGTCATGTGTTCTTTGAATTCAATTACCGTCTGAGACAGCGAAGCGCGTTGGTGACTCAAGCCTGCCGCGTGCCAGCGGACGGGAAACTGCCGTGGATGGACCAGTCTGTGACGGGCCGGTCATGCTCAGAGGTTGCCTCAGCCAATGCTCCAGCGCGCAACAAAGTGACTGGAGGTCATTCCAATGCTCCACGAGGCCGGGAGGTTGGCAAAACGCAAAGCCAGGCCCGTAGGCCGCGCCGTTGAGAATGCAGGCGTCGGTGCGCGCCTCGGTGATTTGTCGCCACGCTTTTGCAGACGCGTCGGACGCGCTGCCGTTCAGTTCATATTTCCAGCCGACAAGGCGCGCCTGGGGAAACCACTCCCGCAAACGGGGCAGCAGCTTGGTGGCGGGTGACAACGTCAGGTGCAGGTGGCCGTCGCGGCTGGCGATCTTGGGTGAGACCGCCACGCTACCGTCGGATTGCGTTACCTTTTCGACCCGGTAATCGCACAACGCGGCGGCGTGAAACACGGCGTCGAACGTGGTGGTTTGGGCCAGAGACGCCAACTTGCGGGCGAGGTCGTCGTTGGTGCTGAAGGATGAGCAGGCGGCGGCGCGAAGTTCGCCGGTGTGGGTCGCGCCCTCACCCTTGAAACAGGTCACCTCGAAACCGACCTGAGTCAGGTGGTTGGCCAGTGTCACACCAAGCCGTCCGGTGGAAAGATTCGTCAACCGCCGGACATTGTCCACGGGTTCGTAACTCGGGCCGCAAGTGAGGATCACTTTCATGAGTGGCGGTTGGTTTGGGTAGCCAGTTCGCGGTGCAGGGCAAGCGCGGTGGCGTGTGCGTGGATTGCGAGCGCCTTACGATCGGCGTGGTCGCCAGCAACGGGCGCAAACGCAACCGCCGCCTGAACAGAGCGCCGGCCAAGCAAATTCAGCAGGTGGGGCAGCAACGTCATGTCCCGCCAATAACACACTTCTTCGGCGGGATCTCCGTCCGTCAACCCGTAACGAATGCAACCGGCGGTGACCGGTGTGCCCAGGCGAATGGCCGGTTCAAACAAAGAACTCTTGAACGCCAACACGGTTTCACCGCCGGAACTCGTGCCCTCGGGAAACATCACCAGCAAGAAGCCGTCATTCAAAGCGGCCTGAATTTCGCGATTGACGCGCGCGACGTCCGCCCGGCTCTCGCGCCGCACAAACCGCGTTCCAGCCAGTCGCGCCAAGCGGCCCAGCACCGGCCAGCGGGCCACGTCGGCCTTGGCCACAAACACGGCGGGTGACACGGAAGCCAGCACCAGGATGTCGAGATAGCTCAAGTGGTTGCTGACGAGCAGGCCGGCGCACGGCGCATCTCCGCGTTGGCTTAATTGAACGCCGAACACGCGCAGCACGCGGCGGGCGGACATCTGCAGCCAGTGAGCGCGGCCCACCGCCAATGCGCCGGAACTTTTCCCTCGGGTCATGACCACGTTGCGGGCGAAAGCCAGCGCCAGTTCGCCGACCAGCCATGCACCACGGAAACAGGTCCGCAGAATTCGTCCACACCGAGTCGCGCGCGGGTTGGTTCGGGCTGATGCGACCGATTGCGGCATCGGAGACGTTGCGGTGTTATGGGCAAATGAGGCGGCGTTCATCGGAGAAATTTGTCGCGCGCCGGGCGGGCCAGTCGGTTCAAATCCAGCAAAGTCAGAAAGTCAATTGTGCCGAACTCCCGGTCCAACGCCGGCGGACCGCAAATCCATGCTCCGAGTCCGAGATAAGCGCGGAGCAGTTTGGGAATCTTCACGGACGTGGGCGACAAACGGTCCAGTGCGCAGTCGTAATCCGGCGTGGGTTGGGTGCGCCATTCCGGCGGGGCGAGGTGCGCACGACAAAGCGCGGCATACGCAGACGCACCGACCGCCATGTCCACAGAGGTCAGCGAACTGCAACCGCAGAGATAACGCGCGCCACGCTCGCGGGCGTAATCCGCGATGCCCCGCCACAGCAGACTGAGCACGGCCAGATTCCGGTGCGCTTCATGGATGCAGGCGCGGCCCAGTTCGATCATCTCGCAGCGAACCGGCTCGAACACGGCGAACTCAAACTCGCGTTCACTGTAGTAGCCCAGATGGGCCGCCGCCGTGCGCCCTGTTTGCAGGCGGTAAGTGCCGATGATGTCGCCGGTCGGACGATGCTCAACCAACAGATGGTCGCAAACCGCGTCGAATGGATCGGCGTCGAGGCCCGTGATGAACGATTCAGGCAGGCCCTCGTGGAGTTCCAGATTGAACACTTCAAAGCGCAACGCCTGCGCCGCTCGAATGTCGGTAAAGCTACCGGCCAAGCGGATGCAGTAGTCGGTCTTCGGCGTAAAAAGCGCCCGCGTGCCGAGGCCGTCCGTTGTCAGCAACGCTTTCATTTGGCTGCCTCCAACTCGGCGGATGATGCTTGTGCTATCGGCGGTGCGCTTTGCTCCAGCAACGGTTTGATTTGTTTTTCCAGCTCGCCCTTGGAGACGTAGCCGGTGTGTTCGGCTACAATCCGTCCGGCACGATCAATCAGGAAGGACGTGGGCAGATACTGGATGTCGCCAAACGATTGCGCCGTGGCCGCGTCCGCCATCGCCACGGAGTAGTTGATGCCCTGCTTTTGAATGAACTTTTCTACCGGCACGGAGCTGTCATCAGCGGACAGGCCCACCACCACAAAGCCGCGCTCGCGGTAGGTGTTCTGCAATGCCACCAAGCCAGGAATCATCTGGCGGCAGGGCGGACACCACGTCGCCCAGAAATCCACCAGCACCACCTTGCCCGCGAGGTCCGCCGCGCGCAGCGGCGTGCCGTCCAGCAGCTTGAGGTTCAAGTCCGGCATGGTTTTCTGCGCGGCGGCATCCGTCGGACGCGAAACGCCCGGGTTTGCCGCCACGGAATCCGGCTTGGGCAGGAACAGGCAACTGGGGCATTTGCCCGTAGTGCCAACGAATCCTGCGTAGGCGAGAACGCCACCCACGAGCAGGACTGCCGTGCCATTTTGTTTCAGCCAGTTCATAATCCTGTTCCTGCCTGAAGGTCCGGGTTCACCTGGCCTTGGCCACCAATTCCACTTCCAGCGGCACGTTGTCGTAGATGAGCTTGTCGCCGAGCTTCTCCAATGTGCCGGAATGGAACTTCACATCGTGCTGGGCGCGGTCGAACGCCAGTTTGGCCGTGCCGCGCAAGGTGTCGCCATCCACTTTCACCGTGGCGGCGAACCCCAGCGATTTGCTGATGCCGCGAATGGTCATGTCGCCGGTCAATTGTTGCGTGCCGTCAGCCTTCGCCTCGACCTTGGTGATGACAAACTTGCTCTCCGGGAATTTCTTCACGTTGAAGAAGTCGGCGGATTTCAGGTGGCCGACCAGTTTTGCGTTCTGCGACTTGCTGGTCAGGTCGGTGTTGATAATGGAATTCATGTCCGCCACGAACTCCCCGCTGGTGATGCGACCATCGGCCACCATCAACCATCCGCTCTTGAGCTTCACCGCGCCGTAATGGTCCGTGCCCACTTTCGCACCGTGCCACTTGATGACGCTGGCGGCAGGGTCAACTTCGTAACGCTTGCCGGTCTTCTGGTCTTTGAGTGAACTTTGGGCCTGCAGCGCCAAGCCCCCAAGGGCGAGCATCAGACCAGCGATGATGAGTGATTTCGATTTCATGTGCGTTTGTGTTTTTGACTGTTTTGTTTTCTACCCTGTTGTGAGACCCGAGGGACAGAGTTTATTCTGGCTTCTTGCCAGAACGGTCCACGCCGTCCGCTAAAACTTGGTCGTCAGGTCCACCCAGCCGGCGGGCAACCGGCTTACCACGGCCGCTTCGGCGCGTTTGTCCCAACCGGTCAAAATCGCCACGGACACCAGGACCAGGATGACGCCAAAGACCGGTTTGGCCTTGGTGGACAGCCCCATCAAGCGGCCGCGGTTGGCCACAAAAGCGGTCCGCGCCCCGTAAGCCACCGCCAGCAAGGGCAGGCTGGCCGCCACCCCGAACACCAGCATCAGCACAAATCCTTGAATGGCCGTGCCTGCCTGCGTGGCCAGCCCCACCGCCGCACCAAGCGTCGGGCCGGAACACGGACTCCAGACCGCGCCCAGCATGACGCCGGTGAGAAAATTGCCCCCCAATCCCGCGCCCCCGGCACTCACGCCGCCAGCCTTGGAGGCCAGCGGCGCGAGCAGCCGGGAGAAACCTTCCTGCGCCTTGGGAATCAGCAGCGCCGCGCCGAACAGCAGCAGTAACACCGCGCCGCCCGTGCGCACCACCGCCGGGTCGAACCCGAACGCCTGCACGGCCAGCGCCACCGCCACTCCCAGCAGGCTGAACGAAAGCCCGAGCCCGGCGCACAGCGCCAGCGGTCCGAGCCGGTGTTGCGACAACGCTCCGCCCACCACCAGCGGCAACACCGGCAGCACGCACGGGGAGAGCGAGGTCAACAAACCCGCCAGAAAGGCCAGCGCCAGAGACATGCTCAGAGTCCTTTCGCGATCAACTCACCAATGGCTGCCTTGGCCGTGATGCCCATCGCGCGCCCGGCTTCCTTTTCGCCCTTGAACACGACCAGAGTGGATTGGCCGGTGACTTTGAGTTGCTTCTTGAGTTCCTTTTCCGTGTCGTAATCCGCCTTGAAGGCAACGACGTCCTTGAATTTGGCCTCTTTCAACAGGCTCTCGATGACCGGGCCTTGTTTCTTGCAAGTAGGACACCAGGAGGCGGCAAAATCCACCAGCACCGTCTTGCCGTCGGCTTTTGCCTTGGCGAACGCGGCGGCGCTGAAGGGCTGGGATTGTCCGGCTTTGACGGACGGGGCTTTCGGCGGGTTTTCCTTGAATGAACTCTGGGCCTGGATCGCCAGGCTGCCGAGGGTGAGTGCCGCCACCACCGTGGCGACGGATGCGATGCGTTTGATCATGGTTTATTCGTTCTTACGTCGTTTTCCAGTCGTTCGTTTTGGGCCTGGTCGTGCCTCCCTGGAATTTTGAGGCGACGCGGCTCGCCAACACATGCGCGTTGGTTCATTTAAGAAAGCCGACATGGAAGAATTATTCCCGAAGACTTGCAAACTATTCTCCCGTCCCGCGGCCCAAATAGTCCGCCACCTCGCGGCACTGCGGATTGCTGAACATCGCGTCGCAGCACGCGGACTCGACGGCTTCGCCCGCGCCGTTCCGCACGCAGAGGCACGCGACCCAATCGGCCACGCGCCGGGCTTGTTCCAAATTGTGGGTCACAAGCACGATGGTGCGGCGTTCCTTCAATCGTAGAATCAATTCTTCGATGGCTTCGGTGGACTTTGGATCAAGCGCGCTCGTGGGTTCGTCCATCAGGATGACTTCCGGGTTCACCGCGAGTGAGCGCGCCAGGCACAGGCGTTGTTGTTGTCCGACCGACAGGCGCAACGCCGGTTCGCGCAGACGGTCCTTCACTTCGGGCCACAACGCGGCTTCGCGCAAGGCGCGCTCGGCGGTTTCCGGCCAGTCGTCTTTGCCAACCTGACCCAGATGGCGCACGCCAAAGAGAACATTCTCGTAGATGCTTTTGGGAAACACGACGGGCTGTTGAAACAACATCCCGACGCGAGCGCGGAGCGCGTCCACATCCGTGCCGGGCGCGCGGATGGATCGTCCGTGAAACCGCACCTCGCCTTCGACGCGCAGATTTGGCGTGAGATCCACCATCCGGTTCAAGCAACGCAGGAGCGTGCTCTTGCCTGCGCCCGAAGGGCCGATGATGCCGAAGACCTGCCGGGGCGCGATGGCGAGGCTGACGCCGCGCAACAGCGGCTGTGAACCGGCAAACACCTGCAAGCTTCGTGTCTCCAGCACCGCCGACTCAGCCGCTTTGGTTCGCGCCGGAATTGGCGCGTCGTTCGGGACGCAAATTGATTTATCCATTTCTCGCCTCCTCGTGAATCTTCAAGCGCGCGGGCAAGGCCAGCAGGCTCAAGCCGAGCACGAGCGCCAGCAGCACCAGCGCCGCGCCCCAAAGTTTTCCGCCCACGGCGGGATCGAAGGAATCCTGGGCGAGAATGAAAATGTGATACGGCAGCGAGAGCACGGGATTTTCTTTCACACCATGCGGAACAGTTGCCCCGTCAAAAATCGTCGCCGTGAACATGATCGGCGCGGTTTCGCCCGCCGCCCGCGCCAGTCCGAGCAGCGAACCGGTGACCAGTCCGCCCAGTGACTGCGGCAGCACGACGGACCAGACGATTTGCGCTTCGCTCAAGCCCAGCCCGGCGGCCGCTTCGATGTATTTTCGTGGCAGGCTTTGGATGCGTTCGATGAGCGCAACGGCGACCGTGGGCAGCATCATCACGCCAAGCAACATTCCGCCGGACAACCACGACTTGCCCCAGCCGAAAAATTTCACGAACACGATTAACCCGAAGAGGCCGAAGAGAATCGAGGGCACGCCGTTGAGCACCGAGAGCAGCAGCCACAGGCGTTCCTTCGCGCGCTCGTTTTTCAGATAAACGCCATGCACCAAGCCCAGGCCGACGGCCACCGGCGCGCTCACCGCCAGCGCCGTGGCCAGCAGGATGAGCGTCCCGACGATGTTGTAGAACACGCCGCCGGATGCGCCGACCAGCCGGATTTGCTCGGTCAGAAACTGCCACGACACCGCGCCCCCGCCGCGCCAGCCAATCGCGCCCACGATCAGCGCAATCACCCCCACGGCGATCACGGCGCACGCTCCGGTCGCGACGAAAAACAAACGGTCAAGCGAGCGGCGCATGAGCCTCCTTTCGGCGCATCAGCCGAGCGCCCATCCAGGTCACGCCCGCCACGATGACGAGCAAAAACAAACCCAGCCCAACCATTGCCGCCCAATGCAGCGGGTCGCCGTAGGCGATGTTCGTTTCCGAGCCACCCAGTTTGCTGGTGAGCGTCTGCCCGGCTTCGATGAGCGGGCGCAGGGAGAACAAACTTTCCGGCAGCGCGTTGTCCTGTCGGCCCACGACGAGAAAGACCGCGATGGTTTCTCCCAACGCGCGGCCCAGCGCCAGCAGCAGCGCCGCAAGGATGCCGCGCCAGGATTGCGCCAGTCCCACCGAAAGCGCCGTCTCCGCGCGTGTCAATCCGAGCCCGCGCGCGGCCAGTCGTTGCGCTGCGGGCACGCTGCGCAGCGCGTCATCGCTCAAGGTCATCACGGTTGGCAGCACCATCACGCCCAGCAGGATTCCAGCGGTCAGCAACGTGTCGCCGCTCAACGGATCGAACGGCGCGAGCGCGTCGTAAATCCAGTTTCGCAAAAACAGAATGCCGAGCAGGCCGTAAACCACCGACGGCACGCCCGCGAGCAGTTCCACCGCCGCCTTGACCGGCAAACGCCAGCGGTTCGGCAAAATCTCGGCCGTGAACATCGCCGCGCCGATTCCCACCGGCGCGGCCAGCAGCAGCGCGACGGCCGAGACCACAAACGTCCCGTAAATCATCGCCAGCGCGCCGAACTCGTGCTGCCGGAAAAACCACCGCTGGCCGGTGATGTAACCAAAGCCTTCCTGCCGCCAGACCGGCACGCTTTGCCAGAGGAACAGCCCCACCATCGCCGCGAGAAACACAACGGCCAGGGTGGCAAACCCGAAGCTCGCCGCGCGTGTCCAACTCCAGCGCGCGGAGAATCCACGCGGGGCGGGCATAGCGGGATTCAAGACGCGAACGGCCGCGTCCATGAATGCCGGAGGTTATTTCTTCAACTGGTCCAGCGAGAGATAGCCATGTTTGCGCACGAGCGCCTGACCGCGTTCGCCCAGAACGAACTCGACGAACATCTTCGCCTCACCTGTCGGTTCGCCATTCGTCAGCAGAAACAGCGGACGGCTCATCGGATACTTGTGAGTGGCGATGTTTTCCGGCGTCGGCTCGACCACCGTTCCGTCGTCGAGCTTGAGCCCGAGCGCGAAAACTTTTTTCCCATCCGCCCAAGACGAGGAAAGCTGCGAGAGAGCGCCGCGCGTGGAAGAAACCTTGTTGCGGGTTTCCTCGTTGCCGCCGACTTCCGGGAAACTGACCTGCGGAGCTTTCTTCGGATCGCCGTAAAGCCAGTGGGCGAAAACCTCCCAAGTGCCGCGCCCCGGTTCTTTGTTGAAGAATGCGATGCGCCGATCCGGCCCGCCGAGTTCCTTCCAATTCTTGAGGCGGCCCTCGTAGATGCCTTTCACCTGCTCCTTGGTGACGGCCTTCACACCGCCGTTCCAAACATCCGCTGAGACGACGAGCGCCACCGCGTCCTCGCCGACATGAATTTCTTTGAACTGGACCTTGGGATACTTGGCGCGGTCGGCATCGGTGAGATGCTTCGAGGACATGCCAATCTGCACGAGGCCATCGCCGAGCATCGAGATGCCGCCGGAACTGCCGCCCTGCGTGTCCACCTGGATATGCATCCTTGTTTCGGCGCGGAGAATTTCCGCCGCCTCGGCCACGGGCAGATTGACCGTGGTCGAGCCGTTGATCTTGAGAACCTCGGCGGAAGCCGCACCGGCGGAAATCATTCCGGCCAGCAGGAGAGTAAACGCCGCCGCGAAACCGCGACGGCCCGTTGTTTGGATTGGAGCAGACATGCGCATTAGTGCATGTATAAACCAGGAGGGTGCGGGCTTATTCCAAAAATGTTTCTTTCACTTCCTAATGGCGTCGAACTTGAAGATGCAGCAACCGAGATCGAGCTGGTTGCGGTTTTGGCTCAGGCGCAGCCGGTAGACAGGCACGATGCGACACTCGATGCAGCGCCCGTGGCGTTCCGCCTCGACGATGCCCGCCTCGCGAAGGATGCGGAGGTGCTTGGAGACGTTGTATTGCGACACGGACAGGCGGGCGACGAGATCGTTGACGGTGCAGGATTGCGCGAGCAGTTCGTGGACAATGCGCCAACGGGTTTCATCCGCCAGCGCCTTCAGCATGTGAATGCACTCGTTGGTTTTCATCGCAACCGCGGCGCAAAAATACCACGCCCCTCCAGCCACTGTCAACGCGGCGCGTTGTCGGCACGTCATCCAACAGACCTCAGCAGCACTCGCCATTGCCGCCGTCGCAGCAAGTGGCGGTGTCGGTGGTTGCGTCGCAGGTCAGCCCCTTGGTCGCGCGCGGATGGCGTCGGCGTGACGGCCCGCAGGGGAAGGGCCGGGCTGCCTCGGGAGAGACGGGCACTCTGGGTTCGATGAATTCAAAGTGTTCGGCGTAGGGGGGCTGGCGGTAGAGCTGGAAAGTTTTGTTACAGACCGCCACACGGTCGCCGCGACGCAACCGATGACCGTCGTCGTCCAGCACTTCGCGGAACGGGCCGCGGTAGATCACGGCCTGGTGAAAGTCCCGGCACTCGCCCTGCAGGCCCTTGAAGGCTTCGACCGTGATGGCGCGAAACTCGACGCCGTGCACGGTGCGCCAGGGACGCGTTTCCCACTTCAGAATGCGGATGCCGTAAAAGCCGGATTCCTCGAAAGCGTGCAGGAACCGGTCCTCGCGCAACGCACCGCTGATGCAGCCACTCCAGAGTGTCGGATCCTGTTGCAGGGCGTCGGGCACGTTTTCATCGCTGACGATGTCGGAGATGACGGCGCGACCGCTCTTGCGAAGGACGCGGAAGATCTCCTGGAACAACGGCCGTTTGTCCTGCGGCTCGACGAGGTTGAGCACGCAGTTCGACACCACCACGTCCACCGAGGCGGGGGGAATGAGGGGATGCTTCACGCGCAGTTCTGCGGCCAGTTCCTGGGCGCGCAGGAAACTGTTGGCGTCGGTGATGGGGTGCTGGCGCAACTCGGCCTCCACGCGTTCCAGGTCAAGGGCCAGGTCCTGGATCCGGCCCTTGCGGAACTCGACGTTCGCGTAACCGAGCTGTTGCGCGACTAGGGGGGCGTTGCGGCGGGCGACCGCCAGCATCTCGTCGGTCATGTCCACGCCGATGACGCGGCCGGTGGGGCCCACGATTTGAGCAGCGATGAAGCAGACCTTGCCCGCACCGCAGCCCAGGTCGAGCACTGTCTCGCCCGGTTTCAGATGGCGCGAGGGGTCGCCGCAGCCGTAATCCTTTTCGATGACTTCCCGGGGGATGACGCGCAGCAGGTCCGGATTGAACTGCACCGGACAGCACAATTCAGGTTCCGGGGCGTGGGCGGCGGCGGCGTAGCGTTGTCGGGTGGCGGTTTCGGGACGCAATGAGGTGCGTTCGTTCATAGCAGCTTCATCAAATCGGCCGGTGCGGCAGCTTTGCTGGCCAGCACGTAGGTCTTGCCCGCCTGGGTCCAACTGACGGTGGCCACGTCACCGACCTGCTGGAACTCCGGGGCGGCGGCGGGTGCCCGGGGGAAGGCGCTACTGTCCACCACCAACAGATGCGCGGTCCTCCGGCCTTCCAGTTCAAAGCAGATCAGAGTCACCTGATGGTCGTTCCACTCCAGCAGCCGGCAGCCGAGACTGGGCCGGTCACTCAATCCGGCGGGCAGTACCAGGTCGCCGTGGGCACCGCGCTCGGCCAGCCATTGGCGCACCGCTGCGATATCCCTGGCCAGGAAGTCCAACCGCTCCAGCCGGTTCCCGACGACATCCGTCATCTGGGTCAGGTATTGGGAGAAGTCTCCAGAGCGCGTAGGACGACCCCAGAAGACCGCCAGGGCCAGCAGCAGACTCACACAGGCGGCGGCTGCCAGTTGCCAGAGCGGCCGACGCCACAACTGCCATCCGAAGGCGGGGCGCACGACCTTGCGTTGGGCCAGTAATTGGGCCTTCAAGGAGGGCGGCGGTTGCAAAGCGGCCCGCAACCGCGTGCTCAACCGCGTATCCAACGCCTGTTCTTGCGTGAACCATCGCGCCACCTCGGGGTCGCGCTGGACGAGTTCCAGCGCTTCACGAAATCGGGGATCGGCGGCGTCCTCGCCGCCGGGCCGATAGGCCTGCAAAATGAACTGGGCTTCCTGACGATTCATACGGTTACACCGGGTTTTGCCGTTGCCGGGGGACCGGGACGACGTTGCTGCCCGGCCGTTCGGCCCGCAACCGGCCGGCCAACTGATGCCGCAACTGCGCCTTGGCCCGCGACAGGCGCGACATGACCGTCCCAATCGGCACCTCGAGCAGGGCCGCGATTTCCTCGTAACTGTGGCCGTTGAGGTAAAAGAGAACCAGTGGCGCCCGGTAATGCTCTTCCAACTCCAGAAGCGCGCTGCGGAGCGCTTCGTCCGCCAAGTGGTCAATGTCTTCCGGCGCCAGCACGGGCAGTTCGTGTTCGACCTCGGTCAGCTCGAAGTGCGGAAAACGCGCACGTCGTTCCTGCCAGCCCAGGAAAACCCGGTACAGGGTGGTGAACAGCCACGAACGCACCTTGGCCGGATCGCGCAGCCGGGCGCCGTGGGTCAGCAGGCGGCAATAAGCCTCCTGCGTGAGCTCGCACGCGTCCGACTCTTTTCCGGCCAGGCTGTAGGCGAAGGCGTAGAGCGCCTCGTAATGAGCTGCCACAGCCTGCTCGTAGTCTGCTTCGTTCACCGATACTACGAAAGATGGCGGGCGGTCTTTATTCCAGCAATCCCCCATAACCGTATGCGTTACTGTGGAAACGCGAAGCCAGGTTTTGCGGAGCGACTTGCGGTGAGCTTTTGGCCGGACCCGGCTTCACGCCGAAGAGTTCGGCCAGTTCCCTGACCCGTTGGGATTTGTCGTTTCGGCCCGCCCGGACGTAACGCCGGCGCATCTGGAGCCGCACTTCCTGACGTGTGGTTTGAATCATCCGGCTGCTCCCGGCTCGATCCCCCCTTTGGGAGTCAGCCGGGGCTGCCCCGTAGCCCCGCAACCTCGCATCGGTAACAATCTTTTTTGAGTCCAATCGTCCCCGGCCTCGCCCACGCCGCCGGCGGAGTTGACCTTGACCCGGTCCGGTCCGGTCCGGAAACTGCCTGCCACGTCGGCCGGCTCGGACGGCCGCGCACCGGATGAATGCCCTGACGACGCTGGACGATGCGGAGTTGGTACGCCGCGCCAAGGCAGGCGAGCTGGCGGCGTTTGAGGAATTGACCCGCCGGCATCAGGCCACGGTGTATGCCCTGGCCCGGCGCATTCTGCGTCACGAGCAGGACGCCGAGGACGTGACCCAGCAGGCCTTCCTGAGCATGCTCGAACACCTGGACGGCTTCCGGGAAGAGGCCAGTTTCCGCACCTGGCTTTTGCGCATCGCCACCCACGCCGCCCTCAAGATCCTGCGCAAGCGCCGCGGCCTGCCCACCGTGTCGCTGGACGAACTGACCGCGCCCGACCCGGACGGTGCCTCCCTGCCCCACCCCGAGTACATCGCCGACTGGCGGGACACCCCCGAGCAACTGGCGTGGCGGCAGGAAACCCGTCGGCTCATCGAGCAGGCCCTGGACGAACTGGACGACAAACACCGGCTGGTGTTCCTGCTCCGGGACGTGCAGGGTCTGTCTGTGCGCGAGACCGCCGAGGTGCTCGGCCTGACCGAGGTTAATGTGAAGGTCCGGCTGCTGCGTGCCCGGCTCAAGTTGCGCGAGCGCCTGACCCGGGCCTACGGCGACCCCGCCCGGCGCCTGGAACCGCACCGCCACTGAGCCCGCCGGCCCGGCTCACCCCCGGAAAAACACCCACCACACCACCGCCAGCACCGGCAGCAGGAACGGCAGGGTGAACCGGAACACGTAACCCAGGAAGCCCGGCACGTGGGCTTTCTGGTGCTCGGCGATGGACTTGACCATGAAGTTCGGGCCGTTGCCGATGTAGGTGGCCGCCCCGAAAAACACCGACCCGATGCTGATGGCCACCAGGTACCGGTTGTAGGCCGTCACGCCGAGCAGCGTCGCCACCTGGATGTGCTCGATCGGGACCGCACCCGCGGCGACCTCGGCCGGGAAGTGCTCGCGCAACTCGACCACGGTGGCCGCGACCTTCCCCGACACCGAGGCCGTGCCGGCCAGCGCCGCCTGGACCGCTCGCACCATTTCCGCCGGGGCGAACAACCCCATTTCCGCGCTGAGGAAGCTCAGGTAGGTGGGGGCGTTGTCCAGCACGCTGCTCAGTGCGCCACTGGCCCAGTAGAACAGCCCCGGGCTGGCCTGGCCGAAGTCCCGCGCATGACCCTGCAACCAGTCCAGCGCCGGCATCATGGTGGCAAAGATGCCAATGAACAGAATGGCCACCTCGCGGATTGGCGCGAAGTTGAAGTCATTCGCCTCGTGCACCGGCCGCGGCGTCAGCCGCCAGGACGCCACGGCCGCCGCCACCATGATCGCTTCCCGCAAAAGCGGGGGGTGTTCGAGGAAAACCGCCCCCAGGATCACCGCCAGGAAGAGGAGGTTGCGCCGTCCCCGAAACTGCCAGCGCTCCCCCGCGCCGGTCTCGCGCGCCCGCACCTCGGGCGGCGCGCGCCGGAAGTTCCGCCGGTCCAGCACGTAAAAAATGGCCAGCAACAGCCCCACTCCCGTCAGCCACATCGGCCAGCAGTGCTCGGCCACCCACCAGAACGGGACGCCCTTGAGGTAGCCCAGAAACAATGGCGGGTCCCCGATGGGCGTGAGGCAGCCGCCCACGTTGGCTACGATGAAGATGAAAAACACCACATGATGCGCCGTGAGCCGGTACTTGTTCATCCGCAGCCAGGGCCGGATCAACAGCATCGCTGCGCCCGTCGTGCCCAGCACATTGGCAATCACCGCCCCCACCAGCAGGAACAGCACGTTTTTCCCGGGCGTCGCCTCCCCCTCCACCGAGAGGTGAATGCCCCCGGCCACTACGAACAGCGAGCCGATCAGCGCGATGAAACTCACGTACTCGTGGGCCGTATGCAGCACCCGCTCATGCGCGTGCAGGCCCAGGAGGTAGTAGCCCAGCGTCACCGCCCCCAGGGCGAGGGCCACTTTCGGGTAATGCCGATGCCACCAGCCGGGGAAGGCCAGCGGGGCCAAGGCGATGGCGGCCAGCAGGACGCCAAACGGCAGGATCATCCACGGGTTCGGCGTCACCGCCTCGATTCCCATGCCCGAGGCTAAGAGCCGTCATCGAAACCGGTCAAGTATTCCGCCACCGCGCGGCGCCCGCACCACGCCCACTTCGCCATTGCCGCAGGGGGACGAAGGCCCCACACTGGCGCCGCTCACTGCCCATGAAATCGCGCCCTTCGCTCCTGACCCTTGCCCTCGCATGTGCCCTGCTCCGGCTCGGTGCCGGCAGCGACGCCAACGGCTCCCTCCAGGCCGCCGCAGCGCCGCCCATCCCGGTCATCCTCGACACCGACATCGGCGACGACATTGACGACACCTGGGCCCTGGGGCTGCTGCTTCGCTGCCCCGAGCTGGACGTGAAGCTGGTGGTCGGGGACCACGGCAAACCCCTCTACCGCGCCAAGCTGATCGCCCGGTTCCTCGAAACCGCCGGCCGCACCGACATCCCCATCGGCCTCGGCCTGGACACCCGCGTCCACGGCGAGGGCCGCCAGGCCGCCTGGGTGGCGGACTACTCCCTCAACCGCTACCCCGGCCGCATCTACCCCGACGGCGTGCAGGCCATCATTGACACCATCCGCCAGTCGCCCCGGCGCGTCACCCTCATTGCCATCGGGCCGGTGCCGAACCTGGCCGAAGTGCTGCGCCGCGCGCCGGACGTGGTGGAAAAGGTCCGCTTCGTGGGCATGCACGGCAGCGTCCGCCGCGGCTACGGCAACCACCCCCAGCCCCAGGCCGAGTACAACGTCAAGGAGGACGTCCCCTCCTGCCAGCGCGTGCTCGGCGCCGGCTGGGACATCACCCTCACCCCGCTGGACACCTGCGGGTTGATCGTGCTGCGGGGGGCGGATTATGCCCGCGTGCGCCAGGCCGACGATCCAATCTGCCGCGCCATCCTCGAAAACTACCGCCTCTGGTTGGAACCGGACCAGAAGGCCCGCGCCGAGACCGCCTCGAGCACCTTGTTCGACACCGTGGCCGTGTACCTGGCCGTCGAAGACCGCTTCTGCGTCATGGAAGAGCTGGGACTGCGGGTCAACGACGCCGGGTTCACCGTTGAGGACCCCACCGCCAAGCGGATGCGTGTGGCCACCGCCTGGAAGGATCAAGCCGCCTTCGAGCGCTGGCTGGCCTCCCGGCTGGCCCCCTGAAACGCCGACCGGCCTCTGCTGGTTGGGGTTGGGGCGCGGCCCTCCCGGCTGCCAGATGCAGGCCGGAGGCCAGCACCACAAGCCGATGGTTGAAGGCCGGACAACCTCCAGGCCCTCCCGCCGAAACTCCGAAACTCCGCTCTCCGCGGCAGTGGCCCGTTACCGGATCGTCTCCACCCCGCACAGGCACCAGATCAACTCGGGGTTGAAGTGGTGATAGTCCTCGGTCCGCTGTAAGACCAGGTTTTGCGGCGCCCCCAAGAGTGCGAAGACCGGCCGTGCGGCATCCACCGCCAGGCGGAGGTACTCGAAGCGGCTCTGGTAATCTAGCCCCGGCGTGATCACCAGCAACGGCCGCGGCGCCACCAACGCCATCACCTCGTGCCAGTCACAGGGGATGCGCCGTTCCTCGCCCAGGAACGCCCCCAGCCGCGGCAGCAACGGCAGCCACTGCGCCCAGCGGGCCACCCCGCCGGTGCCGCTGCCGACCGTGTCCAGGCGCAGCGGGGTCAGGCCGTTGACCGCGATCACCCCCGCCACCCGCTCCTCCAGCGCGCCCGCCAGCAGCGCCGCCATCGCCCCCGTGCCGTACCCAAGCAGGTAAATCTGCGCCGGGTCCACCCGGGGATGCCGCTGCAGGGCCTCAACCGCCGCCCGCGTGTCGGCCACCGTTTTGCCCAGCAGCGACCAGCGCGGGTAACGCCGGTAAAAATGGCGCGCCTCTTCCAACCGTGCCCCGTGCCCGATCTGATCAAAGGCCAGCACCGCGTAGCCGCTGCGCGTCAGGGCCAGATGCGGCGGCTCGTTCCGGAAGTAGCCGGCCACGTAGCCGTGCGACACCGAGATGGGGTGCAGCCACACGAACGCCGGCAGCTGGCGGTCCGTCCCCACCACGTTGGTGGGATAATACAGGTCACCGGGCACGGCGTTGCCGAAGTTGAAGCTCTCCTTGACCAGCCGCGCCGGTACATCGGCCCGCGACAGCAACACGGCCGTGGCACGCGGTTCCGCCCCGTAGCGGCCGCCCGGATCATTTGCGGTCGGCGGTGCCTCGCCCAGCAACCACTCCAGGTGCCGGCGCAGGGCGGCGCGCGCGGCCGGCCAATCTTCCGCCCGGCTCACCACCGGCCCCTCCGGCGGCGCGAGCACGGGGTCCACCCCCCGGCGCGGAAAGTCCCGCGGCCGGATACGTTCGCCGCTGGCGCGCTGCCAGGCTTCCCAGGTCGGGTAAATCGGGACGTCGGCGACCGGCCGGCCGGACCGGCCGAACTTCCAGTCCAGCCAGTCCAGGTAAGCCTCGAGGTCCTCCGCCCGTGCCGTGTGCCCGCCGGGCCGATAGCGGAGGTTCAGGTGGGGACGGGCGCCCAGCCGCGCAAAGACCGGCAGCGCCGCGCGCCAGGCCTGCTCGATGGCCCAGACGCTTTCCACGTTGTCGTTCAGGGCGGTCGAGAGCAGCACTGCCCGGGGCGCAATGGCAGCAATCAACTGGTGCTGGTCCACCGGCAGCTTGTTTTCCCGGCCCACGAAGAAGCGCAGCCGGGGATGAAACCAGTCCGGGAAGGCGCGGGTGATCAGTTCGATGCCCTCGCCGAACTGCGGTTCCCCCAACAGCCGCCACGGGCAGGCCCCGCCCGCGCCCGAGCTGCTCGAAATCACCGCCGCCAGCCGCTCGTCCAGCGCGGCAGCGATCAGCGCGGCCTTGCCGTTGCGTGAGTGCCCGGCCAGTGCGATGCGCCGTGCGTCCACTTCCGGCAGGCCCGCCAGATAATCCACGCACCGGCCGGCCGCCCACGCCCGGCGGGTCAGCCTGGACCAGTCGTGATCGGGCCACACCTCGGCCCACGCGGCCGTGTCGTCGCGCGAGTCCGCCCCCGCGTACACCGCGCCCACGTAGCCGCGGCTGACCGCCACCAGCGCCCAGCGCCGGTGGTTGTCCTGGGTGAGAAAGACCGGAAAGGGCCCGCGGCCGGGCGGGATCAACACCTCCAGGTGCAGCCGCGCCCGGTGCCCGGGCCCGAACGCCAGCGTCACCTCCCGCACCCGCACGCCCGCCTCGAGTCGCTCGCGGCGTTCGACCACCTCCAGATTGTCCGGCGGCGGCGGCACCGACCCCCACACGTACTGGTGGAACAAGGCCAGCAGCTCCGCCCGTCGCTCCCGCCACTGCGCGCGCGTGCGCACCGGCCTTCCATCCTGAAACCGCAGCGGATCGGGCAGGCCGGCCACGCCGGGCAGGGCCTCGAAGTCCGGCGGCAGTTCGCCGGTCCGCGCCAGCCACGCCTCCCACGGTGGACTGGACGGCAGCATCCGCCGCAACTCGGCCAGCGTGGTCTGGCGACGGGCCTGGGCGGCGGTCTCGGCGGCGGCGTCCGGGCCGGCGGCCAGCTCCGGAATTGTTCCCAGCGCGAAGGCGAGGCAAGCGTTCAGCAGGAGTCGTGTCATGGGCGGGTCAGTTCACAGCGCATCACCGGGCGGGTCGGCGAGCGGCGGGCCACTTCGACAAAACCGGCGCGGCGGAACATCGAGGCCAGGCCGGTGTACACAAAGGCGTCGGCCTGCCGGCGGGCGGGCTCGACCGGGTAGCCCTCCAGGCAGGTCGCGCCCTGCGCGCGGGCAAAATCCTTCGCCGCCTCCAGCCGGGCACGGCTGACGCCGCGGCCCCGCCAGCCACGGGCCACAAAGAAACAGACCAGCGACCAGACCGGGCGGTCATCCACCGCTTGCAGGGTGCGGGAGCGGGCCAGGCGCACAAAGACCGGGCGCGGAGCCAGCGCGCACCAGCCCACCGGTTCCTCGCCGGCACAGGCCAGCAGGCCGGGCGGTGGACCGCGACGCACCACCTCCTGAAAGGCGCGCCGGTTGGCGTCGCCGCGGCCCTGTCGCCACGCGGCAGCCGGCAGGCGCCACCACATGCACCAGCAACCGGCGCAGGCACCGCGCGGGCCAAAGAGCCGTGCAAAGTCGCCCCACCGCTCCGGGGTGAGCGGTTGCACGGCCAACTCCTGCGACGGTGGCGCGGAAGGTTTGGACATGCGCGCAGGCTGAGCCGGGACGCCGACGCGTCAAGCTCGCAGGCGGGGGACCGGAGGCCAGAGGCCAGAGGCCAGAGGCCAGAGGCCGGAGGCCGAAGGCCGGAAGTGGTGGCCCTTGGCCAATGGTGGCGCAGGGCCGTCCTCTTCAGCCGGCCGGCTGGAAGCCGGCGATACGGCAGGCAGGGAAGCCTGCGCTACGCCGCCGGGCTGGTAGCCCAGCGGGTGCGGGCAGTTGCCCGTTCCCCCATCCCCGGGCTGTCAGCGCGAACGCTGACGGAGGCGAGCGGAATGGTCGCGGTCCTGTACCGGCATGGTTCAGCGGCGCTTGTCGGGGTAGGGCGGCGGGGCGGGGATGCGCACGGGCTGTTGCTCCATGAGGCGCTTGATTTCCGCGATGGCGCGCTGGAGCTGGTCGTCCACGCCGGCGAACTCGCGGGCGGGATCGTTGTCCACCTCGATGTCCGGCTCGACGCCCACGCCTTCCATGATCCACTCGCGGGCCTCGAGGTCGAAGCGGCTGAACTCGGGCCGGTTCAGGTAGCCGCCGTCCAGCAGGGGCAGGGTGCCGCGGATGCCCACCACCCCGCCCCAGGAGCGCTGGCCGATGATGGGGCCGAGGCGGTGCTTGCGGAAGCGGTAGGCGATGATGTCGCCGTCGCTGGCGCTGAACTGGTCCAGCAGGAGCACCTTGGGGCCGAGGACCTGGGCGGCGGGGTCCACGTTGACAGCGCCGTTGCGGGCGATGGTCCAGAAGACCGGCTCGCGGCGCAGGCGCTCGGCGATCATGGGGGAGACGTTGCCGCCGCCGTTGCCGCGGACGTCCACGATGAGGGCCTCCTTGTGGAGCTGGGGGTAAAAGAACTTGGCGAACTCGTTCAGCCCCGGCACGCCCATGTCCGGGATGTGCACGTAACCCACGCGGCCGTCGGTGGCCTTTTCGACGGTCTCGAGGTTGTCGAGCACCCAGTTGAGGTAGTACAGCGGCTGCTCGTTGTGGGTGGGGATGACGGTCACCTCGCGGGCGCCTTCCTCTTTGGGCTCGGCGTTGACCCGCAGGCGGACCTGTTTGCCGGCGGTGCCGACCAGGGCGGCGTAGAGGTCGGGCATTCCCCGGGTCGAGCGGCCGTTGACGGCCAGGATGAGGTCGCCGGCCCTGACGTTGACGCCGATTTCGGTGAGCGGGCTGCGGTACCTGTGGTCCCAGTTCTGACCCCGGAGGATGCGGTCTATGCGGTAGTAGCCGCTGGGGTCGCGGCTGATTTTCGCGCCCAACAGGCCCTGGGGGATGCGCTCGACCTTGGGCACGTCGCCGCCGCCCACGTAGGCGTGGCCGGCGTTGAGTTCGCCGATCATTTCGCCGATGACGTAGGTGAGGTCGGCGCGGTGGCGGACATGGGCCAGGAGCGGTTCGTAGCGGGCGCGCATGGCGGGCCAGTCCACGCCGTGGAGGTTGGGGGCGTAGAAGAAGTCGCGCATCTGGCGCCAGCACTCGCGGAAAATCTGGGCCCACTCGGCCGGGCGATCGAGAGCCACTTTGAGGTCGGCCAGGCTGAGTTTTTTGTCGGTCAGGTCGAGCCGGGCGGTGGGCAGGTCCAGCATGGCGAAGTCGTCGCCGACCTTGACGAGCATCTTTTTGCGGTCGGCGCTGACGCGGTAGCCGGCCACGTCGCCCAGCTCGGTCTCCTTTTCCTTGTCCAGTTCGAAGAGGCAGAGCTTGCCCTTGCGGAGGTAGTAGAGCTTGTCGCCCACCGAGGTGAGGTGGCGGTAGGTGGAGGCCGGCGGGGGCAGGACGGTGATGCGTTGGGGCAGGCCGTCGGGGTCCACTTTCACCACGACGGGTGGCTCGGCCTTTTTCTCGGCGGGTTTTGCCGCGGCGTCTTTGGCCTCCTCGGGCTTTTTGTCCGGGGGCGTTTCCGGGGCCGGGGCGCCCTCGGGGGGGGGCTGGGGCTTGACGTCGGGCGGGGTGTCCTTGGGCTTTTCCTCGGGCTTGATTTTGACCTCGTCGGACCTGGGCGCCAGGGGCGAGGGCGTATCGGCGGCGAGGGTGACCAGGTAGAGGCGCTCCATGTCCTGGTAGATGTGGTTCCACTCGGTGGCGCCGTAGGTGGGGTTGAAGGTGCGGTCGGAGACGAAGAACAGGTACTTGCCGTCGCTGCTGAACTCGGGCTGGCCCACGTCGAACCAGCCGTCGGTGACGCGCACGGTTTTTTGCTCGGCCAGGCCGTAGAGGTAGATGTTGGGGAAGCGGCGCGGCTCGGGCTGGGTGTAGGCCAGCCACTGGCTGTCGGGGGACCAGGCGAAGTCGCGGATTTCCCAGGCCTCGGACTGCGCGACCAGGGTGACGGCCCGGGTGGCCACGTCCACGAATTGGAGCCGGTTTTTCTTGTCGGTCCAGGCGATGCGTTTGGCGTCGGGCGACCAGGCCAGCTCGTACTTGTAGGTGTCGGCCCCGGTGGTGAGCTGCTGCGGTTCGCCGGTGCCGTCCTGCGGCCGGATCCAGATTTCGTCCTCGCCGGACTGGTCGCTGACGTACGCGATCCAGCGGCCGTCCGGGGACCAGACGGCGTTGCGTTCGTGCACGCCGGGGGACTGGGTGAGGTTGCGGGTGGGGCCGTGTTTGGCGGGGAGGGTGAAGACGTCGCCGCGGGCGCCGAGGACCGCGCGGGCGCCGTCGGGGGCGACGTCCCAGGTGGTGGTTTCCCGGCTGACGTCCCGCCAGCCGCCGCGGCCGAGGGCGAGGTCGTCGCGGATTTCGACCGGTACCTTCTCGACGTTTTCGCTGCCCAGGTTGAAGCGGTAGAGGTAGCCGCCGTTTTCGAAGACGATGGCGTCGTCGCCGAGGGAGGGGAACTTCACCGCGAACTCGGTGAAGTGGGTGAGCTGGCGCACCTGGCGGGTGGGCAGTTCGAGGACAAAGAGGTTGGCCTGACGATGAGGATCGCGCTCGGAGACGAAGTAGATGCGGTCGCCGCGCCACATGGGGAAGAGGTCCTGGGCCGGGTCATCGGTCAGCCGGGTGGTCTGGCGGGTCTCGAAGTCGTAGAGCCAGAGGTCGTCGGCCTGGCCGCCGCGGTAGCGTTTCCAGGTGCGGAACTCACGGAAGACGCGGTTGTACACCAGTTGTTTGCCGTCGGGGGAAAAGCTGCACCAGCCGCCGCGGGGCAGGGGCAGTGTCTCCGGCACACCGCCCGAAAGCCGCGCCAGGGTCAACTCGCCCTTGAAGGCGTTCCACTGGGTGCGGCGCGAGCGATAGACGATGGTGGCGTTGTCGCGCCAGGTCAGCACGATGTTGTTGGGCCCCATCCGGTCGGCGACGTCGTCGCGGTCGAGGGTGGCGGTGGAGGTGAGCCGGCGCGGTTCGCCGCCCTCGCGGGGGATGACATAGACCTCGGTGTTGCCGTCGTACTGGCCGGTGAAGGCGATCCAGCGGCCGTCGGGTGAGAAACGCGGGAACATTTCGTAGCCGGCGTGGCCGGTCAGCCGCCGGGCCACGCCGCCGCGGGCGTTCACCGTGTACAGGTCTCCGGCGTAGGTGAAGACGATCTGGCCTCCGTGAATGGCGGGGAACCGCAGCAGGCGGGCCTCCTCGGCATGAGCGGCAAGGAGGCCGCTGCAGACCACCACCAGCAGAAGTCCCGGCGAGAAACGCGTATGCATGAGCCGAGGATTTCCCGGCCCGCCGGGCGCGAACAAGCGCAAAGCGCCCGCGCGTGGGGAGGGCGCCTGCCCCGCGCTCAGTCGCTGATCGGGACCTTGCGCAACTCGGTCTTGAGCACCTTGCCGGTGGCGTTGCGGGGCAGCGCGGGCACCTGGAGGACGTGGCGGGGCAGCTTGTAGTCCGCCAGGTGTTCCTTCAGGAAGGCCAGCAGGGCCGCGGGGTCGAGGTGTTGGCCGTCGTTCAGGACCACAAAGGCCACCGGTTGCTCACTCCGCCGCGGGTCTGGCCGGCCGATTACCGCCGCCTCTTTCACGCCGGGGAAGCGGTAGATGACCTCCTCGATCTCGCGCGGATAGACGTTGATGCCGTTGACCAGGAGCATGTCCTTCTTGCGGTCGGTGATGTAGGTGTAGCCCTCGGCGTCCATGTAGCCGACGTCGCCGGTGTAGAGCCAGCCGTCGCGCAAGACCTGGGCGGAATCCTCGGGCCGGCGCCAGTAGCCGCGCATGACGTTGCCGCCCCGCACGCACAGTTCGCCCACCTGGCCGCGGGGCAGTTCGCGGCCGGCGTCGTCGCGGATGCTGATCTCGACCTCCGGGATGGGCAGGCCGATCGAGCCGGGTTTTTGCACGCCGCGCAGGGGGTTGAGGGAGACCACCGGGCTGGCCTCGCTCAGGCCGTAGCCCTCGACCAGGTGCGCGGGCCAGCGGGAGTTGAACTCGTGCAGGGTGTCCACCGGCAGCGGCGCGGCCCCGCTGATGCACAGGCGCAAAGCCAGTTGCGGCGGCGGCGGCACGCCGGCCAGGGCGCGGAACAGTTGCGGGATGGCCGGGAGCACCGTGGCCTGGTGACGGATCAGTTCGAGCAGGAGGTTCCTGGGCGGATGCAACGAGCGCACCAGCACCATCGAGCCGCCCACCAGCAGGGGCAGCAGCACGCACACGGTGAGCATGAAGCTGTGAAACATCGGCAGCACCAGGGCGAAGCGGTCCACGTCCACCGCCTCGAGCACCTTCCGGCAACTGGCCACGTTGTGCAGCAGGTTGCCGTGGCTGAGCATGGCCCCCTTGGGTCGGCCGGTGGTGCCGGAGGTGTAAATGAGCACCGCCAGGTCCTCCCGGCCCCGGGCCACGAGATCAAAATCCGGACCGGGCGTGCCCGATGGCGGCAGGGTTTCTCTGGGCAGCAGACTCAACCGCGGCCGGTCCGCCCTCAGCCGGGCCACCGCCTCCTGCATGGCGCCCTCACTGACCAGCACCCGCGCACCGCTGTCGTCGAGGATGTACGCGACCTCGTCGGCCTTGAGGAAGCAATTCACCGGCACCACCACCGCCCCGGCCTGCAGGGCGCCGAAGAGGGCGGAGATGAACTCCGGGCAGTTGTTCAGCCACACGGCCACGCGGTCGCCGGGTTGCACGCCGAGGTCCCCCACCAGCCGCCGGGCCACGTGGCGGGCCTGCTCGGCCAGGTGCTGGTAGGTGAAGGCGTCGTCCCCCCAAAACACCGCGGTCTTGGCGGCGTGGAGGCGGGCGGATTCGAGGAAGGCGGAGGCGAGATTGTTGGCAGTGTTCATGGGCAGATGATCCCCTCCAGCTCGGGGTGGGAGGGCACGGCCGGCCGCGCCGGCTGGCCCGCCTGCCCGGGGCCGGTCCTTGGGCCTGAGCAGCGGTTCATGAATGCGCCGAGGATTGGCGAATGGCACGAAAAAAACAATCCCTTTACGTCATTACAAGGGCGCGGCGGCGCTCGCACCCGGCCACGGCCGAGCGAACCAGCCGGAGGCACGGGGAAGGTGGAAGGCCGGCCGGCCCGGAGCTTGACCCGTTGGCAGCAGCGGGCATAGCACTCACCCATGCAAGCCTTTTCTCCCCGCTCCGCCCCGTCGCAACGCACGCGCCTGGTGCTCATTACCCTGCTGGCGGTGCTGTCCCCGCCGGCGGCTGGAGCTTCGGCCCACGCCGCAGAGAACCTCCCCACTGCCCGGGCTGTGCGCCGGTTGCTGGCGCACCCGCCCCGGGAATACGCCACCGCGCCGCTCTGGGTCTGGAACGACTGGCTCAGCGAGCGGCAAATCCGCGACACCCTGCGCGACCTGGCCGGCCAGCAGGTCAAACAGGTCTTCGTCCATCCGCGCCCCGGCTTGATGACGCCCTACCTGGGGCCGGAGTGGTTCCGCCTGTGGAAGGTCGCGCTGGACGAGGCGGCCCGGCTGGACATGAACGTGTGGATTTACGACGAGAACTCCTATCCGAGTGGCTTCGCCGGCGGCTGGGTGCCGGAACTGATGCCCGAGTCGCGCGGCCAAGGTCTGGCGCTCCGGGTGGTCGAGTCCGCCCCCGGCTGGACGGCGGACACCGTGGCGCTCTACCGGATCGAGGGCGAGCGGGCCGAAAACGTCTCGACCCGGGCCAAAGCCGGCGAGGCCCTGCCCGCGGGCCGCTATCTGGTGGCCATGCTCCAGCAGGCCGGCAACTCGCCCTGGCATGGCGGCCGCAGCTACGTGAACCTGCTCACTCCCGGCGTCACCGAGCAATTCATCGAGGTCACCCTCGAGGCCTACCGGCGCGAGGTCGGCTCGCAGTTCGGCCAACGCATCCCCGGCGTGTTCACCGACGAGCCGAACATCCGGCCCGCCGGCGGCTTTCCGTGGTGCCCGGACCTGCCCGAGCAGTTTCAACAGCGCTGGGGCTACGACCTCCTGGACCATCTGCCCTGCCTGACGCTTGAGGTCGGTGACTGGCGGCGCGTGCGGCACAACTATTACTCGACGCTCAACGCCCTGTTCATCGAGCGCTGGGCGAAGCCCATGTACGACTGGTGCGAGCGGCACGGCCTGGCCTTCACCGGCCATTACTGGGACCACGAATGGCCGCACTGCCTGGGCGTGCCGGACAACATGGCGATGGCCGCCTGGCAGCACATCCCCGGCATTGACTGCCTCATGAACCAGTACGCCGAACACACCCACGCCCAGTTCGGCAACGTGCGTTTCTGCCGCGAGGTCGCCAGCCTCGCCAACCAGCTCGGCCGGCCGCGCGTGCTCTGCGAGATCTTTGGTGCCGGCGGCTGGGACCTGCGCTTCGAGGACATGAAGCGCATCGGCGACTGGCTGGTCGTGCTGGGCGTGAACCTCCTGGATGAGCACCTCAGCTACCTCACGATCCGCGGCGCCCGCAAGCGCGACCACCCCCAGAGCTTCAGCTACCACGAGCCGTGGTGGGAGGCGTACCACCAAAACGCCCGGTACTTCACCCGCCTCTCGGCCGTGATGTCCCAGGGTCAGCAGATCAATCGCATCCTGGTCCTCGAGCCCACCACCACCGCCTGGATGTACCAGGGCCACGAACCGAAGCTGCGAGAACTGGGCGACACCTTCTTCAAGCTCTTGATGGACCTCGAGGCGGCCCAGATCGAATACGACCTGGGCTGCGAGGATGTCCTGGCCCGGCACGGCGCGGTCGTGGGCCCCCGGCTCCGCGTCGGCCGGCGCTTTTATGACGTGGTGGTGCTGCCGCCGCACACCGAAAACATCTCCGCCGCCCTGCTCCATCTGGGCGAGACTTTCCTCGAAATGGGTGGACAGGTCCTCTGCCTGGGCGAACCCCCCGCGCGCGTGGACGGCGCGCCCTCGGGCCGCCCGGCCGAGGGCGCCGGCGAACCGGGCTGGATCGCCGCCCGCCCCGAACAGGCCGCGGCGATGCTCGAACGGCTGGCGCCGGCGGAGGGCTTTCGCCTCCGGCGCGCTCCGGGCGACCGGGGCATCCTGTTCCACCACCGCCGCCATCTGGCCGACGGCCAGGTGCTGCTGCTGGTCAACACCAGCCTCGAGGCGCCTTCCGCCGGGACGTTGGAATCGGACCTCCGGGGTGTCGAACGCTGGGACCCCTACACCGGCGCGACCGAGCCGTACCCGTTCGAGAAGACGCCGACCGGTCTGCAGGCCGCCTTCCAGCTCCCTCCCTCGGGCAGCCTGCTGTTGTTCCTCTCCCGGCAGCCGCTCAAACCGGCCCCGCTGCGGCCCGAAACCAGCACCCCGCTGGCGCCCACGGGTCCGATGGAAATCCGGCGGCTCGAACCCAACGTGCTGACGCTCGACTACGTGGACCTCACCGCCGGCGGCGAGACGCGGTCGAACCTCTACTTTTACGCCGCCAACCGGCTCGTCTGGCAAAAGCACGGCCTGGACCGCAACCCCTGGGACAGTGCCGTGCAATTCAAGGACGAGCTGGTCTCGCGGCGCTTCCCGGCCGACAGCGGTTTCACCGCCAGCTACCGGTTCACCCTCGAGGGCGCGGTGCCGCCCAACCTGGCCATCGTGATCGAGCGGCCCGACCTCTACACCGTCACCTGCAACGGCCGGCCGGTATCGGCCGCGACCTCCCCCACCGCCGCCGACGTCGCTCCGCGGACCCCGCCCCGGTCCGCGGAGGCCAAATCGTCCGCTCCCCCCGGCGTGCCACAGGTTGAATTCAAGGCGTGGTGGCTGGACAAGGCCTTTGGCCGCATCCCCCTCGCGGGGGCCGCCCGCCCCGGCGAAAACGTCGTCACCCTCGAGGCCCGCCCCTTCACGATGTTCCACGAACTCGAGCCGGCCTACGTGCTGGGCGATTTCACCCTCCAACCCGCCGCGCGGGGCTGGGTCCTCGCCGCCGACCGGCCGTTGGCGCCGGGCCGGTGGAACGAGCAGGGCCACCCGTTCTATGCCCACGGCGTGGCCTATCGTCAGCGGTTCCAGGTACCGGACCGGCGGGGGCGCTTTGTGGTCGGTTTGCCGGCCTGGTACGGCAGCGTGGCGCGGGTGGAGGTCAACGGCAAGCGCGCCGGCTACATCGTCGCGCCGCCCTGGGAACTCGAAGTCACGAAACTCGTCAAGCGCGGGGACAACCGGATCGAGGTGGTCGTGTTCGGCACGCTCAAGAACACGCTGGGCCCGCATCACGGCACCCCCGGCCTGGGCAGCGCCTGGCCGGGCATGTTCCAAAACAGCCCGCCCGACGGCCCGCCGCCGGGCCCCCAATACTCGACCGTCGGCTACGGCCTGTTCGCGCCGTTCACGCTCCGGCAAATCCAGCCCACCGCCACCGCCGCCCGGTAGCCCGGGATTTGCTTCCCCGGCCGCGTGCGAGGGAGAAAATGGCCGGCGTGCGTGACGCCCCGGCGATCGAGGAGCTGCGCCGCCTGATCCCCCGGTGCCTCCTGTCGGACCAAATCCGGCTGGGGCATGCCCTGCTGCGCGCCCGCGCTGGGGCGGGTCCGGCGGCCGCCCCCCCGCCGCTGAAGCGGTGGCTGGCCGAGGCCCGCGCTTCGGTGGCCCTGCGCCAGCGCCGAGCCGCCATCCTGCGCCATCTCGGCTACCCGGCCGAGCTGCCCATCACCGCGCACAAGGACGCCATCGTTGCCGCCCTGCGGATGGAGCGCGTGGTGGTCGTGGCCGGCGAGACCGGCTCGGGCAAAACCACCCAATTGCCCAAGATGTGCCTGGAGGCCGGGCTGGGGCTGCGGGCGCGCATCGGCTGCACCCAGCCCCGCCGTGTGGCCGCCCTGGCCGTCTCCCGTCGCCTCGCCGAGGAACTCCGCGTCCCCTGGGGGCGGGAGGTCGGTTGCAAAATCCGCTTCGCCGACGCCACCGCCCCCGAAACCAGTATCAAGGTCATGACCGACGGCCTGCTGCTGGCCGAACTCCAGGGCGACCCCCTCCTGGCCGAGTACGAGGCCCTGATCCTGGACGAGGCACACGAGCGCTCGTTGAACATTGACTTCCTGCTCGGCTACCTGCGCGGCCTGCTCGAACGCCGCGACGACCTCAAGCTGCTCATCACCTCGGCCACGCTGGACACGGCGCTGTTCACCCGCGCCTTCGCCGGCGCGCCGGTCTTCGAGGTCTCCGGACGCCTTTACCCGGTCGAGGTCCGCTACGCCCCGCTGGAAGTCGAGGGCGGGGAGGCGGCCGCCGGCAGCGAGGATGCCGCCGCGATCCGGAAAAATGGCAGCCCCGCGGCCGCCGCCGGCAGCGGGGACGCCGCCACCACCTACATCGAGGCCGCGGTGCAGGTCACGGGCCGGCTGCTCGAGGAATCCCCCGCCGGCGACGTGTTGATTTTCATGCCCACCGAGCGGGACATCCGCGAGACCTGCGACTTGCTCGAGGCGCAGCACGGCTCGTGCGTGGAAGTGGTGCCGCTGTTCGGCCGGCTGGCCGCCGGCGACCAGCAACGGGTCTTCCAGCCCGGCCCGCGCCGGCGGGTGGTCGTGGCCACCAACATTGCCGAGACCTCCCTCACCGTGCCGCGTATCCGCTACGTGGTGGACACCGGCCTGGCGCGCGTCAGCCGCTACAACCCCGGCACCCGCACCCACCGCCTGCCCATTGAACCGGTGTCCCAGAGCAGCGCCCGCCAGCGCGCCGGCCGTTGCGGGAGGGTGGCCGCCGGTGTCTGCGTGCGGCTGTATTCGGAGGCCGATTTCCTGGCCCGCCGCCCCTTCACCGAGCCGGAAATCCAGCGGTGCGACCTGGCCGAGGCGATCCTCCGCATGAAGGCCTGGGGACTGGGCGAGCCGGAGCGGTTTCCCTTCCCCCAACCGCCGTCCCCGGCGGCCATCCGCGCCGCCTGCCAGTTGCTCGAGGAACTGGGCGCCCTGGACGCGCAGCATGCCCTCACCCCGCCGGGCCGGGAACTGGCCCGGCTGCCGGTGGACCCGGCCATCGGCCGCATGCTCCTGCAGGCGCGCCTCGAGGGCGTGCTGCCGGAGGTGCTGGTCATCGCCGCCGGCCTGAGCATTCAGGACCCGCGCGAGCGGCCGCTCGAACACCAGGCCGAGGCCGACGCCGCCCATCGCCGCTTCCAGCATCCGCTCTCGGACTTCCTCACCCTGTGGAACCTCTGGACCGCCTACCATGACCGGTGGGAAGCGCTCCAGACCCAGAGCCAGATGCGGAAGTTCTGCCGCGAACATTTCCTGTCCTACCCGCGCATGCGCGAGTGGCGCGACCTTCACGCCGAACTCGAGGAAGCCGTGGCCGACCTGGCCAAACTCCCGCCGGCAACGGTAACCGCAAGCGCCTCCAGCCCCCCCGCCCGGCCCCCGGCCCCCCGGAGCCGGCGTCCGGCATCTCACTTCGATCCCCGCTACGCCGCCATTCACCGCGCCCTGCTCTGCGGCCTGTGCGGGCATGTGCTTCAACGCCTCGAGCGCAACCGCTACCGCACCCCCGCCGGCCGCCAGGTCACCGTCTTTCCCGGCTCGGCGCTGTTTGCCCGCCCCGCCCCCGCCCCGCCCGCCCGCCGCGCCGGGACCGCCTCCCCCGACGCCGCCCCGGACCGTCCCGGCCAGCCCGAGTGGCTGGTGGCCGGCGAAATCGTGGAAACCTCGCGGCCGTTCGCCCGCACCGTCGCCGCCATTGACCCCGCGTGGGTCCTCGAACTGGCCCCGCACCTGGTCCGCACCACCCACGACCTGGCGCGGTGGGACCCCGCCGCCGGCCGGGTGCTGGCGCGCGAGCGGGTGTGGTTGCGCGGACTGGTCCTGCGCGAGCGCACCGTGGGCTACGGGGCGGTCAACCCCGCCGAGGCCACCGCGCTGTTCCTCCGCCAGGCCCTGGTCGAGGACGCAACCCCCGAACCGGAGGCCCCGGCCGGCCCGGCCGGCGCGGCGAGCCTTGACACCGGGCTGCGGGCCGCGAGCGGCAGCAGGGAGCAGCCGGACAACCCCGACTCCGAAATCCGCAATCCGAAATCCGAGCCCGGCAGGGCTCGACCGCAGCTTTCCCCACCCCGACCAGCCCCGCGGACCGACCCGCCGCCGGCGGCGCGGCGCGTTCTGGAACACAACCGCCGGCTCCGCGAAAAAATCGAACTGTGGCAGACCCGGCTCCGCCATCGCCTCATCCCCGACCTGGACGAGGCGCTGTTCCACTTTTACGCCGCCCGGCTGCAGGCGGTCAGTTCCTGGGCGGACCTGAACCGGGTGTTGAAGGCGGCCGCCGATCCGGACCTTCTCTGCGCCCGACCCGAGGACCTGTTGGGCGAACAGGCCGCCGCTTTCCCGGCCGACGCCTTTCCCGATGAGCTGACCCTCGCCGGCCATCGCGTACCAGTCAGCTACGCCTACGCCCCCGGCCGGCCCGAGGACGGCGTGACCCTGCGCCTGGCCGTGCCGCTGGCGGCCCGGGTGGACGCCGCGGTGCTGGACTGGGCCGTGCCCGCGCTGCGCGAGGAACGGCTGGCCCATCTCCTCCGCGAGCTGCCCAGGGACCTCCGCCGCGCCCTGATGCCGCTGGCCGACACCGCCCGCGACATCGCCGCCCACGTACCCCCGGCCGGACCCGATTACCTGGCCGCCGTCTCCGCCTACGTCAAACGCCGCTTCGGCGTGGACCTGCCCCCCGCCGCCTGGCCGCTGGCACGACTGCCCGAGCATCTGCGCCCCCGGCTGGAACTGGTCGCCACCGACGGCCAGCCGGTCGCCCGCGGACGCGACCTCGACACCCTCCGCGCCCGCGTCCGCGCCCACCGCACCGCCGCCGAGACGGCCCTCTGGCAGGAGGCCGCGCGGCGGTGGGAAAAGTACGACCTGCGGAGCTGGGATTTCGGCGACCTGCCCGAGGAACAGGGGGTGGGCGAAGTGGGCGGCTTCCCGCTCAAGGCCTCGCCCGGCCTGCACCTGGAGGGGAGCGCGGTACACCTGCGCCTGTTCCGCGACCCCGCCGCGGCCCTGGCCGCCACCCGCGCCGCCGTGCCCCGGCTGGCGGAAATCGTCCTCCAGCGCGAGCTGGCCGCGGTGCAAAAGGACCTGCGGCAACTGCGCGCCCACGGGGTCGAGTACGCCCCGCTCGGCCCGCTGGACGATCTGCTCGAGACCGCCTGGCAGCACCTGCGCCGGTACCTGCTGCCGTTGCCCGAACCCCCGCCGCGTACCGCGGACGCCTTCGCGGCGTACCTGGACCAGGTCCGCGCCCGGCTGCCCGGCCTGGTGCCGCGCTTCGGGGAGCTGGTGGGGACGATCCTGCGGACCCGCCGGCAAGTCGCGCTGGAGCGGCCGTCGTTCGCCGGGCTGGAAGTGGAGTTGCAGGGGCTGGTGCCGCCCCGCTTCCTGGAGGGCGTGCCTTTCGAACGGCTGCCGCACCTGCCACGTTACCTCCGGGCGCTGCGGGTGCGCGCGGAGCGGGCGGCACTCCAGCCGGCCAGGGACGCCGCCAAGGCCGCGCGGGTCCTGCCCTACGTGGACGTGCTGCGGCAACTGGCCCCGCAGGCGAAAACGGCCGCGGCCTGCGCGGCGTGGCATCGGCTGCGCTGGCTGGTTGAGGAGTTCAAGGTGTCGGTCTTCGCGCCGGAACTGGGCACGGCGGAAAAGGTCTCGCCGGCACGGTTGGACGCGGCGGTGGCGGAGTTGCGGCGGGCGGTCCACGCCTCCCCGGCAGGCGATTGACGATTGACGATCGGCGTTTGTCGCCCCCTTCGGCGCGCGGCTTGCGCGTATTCCTTGTGCGGTTTTGCCAGTCGGCGGATGTAATGCCAGTGCCATGAGCACCGAAAACCACGAATTGCTGCGCCGCTAGTGGTCGAGCGGTCCGAGCCGGCCTTTGCCGCCCTGGTCCGGCACCACCTCGACCTGGTCTATTCCGCCGCGCTGCGCCAGTTGGGCGGCGACCCGCACGCCGCGCAGGACGTGACCCAGGCGGTGTTCTGCGACCTGGCCCGCCAGGCGCCGCGCCTGCTGCGGCACCCCTCGCTCGCGGCCTGCCTGACCCGCCACGCCGTGAACGCCGCACCGCCGGAGCTCGCCGGCCGGGTCACCCGCACCGCGTTGGCCGCGGGGGCAACCGGCGGCGGGTTCCTGGCGGGCGTGTCAGCCCTTTGGGGGACGGCCAAGGCGCCCGTGGTGGCAGGCGGTGCGGCCGCGGTGGTGCTGCTGGCGGCCGGACCTGGGCGAGACCATCCCCGAGCAGTACACCCTGCGCGTGGCGCGCGCGGTGCCCCTGGGCGGTTCCGTGGTGGACGCGGACGGCCAGCCGGTGGCCGGCGCCGAGGTGTCATTCTCCAACAGTCCGCATCCAGCCAAGGTGGCGCGGCCGCAGACCGACAACTGGCCGTTCGGGGTCACGGCGACCACCGATGCGGAGGGCCGCTGGCGGGTCGAGCGGTTCGGTGAGGCGGCGCTGCGGACCCTTTACGGCCACGCCAGTCATCCGGAGCATCTCCCCAGCGAGCTTGCCGAGGGGAAAGACACGGTGACGTTGACGCAACTGCGCGCAGGCACCCACGTGTTCCGGCTGGGTCGGGCCGTCACGGTCCGGGGCCTGGTGGTGGACCCTGCCGGCCAGCCGGTGGTCGGCGCCAAGGTCCATGTGGGGATGCTCGGCGACATCCACTGGCGCGAGACGACCACGGCCGCGGATGGCACGTTTGAAGTGGCCGGCTGCAAGCCTGGCCATAGCCTGCTGAGCGCCGAGGCCCCGGGCTTCGCCCCCACCAGCCGCGAAGTCGAACTGGCGGCGGACGCCGGGTCCTTCCGCTTGATGCTGGCTCCAGGCCACCTGCTGCGCCTGCGGGTCGTGGACAGCCACGGCGCGCCGGTGCCTCAGGCCCATGTGTGGCTAAACCACCCGCGGATGTACATGGGGCCGTTCCCAGACGGGGTATTACCGGTCGTGGTGAATTTTCATCGCCAGACCGATGCCGAGGGCCTGGTGGAGTGGGAAATGCGCCTGATCAGGAGCAATCTTTCGATATTCAAGCCAAGGGCTACCTGCGGGCTTACGACGTCAAGTTTCGTCCGGACGGCACCGAGCAGGTGGTGGTGCTCCAGCCGGCGTTGACGATTGCCGGCACGGTGCGGGATGCGGCCAGCGGCGAGCCGGTTCCCCGCTTCCGCATCATCGCCGGTTCGCCCGGGGCCGACGGAGCCGCGGGCGCTACCAATGTGTATTGGGGCCTCAGGGATCGTACCCGGCTGAACTTTGTCGGAGGCCAGTTCCATCACGTTTTCGAGGAGCCGGTCGTGGTTGGCAACGAGGAGCCCGCCTTTGTTTTCAAGTTCGAGGCCGAAGGTTACGTGCCGTTTGTTTCACGGGTGGTGCGCGCCAGCGAAGGACTGGCGCAGTTCGAGGTGCGCCTGCGGGCCGCGGAACCCAGCACCGTGACGGTGCGGTTCCCGGACGGCCGCCCCGCCGTCAACGCGGACATCGGTCTGGTCGTTCCCGGAAATCCGTTGACCCTCATCCCCGGCGGGTGCAGCCGTGAACCACTGCGCGCCGGCGCCCCCCTGCTGACCACCGATGGCCGCGGCCGGTTCCACCTACCGCCGGATGACACGATCACCCGGGTGGTCGCCGCCCATCCGGAGGGTTTTGCGATCGTCCCGGTGTCGGCACTGTCCACCCAGCCGGAGGTCTGGCTCCAGCCCTGGGGGCGGCTGGAAGGCACCTGGCGGTCGGGCGACCAGCCGGTGGCGGGGCGGGAGCTGGCGCTTGGCCATTGGGCCCTGTACGAGGCCGGATTGAAGCTCGATTCCAAGGCCTACCTAGTGAAAACCGATCGCGAAGGACGGTTCGTGTTTCCCCCGGTGCCGCCCGGCCGGCACCGGTTGATGGAGTCAAAGTGGGTGGTCGAACCGGGCAAGGCCACCGAAGCAAAAGTCTGGATTCTCCGTCCACTGCTCACGGTGGATATACGGCCCGGCGAAACGGCCACCGTCACGGTCGGCGGGGGCGGCCACACCGTCCGCGCCCGGCTGCAGTGGCCGGAGGGGATGTCCCGACAACCCAACTGGAGCTTCAGTGGCATTCTGTGGAAGGCCTCGCCGGCGGCCCTTGCGGGGGCGACCAACCCTGCGTCGGCGTTGACGGCCGCGGTGCCCGCACTACAGCCCGCCGTGGTGGACGTGCGCAACTTTCCGCTGGAGGAAAAGCCCGATGGCTCGTGGGTGGCAGCAGACGTCCCGGCGGGCCGTTACGTGCTAAAGCTCTTGATGTTCGGTCCGGCGGTTGCCGGGGAACCCTCCCATCCACTGGCCCGTGCCGAAGTTCCGGTCGTCGTCCCGGACGACCCACCCGGCGGCGTGCTGGACCTGGGTGAAATCCCGCTGACGCCGGTGCGCTGAGCGCCCCGTCACACTCTCCAGGCCGGAGCGGCTGCAGCGCACCGAAACTCCGAAGCGCTACCGCCCCGCCCTGTAGCGCCGGCCTGGGAGTCGGCTGTATCGCGGGCTGTCAGCCCGCGCATCGGCCCCAGCCGCACGCACCGGCCGCCGATTGCCAATCGGCGTTACGGCAGGCTGACAGCCTGCGCTACCTCGCCGGGCGGGTCGCCCGGCAGGACGGGCAGGTTGCCCGTTCCACCCGGAGCCGTCAGCGGGGCGGCCGCGCTGCCGAGGGTGCCAGCTGGTGAAGTGCAGCCGGTGCGGCGCACCCTCACAGGCGCCGGTCCTCTGGCGCTTGGGGATCAGTGCCGGTCACTTCGGACTTCGGATTCCGGCCTTGGACCCCCTGCCCAGGGGTAGCCTGGCCGCGAGGGCCGGCGCGGCCGGCCGCCTACTCGAGGCCGGGGGTGTCGGCGTGTTTGAGCAGGCGGAAGAAGGCGCTGTCGGTGGTGAGGATGAGGGTGGTGTCGTTGGTCAGGACGGCCTTGTAGGCCTCGAGGGTGCGCAGGAAGCGGTAGAAGGCGGCCGCCTCGGGGCTGCGGTTGTAGGCGACAGCGTAGATTTCGCTGGCGCGGGCGTCGGCCGCGCCGCGGATTTCCTGGATGCGGCGGTAGGCCTCGGACTCGATGGTCTGGAGGTCCTTTTGCCGCTGGCCGGTGATCTTGGCGGCCTCGCCGGCGCCTTCGGAGCGGAAGCGTTCGGCGATCTGCTGCCGTTCGCTGATCATGCGGTCGTAGATGCGCTGGGCCACGCTGGGGTTGTAGTTGACCCGCTTGAACTGGACGTCGAGCAGTTCGACGCCGAAGACGGCCACTTTGGGGGCGGCGTTGGTGAAGATTTCCTCCTCGACCAGCGGGCGGCCCTTGCGGATGGGGTAGAGGCGGCTGGTGACCGTTTCGTTGGTGCCCACCAGGGCGGTGTCCAGCGCCGGCTCGCGGTCGCGGGTGCTGCGGATGACCTCGATCAGCTCGTGGCGGGCGATGGCGTTGCGGATTTCGCTGCCGAGGATGTCGTCGAGCCGGGACTGGGCGCTGCGTTCGTCCCGCAGGCGCAGGAAGTACTGCCTGGGGTCGCGGATGCGCCAGCGGCCGAAGGCGTCCACCACGATGTAGGTTTTGTCCTTGGTGGGCATCTCGGAGGGGCGGCCGTCCCAGCGGAGGACGCGTTTTTCGAGGCGATTGACGGCGTGGATGAAGGGCAGCTTGAGGTGGAGGCCGGCGTTGGTGCGGGGTTCGCCGATGGGCTTGCCGAACTGGGTGATGATGACCTGTTCGGTTTCGTTGATGGTGTAGAAGGCGCCGCAGGCCAGCAGCAGGCCCAGCGCCGCGGTCAGCAGGAGAACCAGGGGGGCGAAGGTTTTCATGGGGTCGGCTTGGCGGGCTGGAGTTGGAGCAGGGGCAGGACCTGGCGAGCGGTCTCGTCCACCACGATCTTGCCGCGCAGGCGCGGGAGAACCTCTTCGAGGGTTTCGAGGTAGAGCCGCTGGCGGGTAACGGCCGGGGCATTGGTGTACTGGGCGAAGAGGGCCAGGAAGCGGGCGGCGTCGCCCTGGGCCTCGTTGATGCGGCGGATGGCGTAGCCCTCGGCGGTGCGGAGGCGTTCCTCGGCCTCGCCGCGGGCGCGGGGGACGACCTTGTTGTACTCGCCGCGGGCGAGGTTGATGGTGCGTTCGCGTTCCTGCTGGGCCTGGTTGACCTCGTTGAAGGAGGCCTGCACCGGGGCGGGCGGGTTCACGTTCTTGAGCTGAATCTGGTCAATGCTCACCCCCAGGCCGTACTGAGCAACCTGTCGCCGCAGCCGCTCCAGCGCCTCGGCCTCGATCTCCTGCCGGCCCACGGTGATGACCTCGTCCACGGTGCGGTCGCCGATGACGGTGCGCATGACCGACTCGGACAGGTCGCGCAGGGCGTGGCCGGGGTCGCGGAAGGCAAACAGGAAGGCCAGGGGATCGGCGATGCGGTACTGCACGACCCACTCGACCGAGGCGGCGTTGAGGTCGCCGGTGACCATGCTCCGCTCCAGCTCCTGTTCGCGGGTGTCGGTGTACTGGTCGGGGTTGGTCGCGCCCGGCGTGGCGAAGCCGAACTCCTGTTTCAACTGCCGCCGCACCGGCACGGGGTACACGCGGTCCATGCCGAAGGGCAGTTTCAGACGCAGACCGGGCTCGACGGTCTTGAGGTAGCGGCCGAAGCGCAGCACCACGCCCTGGGACTCGGCCTCGATGGTGTAGAAGGTCGAGACCAGCGCGGCCAACAGCCCCACGGCGAGCACGCCTCCGGCCAGCAGCCGCAAGGGCAGCGTGTAGTAGGTGCGTCCGAGGCGGATGATCATGGCGGGCTCACCGTGGCCAGCCGGCGCGGTTCCGTCAACACCAACCGGCCCGCGCCTTTGCCGCTTGCGTCCGCCCCCGCCGCGGCTTGAATCCGCCCGTGCACGAAGCCGTGGCAGCGTTGCTGGAAATGTCCCGGGAAATCGGCCGCGAGGACCGCGGCCTGGTCCTGCTGGCCGAGGGCAACACCTCCGCGCGCCTGAGCGCCACCCAGTTCGCCGTCAAGGCCAGCGGCGCCCGCCTGGCCACGCTGACCGAGGCGGAGGTCACGGTGTGCGACACCGCGCGGCTGCTGGCGCTGCTCGAGCGGCGGCACCTGCCCGATGAGGTGATCGAAAAGGGCCTGCTCGAGGCCCGGGTGGACCCGCAGGCCCGCAAACCCAGCATCGAGGCGCTCTTCCACGCCTGGCTGCTCACCCTCGAGGGGGTGCACTTCGTGGGCCACGCCCACCCGGTGCGGATCAACCAAATCCTCTGCTCGCCCCGCGCGCGCGACTTCGCCGAGCACCGGATGTTCCCCGATGAAATCGTGTGCTGCGGGCCGGCCTCGGTGTACGTGCCCTACGCCGATCCCGGCCTGCCGCTGGCCGGGCAGATTCGCGAGCGGACGCGGGACTTCCTGCGCGAGCGCGGCACCCCGCCACGGCTGATCCTGCTGCAAAACCACGGGGTCATCGCCCTCGGCGCCACGCCGCAGGCCGTGCTGGCCACCCTGCTCATGGCCGAGAAGGCGGCGGCGATCTTCGCCGGCGCCGCGGCGATGGGCGGCCCCACCTTCCTGCTGCCCCAGCACGTCGAACGCATCACCACCCGCCGGGACGAGGCCTACCGGCAGGGGCAACTGCTTTGAGGGGGTCGACGCCGGGCCGCCTTGCCGGGCCGCGCCCGGCAGAACGGGAAGGCCGAAGGGCGAACCCCGATGTTCAACGGCCTGCGGTGGTGGTGCAGGCCTTTCTGGGGTGCAGGCGTCTCGCCTGCAAACCCCGCAGCCGGGACGGCTTCACCCCAAGTCGGTAGTGCCCGTCGCCGCCGGCGCGAACCGACGGAGGCGGTCCGCTGCATGACCGCGGCGGCTACGGGCTTGGGCATCTGGCATCCGGTATCTGAACCTTTCCTGCCTTCCCGAGTTCCAAAGTCTCCACCTTCGGACTTCGGGCTCGGACTTCGGACCGCGCATCCCCGCTGGTCAGCGAGCCGTATCTCCCCCGGTCCTTGGCCCGGGCGATGGCGACCGCTAAGTTGGGCGCCGGCCGGGCCGCCGCGACCATGATCCGCGTGATCCTCTTCGACATTGATGGTACCCTCATCCGCACCGGCGGGGCGGGGGTGCTGGCCTTTGAACGCACCGCCGCCACCGAGTTTGCCCGGCCCGACGGCCTGCGGGGGATGCACTTCGCCGGGCGGACCGACACCTCCCTGGTGCGGGAGTTTTTCGCGCGGGAGGGGATCGCCGCCACGGCCGAGAATGTCCGCCGGTTCTTCGCCCGCTACGTCTTCTGGCTCGATCATCTCCTGCCCCGGCAGGCCGGCGCCGTGTGTCCGGGGGTGACCGCCCTGCTGGCCGAGCTGGCCGCCCGGCCGCGGCCGCCGCTGCTGGGGTTGCAGACCGGCAACATCCGCTTGGGGGCGGAAATCAAGCTGCGCCATTTCGGTCTGTGGGGCTGGTTCGTGGTGGGGGGCTTTGGCGACGACCACGAAGACCGCCGCGAACTCGCCCGCGTGGCGCTCCGGCGTGCCGCCCGCCGCCTCCGGACCTCCCTCCAGCCACAGGAGGTGCTGGTGGTGGGGGACACGCCGCACGACATTGACTGTGCCCGCGCGGTGGGGGCCCGCGTGCTGGCCGTGGCTACCGGCGGCGCCACCCGCGAGCAACTGGCCGCTCACCAGCCCGATGCGCTGGTGGAAGACCTGTCGCACGTGCGGGCCGCGGACCTGCTGGGGACGGCGTAAAGGGAGGTGGGCCGCCGCCGCGGGGCCCCGCCGCAGACCCGTTCAATGAGCGTGGCCGCCGGCGCCGCCGCAGCGGCAACAGCTCGAGGGATTGCCCGAGCACATCGGCTCGGCGTCGCCCTCCCCGCCGCCGGCGGCCGCGAAGACCGAGAGTTTCTTGCGCAGCCGGGTCGAGCCGCAATGCGGGCAGGGCGTGCCTTCCCACTCGGTGCCGCGGACCAGCACCTCGCTCTCGCTCCGGCAGTCGGTGCAGTAAAACTCGTAAATCGGCATGCCCCTAAGGTGACCTGCCGGCCAGCGGTGCTCAAGCCCCGCCGCCGCGGGGAGCCGGGGCGGCGCCGGGGGGCCGTACCCCGGCAGCCGGCTCACCACCGGAAAAAGCGGTAGGGATCGTCCCACTCCTCGGGCCGGTCGAGGTAGAAGCCCTCGAGCCAGCGACCCGGTTCGCCGGCCTGGACCGGCGTGGCCCACCGCGCGAGCAACGGGGTTTCGCCGCGCGCGCCGGCGTTGGCCAGCAGCCGGTTCACCAGGAAGACCGCGCGCCGGAAAGTGCGTTTGAGGCCGTGGTTTTTCGCGTAGTCGAACTGCCAGGGCAGCAGTTGGCAGAAGACCACCGGCGCCCGTGGGGCCACGGCCAGCACGCCGTTGCCCACCGGCACCGCGCCGCCGGTCACCAGCGGCAGCACCCGCGGGTCGCGGCAATGCACGTCCGCCGGACCAATGCCCGCCAGCGGCGAGCCGGTCGGCGGCGGGTCGAACACGGCGACGATGTGCTCGGCCGGCGTGAACGTGACGCGGAAGGGCAGCAGCGCGTCGGCGTCGGCCTGCGTCCAGCCCAGGGCCACGAGGCGGCCGCCGGCTTCGAGGAACTGCGTCACGGCCGGGCGCGCTTCGGTCAGGCGCACGCCGCCGCCCGGGCCGACGACGAGCAGTTGCGCGGGAGCGAGCGGGGCGCCGTGGCCCGTCGGCGAGACGCCGACGGGGGCGGCCGGCGCGTTGGCGATCCCTTTCTCCGGCTGCGGAAACGCCGCCAGGCGGAAGCCCGCGGTCTCGAGCCACGCGCGGCCGGCGGGGTCGCCGACGTAAAGCGGCTGGCGCTCGGGCATGGGTTTCCAGGTGGCGAGGTAATCGAGCAGGTTGGCCGCGAGTCGCTCGGCAGCCGGCTCGCGCTCGGTGCGGCCGGTCACGTCCATCTGACAGAACAGCACCACGCCCGCGCCTTCGCGGTATTCGAGCAGCGGGCTGTATTGGAGGCTGAAGCCGCCGTCGGCCAGCGGCAGGTAATCGCCACGGGCGGGCTTTTCGATGAGCACGGAGGCCACGTTGCCCTGGTTGCCGCAACGCCAGGCGCGGGTGACCGACAGGCCGCACCAGGTCACCGTCGGCGCGCCGTTGAACTTCGGGTTCAGCTCATACTTGAGCCGCGGCGGCAGGAGCGTGGCCGCGCCGCGCCAGTCGCGCAGGTGCTCGGGGCGCAGCCCGGCCAGCGCCGGGTGGTCGGGCAGCCGGGGGAAGACCTCGCGCAGGCCGTATTCGGTCACGCGGAAGCCGAGGCGCTGTTCCAACACGTCGGTGGTTTGCTCGAAGACCAGCACCCGGAGGCCGTCCCGCACGCGGCGGATGTCCGGCGCGGGACCGTCCGGGGTGAGCGCGCCTTTGCCGATCACCAGCAGGTCGTGCGCGCCCGTCTCGGCGGCGGCGTCCACGGCCTGGAAGGCCACGCCCAGCCTCTCGAACAGGGTCCGCGTTTCGCCCCGCGGGTCAAACACCACCAGCCGCGGCGCGGAGGCCGGCCGCGCGGCGGGCGTCGGCCTCGGCGGCAGCACGTGCACGGCGAACTCGTCGGCCTGCACCTCGCCGGGGTCGAAGGCGACGCGCGCCGTGAGCCGGTATTCGCCGGGCGGCAGGTCGGCGGGCAGCGCGAAGGCCAGCGGCAGGCGGGCCTGCTGGCCGGTTTCGAGGACGAGGTTGGTGTGGCCGGTCTGCGGGGCGGGCAGGGCCAGGGTCCAGTCCGCGACGGCGCGTACGGTCTGGCGGGAATTGTTGATGACGATCAACTGCTTTTCGAGGCGTTCGCCGGGCAGGAACAGGTGGTCCTTGCTGGTGAAGCGGGCGGGTTGGCCGGCCAGCCAGGCCAGCAGGGGGCGGTTGTTGCGGAGGATGGCCGCGCCGGCGCCGGTCGGTTGCCAATCGGTGCGGGCGTAGGCCATATCGAAGCGCTCGAACCGCTCGCCCAGGAAGTCCGGACTGTAGCCGGGGCGTTGGAGGTTCGCCCAGTCCACGGGCAGTTCCTCGCGGCGGTGGCGGTCCACGCCGGGGCGGAGCCGGAACAGGATGTGGTGTTCCCAGGGCGAGTTGGCCGAGAGACCCCAGGTGCGGAAGGCGCGCCAGTTGTCGGAGAGGTAGCGGGCAAAGACCGGTTCGCGCTCGGGGAAATCGGTCGAGCCAAGTTGGTGGGGGTAGTCCCAGCGATGCCAGAGCCGGCCCTCGCGGAACTGGCGGGCCTCCCAGCGGAGGTTGCGCTTCTCCATTTCGCTGAGGGCAAAGGCGCGGTCGCCGAGGAACTGGGCGTTCCACTCGGCCAGGCAGAATTCCCAGGGCACCACCGCGCTGCCGAACTCGCGCCGGCCGCGGAACCAGCCGCGATACATCGCCCAGTCCCAGGTGAACGGCGCGCCATACTCGCAAAGGAAGACCGGCTTGGTGCCTCGGGTGGCCCAGGGCTCGAACCAGTCGGACAGCTCCTGCACCGGCACGAAGTTCGGGTAGAAGTTGCTCAGGTGCATCGGCCCCAGGTTGCCCGAGGCGTGGTGGTAAACGAGCCGGTCCGGGTCCAGGGCGCGGAGGAGGGCCTCGGCGCGGAGGGCGCGCTCGACGTTGCGCCGCGCCCAGGCATCGCGCGGGGCGCTGCGGCCGTCCATCAGGTCGGGGTTCATGTCCTCGTTGTAGCCGGTGGCGTTGTGGCTGGTGGCGTAGGCCACGACCGAGGGGTGGTTGCCGGCCACCCGGGTGTAAAAGGCCGCGTGGAGGGCGTAGCCGTTGGTGTGGTCGGCCGCGGGGCCGGCCCAGTCGTAGTGGCTGAAGTGCGGCTGGGTCAGCGCCACCAGCATCCCGACGTCGTCGGCCGCGCGCAGGATTTCGGCGAAGCTCAGGTGCGCACCGGGCAGGCAGTCGTAGTTGTGGGTATAGACGAAGTTGATGCCGAAGCTGCGGAGCCGTTCGAGGCTTTCGCGCGCGCCCGCGTAGGTGGCGGCGGCGGCGCTGACCTGCGCGTTGTCCAGCGGCACGGTCGAGAGGAAGAGCCGGGAGCCGTTGAGGTAAAAGTCGCGCCCTTCGATCCAGAACTCGCGGAAGCCGAAGCGCACCGGCGGCAGAACGTCCAGCAACCGGCCCGCGGCGTCGCGCAACGCGACCTGCAGCGTGTATTGATGCTGCGGGGTGTGGAGGTCCCAGGGCTTGTCCGCTCGCCAGGCCTCGGTGAAGGTGTGGCGGCCGACCTCGAGGTCGGCGGCCCGGAACGGTGGGCTCGCGAAGGCCCGCACCGGCCGGTCGCCGTCGCGAACCTCGAACTCGAGCCGGTAGGTGGGGGCGGCCTCGAGGTCCCGCAGCGCGGTTTCGAGCGTGAGCTGCCCGCGGCGCACCGAGGGGCGCACCCGCACCGCCTCCAGCCGCGGGCCCGCCGGCGTGCTGGCCAGAAACACATCCCCGCAGAGCCCGCGCCGGGCCACCGCGCCCTGCACTTCGCGCGCGGCGGCGGTGTCGGTGTAGGACAGCAACACCCCGCGCAGCGGCAGGGCCACGACCAGCAGGCTCAACTCGTGCCGCGCGCCGGGCCGGCAGACGCCGGTCAGGTCCAGCTCGCCGGCCGGGAAGTGCAGTTCGCCGACCCGCCGGCCATCCACGAAGACCGTGGCAAACGAGTGGAGGTATTCGGCGCTCAAGACCAGGCGCCGGCCGCCCCAGCCGGCCGGCACGGTGAACTCGCGTTGATACCAGGCAGCGGTCACCTCGCGCAGCCGGATGTCCTGCCAGGCCGGGTGGGCGTGGACGGTCTGCGAGTCCTTTTGCATGTAGTCGGTGATGCCCGGCCAAGAGCCCGGCACCTTGAAGAACCCCCAGCGGTTGGTCGGGACCGCCTCGGCCGCGGGCGACGCCGGCTGCCAACGCCAGAGGCCGTTGAGGCAAATCCGTTCGCGGGTGGGCGTGACCTCGCGGAACGCACGATCCAGCTCCCAGACCACCTGCACGCCCGGCGGCAAGGGGGCGGGGAGGGCTCCGGCCGCGCGACCGGCCGCGGTGCCGACCAGCAGGAGGCCCGACCACAGGCTGGCGGACAGCGCTTGTCCCCACCCCAGGGACATGCCCGGCAGGCGGTTCGGCGAACCGGGCTGACGGACAGGGCGAATGCCGGGCGGGTCGAGGGGAGTTTGCATGGCCGGAGCGTAAGGCAGGGAGCGAGGCGCGACCAGCCGGCAGCGGCCCCGCGAGAAGGCCGAAGTTCGAAGGCCGAAGTCCGAAGACAATGCTCCGCGGTTTTCCGCCGCAAGCGGCGCAGCGCGGCGACAACCTGCCCGGAGCTGCGGGGGGCGGGGGGCGGGGCCGGGCCGGCCTTGGCGGCGGGGCGCGGTTTGTACGTGCCCTGGGCGGTGGTGGCTGCTTAACTACCGGCATGAAGTCACTCGCTGTTTTCGCCGGCATGCTGCTGCTGGCCGCCTCCGCCGCCGTCCGGGCCGCCGATCCCTGGGCCACGTACACCCCGCCGGCCGACCGGGCCAATGGCAAGCACATCGTCCTGCTGGCCGGGGACGAGGAATACCGCTCGGAGGAATCCCTGCCGATGCTGGGCAAGCTGCTGAGCCAGCGGCACGGCTTCCGGTGCACCGTGCTGTTTTCGATCAACCCCGCCGACGGCACCATTGATCCGAACAACCAGACCAACGTCCCCGGCCTGCACCTGCTGGGCACGGCGGACCTGGTCATCTGCGCCTTCCGCTTCCGGGAACTGCCCGATGCGGACATGCAGCACTTCGTGGACTACCTCCAGGCCGGCAAGCCGATCATCGCGCTGCGCACCGCCACGCACGCCTTCAGCTACGAACGCCCCAAGCAAAGCCGGTTCGCCGACTGGGACTGGCGCAGCCGGACCTGGCCCGGCGGCTTTGGCCGGCAGGTGCTGGGCGAGACCTGGATCAACCACCACGGCGAGCACGACAAGGAAGCCACCCGCGGCCTGCTCGATGGCCTCCAGGCCCGCCACCCGGTCCTGCGCGGCGTGAAGGACCTCTGGGGCCCGAGTGACGTGTACGGCATCGTCCACCTGAAGCCCACCGACACCGTGCTGGTGCACGGCCTGGTGTTGCGTGGCATGGCGCCGGACTCCCCGCCCAACTGGGAAAAGCCGCTCATGCCGCTGGTCTGGGTGCGCGATTATACCTGGCCCAACGGCCGCACCACCCGGGCGTTGACCTCGACGCTCGGCGCGGCGGTGGATTTCCAGAGCGAGGACCTGCGCCGGCTCATCGTCAACGCCGCCTGCTGGCTCACCGGGCTGGAAGTGCCGGCGCGGGCCGACGCCACGCCGGTGGGGGAATACCGGCCGAGCTACTTCGGCTTCGGCAAGTTCATCCGCGGCGTGCGCCCGGCGGACCTGGAGCTGCGCTGAGGCGGCCGGGGAAGGGCGAAGTCCGGCGGAAGGTGCAGACTTGGGAACTGGGGAAGGCAGGAAAGGTTCCGATGCCGGATACCAGAGGCCCGAACCCGGCAGCCGTCGCGGTCATGCGGCGGACCGCCGCTCCGCCGGTTCACGCCGGCGGCGAGGGGCACTACCAACTTGGGGTGCAACCGTCCCGGCTGCGGGTTTGCAGGCGAGGCGCCTGCACCACAGCAGCAGGCCAGAGACCTGCACCCCAAGCCGAAGGTCGAAGGCCAGGGGTTGGCGTCCTCGCCGACCCGGCCTGATCCCGCACCGGAGCCCACCAACGGGCAGGTTACCGGACTTGCCGGCGAGACCCTTGCCCTGTAGCCGCCGCGGTCACGCGGCGGACCTTCCCTCCGCCGGCTCACGCCGGCGGTGACCTGGCCGGCGGCGGCGCGCAGGCTGCCAGCCTGTCGTATCGCCGGTTGCCAATCGGCGAAAGGTGCTTGGGGTCGGGACCGGCCGACCGGGCGATATCCTAATCCCAAGTCCAAAATCCGAAATGGCCCGCACCGCCCCCAACCGCCAGAGGACCGGCGCCTGTCTGCGTGTACCGCACAGACAGGCACTCCACAAGCTGTCGCAACCGGCGGGGCTCCCCTTCCGCGCGGCAGCGTCCTGGCGTGCGGCGGTCCGCCGGGTTGCCGGCGGCGGCGCCCTTGGCTACGTTGGGCGCGCTTTATGACGTTGACGGAAAAAATTCTGGCCCGCGCCGCCGGCAAGGCGCGGGTGCAGGCCGGGGAAAACATCTGGGTGAATGCCGACATCCTGATGACCCACGACGTGTGCGGACCGGGCACCATCGGCGTTTTCAAGCGCGAGTTCGGCCCCGGGGCACGCGTCTGGGACCGCCACAAGATTGTCATCATCCCGGACCACTACATCTTCACCGCCGACTCCCACTCCAATCGCAACGTCAACCTGCTGCGCGAGTTCGTCCGCGAGCAGGGCATTGTGTATTTCTACGATGTCATTGACGAGCCGGGCGGGACCTGGCGCTTCGACCCCGCCCGCGGCGAGCTGGTGCGGCAGTATGGTTCCCGCTATGCCGGCGTCTGCCACAGTGCCCTGCCCCAGAAAGGGCACACCCGACCGGGGGAGGTGCTGTTCGGCACCGACTCGCACACCTGTACGGCCGGGGCGTTCAACGAGTTTGCCACCGGTATCGGCAACACCGACGCCGGCTTTGTCATGGGCACCGGCAAACTGCTGCTGAAGGTGCCCGAGACCATGCATTTCCGCCTGGAAGGCCGGTTGCCCCCGGGGGTGATGGCCAAGGACATCATTCTCCACATCATCGGCGAGATCGGCTTCGACGGCGCGACCTACCGGGCGATGCAGTTCGACGGTCCCGGCGTGGCCTGCCTCGCGATGGACGACCGCATGACCATTGCCAACATGGCCATCGAAGCCGGCGCCAAGAACGGCATTTTCCCCTTCGACGCCCGCACCGCCGAGTACGTCGAGGCCCGCACCCGCCTCAACGGCACCCGCCGGGACCACGAACCGGTCGAGCCGGACCGCGACCAGAAGTTCGTGTACGAACTGGTCGTGGAACTGGACAAACTGGAACCCCTCGTGGCCTGCCATCCCGACCCCGCCCAGCGGCGGCCGGCGCGGGAACTGGGGCAGGTCAGGCTGGACCGCGCCTACATCGGCTCCTGCACCGGCGGCAAGACCAGTGACTTCATCGAGTTCGCCTGTCTGGTGCAAGGACGGCAGGTGCAAATTGACACCTTCGGCGTGCCCGCCACGCCCGAGATCGTTCACGACCTGCAAACCACCCGCTGGGGGGAGAAAAGCATCTGGCAAATCCTGGTCGAGGCCGGCGTGCGCCTGACCGAAAACGCCGGCTGCGCGGCCTGCCTGGGCGGGCCGGTGGACACCTTCGGCCGCATCAACCAGCCGGGCATCAAGTGCATCAGCGCCACCAACCGCAACTTCCCCGGCCGCATGGGCCACAAGGAATCCCAGGTCTTCCTGGCCTCCCCCGCCACCGTCGCGGCCAGCGCGTTGACGGGTCGGATTACCGATCCCCGCGAGTTCCTGCCGGCCTGAACCGGTACCGTGCCCCGCGCGCCGCTTCTTTCCTGTTGCGACCAGGGTCGCCTCTGATAGGGTTCCGGCTCGCTTTGCGCCGTCCCGGCGCCGGGCAACGTCAACGGCCTGACCACGTGCGCCCTCCGAGTGGAGGCGCCGGCCACAACAACATCAACCGCAATCCCGTGTTCCGCGGGATGGTGCCCCTTGGGGGCGCTGACCAACAAAGGAACTTGTGATCAACGTCGGCATCAAAGAATTGCTCGAGGCGGGGGTCCACTTCGGACACCAGACGCGCCGGTGGAATCCGGCCATGAAGCCGTTCATCTTCGACGCCCGCAACGGCATCCACATCATTGACCTGAGCCAGACCCTCCGCCAGCTGGAGGCGGCCTGCAGCTTCCTGCGCCGCACGGCCGCCGAGGGCGGTCAGGTGCTGTTCGTCGGCACCAAAAAGCAGGTCCAGGACCTCGTGAAGGAATCGGCCGTGGCCTGCGGCCAGCCCTATGTCACCCAGCGCTGGCTGGGGGGTACCCTCACCAACATGAAAACCCTCCGGCGCTCCCTGGCCCGCCTCAAGGAAATCGAAAAAATGGAGGCCGACGGCTCGATCCTGAACTACGTCAAGCAGGAGCAGTCCGTCCTGCGCCGGGAATTGGCCCGCCTGCTCAAAAACCTCGAGGGCATCCGCCACATGGACAAGCCCCCGGCCGCCCTCTTCATCGTGGACATCAAGCGCGAGAAAAACGCCGTCGCCGAAGCCCGCCGCCTCCGCATCCCCATCGTGGCCATCGTGGACACCAACTGTGACCCGAACCTGGTGGACTACCCCATCGCGGGCAATGACGACGCCATCCGCTCGGTGCGCCTCATCCTGGGCGTGGTGACCCAGACCCTCAAGCAGGCCCAGGGCGAGTACGAGAGCCGTTTTGCCCAGCGCCGGACCGAGGAGGCCCCTGCCCCGACCGCGGCCGCCACCCCGGCCGCGCCGGCCCCCGCCTCCGTCAGCCCGGCCCCGGCACCCCTGACCGTGACCGAGCCCCCGCCGATGCCGGTGGCCTGAACAGCACCCCGTCCCCGGCCGGACTGACTGCGGAAATCCCGAACCGCCTTTTCCCCTCCCATGGCTGACATCACTCCCCAACTCATCGCTCGACTCCGCGAAATGACCAACGCCGGCATGATGGATTGCAAGCGGGCGCTGGTCGAAACCGGCGGCGACCTCGAGGCCGCCGTGGACCTGCTGCGCAAGCGCGGCGTGGCCACCGCCGCCAAAAAGGCCGCCCGCGAAGCCCGCGAAGGGGCCATCGCCCAGGCCATCCTGCCCGGCGCCCGCGTGGGCGTGCTGGTCGAGGTCAACTGCGAAACGGACTTCGTGGCCAAGAACGACCTGTTCCGCGCCTTTTGCGACCAGGTCGCCCGCAGCCTGGCCGAAAATCCCGGCGTGGACCTCGAGACCCTGCGCACCGACGCCGTCAGCCGCATCCGCGAAAACATCCGCATCGCCCGGCACCAGCGCTTCGAACTGACCGGCAGCGGGCTGATTGCCGCCTACATCCACACCGGCGCAAAAGTCGGGGTGCTGGTGGAGGTCGGGGCCGGCCGGGACAGCACCGCGGCCACGGATGATTTCAAGCAACTGGTGCGGGACATCACCCTGCAAATCGCCGCCGCCAATCCCCTGGCCGTCACGCGCGAGCAGTTGGACCCCGCCGTCGTGGCGCGTGAGCGCGACGTGGTGGCCAACTCCGAGGCCCTCAAAGACAAACCTCCGCAGGCCCTGGCTATGATCATCGAGGGCAAACTGGAAAAGTTCTACCAGACCGTCTGCCTGCTGGATCAGGGCTACGTGAAGCGCAACGGCGAGATCACCGTGCGAGAGCACCTGGCCCAGCTCAGCCAGCAACTGGGCGACGAGATTGTCGTCCGCCGGTTCGTGCGTTTTCAGGTGGGCGAGGCCCTGCCGGCCGCCTGACCTGCTCCGAGCCTTTGCCCCGCGCCGCTTCTCACCTTCGGGAGGAGCGGCGTCGGCGTTTGCCGGCCCGCTGCCCGGCCTCATCCCCTGCCCCGTGCGGCGGCGGCCGCTGCCTCGTCCGGCAGGCGCCGGGCCACCACGAACGCGTTGAACATCAGAAAACGCAGCGGCGTGGCGTTGAGAAGCCGGTCCACCAGCCCCGGCACGTAGCGGTCCGTGCACTCGATCCGCTCGATGGCACAGCCCGCCCGGCGGAGGAAGAAAGCGATCTCCGGGCCGTTGGTCTTCACGATGGCGTCATCGTCCGGCTGGAACACCGGCCGCACCACCGGCGCCATGCGGTCGAAACGAACCGCGTCGGGCGCGCGGCGCATCTGGCGGCACTTGACCAGCAGCCGGCGCAGGTTCCGCCACTTGTTGGCCGGACCGCGCATCGCGGGGTGGTAATCCCGCCAGCCCAGCGCGCGGTAGAAGTTGGGGCTGGACACCACCACCCGCCCGCCCGGCTCGGCCACGCGCACCAGCTCGGCCAGAAACGCCTCCGGTTCCTCGACGTGCTCGAGCACGTTGAGCGCCCCCACGCTGACGAAGGACCGGTCGGGAAAGGGCAGGTGGCGGCCGTCGTACAGTTCGCACCGCAAGCCGGTCCGGCGGGCCCGGGCCACGTTGGGCTCGGACACCTCGACGCCGTGAGCCTCATACCCCGCCGCCGTCAGGCGCCGGACCACCTGCCCCACCCCGCAACCCACGTCCAGCACCCGTGCGCCGGGCCGGTCCGGGCGCAGGGCCCCGGCGTACTTGGCGTAAAAACCCTCGTCCCAGTTCGCCAGGAACTCGGCGTAAGCCTCGTTGTGCCGGTAATACGACTGTTGCTCGGCCATGTGCGCGACCCGACAGCCTGCCCCGGCCCGCCGACTTTGCCACGCCGGAAGTGGCGGGCGGTCACGTGCCGGAGGGGGGAGGCAAGGGGCCTGCCCGTGGACTGCCCGTCGCCGCCGGCTCGCCGCTTGTCAGGCCGTGCTCGCCCCCTACACTGCGCGCCCCATGCTCGACCTGAGCCCGCTCAACCCCCAGCAACGCGAGGCGGTCACCACCCTCCACGGGCCGTTGCTCATCCTGGCGGGGGCGGGCACGGGCAAGACCCGCGTCATCACCTGTCGGATCGCGCACCTCATCGAACGCGGGGTGCCCCCCGAACACATCCTGGCCGTCACCTTCACCAACAAGGCCGCGCGGGAGATGCTCGAGCGCGTCGGCCAACTGGTCCCGCGGACGCGCGGCGGCCCGTCCGTCCCGGCCCGGCCCACCATCTGCACCTTTCACGCCCTGGGAGTGCGCCTGCTGCGCCGATACATTGACCGGCTGGGGTACAAGCCGCAGTTCGTCATCTGCGACGAGACCGAGCAACTGGCCGCCATCCGCCGAATCCTCGCCCAGGTCTCGGCCCGCGGCGAAAAGACCGATCCCCCTGCCGTCCTGGGCCTGCTCAGCCGCTACCGCAACAGCGGCGGCCGCGGCGCCTGGGGCGACCCCGCGGTGCAGGCCCTGGCCGAGCACGTGCGCACCCGCTACGAATCCGCCCTGCGTGCCTGCAACGCGGTGGACTTCGACGACCTCCTGCTGCTGCCGCTGCGCTTGTTCCGGGAGCATCCCGACGTGCTGGAGGCCTGCCGCGCCCGGTATCGCTATCTCCTGGTGGACGAATATCAGGACACCAACGCCGCCCAGTTCGAGCTGCTGCACGCCCTGGCCGCCCGCCACCGCAACCTCTGCGTGGTGGGGGACGACGACCAGAGCATCTACGGCTGGCGGGGCGCCGAGCCGGCCAACCTGCTCGATCTGGAGCGACACTTCCCCGAGCTCAAGGTCATCAAGCTCGAACAAAATTACCGCTCCACCACCACCATCCTCCAGGCCGCCAACGCCCTCATCCGCCACAACCCCCGCCGCCGCGGCAAGCACCTCTGGTCGGCCCTGGGCACCGGCCCCAAAATCCAGCTCCACACCTTCGCCGATGAGGAGGAGGAGGCCCGCGGCGTGGTCGAGGAAATCGAGGCCGCCCGCCTGGTCCGGCGCATCCCCTGGTCCCACCAGGCCGTGCTCTTCCGTACCAACGGCCAGGCCCGCCCGCTGGAGACCGCCTTCCGCCGCGCCGGCGTGCGTTACCATCTGGTGGGGGGGCAGAGCTGCTTCGACCGCCGCGAGGTGCGCGATCTGCTCGCCTACCTCAAGACCCTGCTCAATCCCCACGACGACCTCAGCCTGCTGCGCATCGCCAACGTGCCGGCGCGGGGGCTGAGCGAGGCCACCCTGCAGCGGCTGATCGCCGCCAGCCACGAACGCCACAGCTCGGTCTTCGCCGCCATGCAGAGCCCGGCGGTGACCGCCTCCCTGCCGGCGCGCACCCGCGAAAGCCTCGCCGCTTTTGTGCAGTGGTGCGAGGAAACCGCCCGCCCGCTGCGCACGTCCCTGCCGGCTTTCTCCCTCTCCGCCTGGGCCGAGGCCTGGTTGCGCGAGATCGGCTACGAGGAGGAGCTGCGACGCAGCGAAAAAACCGCCGAGGCTGGCGAGCATCGCGTCCGGATGCTCCGGGAACTGGTCGCTGCTCTTGACCGCGACGCCGGTCCGGAGGGCGCCCCTGCCGAGCGCCTGGCGCGCTATCTGGCCGCCGTAACTCTGGACGCTGAACGGGAGGCGGACACCCCGCCGCCCGGCGAAGCGGTGACGCTCATCACCATGCACAGTTGCAAGGGCCTGGAGTTCCCCCACGTGTTCATCGTGGGCCTCGAGGAAGGGCTGCTGCCGCACAGCCGCGCCACGGAGGAAGGCACCCTCGACGAGGAACGCCGCCTCTTTTACGTGGCCATCACCCGCGCCCGGCACTCCCTGCGGCTGGGACATTGCACCGGCCGCCGCAAATACGGCCAGCTCAACCCCTGCCATCCCTCCCGCTTCCTCAAGGAACTGCCGGCGGAATTGATCGAACCCGGCGACGCCCGCGCCCGCGCCCCGGTCAGCCTGGAGACCGGCCGGGCCTGGCTCGCCGTGTTGCGGGAAAAAGTCGCTCTTGCCTCCGGCGCACTCGGGGGACAGATTCCGGGGTAACGTCACACCGAAAGGCGCCGAGCCATGCGAACGTTTTCTGCCTCCTCCCCCCGTGGGTTCCGGCCCCGGGCCGGCTTCACCCTCATCGAGCTGCTGGTGGTGATCGCCATCATTGCCATCCTGGCCGGGATGCTCCTGCCCGCCCTGGCCCGGGCCAAGGCCAAGGCCCAGGGCATCTTTTGCATGAACAACACCAAGCAGCTCACCCTCGGCTGGCTGGTCTATGCCGACGACCATCACGACCTGCTGCTCGGCTGCCTGGATGGCCTGCCCAACCGGCGGGTGAACTGGATGCAGGGGGACCTCGCCGGCTGGAACGCCGACGCCGCCAACCCGCGCTTCCTCACCAACAGCCCGCTGTTCCCCTACGTGGGCGGCAGCCGCGAGGTCTTTCGCTGCCCCGCCGACAAGGCGGTGGTCATCATCGCCGGCCGCCAGGTCCCGCGCATCCGCAGCAACTCGATGAGCCAGGTCTTCGCCTTTGGCGACTGGCTGGACGGCCCGGCCAGAGGCCGCAACCAGACCCGCTGGCGCATCTACGGCAAGGCCTCGGAAATCGTCCAGCCCACCCGGACCTTTGTCTTCGTGGACGAACACCCCAACAGCATCAACGACGCCGCCTTCGCCAACCAGTGCACCGGGGCGGATGCCCGCGCCACCGCCCGCATCATTGACATCCCCGCCAATTACCACAACGGCGCCTGCGGCTTCTCCTTTGCCGACGGCCACTCGGAGATCAAAAAGTGGCTCAGCGTCTCTTCCGGCCACCCCGAGACCCGCGCCGGCCTGCGCAACATGCCGGTGTACTTCACCGGCGCCCGCAACCTCAGCCTCAACTTCCCCGCCCAGGAGGCATGGGGGGACGCCAGGTGGATGGCCGACAACGCCACCGTCGCCGCCCGCTGAACCGCACCCCGCTGAAAAGGTCGAAGGTCGAAGGCCGAAGCGGGGCGGCAGCCTGTGCCCCGCGGAAACTCCGAAACTCTGAAACTCCGCCCCCTGGGGTGCAGCCGTCCCGGCTGCGGGACTTGCAGGCCAGAGGCCTGCACCACACCCCGCAACTCCGAAACTCCGGTCACGGCCGGTGCTCCCGCGCGTAGCGGGTCAACACCTCGACGTTGGCGGCCGGCGTGCCGCGGGGGATTTCGCAGCCGGCGCCCACGATGTAGCGCGGGCCGGCCTGGCGATGGCATTCGGCCACGGCGGCGGCGACCTGCTCGGGGGTGCCTTCCTTGAGCACCTGGACGGGGTGGAGGTTGCCCAGCAGGACCTGCCGGGGGCCCATGGCGGCCCGGCCGGCGCTCAGGGGCGAGGGGTAATCCAGGTCCACAATCTCACAGCCCAACCGGCCCAGGCCTTCGAGGATGCGGCGGGTGTCGCCGCAGATGTGCAGCCGCACGGGGATGCCGAGGGCATGGAGGCCGTCCACCAGTTGCTTCTCCGCCGGCCAGACAAACTCGGCATAGAGCTCGGACCCGACCAGCGAGGCCGCGGCGTCCCCCACACCCATCAGCTCGACCCCCGCCTCGAGCTGCGCGCGGGCAAAGCGCAGCTCCATCTCGACCACGAAGGCAAACAGGTCGCGCACGAAGACCGGGTCATCGAAGAAATCCAGCATCAGGGTGTTGATGCCGCGCAGGTCGGCCGCCTCGGCGCAGGGCCCTTCAATCCAGCCCTCGATCAGCCGCTCGCCTCCCACCCGCGCCCGCAGACCGGCCACGCCTTCCACGCGGTCGGTCATGCGGCCGCCGCCCAGGGGATCGGGCACCTTCAACCGCACCAGTTCCCGCTTGTCCGCCAGCCGTGCCTCGGTTTCCACGATTGCCGGGGGCTGATCCGGGAAGCACTCGATGCGCGCCCCGCAATCGGCCGCCTCGCGGGCCGGGTCCGAGATCACTGACACGTAATCGAAGTCGAACCGCTCCGCCGTCCGGACCTGCGCCTCGACCAGGACCCGGTGGTCGCGCGCGTACTCGCCGTAGGGGACGCCGATCTGGTCGGCGGCGAACATCATCGTGATGGGCATCAGGGGGAGGCTGTCCACTGGCTGGCCGGCCAGGTGGGCGAGGACACGCGTGCGGCCGTTCATGGGGCCGATGCTGCTCCCGGTGCGCCCCCCGGGCAAGCCCGCCGCGACCGGGGGGAGGAACGCGCCGCGGCCGGATTCACCGTTGACGGTTTGCCTGCCCCTCCGCAACGTCACACCCTTTATTGCGGGCGATGAAGACCATTCTGTTCGTGTGCACCGGCAACATTTGCCGCAGCCCCATGGCCGAGGGTCTGCTGCGGCATCACACCCGCGCTCAGGGCGGCTATCGGGCCCTGTCGGCCGGCGTCGGCGCGGTGGATGGCCACCCCCCCAGTCCCGAAGCGGTGCAGGCCATGGCCGAGCTGGGCATTGACATCTCCGGCCAGCGCAGCCGCATGGTCACGCGCGAGCTGGTGCGGCAGGCCGATTACATCCTGGGCATGACCCGCGGCCACGTGGACACCCTGCGCATCCTGTACCCCGAGGCACAGGAAAAGACCTTTCTGCTGCGGGAATTCGACCACCCCCTCGAGGAGTTCGAAAAAGACATCCCCGACCCCATCGGGGCCGGCCTCGAGGCCTACCGCGAATGCCGGGACACCCTTGAACAGGGCGTCCTTTCCCTGCTGCGGCACCTCGAACAAACTGCCGCCCTGGACGCCGGCAGCACCACCGCCGCGCCGCTGCCCACCCTGGCCCTGGGGGCGGATCATGCCGGCTGGGCGGTCAAGGTGGCCCTCGAGGCCCACCTCACCGGCCTCGGTTACGGGGTCCGGGACCTGGGCACCCACTCGGCCGAATCCACCGATTACCCGGACTACGCCCACGCCGTGGCCAGCGCCGTGGCCGAGGGCCGCGCCGACTACGGCGTGCTGGTCTGCGCGACCGGCATCGGCATGAGCATCGCCGCCAACAAGGTCCCGGGCGTGCGCGCGGCGCTGGTGTTCAACGCGGAGGGGGCGGCCCTCGGCCGCAGCCACAATGACGCGAACGTCCTGGTCTTCGGCGCCAAATTCACCCCCCCGGAGGAGGCGGTGCGCCTGCTGGACCGCTTCCTGGCCACCGCCTTCGAGGGCGGCCGCCATGCGCGCCGGTTGGGCAAGCTCGAACCCCTGCCGGCCCGCCGCCTGGCCGGCGCGGACCCCGAGCTGGCCGCCATCATCGAGCGCGAGCACCGGCGCCAGCAGGGGCACATCGAACTCATCGCCTCCGAAAACTTCACCAGCCCCGCCGTCATGGAGGCCCAGGGCAGCGTGCTGACCAACAAGTATGCCGAGGGTTACCCCCGCCGGCGCTGGTACGGCGGTTGCGAGCACGTGGATGCCGCCGAGCAACTGGCCCTGGACCGTGCCCGCCAGCTCTTCGGCGCCGAACACGCCAACGTCCAGCCCCACTCCGGCTCCGCCGCCAACATGGCCGTGTACTTCGCCTTCCTCAAACCGGGCGACAAGCTGCTGACCATGGACCTGACCCACGGCGGACATCTGACCCACGGCAACCGGGTCAACTTCTCCGGCCGTTTCTTCGACATCGTCCACTACGGCGTGCAGCGGGAGGACGAACGGATTGACTACGACCAGGTGGCGGAGCTGGCGCGCACCCACCGCCCCCAAATGATCACCGTGGGCGCCAGCGCCTACCCGCGGATCATTGACTTCGAGCGGCTGGGGCAGATCGCGCGCGAAGGGGGGGCGCTCCTGCTGGCGGACATCGCCCACATTGCCGGCCTGGTTGCCGCCGGGCTGCACCCCAGCCCCATCCCCCACGCCGACTTTGTCACTACCACCACGCACAAGACCCTCCGCGGCCCGCGCGGGGGGCTCATCCTCTGTCGCGCCCGGTACGCGAAGGAGATTGACGCCATGGTCTTCCCGGGCATCCAGGGCGGACCGCTGGAACATGTTATCGCCGCCAAGGCCGTCTGCTTCCACGAGGCCCTGCAGCCGGAATTCCGCACCTACCAGCAGCAAATCCTCGCCAACGCCCGGGCCCTCGCCGAGGGCCTGCTGCGCAACGGCTATCGTCTGGTCAGCGGCGGCACGGACAACCACCTGCTCCTGGTGGACGTGGGCGCCCGCGGCCTCACCGGCAAGGATTGCCAGGCCGCCCTGGACGCCGCCGGCATCACCGTCAACAAGAACACCATCCCCTTCGAGACCCGTTCGCCGTTCCAGGCCAGCGGCATCCGCCTCGGCACCCCCGCCGTCACCACCCGCGGCATGAAGGAACTCGAGATGGCCGCCATCGCGGACATGATCAGCGAGGTGCTGCTGGCGCCGCAAAACGCGGAGGTGCAGCGCCGCGTGCGCGAGCGCGTGCACGAGCTGACCGCCCGTTTCCCGCTACCATACTGAGCGGCCAGCGATGGGACCGGGTCACCGCAGCGGCTGCCAGCGGGCGTGCTTGAAGCGCTCGTAAATCCAGCGGAAGTCGCGGTTCTGCGCATTGCCGCCCTGCCAGTAGAAGCTCGGGATGCCGTTGGCTGAGTCGCGCGCCGCCTTGAGCGTGGTGGCCTCGAGCCACTTGTGCGCCTCGGCGTGGCCGTCGGCAAAGGCCAGCGTGCTGACGTCACCGTGAAAGACCGCAAAGGGGTCCACCCAGCCGGGTGGACTCACGTTCAGCACCCAGGTGCCGTGGTTGTAGTCGCGCGGGTCGGCCTCCTCGAGGAAGACCAGCGAGAGCACCGGCTCGGGAATGCCGGCCAGCTTCTTGAACGGGTCCACGCCGGTCCACATCCCGCCGTTCATGCCGTCGGACTTTGAGTAACTGTCGTAGGCCCAGCCGCGCCCGGGCTTGAGGCGTTTGGTCCGCAGGTCGCCGGGGCAATGGTACGCGCCGGGGCTGTCGCAGTACTTGGCCAGGGGCGAGCGGCGGATGCCTTCCTCGACGCGTCGCTGGGCCTCGGCGGTGCTGATGCTGGTGGGGAAGTTGGGCCCCGGCGTGGGCCCCACCCAGAAACCGCCGGCGTAGAGGTCCGGCAGGGGCGGCTGGCGGGTGTAGAGGATCGTGTCGTTGTTGTCGTCGGCGTACATCACCCAGGCCAGGCCCAGTTGCTTGAGGTTGCTCAGGCAGGCCGAACCGGTGGCCCTGGTCTTGGCCTTGGACAAGGCCGGCAGGAGCATCCCGGCCAGGATGGCAATGATGGCAATGACCACCAGCAACTCGATCAGGGTGAAGCCGCGGCCGGCCGTCCGCGGCAACCGACGGGCAAGGGAGGGAAGCGCTTTCATGCTTTGCATGGCTTGAGGTTGTTGCCGGCAATTTCTCCCGCCCCCGCCGTTTGTCAAACCGGGAACCACGGCCCGCCGCCCGCCCGGCCGCGGCTCATCGGCAGGGCCTTGAAGGGTCGAAGGCTCGGAGAATAGCGGAAAACCGCACCCTCCGAAATTCCGCAACGCCGCAACGCCGCCCCTTGGGGTGCAGCCGTCCCGGCTGCACAGCTTGCAGGCCGGAGGCCTGCACCACACTGAAACTCCGAAACTCTGAAACCCCGAAACTCTGCAACTCCAGCCCCCCTCGCGAGAAGGCGGCCTGCCCATGACGACCGGCCTCGTTCGCGGCCCGCCGGAAGCGGCAGGAGACCGCCCTCCTCCAAGACGCTGGCACGCGCGGGTCCGCCCCGCCACGGGCGTCAGCTCTTGGAGCGCGTCAGACCACGGTCACTTCGGCGTTGGTGTCAGCCGCTTCGGACTTCGGACTTCGGACTTCGGATTTTCTCGCCGGCAGGAAGCCATCGCCACGCCGCGCGCCGGTCCCTTGTGGCGCCGACACCCTGCCGGCAGTTGGCCGGCCGGGGTACCTGCCGTGGGTCCGGACGCGGCCGGACTCCGGCCGGAAACCGCCTTCAGCAGCAAAAATTGCCTGCGGGCACCGGCAGGCTCGGCTAGTTTCACCCGCAACTCAACGATGCAGACCTACTCCCACTTCATCGGCGGCGCCTGGCTGGCCGACGCCGCCGCTCCCCGCCTCCAAACCCGCAACCCGGCCGACACCCGCGAAGTCGTTGCTGAGTACCCGCTGGCCACCGCCGCCGAGGCCCACCAGGCCATCGCCGCCGCCCGTGCCGCCTTCGGCGCCTGGGCCGGGCAGAGCGCCGTCGCCCGCGGCCGGGTCCTCAGCAAGGCCTCGCAAATCCTCGAGTCCCGCAAGGCGACGCTGACCGAACTGCTCACCCGCGAGGAGGGCAAGACCCTGGCCGAGGCCACCGGCGAGGTGCAGCGGGCGGTGGACATCTTCCGCTTCTTCGGCGGGCTGAGCTACACCCTGGGCGGGCAAACCCTCCCCCACGACCTGCCGGGCAACCTGCTGCTCACCCGCCGCGAGCCGCTGGGCGTGGTGGCCCTGATCACGCCCTGGAACTTCCCCATCGCCATCCCCGCCTGGAAAATGGCCCCCGCCCTCGTCGCGGGAAACACCGTGGTCATCAAACCCGCCACGCCCGCCCCGGCCATGACCCTCGAGCTGGCCAAAGCCCTGGCCGACGCCGGCCTGCCCCCCGGCGTGCTCAACGTGGTGGTGGGCGCCGGCCGCGAGGTCGGCCACGCCCTGGCCACCCACCCCGCCGTGGCCGCGCTGTCCTTCACCGGCTCCCACGCCGTGGGCCAGCAAATCCACGAACGGCTCGCCCGCCGCATGGCGCGTTCCCAAATGGAAATGGGCGGCAAAAACCCCACCCTCGTGCTCGCCGATGCCGACCTGGACCTCGCCGTCAACCTGGTCACCCGCGCCGCCTTCGGTCTCACCGGCCAGGCCTGCACCGCCACCAGCCGCGTCCTCGTGGAACGGCCCGTCGCCGCGGCCTTCCTCGAAAAACTCGTCGCCCGCGCGCGCGCGTGGAAGGTCGGTCCCGGCCTGGCCCCGGGGGTCGAAATGGGCCCGGCAGTGAACGAGGCCCAGCTCCGGACCGACCTCGAGTACGTGGCCATCGCGTGCGACGAAGGCGCCCGCCTGCTCTGCGGCGGCCGGCGCCTGAACGGGGGCGACCTCGATCACGGCTGGTTCATCGAGCCGACGGTTTTTGCCGACGTCACTCCCACCATGCGCCTGGCCCGCGAAGAAGTGTTCGGCCCGGTGCTCGCGGTGATCGAGGTGGGCGATTTCGACGAGGCCCTGACCGTGGCCAACAGCGTGGATGTCGGCCTGTCCGCCTCGGTGGTCACCCGCGATTTCCGCAAGGCGATGCTGGCCGCCGAGCGGCTGGAGGCCGGCGTGGTGAAGATCAACCAGCTCAGTACCGGCCTGGCCCTGCAGGCGCCGTTTGGCGGCGTGAAGAAGTCGAGCACCGACACCTTCCGCGAGCAGGGGGCGGGGGCGATCGAGTTTTACAGCCGCCTCAAGACCGTGTACCTGGATTACTCGGCTTGAATGTCGAGTCGGCGCAGCCAATCGGGTCGGGCTGGCGTGGGGGCTGCCGGCCGGAGGCCGGCGCTCCCAGGGTCGAAGGTCGAAGGCTTGTAGGTGGGCAGGAGCTCCCCCCGAAACTCTGAAACTCCGCCCCCTGTGGTGCAGCCGTCCCGGCTGCAGGGCCTGCAGGCCGGAGGCCTGCACCACAACACTGAAACTCCGAAGCGCCATCCCATGAACTCCGCCCCGCCCAGTTGGTCGGCCCGGTTTTTCACACGGCTGCGCGGTCCCAAGCGAGGGCGGCTCGGCTTCGCCGCCGGCCTCTTGCTGGTGCTGGCGGCCGGGTGGGCCGGATGGCATGGACCTCAAACCGGCCCGCGCTATGCAGGCCAAACCCTGCCCCGCCTGCTCGCCCTGGCCACGGGGCCGGACGCGCGCGAGCGGGCTCATGCCCGGCTGGTCCTGGATCAAGTGGGGCCGGACGCGGTGCCGGAACTCATCCGCGCGGTCGAGGCCCGCGAGCCGCGCTGGCGCACCGCCTGGCAGGCACTTTGGAGCAAACTGCGGCGCCAACCGCCCCCGCCCTGCCGGTTCCGCGACCTCAACGCCCTGGCCGCCGACCTCCTGGCCCGCCTCGGCCCCGCGGCCAGCAACGCCGTGCCCGCCCTGCTGCGATGGGGCCTGCGCAGCGACGCGGAACCTTACTCCCGGGCGGCCCGCTACCCCGCGTCCATCGGCCCCGCCGCCGCGCCCCACCTCCTGGCCGCGCTCCAGCAATCGGATGCCCGGTTGCGTCGCCTGGCCCTGATGACTCTGCGGGACGCCCGCTTCAGCCCCGCGGCGGCCACGTTGAACCCCGCCCTGCTGGAACTGCTCGGGCACTCGGACCCCGCGATGCGTCACGGGGCCATTGTCGCCCTGGCGAATCTCAATCCCGGCAGCCGGGAAATGGCCGCGCGCTTTGCCGCCCTGCTGCCCGGCAGCGACACCATGACGGCGGTTTACCTGTTGATGGGGCTCCGGCTCCTGGGCCCAGCGGCACTCCCGGTAGCGCAGCGGATCGAACCCTGGTTGAACGCGTCGGACCCTCAGCTTCGGCTGGCAGCCGCGGGGGCCTTGTGGGCGGCGCGGCCCCCGGCCCGCGAAATTCTGCCGGTCCTGATCCGGTTCCTGCGGGAAACCCTGCCCGGGGGCGACCCGTCGGCGGCGACGGCCTCGGCGGGCCTGCAGGGGAACGCAGTTCAAATCCTCCACGAAATGGGGCCCGAGGCCGCCCCGGCGGTGCCGGAGCTGCTGGCCTTGCTCGAGCACACCCCCACCCACCGCCCGTCCCGCACCCCCCACATGGCCGCCCTGGCTCTGCGCCGGATCGGTCCGGCGGCGGTGGACGGGGTGGTGAAATTGTTGGAACATCCCTCTGCGGATGTCCGCATGAATGCCGCCGCGGCGCTGGGCAGCTCCGGCCACGCCGCCGCGCCGGCCGTGCCCCGCCTGATTGCCATGCTCGAGTCCGAAGACCCGGAGGAACAGATGGCCGCCGCCAACGCCCTCGGCCAGTTGGGCGGGGTCGCCGCGGAGGCCCTGCCGGCCCTGCAGCGCCTGGGCGCGGTGGAGACGACCCAGGATGTGCTGGTGGGGCACGCCCGCTCGGCGGCACGTTCGGCCATTACCCATATCAGCCGGGCGTTGGCGACAGCTTCGACCGAACCCATCCAGCCGCGCTGAGCCCACCGGAAAGTGCCCATGCAAGTTGTCCCTCCCCCCGTCAGCGACGCCGCCTGGGAGGACCCTTATCCCCGGCCGAAGCCCTCGCGCTGGCGTTGGGTGGGCTGGCTGGCGGCGCTCCTGGCTCTGGTCCTGGGCGGGCTGGTGGTCCAGGACCGCCTGTTCTGGCCGCGCGAGCCGGACTACCAGGGCCGCCGGTTGTCCGCCTGGCTGCGCGATCTGACCGCGCCCGACTCCGCCGTGCACCTGCCCGCGCGCCAGGCCGTTCTGGCGCTGGGCACCAACGCCCTGCCCGCGCTGGAGCGTCATCTTCAGGCGCGCGATTCCTGGCTCGGCCAACTGGTCACCGCCGCCCAGGGGCGCCTGCCCCACCGGCTCTGGGTCGCGGCCATGCAGGCCACACGCGCGCGCAACGCTCTCGAGCGCCGCTGGCAGGCCGCGGTGGCGCTGAACACCCTGGGCCCCCTCGCCGCACCCGCCCTGCCCGCCCTGACGCGGGCGCTCGAAGACCCGGAGCCGCGCGTGGTCACCAACGCCGCCGAAGCGCTGTGGCAGATCGGACCGCCCGCCTGGCCGGCTCTGACCCGCGCGTTGCACAGCACCAACGATCACGCCTTCAACGCGGCCGCCCACGCCCTGCGCCGGACCGGCGCGGCGGCCTCCAACGTGGCGCCGCAACTGGTCGCCGTGTTTCTTGAAACCTCCGAGCCGCGGCGCGAGCAACTCACCCCGTTGCTGGCCGCGCTGGGCGATACGGCGGTGCCGGCGCTTGGCGCTCATCTGGCCCACACCAACGCCGCGCTGGCGGAGCTGGCGGCCCGGACCTTGCGTGCGATGATCTCCCGCGAATTCGCCGCTCTGCGCGGCGTGGCCGCCCTCGCCAGGCACCCGGACCCCCGCATCCGGGCCGGCGCCCTGCACGTGCTCGGGGGGGAGGCGCTCTGGCCCCGGACCAGCGTCAACGCCCTGAGCGAGGCCTTGCACGACCCTGAGCCCCAGGTCCGGGCCGCGGCGGTCGAGGCCTTGCAGGAAGCCGCGGCCTGGACACCGCTGGTCACCAACGCCCTGCCAGTGCTGCGCCAAATCGCCTCAACCGTCTCTTCGGTCGAGCGACCGGCCATCGAACGGACCATCCAAGCCCTCGAAGCCCGGGCGGCTGCTCGCTCACCTTGACCCGCCGGCGACCGGGTCTGTTGGAGCGGCACCCCCCGGCTTCCTCCTTTCACCTCCACGGATTGTGCCGCACGACCTCCCCGGCCACAGTCCATTGTGGTTTGGCCTTTACAGAGCCCCGAGCGCGGAGTATTCCCTTCATTCGGATGCACCTGAAAAACCTGACGTTGCTGGGCTTCAAGTCGTTCGCCGACAAGACGGCGCTCGATTTCCTGCCCGGCATCACTGCCATCGTGGGCCCCAATGGTTGTGGGAAGTCCAACGTGGCCGACGCAATCCGTTGGGTCCTCGGCGAACAGTCCGCCAAGGCCCTCCGCGGCGGGGAGATGGCGGACGTCATTTTCAACGGCACAGACCGACGCAAGCCGCTGGGGCTGGCCGAGGTGTCCCTGACCCTCAACGGGGTGGACCAGGACCACCTGCGGGCGGCGGGGGTCGAGCTGACCTATGAGGAGTTGACCCTCACCCGGCGGGTGTACCGGGACGGGGTCAGCGAGTACTTCATCAACCGAACCCCCTGCCGGCTGCGGGACATCCAGCAGTTGTTTGCCGGCACGGGCGTGGGCCGGGCCAGCTACAGCATCATGGCCCAGGGCAACATCACCCAGGTCCTGTCCAGCAAACCGGAGGACCGCCGGGCGGTGTTCGAGGAGGCCGCCGGCATCACCCGCTTCAAGGCCCAGAAGCGCGAGGCCCTGCGCAAACTCGAGTTGACCGAGCAAAACCTCCTGCGCGTGGCCGACCTCATCCGCGAGGTCAAACGGCAGATCATTTCCCTGCAACGCCAGGCCGGCAAGGCGCGGCGCTGGCGCCAGCTCACCGCCGAACTCCAGCACCTGGAAACCCAGCACGCCCGCCACCAGTACGACGTGCTCCAGGCCGAGATCGCCACCCGCCAGGCGCGGCTGGAGCAGTTGCGCACCGCCTGCGAAACCGCCACCCGCCGCATCCTGGAGGCCGAAAGCCGGTTGACCGAACTGCGGCTACTGGCCACCGACCTCGAACGCGAGATCGCCGGCCTGCAGCAGCAGGACCTCGAACTCAAGGCCGAGGCCGAGCGGCACACCAGCCGCGTCCACTTCAACGAGGAACGGCTGCGTGAGTTTGAAACCCAGCAGGCCACTGCCCGCGGGGACATCGCGCGGGCCGAGGAGCAACGCCTGGCCACCGAACAGGAACTGGCCCAGGTCTCCGCCCAGGTCACCGCGTCGGCCGCCCAACTGGCCGGTTTGCGGGCCGAGCTCGAACGCCGCCAGCAAGCGGTCGCCCGGAGCGAGGAGGAACTGCGCGGCCTTCAGGACCAGTGCGCCCGGGCGCAAACCGAGTTGTTTGCCCAGGCCCAGCGCCTGGCCCGCGTCCGCAATGCACTCGCCGCGCTGGACCTCCAGAAGCAGGCCGCCCTCGCCCGCCTGGACAAGCTGTCCGCCGAAAAAATCCAGCTCGAGGAGGAACGAACCCGCCTCGAGGGGCGGCTGACCGAATTCGAGCAGGCCAGCCAGGCCCAGGAACAAGACCTGGCATCCCGCCGGCAGGGCGTGACCGAACGCCAGCAACGGCTCGCCGAAGTCCAGGCCGACCTGGCGCGCCTGAGCCACGAGCTCGAGGACCTCCATCGCACCCTGGCCGACCGCCAGTCCCGCCGGACGGTTCTGGCCCAGTTGGAGGCCGGCCACGAGGGCTTCGACGCGGGCGCCCAGGCCGCCCTGCAAAGCACCCACGGCGTCCTGGGCACCCTGGCCGACCGCCTGCGCGTGCCCGATGCCCATGTCCCCGCCGTCGAAGCCGCCCTCGGCCATCACCTCCAACTGGTGCTGACCCGGCAACCGGACCAGGCCCGCCAAATCCTGGCCGATCTGGCCGCCAGCGGCAAAGGCCGCGCCAGCGTGGCCTCGCTGCACCTGCGCAACGGCCATCTCAGCGCTGCCGAGCTGGACCCCGCGGTGGCCGACCGCCTCCAGGCGCACCAGGGCCGGCCCCTGCTGGCGCTGATGCAGGTGGACGACTCGGTCGCCCCGCTCCTCCACGGCTTGCTGGGGCGCACCCACCTGGTGCCGGACCTGGACACCGCCACCGCCGCCTGGCAGGAGTTTCCCGGCCAGTTTGACTTCGTCACCCCCGCCGGCGAGGTCCTCAGTCGTCACGGCGTCTTCACCGGCGGCCGCACCGCATCCGGCAGCCACGCCTCCGCCTCGATCCTGGCCCGCAAAAACGAGATCGCCGCGCTCGAGGAGGAACTGCAGCGCGGCCAGGAACGGCTCGAACAGCTCAGCCGGGCCAGGGGCCGGGTGCAGGCTGAACTGACCGCCCTGCAGGCCGGCCTGCAGGAAGCCCAGAGCGAGCTCCGCCATCAGGAAGTGGCCCTGGCCACCCGCCAGGGCGAGTTCAAGGCCCTCACCCACGCCCTCCAGGTCCTCCACCAGAAAATTGACACGGTCGTCTTCGAAATCCAAAGCCTGGCCGACCAGCAACAGGAGATGGACCGGCGCCGCGCCGAACTGGCCGGCCAGCTCGGCGAACTCGAGACCCGCGAGGCCGCCCTCCAGCAGCAACTGGCCGAACTGAACCGCGCCCTCGACAGCCGGCGCGAACAGCGCGAGGCGGCCCTGGCCGGCCTCACCGAGGCCCGCGTGGCCGTGGCGGCCGAGGACCAGCGCAACCAGGCCCTGCGCCAGCAACAACGCCCGCTGGAACAGCGCGGGCGCGAACTGCTGCAGCTCGTCGAGCAGCGCCGCCGCGACCTCGACAGCCTCTTCGAGCGCCGGCGCCGCGCCGAGGCCGAGATCGCCGAGTCCCGCCTCCGCGCCGAGGCCCTGGCCGGTGACCGCGCCCACCTCGAGCGGCGGCTGGCCGACCTCCTGGCCCAGCGCGACGCCCACGCGGCGGCGCTGGCGGAGCGGGAGGACGCCCTGCGCCGGCTGCGCGCCGAGCTGGCCGGCTTCCAGGAGGAGCGGGGGGCGGAGGAAGTGGCGCTGGCCGAACGCCGCCTCACCGTCCAGAACCTCTGCGAGCGCATCCAGCAGAAGTACCAGGTGCGCCTCGAAGACGTGCAGAGCGAGTGCATCCGCATCACCTTCGCCGACGAAGGCCCGGCCAAGGTGGTGGTGGTCACCCCGGAAGAAATGGCCGCTGCCGGCGTGGCCACGGACTGGGCGGCGGTGGCCGCCCAGATCGCCGCGCTCCAGCGTCGCCTGGACGAAATGGGACCGGTCAACCTGGTGGCCATCGAGGAGTTCGAGGAGGCCGAGCAACGCCACCAGCACCTGAGCACCCAGCACGACGACCTGGTCGAGGCCCGGCGCCAACTGGTCGAGGTCATCAACCGCGTCAACGCCCAGACCCGGGAGATGTTCACCGAGACCTTCGCCCGCATCCGCGAAAACTTCCGCAGCCTGTTCGAGGAAATCTTCGGCGGCGGCACGGCCGACCTGCGGCTGGTGGACGAGGGGGACGTGCTGGAAAGCGGCATCGAAATCATGGCCCGCCCGCCGGGCAAGCAGTTGCGCAGCATCTCGCTGCTGTCCGGCGGCGAGCAGACCATGACCGCCGTGGCCCTCCTGTTTGCCATCTACATGGTCCGACCCAGCCCCTTCTGCGTGCTGGACGAGCTGGACGCCCCCCTGGACGAGGCCAACATCAACCGCTTTGTCCGCATCCTCCAGCGCTTCGCGCCCCAGTCCCAGTTCATCATCATCACCCACAACAAACGCACCATCGCCATGGCCGACGTGCTCTACGGCATCACCATGCAGGAGCACGGCGTCAGCAAGGTCGTCAGCGTGAAATTCCGCCGCGCGGCGGACGGGGCCGGAGCCGGGGCCGTTGAAGACACCTGGCCCGTGGCCGCCGAATCGCTCCCGGACAGGGCCCCCTCCGCGCCCGTGCCCGCGGCCGGGAGCGAAGCCGAAACCGCGCCCGAGGCCGAACCCGGCACCGAGCCCGAGCCCGCCCTTGCCGTCTCTGCTGCCTGAGCCCCGCTCGGCATTGTGAGCCGGGGGCGGCCGCGCTACTCTGGCCGCGTGCTGAAACGGGTCTGGTTGCCCCTGGTCACCCTGTTCTGGGTGGCCATGAATGCCCTGCTGTGGCGCGCCGAAATGGCCGCGCGCTCCGACGGGGGATCGCCCGTGTCTCCGGATCTGGTCTGGGACCGCGTCCTGACGGCGCCGGACGAGTCCTCCCTCGAAATCCGCCAGGCCGGCCGCAAGGTGGGCTGGGTGCGCTGGATTCCGCGCATCGAAGAGGAGGCGCCGGCGGCGGCGGCCGACGACCGTGAGCTCCCCGAAGGCCAGGTCGGGCGGGTCACCGGCTACACCATCGTCCTGGACGGCAGCATGGCGGTGCCCGAGACCGACCAGCGCTACCGCTTCAGCGGCCAGTTGTCCTTTGACCCGGCCAAACAATGGCGTGCGCTGAGCCTGCGGGTCACCCAGCGGCCGCAGGTGTGGGAAGTGCGCGCCGACCTGCGCGAGCAGACCCTGACCTTCCGGTGGGGAGAAGACCCCGGCGGCTGGGAACAGCGTTTCACCTTTGCAGAACTGGCCAATCCCGAGGCCCTCCTGGCCGCCCTGGGCTGGCCGCTGCCGGCCGGCTGGCTCCGCACGCTGTTCCCCGCCCTCACCCCCGGCCAGGCGCGCCCGCCCGCCCTGGGACTTCAGTGGGACACCCGCAGCGACTGGTTGCCGCTGGGCAGCGCCCGCACCCGCATCTTCCGGGTCCGCGCCCAACTGCTGGACCGCTACGAAGTGCTCTTGGTGCTCAGCCGCGTGGGCGAAATCTTCCGCCTCGAACTGCCCGGACGGCTGACCCTGGTCAACGATGCCGTCGCCGCCTTTGTCGCCCGCCCATGATCGAACTCCAGCACCTGGTCAAACGCTTCGGCGATCTGGTCGCCGTCAACGATGTCTCCCTCACCATCGGGCGGGGAGAATTCTTCGCCCTGCTGGGGCCCAATGCCGCCGGAAAGACCACCACCCTCAAAATCCTGGTGGGCCTGATGAAACCCACCTCGGGCAGTGCCCGCGTGGCCGGCTTTGACATCCAGCGCCAGCCGCTGGAGGCGCGCCGCCGCCTGGCCTACGTGCCCGACTTCCCGTTCCTGTACGACAAGCTCACCCCGCGAGAGTTCCTGCGTTTCACCGCCGAGCTGTTTCGCATGGACCCCGCCCGGGCCGCCGCGCGCGCGCAGGCGCTGGGGGCGCGCTTCCACCTTGAATCCTACCTCGACCTGCCCATCGAGAGCCTGTCCCACGGCACCCGCCAGCGCGTGGCCATCGTCTCCGCCCTGCTCCATGAGCCGGAGGTCTTCATCATGGACGAGCCGATGGTCGGGCTGGACCCGCACCACGCCCGCGTCCTCAAGGACGTGCTCAAGGAGCAGGCGCTGGCCGGCACCACCGTCCTGGTCTCCACCCACCAGCTCAGCGTGGCCGAGGAAATGGCCGACCGGATTGGCATCATGCACCAGGGCCGGTTGATCGCGGTGGGGACCGGCGAGGAGCTGCGCGAACGCAGCGGCACCCGCGGCGCCCTCGAACAAACCTTCCTGGCCCTGACGGCCGGCGGGCCGGCCACTCCGGCCGCCGCCGCCGCCCCCGCCGCTGCCGGTCCATGAACACGGCACCCTCGTCCCGCAGCCCGTTGGCCCTGCTGGTCGGCGTCAACCTCCGCCAGGGATGGCGGCGCCTGCTGGCCCTGCGGCGCCAGTCCCGGCTGCTGAGCACGATGATCGTGCTGTTCCTGGTCGGCTACGCCGGCATGGCCTTCAAGCTGTTCCAGATTGGCCTGCGCTTTGCCGGCAGCTTCCCCGGCCTGGGGCCGGTGCTCATCGAGCGGATGGTGTTTCTGCTGTTTGCCTTCCTGTTTGTGCTGCTGCTGCTGAGCAACCTGGTGATCAGCTACTCGAACCTGTTTCGCAACCGGGAGACGGCCTTCCTGCTGCCGCTGCCCCTGCCGCCGGAGGTGATCTTCCGGTGGAAGTTCATCGAGTCCACGCTGCTGGCCTCGTGGGCGTTTGTGTTTTTGGTGGCCCCGCTGCTGGCGGCCTACGGTCTGCATGCCGGGGTGCCCTGGCATTTTTACCCGGCCACGCTGCTGTTCATCGCGCTGTTCATCGCTCTGCCGGCGGCCGCCGGGGCGTGGCTGGCGGTGATCGTGGCCCGCTGGCTGGACCGCCGCACCTTTCAGATCACCACGCTGGTCCTGGCCGCGGCGGGACTGGCCTGGCTCGCCTTCCAGCTCCGGCCGGTCGAGATGAGCGAGGAAGCGCTGGAGACGCGCGTGCTGGTGGTGCTGGACAGCCTGCTGGCGCGCACCCGTTTTGCCCTGTTTCCGCTGCTGCCCAGCTACTGGCTCTCAGCCGGGGTTCAGCAATGGGCCGAGGGGGCGCTGGCGGCGGCCGGGTTTTTCGGGCTGGTGCTGCTGAGCCACGTGCTGTTCTTCGGCACGCTGCTGTGCACGCGCATGGGACGGCGGTTTTTCGAGGCGGTCTCCCACGTGCAGAGCCGCGGCAGCGCGCTGGGGGCCTGGGGCTGGTTCCGCGCCTGGCAGGAGCGACGGCGGCGCTGGCGGGCACGGCGGGGCGGGCTCGAGGTGCTCCTGGGATGGGTGCCCGGCGTGCCCCCCGATGTGCGGGCGCTGCTGGTCAAGGACCTGCGCCTGTTCTGGCGGGACACCACGCAGTGGGCACAGTCGCTGGTCCTGTTCGGCCTGCTGGCGGTGTACATCCTGAACCTGCGGCACTTCAGCACCCAGCTCACCAACACCTTCTGGGTGACGGTGGTGGCCTACCTGAACCTGGGGGCCTGCGCGCTGAACCTGGCCACGCTGACCACGCGCTGCGTGTACCCGCAGTTTTCCCTCGAGGGCAAACGGCTCTGGATCGTGGGGCTGGCGCCGCTGGGGTTGCCGCGGGTGCTGCTGGCCAAGTTTGCCCTGGGCACCGCACTGTCGCTGGGCCTGAGCCTGGGCCTGATCGTGCTGTCCTGCCGGCTGCTGCAACTGCCCTGGGACCGGACCCTGTGGTACGCGGCGACGATCACCATCATGGCTTTCACCTTGAACGGCCTGGCCATCGGACTGGGCGCCCTCTATCCCAACCTCAAGGAGGACAACCCCAGCAAGATCGTCAGCGGTTTCGGCGGCACCTTCTGCCTGGTACTGAGCTTCGTGTACATCGTAGGCTCGGTGCTGCTGCTGGCCTTCTCCTCGCCGTGGCATCCCACCGGGGCGTACCGGGCCGGCACCTTCGTGGCCTGGGGGGTCTTTGGGCTGCTCTCGCTCCTGCTGGGCTGGCTGCCGCTGCGCTGGGGCCGTCGGCACGCCGAGCGCTTTGAGTATTGACGGCCGGGCGCCGCCCCGCGGCGTGCACCGGCGTTGCCAAACGCGCCCCGGCCGGCAACGCTGGCGGCGTGAATGCTCTCTGGCCCACCCTGGCGACGGAAACGCTGGCCGATTACCGCGTCTTCCAGGTGCGCCGCGTGCGACGCCGGTCCCCCCGCACGGGCCGGGACCACGAGTTCTACGTCCTGGACAGCCCGGGCTGGGTGAACATCGTGGCCCTGACGCCGGACGAGCACCTGATCCTGGTCGAGCAGTTCCGTCACGGCACCGAGGCGGTCGAACTCGAGGTGCCGGGCGGCGTCATGGATGCCGCGGACGCCTCGCCCGAGGCCACCGCGGAGCGGGAGTTGCGGGAAGAAACCGGCTACGCGGGCCGGCGGGCGCGCGTCATCGGCGCGGTGCGGCCCAACCCGGCCATCATGAGCAACACCTGTCACGTGGTGCTCATCGAGGATTGCGAGCCGCGTCACCCCTGCCAGTGGGACCACGGCGAGGACCTGATCACCCGGCGGGTGCCGGTGGCCGAGGTGCCGGCGTTGGTGGCCGCGGGGCGCATCCGCCATTCCCTGGTGGTGGCGGCGCTGTACCACTTCGAGCTGTGGCGGCGCGGCCTCCAGGCACGTTGAGCGCCGCCGGCCTCACTCTGGCGGGTTAACCGGCGGCGGTGAGCCGGATGATTTCCTCCAGCGGCCGGCGGGGGCGGAAGCCGGTGAGGCGCTCGAGCTTGTCCACTGCGGGCCGCCGGCGCTGCATGTCTTCAAAGCCCGGCGCGTAGGCGGTCTCGTAGGGCACGTGTTCAATGCCGGACGTCGAACCCAGGACCGCAATCACCCGTTCCGCCAGCGTGCGGATGGAGACCTCCTCGGTGCCGCCCACATTGACGATCTGCCCGCGCGCGGCGGGGCAGCGCAACAGCCGGGTCAGGGCCTCGACCGTGTCCGCCACATGGCAGAAGCAGCGGGCCTGGCGGCCGTCCCCGTACACGCGCAAGGGCCGTCCGGCCCGCGCCGCCTCGATGAAACGCGGCAGCACCATGCCGTAGCGACCGGTCTGCCGCGGGCCGACGGTGTTGAACAGGCGGACGATGAGGACCGGCAGGCCGCGCTCGCGCGCGCAGGCCAGGGCCAGAAACTCGTCCATCAGCTTCGAGCAGGCGTAGCTCCAGCGGCCCAGGTAGGGCGGGCCGATGACGAGGTCGTCGTCCTCCCGGAACTCCTCGCGCTGGCTCTTGCCGTACACCTCGGAGGTCGAGGCCAGCAGCACCGGCACCGCCGCGCCGACCGCCGCGGCCAGCACCGCCTCGGTCTCGTCCAGGTTGGTGCGCAGGGTACGGATGGGTGAGCGCACCACCAGCTCCACACCCACCGCCGCCGCCAGGTGCACGATGGCGTCCGCCGCCGCCGCCAGGGCGAGGAGCGAGGCGCAGTCGGACACCCTCGCCTCGATCAGCTCCAGCCGCGGGTCGGTCCGCACGGCCGCGAGGTTTTCCCGCCGGCCGGTCGAGAGGTCGTCCACCACCGTGACGCGCGCGCCCTCGGCCAGGAATCGCTCGACCAGGTGGGAGCCGATGAAGCCGGCACCGCCCGTGACCAGGTAATGCGGGCGGGCAGGCATGGCGGGAAAGGGCGCGGCGCGCGGGCTTAGTACATGATGGCCGCGGCCACCTCGCGGGCGCGGGCCTCGCCGAACAAATGGCGCACCAGAGCCAGGCCGAACTCGAGCGCCGTCCCCGCCCCGCGCGAAGTGATCACCGCCCGGTCCTCGACCACACGTTCGCCCGCCAGGGCGCCGGGCAGTTCGTCGTGGACGGAGAAATGGGCGGTGTAGCGGCGGCCGGCGAGCAGGCCGGCATCGGCCAGCACGGTGGGGGCGGCGCAAATGGCGGCGACCGTCCGGCCGGCCTCCGCCAGGCGCCGGGCCAGGGCTGCGGCGCGGCCGTCGGCCCGGACGGCTTTCACGCCGGGGCCGCCCGGCAGCAGGAGCAGGTCGAAGGGCTCGGCTTCCACCGCGGCCAGGGCGGCGTCGGCGCGGACGGTCACCTGGCAACGGCCGGTGACCCATTCCTCGCCGTGGAGGGAAGCGAGCACGACGACCGCCCCCGCGCGGCGAAGGAGGTCCACAGGGGCGAGGGTTTCAATTTCCTCGAAGCCGGGGAACAGGAGGCCGAGCACGCGCGGTTGCATGGCGGGATGGTAGCGGAGCGCGGACCGCGGGCCAATGGCGAGGTGGGGGCGGTTACTCGGGCTTCTGGTCAGCACGTTCGGCCACGGCCCGGAGCATGGCCTCCCAGTGCGGCCGCAGGAAAGGCGGCTCCTGGAGGCTGTCCAGCGCGTAGCGTCGGTCGGCGCGGGCCAGTTCGAGCATGGCGGTGATCATTTCCTCCTGGTACCAGCCGGCCTCGGCCAGGGGCAGGCCGTCGGGGTCGCGGATGAAGGACTGGCCGCTGGAGGATTGGCGGCCGTCGGGGGACTGGCCGACGGTGTTGGCCACGCAGTGGAAGATGCGGGTGGTGGGGCCGGCGGGCAGTTGGGCGCGGCCGGAGGTGCGCTTCCAGACCACGGCGTCCAGTTCGTCCGAGCTGCAGGAGGGTTGGAACAGAATCTGGGCGCCGAGCATGGCGGGCAGGCGGTACACCTCGGGGTGGCGGCCGTCGCGGCAGATGGCCAGCGTGCAGCGAATGCCGTCCAGTTCGAAGAGGGAGAGCTTGTCGCCGGCGCGGCAATACTGGCGCTCGTCGCGGCCCGCGAGGTGGACCTTGGCGTATTCGTGGACGATGTCACCGCGGGGCGAGATGACGTGGGCCAGATTCAGGAAGCGGTCGCCAACACGCCGCAACGAACCGGCGATGACCCACACGCCCGCCTCGGCCGCGGCCTGGCAGGTGCGGTCCAGCGCGGCCTGGATGTCGCGCGGGTCGAGCCGGAGGACGTCGGGGAAGTAATAGCCGGTGAGGCTGGTCTCGGGGAAGACCACGACGCGGCTGCCTTCGGCGGCGGCCAGGCGGATGTAGTGGAGGGTGCGTGCGAGGTTGCGGGCCAGCGGCCGGGCCCAGTGCAGTTGCACGCAGGAAACCTGGAGGGCGGCGGGTGCGCTCATGTGGAGAGCCTGACGCAGCCGGGGGCGGGGCGGAACTCCAAAGGGGACCGTGCCTTGCCGCCTCCGGCCGGCAGGGACACTCTGGGGGCATGGAAGATGCCGTTCGGCTGGATGAGTTGATGGTTTGTCGCCTGGACACGCGCCGCCAGCCGGCCAGCCCGTGCACGGTGGTGATCTTCGGAGCGAGCGGAGACCTGACCTCGCGGAAGTTGATCCCCGCCTTGTATCACCTGCACCTGGCGGGGCGGCTGCCGCAGCCGATGCAGGTGCTGGGCGTGGCACGCCGGCCCAAGAGCGACGCGCAGTGGCGGGAGGAATTGTTCGCGGGGCTCCAGCAGTACTCGCGGACACAGCCGGTGGACCGGGAGGCGTGGGCGAGCTTTGCCGGGGGGGTGCATTACTGTGCTGGGGACCTCGAGGAGGGGGCCACGTACACGCGGCTGACGGCCCGGATCGAGGCCCTGGAACCGGAGCCGGTCCGCCGCAACCGCCTTTTTTACCTGGCCACGGCGCCGAGTCATTTCGGCGGGGTCGTGGCCCGGCTGAGCGCCAGCGGGTTGCTGCAACGCGAGCCGGAGCCGCCGTTCTGGCATCGGGTGGTGGTGGAGAAGCCCTTCGGCCATGACCTGGCGTCGGCCCGCGCGTTAAACGCCGAACTGACGCGGTGCGCGCACGAGGGCAGCCTGTTCCGGATTGACCATTACCTGGGCAAGGAAACGGTCCAGAACATCCTGATGTTTCGGTTCTCCAATGCCATTTTCGAGCCGTTGTGGACACGGCAGGCGGTGGACCATGTCCAGATCACGGTGAGCGAACAGGCCGGGGTGGGGAACCGGGGCGGGTACTATGAGGAGGCCGGGGCGTTGCGGGACATGGTCCAAAACCACCTGCTGCAGGTCCTGGCGCTGGTGGCGATGGAACCGCCGGTCTCCCTCGAAGCGGAGGCCATCCGGGACGAGAAGGTCAAGCTGTTGCAGGCCATCCGCCCGCCCCGGGCCGGGGGGAATCCGACGGAAGTCGTGCGCGGGCAGTACACGGCCGGGACGGTGGAGGGGGTGGCCGTACCCGGTTACCGGCAGGAGCCGCGGGTGCGGCCGGATTCGGCGGTGGAGACCTTCGTAACCTGGAAGCTGTACGTGGACAACTGGCGCTGGGCGGGCGTGCCGTTCTACCTGCGCACCGGCAAACGCCTTCCCTTGAGCGCCAGCGAGGTGCGCCTCCAGTTTCGGCCGCCGCCGCATGTGTTGTTTGCCGCTCAATGCGGCCCGAAACTGGAGGCCAACTCACTGACGTTGCGTCTCCAGCCCAACGAAGGCATCACCCTCCATTTCAATGGCAAGGTCCCAGGGACCAGCCTGACTCTTCGCCCCGTCCGGATGCATTTCCGCTACGACACCGAGTTCGGGGCCTACACGCCGGAAGCCTACGAGCGCCTGTTGCTCGACGCCCTCGAGGGCGACACCACCCTGTTTCTGCGCCGCGACGAGGTGGAACTGGCGTGGGCCCTGGTGGATGCCATCCGCGCCGCGTGGGGACAAACTCCGCTGGGAGAGGAAGCTTTTTACCCTGCCGGCACCTGGGGGCCACCCGCCGCGGAAGAATTGCTGCGCGCCGCCGGCCATGCATGGCGCAACCCCCAACCCGGCCAATGAAGTCAGCAGGTGGCCCCGGAGAAGCGGCACACTGAGCTGTGGTGGGTGTGGTTGGGCAAAAGCAAAAAAGCCTGCCGCCGGGGCGACAGGCGTTGAAGAAACGTCCGAATGAGCCGGTTACTGCCGGCGGCGGGCCCACAAGCCCAGCCCCACAAAGCCCACGCCCAGCAGGGTGACCGTCCACCCGCCATCCGGTACGTAGGTTTTGCCTTCCAGCAAATCGTTGCCGCAGCCCATCGTGATGTAGAAGTACACGTTCTGGCCGCTGATTCCCAGCTTGCCCCAATCCAGGAGGATGCCGCTGAGGATGTCGTGTGAGCCGCCCACCAGGGAAAAACCGAGGGCCGAGGCCACCTGGGCATCAGTCTGGTCGTTCGCGTAGAGGGCATCGCCGGCCGAGTAAATCGGGGTTTGCCCCGCCTTGGGGCTCGCCTGCCACAGCCAATCCTTGAGTAACGGAGGAGCCCCGGTGATGCCCGGATCCCCCGTGGCGATCAGGTCCACTTGCGCCACACCGTACACAGCGTACTGGATGCTGCCCGAAGTCCAATAATCGGTGCCCGCGAAGGGTTCTCCCGGCGGCGGTGGTACCTGCGGGAAATGAATGACGTAGTCAAACGCCACGGAATCCGGGCTACCGCTGACGTACTTGGCGTCCACCTGGCTGCCGATGCGAATGAAGATGTCTCCTTGGGGGGCAACAAAGGTATCCACCTTGCCCGACTTCATGTCGAAGCCGGCCGCGATACCCAACTTGTTGCCGCTGAGGAAGAAAGCCTCGTAATCCCACTTTTGTTTGGCAATGGTTCCTGGCTCGGTCGCGTTGTCTTCCGCGCCCTGCCCGGTCGGCCCGCCACCGAACCCCCTGCCTCCTGCAAGCTGGTCCGCAATGGTGATGTTGACGGCTTTGACTCCTTGGCTGAAGGCGATTCCCACGACCCCAACCGCGATCCCTACCCACACTTTGCTACCCATGTTTCGATTCTTTTTCCTTAAAGCCCCAGCCACCATGACTGTGCCCACACTATTTTAGCGCTTTTCGTGCCAGCGCTTCATGCTCGATCTCAACGTTCTTCACTCAAACAACTTGCGACTATGGCAATTGCCAACGGAGTGGAATCGTTTTGGAAAATTGTGTCAGATATCCCGACAAAGAGAGGTGTGGTTGGTCCAAGTCAAAGTTCCAATGCTATCGAGAACAGCATGATATCTGTGAACCGCAGAAAGGAAGGAAATCCGACAGCTTCCGCCATTTCAGCATTTCAGATTCAGCACCAACGAGTTTTGCAAAAGCGAATACTGTCCGAGTTTCTTGGGGCGGCAGTGCTGTTCGTGCTATTCGGGGCGTAATTGCTGAGCATCGAAATCCGGAAAAAGGCAGCCGTAGGCCCCCCCCGCAGACCTCAGGAGGCTACCGATTCTAAGCAAACACGGCGATGGCTTGAATTGATTGCCGCCGGCGGCCGGGAGCGTGCCCCTGCCGGCGTGCGGGTTCAGATTTTTTCCTGATCCATTGCGCGTGGGCTTCTATCCGGCGCCCCACCCGACTCCGCACTCGCCCGGACCGTGGCGTTTGTTCCAAGCTGACCCCACCGCATGAACACCGAAACGCTGTACCAGCAACGGCTCAGCCGTTACGTCGCCGCCATGCGCAACGAGAAGCCGGACTGCGTACCCATCCGCCCCTTCGTGGCGGAGTTCACCGCCACCTACACCGGCATGAGCTGCCAGGAGGTGGTGCACGATTACCAGAAAGCCTTCGAGGCTGCCGTGCGCTGCGCCCGCGATTTCGACTGGGACGCCGTGGTGCCGAACATGGTGTACGTCTGGACCGGCCTCACCCAGGCCATGAACCTCCGCTACTACGCCATCCCCGGCCTGGGCATCCCCCCCGACAAGGGCTTCAACTACCTTGAGCCGCCCGAGGACCAGGCCTGGATGCGGCCCGACGAGTACGATCACCTGATCGCCGACCCCACCGGCTTCCTGTACGAAGTCTGGTTCCCGCGGGTGTGTGCCGACGCCGTGGCCCCCGGCCAGCCCAACACCTACCGGAACAACCTGGCCTGCGTCAAAGGCGGCATGGCCATGCTCGAGTACTTCCACGCCTTCGGCCCCCAGATCGCGCGGTTGCGCACCGAATGCGGCACCGTCTCGGCCATCGCCGGCATCTTCAAGGCCCCCTTCGACATCCTGGCCGACAAGCTCCGCGGCTACGTGGGCCTGACGATGGACATGCACACCCAGCCGCAGAAGGTGCTCCGCGCCTGCGAAGCGCTCATGCCCCACCTGGTGCACGTGGGCCTGACCACCGCCGACCCCGCCCGCCAGGTGCCCATCGGCTTCTGGATGCACCGCGGCTGCGTGCCGTTCATCAATCCCCGCCAGTTCGACACCCACTACTGGCCCACCCTCAAGCCCTGCATCGAGGAATTCTGGAAGCACGGCCACCAAACCCTTTTCTACGCCGAAGGCAAATGGCGCCACCACCTCGACGCCTTCCGCGAACTGCCCGACCGCAGCATCGTCTTCCACTGCGACCAGGACGACCTCTTCGAGGTCCACCGCCGGCTCCACGACAAATTCGCTCTCAGCGGCGGCATCCCCAACGTCCTGCTCAGCTTCGGCCGGCCCGACGAGGTCCGCGACTTTGTCCGCCGCGTGCTGGCCGAGGTGGCCCGCGATGGCGGCTACCTCCTCGATGCCGGCGCCATCATGCAGGACGACACCCGTATCGAAAACCTGCGGGCCCTGACCGAGGCCGGCCGCGAGTTTGGCCAGTACGACAGCCCCGCCTACCGCGTGACGCCCCCCGACCAAACCCGCGGCCCGCAGCCCACCCCCGAAGACCTCCAACGCCCCGGCCTGGCCCACCCCGCCCCCACCCGCAAGCCCCCCGGCACCTGCCTGCCCTGGGAGGAAAAGGTCAAGGAACTGCCCCCCATCTCCGGCGACCCCGACCTCATCCGCCGCATCTGGGAACAAACCGACGCCCTTGGCTACACCTTCATCTGGCAATGCCTACTGAGCTTTTGAACCGTACCGCCCGACCCCGCCCCGCGGCACGCCGCCCTCACCGGTACCCGCCGCCGTTCAAAGCCGGTGCAGGTGGAAACCGCCGTCCACGTTGATCACCTCTCCCGTGCTGAACGGCAGCAGCCCCTGGGCAATCGCCGCCACCGCCCGCCCCACATCCGCCGGCGTCCCCCAGCGCCGGATCGGCGTCAGCCCCCCGGCGATCAAGTCGTCGTAGCGCGACCGCACCGGTGCGGTCATGTCCGTGGCAATGATTCCCGGCCGGATTTCAAACACCCCGATCCCCGCCTCCGCCAACCGCACCGCAAACAACTTCACCACCATCGCCAGCCCGGCCTTGGACACGCAGTAATCCCCGCGGTTCACCGACGCGGTGTAGGCGCTGATCGAGGAAATGAACACAATCGCCCGCTGCGCCGGCCGTTCCCCCGCCTCGCCCCCCGCGGCCGGGGGCGGCGTTTCCAACATCCAGCGGGCGACCTGCTGGGTCAGGAAAAAAGGTCCCTTCACATTCACGGCCAGGAGCCGGTCAAAGCCCTCCTCCCCGGCCTCCAACACATCCGCCCGCACGGCCGGCGCCATCCCCGCGTTGTTGACCAGCAGGTCCAGCCGCGGGAATTCGGCCCGCGCCCGCGCCACCAACCCCGCGCGGTCCGCCGCCGATCCCACGTCCGCCCGCGCCGTCACCACCCGGATATCCCGACCGCAGGCATGAGCGGCGGTCCGGCATGCCTCGGCCGTGGCGGCGGCGGCGGCCTCGTTTTGTGCGTAGTTCAGCAGGAGGTCCCAGCCCCGGGCAGCCAGCTCAAGGGCAATGCCCCGGCCAATGCCGCGCGAGGCGCCGGTGATCAAGGCGGTCGGGTTCACCCCGCCAGCCTAGTAGGCGGCCGGTAGAGGCAAAAGCCCGAAAAGACGGATGCCGGAAACCATATCCCGCTGGCGCCCTGCCGTGGTATGCCGCCGTCTCGCCAGCACCCCTCCTTGAAACCGCGGCGGCCTGCACGACAAGCAATGGTCTCAGACCAGCCCAGAGTGCCGACGGCCTTCTCCGACGCGCGAAGATGGCAATACCTGGATCGGTAGCCAGCCCCTCCGTTCAGGGCACCCGCAGGCGGAAGAAGCCGCGGGGCTGGGCGGGGGACAGATGCGCCACCCCGTTGGTCGCCCCCTCCACCGGCTCCCACGCCGGCGCCTCCAGGCTCGCCGCCCGTTCGAGCACCGCGTTGGTCC
>JBBIVJ010000016.1:0-91451 GCA_037439785.1 Verrucomicrobiales bacterium | reverse complement strand
TCCGAACTCCGAAGTCCGAAGCTGGTAGCCGGAGCCCGGAGCCCGAAGGTTGGAAATTGGGAACTCAGGAAGGCAGGAACGGGGGTGGTGGGGCTGGTTGGGTCTGTGCAGCGGCTTTGCCCCTTCACGTTTTCCCCCTTTTAATCTTTCCACGCCTCACCGTCCGGGACCGTGCCGGCTTTCAGCCCCAGCCGGCTGCCCGGGACCGGGAGCCGCCGCGGGGACGCAAAGGCCCTTCTGTCCGCCGGCTCACGCCGGCGGCAACCCCCCCGGCGGCGTAGCGCAGCCGTCCCGGCTGCAAGGGAAAGGCAGGCGAGGACGCCTGCACCACAACACCGGCAGGCCGGAGGCCTGCACCCAAGGGGGGATTGTGGTGCAGCCGTCCCGGCTGCAAGGGAAAGGCAGGCGAGGACGCCTGCACCACACACCGGCAGGCGAGGACGCCTGCACCACACACCGGCAGGCGAGGACGCCTGCACCACACACCGGCAGGCGAGGACGCCTGCACCACAGGCGAGGGTCGAGGGGGCGATAATCGCAGTCAGCTGCCCGTTGCCTGTTGCCCGTTCCTGAGCCCGGGGGGGCGTGGCGACCCCGGCTGCCGGCGGCGGCGGCGGGGATTTCCTTCTTGCCTTTGCGGGGTCGGCCCAAAGAATCCGCGCTTTCTATGCAGTCGGAACAGCAGGAATCGGCGTGGATTTTCGAGGCATGGGCCTGGGCTGAAACGCACCGTCTCCATCTGGTGGTGGGAGCCGCGGGGGTGTTGGGGCTGGTCGTGGCCGGCTATGTGTACTTCTGGCATCAGGGCCGGACCGAGCTGGAGGCCAACCATGCCCTGTTGGCGTTAACATCCGCCGACCGTACCAGCAGCGAGCAGGGGCCGTCGCCGGAGACGCTGTTGCAGGTGGCCGGCCGGTACGACTCGACCCAGGCGGCGACGCGCGCCCGGTTGCTGGCGGCCGGGGAGTTGTTTGCCGCCGGCAAGTACGCGGAGGCGCAGGCGCAGTTCGAGGAGGTGGTGGCCCGGGACGCGTCCGGCCTGCTGGCCCCGATGGCAGCCCTGGGGGTGGCGGCCTGCTTGGACGCGCGCGATCAGACCGATGCGGCGCTGGCGGCGTACCAGAATGTGGTGAGCCGGTATCTGGATGACCCGGTGTCGGGCCGGGCACGGCTGGCGATGGCCGCGCTGCATGTGTCGGCCGGCCGGCCGGCGGAGGCGCTGAAGCTTTATGATTCCCTGCTGGCGGACCGGCAGGCAGGGCGCGCGGCGATGGAGGCCTCGGTCAAGCGGGAGACCCTGCTCAAGCAGCATCCGGAGCTGGCGACCACCGCCACCGCGCCGGCCGTGCCGCCGGTGATCACGCCGGTGGGTGCCGGGGCGCCGGAAGGGGCGGGCGTGTCGCCGGCCTCCAACCCGCCACCGCCCGCGGCCGGCCAGGGTGCCGCGCCGGGCGTGACCCCCGCCCCCCCGCAATGAGGTGGCGCCGCCGCCGCGAAGGGCGGGTCGGCCCCTGCGGCTGAAGGAAGGTCCAATTTTCGCGCCATGAACATTGCCATCATTGGAACCGGCTATGTGGGGTTGGTGACCGGGACCTGCCTGGCCGAGATCGGGCATCGGGTCATCTGCGTGGACAACAACGTGGAAAAGGTGCGCGTGCTGCGGAGCGGGGGCATCCCGATTTATGAGCCCGGGCTGGAAGAGCTGGTACCGCGCAACGTGGCGGCCGGCCGGCTGCATTTCACCGACAGCATCGCCGAGGGGGTTGAGCGGTCGGACGTGATTTTCATTGCGGTGCCGACGCCGCCGTTGCCCGACGGCAGCGTGGACCTGAGCTACATCGAGGGGGTGGCGCGGGAGATCGCCGCGTGCCTGACGGCGTACAAGATCGTGGTGGACAAGAGCACGGTGCCGGTGAAGACAGGGGAGAAGGTGGCCGAGACCATCCGCCGTTACAACGGGGCGCAGTTCGAGTTCGACGTGGTCAGCAATCCTGAGTTCCTGCGCGAGGGCTTCGCGGTGGAGGATTTCATGCGGCCGGACCGGATCGTCATCGGCGTGTCCAGCCCGCGCCCGGTGCCGCGGATGCGGGAGATTTACGCGCCGATCCAGGCGCCGGTGCTGGTGACGGACATCAACTCGGCGGAGTTGATCAAACACGCGGCCAACTCGTTTCTGGCGCTGAAGATTTCGTACATCAACGCCATCTCGGTGCTGTGCGAGGCCTCCGGCGCCGATGTCCAGGAGGTGGCCAACGGCATCGGCCAGGACAAGCGCATCGGGCGGCGGTTCCTGGATGCGGGCATCGGGTTTGGGGGGAGCTGTTTCCCGAAGGACCTGAGCGCGTTCATCAAGATCGCCGAGCAACTGGGTTACGACTTCGGCCTGCTCAAGCAGGTGCAGTTGATCAACGCCCAGCAGATGGACCGGTTCCTGCGCAAGATCACCGACACCCTCTGGGTGCTCAAGGACAAGCGCCTCGGCGTGCTGGGGCTGGCCTTCAAACAAAACACCGACGATGTGCGAATGTCCCCGGCGATCGAGGTCTGCCGCCGGCTCCTGCGCGAGGGGGCCCGCCTGCGGGTGCATGACCCGCGGGCCATGGAAAAGGCCAGGGAACTGCTGCCGCCCTCGGAACAGGTCGAGTACGTGGCCGAACGCGACGCGGTGGCGGAGGGGTGCGACGCGCTGGTCATTGCCACCGAGTGGCCCGAGTTCAAGGAGCTGGACCTGGAGCGCGCCCGCCGGACAATGACCCACCCCATCCTGTTTGACGGCCGCAATCTGTTCGACCCGCGCGAAATGGAGCGGCTGGGCTGGGTGTACAAGAGCGTGGGCCGTTGAGGCCTCCCGCGGTCTCACGCCCATGCCTGTGCCGGCCTCCGGAGCGGTGGTGGAAGTGGCGGCGGGAGTGGTGTTTCATGGCGGGCGCGTGCTGCTGAGCCGGCGGCGGGCGGCCGACCACCTGGGCGGGCTGTGGGAATTTCCGGGGGGCAAGCTCGAGCCGGGGGAGGGCGCGGCCGAATGCCTGCGGCGTGAGTTGCGCGAGGAGCTGGCCATCGAGGTGACGGTGGAGGAGGAGCTGCTGAGTCTGGAACACGCCTATCCGGAACGCCGGGTGCGGCTCCATTTCCTGCGCTGCCGCTGGACCGGTGGCGTGCCCCGGGCCCTGGGCTGCCAGGCCTTTGCCTGGGTGCGGCCGGAGGAGCTGGACCGCTACCCCTTCCCGCCCGCCGATGCCCGGCTGTTGGCCCTGCTGCAGGAGCACCCCGAGTGGTGGGGTCCGACGCCGTCGGAACCGGGTTGAGGGGGCGGTTGGCCGGGACCGGGACCGGTGAAAAAGGGCAGGGGGGCGGCGTCGGGAAGCCCCGGCAGCGCGAGCAAAAAAAACGGGCGAACCACTCCGGGGATTCGCCCGCTGTGCGAAGGTGGTTGCCCCCGATTTAGTACCGGTAGTGCTCGGGCTTGTAGGGGCCCTCGACCGGCACGCCGATGTAGGAGGCTTGCTTTGCGGTCAGGGGGGTGAGCTTGACGCCGATTTTTTCGAGGTGCAGCCGGGCGACTTCCTCGTCGAGCTTCTTGGGCAGGCGATAAACGCCGACCTTGTAGGTGTCGCGGTACTGCCAGAGGTCGAGCTGGGCGAGCACCTGGTTGGTGAAGCTGTTGGACATGACGAAGCTGGGGTGGCCTTCGGCGCAGCCCAGGTTCACCAGCCGGCCCTCGGCCAGCAGATAAAGGCTCCGGCCGTTGGGCAGGTCGTAGCGGTCCACCTGGGGCTTGATGTTGACCTTCTTCACCCCCGGATGGACGTTGAGCCGGTCCACCTGGATCTCGTTGTCGAAGTGGCCGATGTTGCAAACGATGGCCTGGTCCCTCATCGCCAGCATGTGCTCGAGGGTGATGACGTCGCAGTTGCCGGTGGCCGTGACGTAGATGTCCGCCTCGCCCAGCGTGTCCTCGACGGTGGTGACCTCGAAGCCTTCCATCGCGGCCTGGAGGGCATTGATGGGGTCAATTTCGGTGACGATGACGCGCGCGCCAAAGCCGCGCAGGCTGTGAGCGCTGCCCTTGCCGACGTCGCCGTAGCCACAGACGACGGCGGTCTTGCCGGCGATCATCACGCCCAGGGCGCGCTTGAGGCCGTCGGCCAGTGACTCGCGGCAGCCGTAGAGGTTGTCGAACTTGGACTTGGTGACCGAGTCGTTGACGTTGATGGCGGGCACGAGCAGTTTGCCGGCTTCGAGCATCTGGTAGAGCCGGTGCACGCCGGTGGTGGTTTCCTCCGAGACGCCTTTCCATTCCTTGACGGTGGCGGTGAACCAGCCGGGCCGTTCCTTGGCGCAACGTTTGAGGAGGTTTTTGATGACCTGTTCCTCGTGGCTGGCGGAGGGGGTGCGGACCCAGTCGCAGCCCTGTTCCATTTCGTAGCCCTTGTGCAGCAGCAGCGTGGCATCGCCGCCGTCGTCCACAACCAGTTGCGGGCCCTGCATGCCCGGGTGGGTGAGGGCGTTGAGGGTGAACTGCCAGTATTCTTCGAGCGACTCGCCCTTGTAGGCGAAGACAGCGATGCCGGCCCTGGCAATGGCCGCGGCGGCGTGGTCCTGGGTCGAGAAGATGTTGCAGGAAGCCCAGCGGACCGAGGCGCCGAGCGTGCGCAGGGTTTCGATGAGCACGGCGGTCTCGATGGTCATGTGCAACGAGCCGGAGATGCGCACGCCGGCCAGAGGTTTTTGCGGGCCGTACTTGGCGCGGATGGCCATCAGGCCGGGCATTTCGTGTTCGGCGACCTCGATTTCACGGCGGCCCAGATCGGCCAGCGAAAGGTCGCGCACGAAGTAGTCGGCTCGGGATCGGCCGTTGCGCGCAGGGGTTTTGGCAGCGGCGGGTTTGGTCCGGGAGATGGGCAGTTTGACGGTAGGCATAGGTGCGTGGGTGGTTTGTCTGACTAAAGATTCATTGGAGCAGGGCAATTTTCGCAGGGGCGCGGCCATTCCGCAGCGCCGCCCAGGCGTTTTCGAGTTCTTCCCCCTGCAGCGCCGCCCACTCGACCACCAAGCTCCGGGCCCGCGCAGGCAACCCACCCTGCGTGAGTTGGAGGGTCGCTATGTCGAACACGGCTTCATGCGTATTTGGCATGGAAGTGGGCGGGAGGATGTTCCTGGGCGCAGAGCAAAAGGCTGATGCCGTAGAATCGTCTGATCTCAGGCATGGGTGGAAACGGGCTTGTCACCCGACCACCGTTTTTCGGCAGTCATCCCGGTGATTTCCAGATAAAGCGCGTCCGCACAGGCATCCGCTCCTCCCGGCCAAACGAGTGCCCGTCCCCCCTCCACGAGCTTGAAGCGCGCAAATACCTCTGGGTCGCGCCAACTGGCAAAGACACCCTTGCCGACATTGGCCGACAGGTCCACCGTGCCCTCCACCCCGTCGTTGGAGCGCAGGCGCAAACGCCAGCCCGGCAGGGCTTCTGCGAAAACAATCCGTTTCATGACGCCACGGTGCGTTATGACAGCGCCGCCCTCAAGGCCTCGAGCTTGTCGGTGCGTTCCCAGGTCAGGTCGGGGTCGTCCTTGCCGAAGTGGCCGTAGTTGGTGGTCTTGGCGTAGATGGGCCGGCGCAGGTCCAGTTGGGCGATGATGTCCGCGGGCTGGAAGCTGAAAACCTTCAGCACCGCGCGCAGGATTTTCGCCTCGTCCACGGTGGCGGTGCCGAAGGTGTCCAGACTCACGCTGACGGGGTCGGGGTAGCCGATGGCGTAGGCGAACTGGATTTCGCAGCGGCGCGCCAGGCCGGCAGCCACGATGTTCTTGGCCACCCAGCGACCCAGGTAGGCGGCCGAGCGGTCCACCTTGGTCGGGTCCTTGCCGGAGAAGGCGCCGCCGCCGTGCCGGCCCATGCCGCCGTAGGTGTCCACGATGATCTTGCGGCCGGTCAGGCCGGAGTCGCCCTGCGGCCCGCCCACCACGAAACGGCCCGTGGGGTTGATCAGGTAGGTGGTCCTGGGGGTGAGCAGGTTCTTGGGCAGCACTTTTTTGATCACCTGCTCGATGCAAAACCGCTCGATCTCGTCGTGCTCGACGTCCGGGGTGTGCTGCGTGGAGATGACCACGTTGGTGATGGCCACCGGCCGGTCGTCTTCGTAGGCCACCGAAACCTGCGACTTGGCGTCCGGCCGCAGCCAGCGCACCTTGCCGCTTTTGCGGATGCGGGTCAGCTCACGGCCCAGGCGGTGGGCAAACATGATCGGCGCCGGCATCAGTTCCGGCGTCTCGTCGCAGGCGTAGCCGAACATCATGCCCTGGTCGCCGGCGCCCTGCCTGGCGGTTTTCTTGCCCTTGGCCTTGCGGGCGTCCACCCCCTGGGCGATGTCCGGCGACTGGGCGGTGAGGTACAGGTTCACAAACACCCGGTCGGCGTGGAAGACGTCGTCTTCGTGCACGTAGCCGATGTCGCGGATGGCCTGGCGGGCAATGGCGGCGTAATCGAGCCTGGCCCGGGTGGTGATCTCGCCGCCGACCACCGCGACGTTGGACTTCACAAAGCACTCGCAGGCCACCCGGCTGAGGGGGTCCTCGTGCAGGCAGGCATCCAGCACGTAATCGGAGATGGTGTCGCAGACCTTGTCCGGGTGGCCTTCGCCGACGGACTCGGAGGAGAAAATGAAACGCTTGCTCATGGGGATTGATGTCGCTGGCGCGAAAGTATTGACGTATCGCGATGCGAAGATATAACACGGTGCTCGCCCGTCAATCCGGGATTTCAGCACCGGCCGGTCCCGGTCGGGACCCCGACCCATGCCCGAGATGCTCAAACGGTTGCGTGCCCTCGCCGATCCCACGCGGCTGCGGCTGCTCGCGCTGGTAGAGGGTCAGGAGTTGACCGTGCATGAGCTGCAGGAAATCACCGGCCTGGGCCAGTCCCGCATTTCCACCCACCTCGGCTTGTTGGCGGAGGCGGGCCTGGTCCGGGCACGACGGGAGGGCCGGTGCATTTACTACCGGCAGGTGCCGGCGACGACAGAATCGGAGGGCGGCGGCTGGGCCGCGTTGGTCCAGCGGGCCGTGGCGGACGTGCCGGAACGCGCGGCCGACCAGATCAACCTCCGGCGCATTCTGCAACTGCGGGAGCAGCGCGAACGCCGCTATTTCAACCAGATTGCCGGCCGCTTCGACCGCCAGTACGGGCCGGGCCGCTCCTGGCAGGCGTTCGCTCAACTGCTCCTGCGCATCCTGCCGCCCCTGACCGTGGCCGACCTGGGCTCGGGCGAGGGCCTGCTCAGCGAACTGCTGGCCCTGCGTTGCCGGAAGGTCATCGCGGTGGACAACTCGGAGAAGATCATCGCCTTCGGCGCCGCCAAGGCCCGCAAGGCCGGGGTGAAAAACCTCGAATTCCGCCTGGGCGACCTCCAGGGCCCGCCCATCGAACCGGCGTCGGTGGACCTGGTCATCCTCAGCCAGGCCCTGCATCACGCCCAGGACCCGCCGCGGGCCCTGCGCAGCGCTCACCGCATCCTCAAGCCCGGCGGGCAGGTCCTGATTTTGGACCTGCGACAGCACACCTTCACCCGCGCGCGCGAGCTGTACGGCGACCTCTGGCCGGGCTTTGCCGAAAGTGAACTGCACCGCTGGCTGGAGGCGGCGGGTTTCCGTCAAATCGAAATCACCGTCGTGGCCCGTGAAGAGGAACCGCCCCATTTCGAGACCCTCCTGGCGGCCGGGCTGAAATGACCTGTCCACCTTCGTAGGTGGCCGGGGCCTGCCCCCGAGCGCCGCTCCTGCGCCCGCCACCCCGGCCTGCCCGCAGGAACACTGCCCCTGGTCCGGGGAGCAAACGAGCTTGTCGTGTGCGGCGAGGGGGGTACAGCCTGCCGGCGGCTGCCGAATCTCCGGCCCGTGAACGCAGGAACAAACCCTTTCTCGGCGCCCGCGTCCGCCCGGCCGCCCGGTCGCCGGCCCGGCTGGCTCAACCGCACCGTGCTGGGCATCGGCCTGGCCAGCCTGTTGAGCGACTGGGCGCACGAGACGGCCACGGCGGTCCTGCCCGCCTTCCTGGCCGGCCTGGGGGTGGCGGCGGCCTGGCTGGGGCGGGGCGTGCGCACGCCGGTCCGCAAGGCGCTGCTGGCCGGGGCGGTCACGCCCGAAACCTACGGCCGCGCCTTCGGCTTCGAGCGGATGATGGACACCTGCGGCGCGATCGTCGGGCCGGCCACCGCGGTCGGTCTGCTGGCGGCGCTGGATCACCATTACCCGACGCTCTTTGCCTGGACGCTGGTGCCGGGTCTGCTGGCCGCGGCGCTGATGGCGTGGGTGGTGGTCGAGAAGCAGCGCCGGCCGGTCCCCCGCGTCGCCTTCGGCCAGAGCCTGCGGGCGTTGCCGCGGCCGGTCCGGCGCTTCCTGCTGGCGGTGGGGGTGTTTGGGGCCGGAGATTTCGCGCACTCGATGCTGCTCCTTCTGGCCACCCAGCAACTCACGCCCACGCTGGGCGCGGCCCGGGCGGCGAACGTGGCGGTGGGGCTGTATCTGCTGCACAACGTGCTCTACGCCGGCTTTGCCTTCCTGGCCGGCTGGCTGGCTGATTGGTGGGACAAGCGGCGTCTGTTGGCCGGCGGCTACGGTCTGGCGGCGGTGATGGCCGCCGGCATCCTCCTGCTGCCGCTGAAGGTGTGGACCCTGGGGCTGGTGTTTGCGCTGGGCGGCATCTACGTGGCGGTGGAAGAAACCGTGGAAGACTCGCTCTGCGCCGAGCTGGTGGAGGAGGCGCAGCACGGCATGGCCTTGGGCACCCTGGCCACCGTCAACGGACTGGGCGACCTGCTCTCCAGCGTGGTGGTGGGGGCGTTGTGGAGCTGGGCGGGCACGACGGCCGCTTTTGCCTACGCGGGCGTGCTGTTTGTCGCGAGAGCCGTTCTGGTGCTCGGGGTGCGCCCCTCGGCACGATGAGGGGGAAGGACAGCCAGCCTCACACCCCGCAAATCCAAATCGGGGGCGCGGAGGCGATGGGCCGGCGTGCCCGCCGCGCACTCGTCGGGCGCCCCGTTCCTGTGGCTGCTCCGTTGGCAGGCACGGTGCGGGTTGGTCAATTAGGCCGGGGGAACGGTTTGACTTGGTTTTTTGCAAAACCTAGATTCCTCGCAATGTTGGCGACTCCCACGAGCGCGGCCCCGCCGGTTGACCCGGTTCCTCCCCCCCCGGAAGGTACGCCGACCTGGCGACATATTGTGGCGCCGGTACAGCCGTTTCTGCGTGCCGTGGCCCAGCGGCTCGCGGCTCAGGTGGAGGCCTTCGAACCTGAAATCCGCGATCACGCCCGCTACGCCCTGGCCAGTCAGGGCAAGCAGCTCCGCCCGGCCCTGGTCGGCCTGAGCGCGGAAGCCGCCGGACACCTGGGCGATGATCACATCACCGTGGCGGTCATCATTGAAATGGTGCACCTGGCCACCCTGGTCCACGACGACGTCATGGATGCCGCGGCGCTGCGCCGGCGTCGCCCCACGCTGGCGGTCCAGTGCGGTCCGGCCACGTCCGTGTTGGTGGGCGACTGCCTGTTTGCCCATGCGCTGGTCCTGGCGGCGGGGTTCCCCACCCCGGAGGTGTGTCGTGCCGTGGCGGCGGCGACCCGGACCGTGTGCACCGGGGAAACCATCCAGACCGAGCGCCCGGGCCACCTGGGTCTGGAGCGGGAGGCGTACTACCGCATCCTGCGCATGAAGACCGGGGAGTTGTTTGCCCTTTCCTGCGAACTGGGCGCGCGCCTGGCGGGGGCCGGCCGTCCCGAGCAACAGGCCCTGCGCGACTACGGTATGGCCCTGGGGACGGCCTACCAGATTTACGACGACTGTGTGGACCTGTTCGGCTCCGAATCCCAGGCCGGCAAATCCCTCGGCACCGATCTGGCCTCGGGCAAACTGACCTTGCCGGTGCTGGTGGCGGCGGAGCGGCTCGGGGGCGCGGAGCGGCAGGAACTGGAGGTCCTGCTGGCGCCGTGGCGGCCGGAGCACCTACCCCGCCTGCGCGCCCTGCTGTGTGCCGCTGATGTGCTGCCGGAGTGCCGCCGCGTGGTGCATGATTTCTGCCGCCAGGCGACGGCACGGTTGGAGGGGGTGCCCACGGGAGCGGGGCGACGGGCGCTGGCCGCGGCGGCTGAATTTCTCGCCGGTCAGGTCGAGACGCTGCGCGACGAGACCCCGGACTGACCCGGCCCATGCCGCCGACCCTGCCCGAAACACCGTCCGCCCCGCCTGAGCCGCCGCCCCCCCAGCGAGCGGAAGCCGCCGAGGACGCCGCCCTGGTCCGGCGGGCTCAGCAGGGAGAGATTGAGGCCTTTGACACCCTGGTGCGCCGCTACCAGGAGCGCATCTACAGCGTGGTGTACCACATGACCTCCCACCACGAGGATGCGGCGGACCTGGCCCAGGAGGCCTTTGTGCGGGCGTGGAAGGCCCTGCCCGGCTTCAAGGGCGACTCAAGTTTCTTCACCTGGCTGTACCGGATCGCGGCTAACCTGACCCTCAACCACCTCAAGCAGCACCGGCGCCGCGGCCACTTCAGTCTCAACGACCTCGACCTGCAGGCGGAGAACGACCCCGACCTCCTGGCGCTGGTCTCCGAGCGCACGCCCCGAAGGGACGCCGCGCTGCGGGAGTTGCAGGAGAAATTGAACGTGGCCCTCCAGAAGTTGTCTGAGCCCCACAGAATGGTCGTCACGTTGCATGACATTCAGGGGCTGCGCCACGAGCAGATCGCCGAAATCATGCGCTGCAACGTGGGCACGGTGCGTTCCCGCTTGCACTACGCCCGCCAGCAACTGCAGGCCTGGCTGGCCGATTGCCTGAAGTGACATGGACCCGGATGTTCCCCCCGCCGACCGGCTGCAACATTTGCTGGCCCTGAAGCACCATGAGGTGCCTCCGCCCGGCTTCTTCGAGGCGTTCCCCGAGCGCGTGCGCGCCCGTATCCGGGCGGCCGGGTCCACCTCCGCCACGCCGTGGTGGGAACGGGTGCGGAGCTGGACTGGCTGGCGTCCGGCGTTGGCCGGGGCCTGCGTGGTCGTGGCGTGCGGGCTCTGGCTCTGGCCCCGTGTCCAAGGTCCGGAAGCCGGCCCCGGCCGCCGGGCGGGGGGGAGCGGGGTGCCGGCAGGCCAGGGAGGTTTGGTGGAGGGTGCGACGGCTACGGCCCCGGCCACTCCGTGGCCGGCGCAGGCACCCGTGCGCCGGGCCGAGGCGGTCAACAGCATGGCCCCGCAGGGGCTGTTCACCCCCGGCCTTGGCCTGCGCGGAGCGCTCAGCCCCGCCGCGGCCACCACGGGAGTGCAGGGTCTGGTCGCGACCGGGTTGCCGCCGGCCACCCTGCCGCCGACGCGATGACCGGGCAGACGCCAGGGAGGCGTTGAAACTATCTCCGCGGGCAAGGTTGCCCCGCCCCGCGGGCTGCACCGGGTTGGCCCAGGCAGGGAGTGGTGACCTCAGTAGATGCGGTAGAAGACCAGGTTGAAGGGGCCGGCCGAGAGGGTGAGGTCTTCCTCGTCAATGACCGCGCTGCCGTTGAGGGACTGCCCTTGTTCGTTGCGGAGGCTGATTTTGTAGCGGAGCCGGGAACCTTCGCGCTCCCAAGTGCCCTGGCCGGCCAGGTCCGAGCCGGGGACCGGGGGGGTGGACGGGGTGGGTGCCGCGGCGGTGCCCTCCTCGCCGGCGGGTGCGCCCGGACCGCGGCGCATCAGGCCGTAGCGTTCGGCGTAGCCGGGGGGCAATTGAGGGATGCCGGCGGCCTGTTGCTGGGCCTGTTGGGCGGCGGCCGCGGCGGCCTGCTGTTGCTCGCGGAGCCTGCGGGCTTCCTCACCCAGTTCCAGCCGCACCATCAGGGATTTGTCCGGCGCGGCCCGGAGCTTGAGTTGGGGAATCCAGACCAGAAGCAACTGCTTGAGCTCGGCCATCTGGCGCGGGGGCATTTCGGGCTGGCGCCGGCGGGCCAGGGTAAAACTGGCCCGCGGGTCCACCTGCCACCAACCCAGGATTTTCTCCTCGTCGTACTTGGCGGATTTGCCGGTGGTCAGGTACTGGTACAGGTCCTTGAGGGAAAGGCTCTGGACTTCGGCCATGAGTTCCGGGTTGCTGAGCAGGGCCACGATCTTGGGGTGGTTGATCAGTTCAAGCACCGGCCCGCGGGTTTGCAGCAGGTTCAGCACGGAAGTGTCGCTGGCGATGTCCTGAAACTCGGGCCGTTCGGCCCAGGTCAGGAAGGCGGGGTAGTTGGCCAGCCGCTGCTGGAGCGGGGCGAAGTTCTGGTAGATCAGGCCGGCGATGTCGCAGGCCAGGTAATAATTCTCCGGCATCGGGTCCAGAGCTGCCAGCGAACGGTCCAGGCCGGTGGCGGCCATTTCCTTGCGGAGGGTGCTGACCACCCGCTGCAGGGCGGGGCTGTCCGCGCCGGTGACCTGCACCAGCGGGTAGCCCAGGATGTAGATCACCAGGCCGACCAGCAGGGAGTAGATGGCGCCGCCGGCCAGCCCGACCCCCAATCCCAGCCGCTGGTTCAGCCACTCGAACCGCAGCCGCGTGTAATCGTCCGTGGCGTACTTGTAGTGCAGCATGACCCGGTGGTGGACGAGGAACGACAAGCCCACAAAGGCCAGGGCGATCACCAGGAACACCACCACCGGCGGCAGCAACACCGCCCAGAATGGATGCGTCAACCCCACCTTCGGCACCAGGGGCTTGAGCCACGGCCCCAGCGGCACCGCCAGGAACGTCGCCAGAATCACCCCCACCAGGGACACCAGCGAACGGATCGCGCCTTTGTAGTAACCCGTCAGGGCGAGGATGACGAGAATCGCGAGAACTAGCAGCCAGAGCATGGACGGAATCTAGTCGAGGCCGGTGCCCCGTGCACGCGGAAAAAACAGGATTCCACCCCCACCCTCCGGGCCGCGGCCACCCCCGCCCGGCGGGCGGGAAAGGGACCCCTGCGGCCGGCCCGGCCTGGCGGTGCTCAGGGCAGGTTCACCGGCTGGCCGAGCTTCTGCGCCCAGCGCATCGTGGCCATGAACTTCGGCGACTGCCGCGGGTCGTCATCGGCGTATTGCAACAGCCCCCAGCTCCCCCACTTGCTCCAGGCGCCGATGCTGGAGAAGTGGCAGAGCAGGTCCCCGCCCGCCTGTTCCCAGCCCGCGTAGTAGCGGGTGTAGAGGTCGCCCATACGCGGACGGGCATTGGCGGCGTGCAACAGGCGCGTCAGCGGCTCATGATTCTCCGCCCCGCCGATGCCGACCAGGTGCTGGCCCGCCTCGTAGGCCACCAGCTTGAGCCCGTGGGCGCGCGCCAGTTCCGCGTGGCGGGCCATCCACTGCTGGCATTCGGGCAGGGCGTGAGCTTCGAGATGGTCCAGCAGCCGGTCCACCGACCACGTGGCCACCTCGGCCGCCGTCAGCCCTTCACCCCGCACGGGAATGTTCATCGAAAGGTAGGGCGCGATGGCCAGCGCGTCCGCGTGTCGGGCGGCGTCGGCGTGGGCGAGGATTTCCCGGGCCACGTGCACGTTGGCGGCCTGACCGGCCAGCACGCGGACCAGCCGCTCGCGCCCGCCCCAGACCTCCTCCCAGATGCGGAAGATTTCCAGCGACCGCCGCGCCGTGAAACGCCACGCCGCCTCCCAGGATTTTTCGGCCAGGCCGAGCTTTTGCCCCTGCTCGGCCGCGTAGCGGTGTTGGGCGAAGAGGCTGTTCCACACCTCGTTCGAGTACTCGAGGTACACCTTGAGCCGCGGGTCCAGCCGCGCCTTCACCACGGCCGCAAATTCCCGGACGTAGTCGTCGTCAGCACGGTGCGGCAGGCAAAACCAGGCATCCGCGCCGAGGCGGTTGGCCAGATCGCAGAGCCACTCGACCGGGACGCCGGCGCGGGTGAAGGTGGCCTCCTCCGGCCGCGGGCGGTCGCGCCAGCGTTCCTGTTTGGAGCCGTTGGTCTCCTGGAAGTCCATGAACCGCACGCAGGCCACTCCCTGCCAGCGCGCCAAAAACCGCGGATGCCACGGGTTGCGGGCCGCCTCCTCAGCGGTGAAACCCGGCATCAACACCCGGATGTTCCGCACCGGATCGGCGGGATCGGTCTCCCGCAATCGCAGAAACATCGCCCCCCGACGCGGGTCCACCTCCACCACCATCCGGCCCGGGGCCTGTTCCACCACCTCGACGCGGGCCATTTCCAGTCGGCCCCGACCCGCCCAGAGGACCGTCCAGCGCCCGCCGGGGTAATGGCCGCCTTCGATCGTGCACAACAGCGTCTCGGCGTAGCAGCCCGGTTCCAGGCGCCGCACCCACCCCCGCTCGTCCAGCTCCAGCGGCGGTCCCTGACCCCAGCCGGCCCCTTCTCGCTGGCTGATCCACGCGCGCGACAACCGGAACACATCCACGAAGGGCAGCTCCGTGTTCCAGTCCGCCGGCCCGGCCAGATTGATGCCCAGGGCCGGGCGGACGGGGGCCCCGACCTCGGTCGCGGCGAGGGGGGAAGACAGCATCACGGCGACCACGGCGATCCCGCGCCACCGGCAGTTTGGGGAGGCGGTCATGGCTGGGGGTATTTGCAAAGGTCCCAGGAAACAGATTGGTGCGGCCGGGCACATCCTGAGCGGATGGTGAACGAGTGGCAAGGGCGTGCCTAGCCAGGCAGCAATTACCTCAAGCGGATCGCCGGTTTGGCCGGGGGGGAAGCCGCCGGGCTCCCTGGCTGGCCGGCAGGCTGACCGCCGACTCACCGCGGCGGCTACGGAGAAGAGCTCGCGATTCGGGTTTCGGATTTTAGAGAAGGTCCGGCCGCAGGGAAGCCGTGTTGTCGCTGCAGCCCGGTTGGGTCGGCGGCGGGATGGGCAGGGTCCCCACCCCCTCCCGGCGGCCGCCGGGACGCCTTCCCCCCATCACCCGGAACGAGGGCCGTTCCGCCCGCCCCGATTTTCATCTTCGCGAAACCTTTTGACGCTTCCGGCGTCTTGCGGAACTGTTTGCGCCGTCAAAACCATGAAGACACCCGCGATTCTGTTCACCGGGGCGGCTCTCAGCGTGACGCTGGGGCTGCTCGCGCACGAAATCAAAACCTCTGACCTCTCCAGGCTGCCCCCCGCGGCAGCCCAAAAGGGCGTGACCTACGCCCGGGACATCAAGCCCATCTTCGAGAAAAGCTGCTTTGACTGCCACGGTCCTGAAAAGCAAAAGGGCGACCTCCGCGTGGACAGCCTCGAGGCGATTCTCAAGGGCGGCGAGCACGGCAAGGTTGTGGTCGCCGGCAAGGTGGACAAGAGCCCGTTGCTCTGGAGCGTGGCCCGGCTGGACGAAGACTCCGCCATGCCGCCCGAAGGCAAGGCCGACCCGCTCACCAAGGAGCAGGTTGCCCTGGTCCGCGCCTGGATCGAGCAGGGCGCCAAGTAACCCCCCGCCCGTTCACCCTCCATTTTTCCGCCGCCGGCCCTGCGCCGGGCGGCGGTTTTTTTTAGGGACACCGCGGCCATTCCGGCCCGGCGCCCCCCGCAGCCGTTGGAAGGCGTGAAGGCCAAAGGCAAAGCAGGCGGATCGGGGAACTTTGGAGGGCAGGAAGGAATCAGAAGTCGGTGGCCGGATGCCGGATGCCGACAGTGGCGGGGGGGGGCGCAAGCTTCCGGCCGATTGGGAGAAGGCTGAAGGGTGAAGGAATTGGGAACTCAAGAAGGCAGGCAAAGGGGGGGCAGCGGGAGGTTGGGTCCGCGCGCGCTTTCCCCATTTGCGTTTCAGCTTTTAGCTTTTTCACCTCCCCGCGTGGCGGTGTCCTTCGCTTGCGGCGGAGGCGGATGTCCGGGCAGACTGCGGTTCAGACAGCACACGCCATGACCTTTGCCATCTGCAACGAGATTTTTCAGGGCTGGACCTTCGAGGAGGCCTGCCAGTACGCGGGCCGGACCGGCTACGAGGCCATCGAAATCGCGCCCTTCACGCTGGTGCGCTACGTGACCGAGGTGTCGGCCGCGGGGCGGGTCCACCTGCGCGAGGTGGCCGCGCGGGCGGGCCTGGCCGTGGTGGGTATTCACTGGGTGCTGGCGCAGACCGAAGGCCTGCACTTGACGCATCCGGACCCGGCCGTGCGCGAACGCACCGCGCGGTATCTGGTGGACCTGGTGGAATTCGACGCCGACGTGGGCGGGCGGGTGCTGGTGTTTGGGTCCCCCAAGCAGCGGAGCCTCTTGCCGGGGGTGGAGGCCGAACAGGCGCGGGACTGGGCGGTGGAGGGGTTCCGCGATGCGGTCCGGTGCGCCGAGGATCGGGGGGTGACCATCTGCTTCGAGCCGCTGGCGCCGGCGGAAACCAACTTCATCAACACGGCGGAGGAGGCGATGGCTCTGGTTCGCCGGCTTCCCTCGCCGGCGTTCCGGATCATTCTGGATGTCAAGGCCATGAGTTCTGAGGCCCGGCCCATCCCGGCCATCATCCGCGCCAGCTGGCCGCACTTTGCACATTTCCACGCCAATGACCCCAACCTGAAGGGGCCGGGCTTCGGGGAGGTGGATTTCCGGCCCATCGCCGCCGCGTTGAAGGAGGTCGGTTACGCCGGCGCGGTGTCGGTCGAGGTGTTCAACTTCGAGGACGGTCCGGAGGTCATCGCCACCCGCAGCCTCGAGTATCTGCGTCGGGTCTGGGACTGAGGCCGTCCGGGCCGGGGGCGGTGCTTGTCTGGGGGGCGGGGTTTGCTAGCGTGCGGTCATGCGATGTGTGTGGTGGGGCGGGCTGCTGGGAGGGCTGTGGGTGCAGCTCCAGGCGGCGGAGAAGACGTTTGATCTGACCGCGGTGCCGCCGGGGGGCGTGCCCGCGGGCTGGCGCAGTGCGCGGGCCGGCGAGGGCCCGTTGGGGCGGTGGGAGGTGGTGCTGGATGCCCTGCCCGACCTGGCGACTCCCGCCGCGCCGGGAGCCGCCCACGGCCTGCAACGACCGGTCCTGGCCCAGCTTTCCACGGACGACACCGACGAGCGGTTTCCACTGTTGATTTACGAGGAGGAGGTGTTCCGGGATTTCACCCTGCGGCTGCGGTTCAAGACGGTGGCAGGGCGGCGCGAGCAGATGGCGGGGGTGGCCTTCCGGCTCCAGGACGAAAAGAACTTTTACGTGGTGCGCGCCAGTGCGCTGGGCCACACGTTCCGGTTCTACCGGGTGGTGGAAGGGCGGCGGGACCCGCCGCTGGGGCCGGAGTTTACGGTCACCCCGGGCCGGTGGCACGAGCTCGAGATCACGGCGGAGGGCAACCGATTCCGCTTCCGGCTGGACGGCCGGGAGCCGATCCCCGAGCTGACCGACAACACCTTCCGGGAGGGCAAGCTGGCGCTGTGGACCAAGTCGGATTCGGTGACGTACTTCGCCGACCTGCACCTGCGCTACACGCCCCGGGTGAAGCTGGCGCAGCAACTGGTGGACGAGCTGCGGCAAAAGTATCCCCGCCTGCTGGGGCTGCGGGTTTATGCGACCACCTCCCGGCGACCGGAGCTGCATGTGGTGGCGGCGACAGACCCTGCGGATCTGGGGCTGCCGGGCGGCGAGGTCGAACGGGCGGTGATGGCCACGCTCACTCCGTACGGGGGCAGGGCCGGGCGGCGGTTCGTGACCACGCTGCCGTTGCAGGACTCCAATGGCGACGCCGTGGCGGCGGTGCGGGTGGAATTGCGGGCCTCGCCCGGTCAAACCGTGGCGGGGGCGGTGGCGCGCGCCCGGCCGATCGTGCGGGCGATGCAGGGCCGCTTCCCTACGGCGCAGGAATTGACCGAGTGAACCGCAGTCCCTGGCGGGTTGCCGAGGGGTAACCGGGGCATCAATTGCCCGGTGGGGGTGCGATGGGTGGCGGTGCGGGGGTGGAAGGCGGCGGCTCGGCCGAAGGCACCAGCTCCTCCGGCGGGGCAGGGGGGATGTCGTAGGCGGATTTGAGGCGGAACCCCCCAACCACGCGGATGCTGCCATCGTCGTTCGGTCGGAGGCGGGGCCGTATCTGGGTGAGCTGGTAGAGGTGGCGGGTGAGGACTTCGCCGGCCGGACCGATGCAGTAGTAGGTGAACTGGCGGGAGCCGGTCTGGAACAGCACGTGCAGTCGGGCCTGGCGGTCCACCTGGGCCTCGGGTTGGCCGAAAGACAGGAGGTTGCCCAGGGGGAAGACCCTCAGCACGCGCTGGTCGGGTTCGGTGCTGACGCGCGCGTAGAGGGCCAGACCTTTGCGGTCATTGGTCTGGAGCAGGGCGAAGCGGCGCAATTGGGGCGCGCGGTCGGCGGCCTCGGGGACCCCCACCACCTGTTCCCAGAGGGGGACGCCGGCCATGATGATGAAATGGGCGGGGGGGCTGGAGATCTGGGTGTTGAGCTCGGCCATCCGCACGGTGGCCACCACGCGGTAGCGGCCGCGTTCGGTGAGGTTGAAACAGGGCGCCAGGTCCACGCGACGTTTGCCGCGGGCGGCCGAGGGCAGTTCCAGCGGTTCGGCCGGCGGGATGTCGGCCAGCTTGGCCACGAGGTAGCCGTCGGTGGACTCGACCATGAGGTCCAGCCAGTCGGCCTCGCCGGATAAATGGAGGGTGCGGCCGGAGAAGTTGGTGATGCGCACCTCGGCCACGCAAGGCTCGTGGGGGAGGTAGGAGTCCTGGTCGAAGGCGACCTCGACGCTGACCTGGGCGAGGCCCGCCCCGGCCAGCATCCCGGCCAGCCCCCAGAGGCAGAGGCGAAGGGGGGTCATGGGGCTTCAGCGACCCAGGGGGAGGCGTTCGGCCAGGCGTTTGTGCAGGCCGGCGGCCAGGATTTTGGCCTGGGCTTTGGCAATGTCGTAATCAATCCGGCGCAGTTCAACGGTCTGGGTGTCCAGGTCGTAAATGACGTAGGTGGCCTTGGGAACGCCGTCGCGGGATTGACCAACGCTGCCGACGTTGACGAAGTACTTTTTGCCGGGCTCGACCTTGAACTTCGAGTAACTGCCCCCCCGCACGACGCTGTCGCGGACAAAGGCCACCGGCACGTGGGTGTGGCCGAAGAAGCAGACGCTGGTGTTCTGGTAGGTGAGGCTGGCGGCGGCGGCCAGCTTGTCGAAGACGTAGCCCCAGCGCTGGGGGGCATCCAGGGTGGCGTGGACGATGGAGAAGCTGGTGACCAACCGCATGTACTTGAGGTCGCGCAGCCACTGGCGGTCTTCGGGGGTGAGCTGCTGGCGGGTCCATTCCACGGCGTGGGCGGCGGCGGGGTTGAAGCCGTCCAACGGGCTGTCGGTCGAGCAATACTCGTCATGGTTGCCCTTGACGCAGGGCATGCCCATGCCACGGATGATGTCCAGGCATTCTTTGGGGTTGGCGTTGTAGCCGACCACGTCGCCCAGGCAGGCGTAGTGGGTGACTTTTTGTTCCCGGGCATCGGCCAGCACGGCTTCGAGGGCCTCCAGGTTGGCGTGGATGTCGGCAATGATCGCAAACTTCATCTCGCGCTGCGCGTCTAGCGAACAATCTGAAAACCTCGCAGGTCGCCCCGCGGGGGACCCCAGGTGACGGCCTCGTCCTGGATGAGACCCCGCAATTCGGAATCCCGGATGGCGGTGCGGAACGCCTCCAGTTCCTCGCGTTCCCCTTCCGCCACCAGTTCCACCCGCCCGTCGAGCAGGTTCCGGACCGTCCCGCACACCTCGAAGCCCTGGGCCAGTTGTCGGACCGTGTACCGGAAACCCACTCCCTGCACCGTCCCGGAATAAAGCACGTGCAGACGCGCGCGGCTCATGGTCAACCACCGGGCACCCCCCCGGCCGCGGCCGGGGACGGTCACAGCCGGCGCGGGGGCCCGTCTCACCGGCGCATCAAGCCACAGGCGCGCGCGCGGGCGCAACGTTTTTGTCACGCCAGCCGTGGCTGGCCAAGGGCCGCCCCCTCGCGTACCCTGCCGGCATGTTGGATTTGCCCCGCCCGCAGGTGATCTGCGTGCACGAAAGCGACCTCGACGGCCTGCTCTCCGGGCTGCTGCTGCAGCGGCTGGCCCGCGCGTTGTTCCAGCAGACCGTCCGTCTGGAGGCGTACCACCACCACCAGTGGCGCCAGCGCTCCCTGACTGAAAAGGCCGCCTGGGTCGCGGACCTGAGCTTCGAGCCGCGCCTGGACCGGCCGGACTGGGTGATCATTGACCACCACGCCCTCGAGGCCACGCCCCGCCGGGCACGCCTCATTCATGACCCCGGCCGTTCCGCCGCCCTGTTGTCCTACGAATTGTGCCGCACCGCCGGCCTGGCCACGCCGGCCCTGGACCGCCTGGTGCACCTGAGCAACGTGGCCGACCTGTTCCTGATGGAGCATCCGGATTTCGTGGCCGCCTGCGATTACGCCAACCTGGTCAAGAGCTACGGCTTCTGGAACCTGCACGCCCTCATCGGCGGGGAGCCGGAGCGGCTGCTGGACCATCCCCTGCTCGAGGTCATGACCGTGCGGCGGCGGGTGGAAGACCCGCTGGGCTTTGACTGGAGCCGCGCCAACATCGTGGAACTTGCCCCCGAGGTCGGCTACGTGGACACGGTGGTGGGCAACGTGAACCTCATCGTGCACCGCCTCCTCGAGGAACGGGCCACGCCCTTCCCCGTGCTCTGCACCCTTTACCGCAAGGGGGGCAACACCGTCATCGCCAGTCTCCGCAGCCGGGGCGGAGAAGCCTTGAAGGTGGCCGCCCGCCTCCACGGCGGCGGTCACCCCAACGCCGCGGGCGCCACCCTGCCCAAGGCCATCACGACCCTCCCCGACGCCGTCACCTACCTTCGCCAGGTGTTGAGTCCGCCCCCCCCACCGGCGCCGGCCGGGGACCTGGCAGGATTGGAGCAGGCATTGAGCCGGCCATGAAACGACCGTTTCCCACCTGTCCGAACCCGCGGGGCGTCCACCCCCCGACGGCTTCAGCAGGGACGTGTCCCAGACCTGACTCTTCCTTCCTGCCCCGCCTTCGGGATGGCCTGTGTCTGGCGGTGGTGGCGCTGCTGGTGACGGCCTGTTCGGGATTCGGGCGTGAATGGCGCGCGGCGGCCCGCGAGCCAACACCCCCCAACAGCATTGGGGGCCGCTGGGAAGGGCGGTGGGTGAGCGAGGTCAACGGTCACACCGGCCGGCTGCGGGCCATCCTCAGCCCCACCGGTGCGCAGAGCTACCGGGCGCGGTTCCACGCCCGGTACGCCGGCATCCTGAGCTTCGGCTACACGGTGGAACTAACCGCCACCAACGACAGCACCGGCCGGGCACATTTCCGGGGCTCGGCCGACCTGGGCAAACTGGCGGGGGGCGTTTACACCTACGCCGGCCGGGCGGACGCGCGGCGCTTCGAGGCCACCTACCAAAGCCGCGCCGATCACGGCCGGTTTGAGCTGCGCCGGCCGGTGCCTTGAACGGCGTCCGCGGCACCGGGCCTTCTGGCCGGGACGAAGGGGGAGGCCGAACTTCTGCGGGGCGGCGTCCGCGGGCCGTGTCCGGTCCTTGCAAGGGATGCGGGGACTTTCCCCCGCCTGTTCCTTTGAATGCCCACCCTTGACACTGGCCGGAAGGTTCGCGACCGTGGCCGCGAACCAACCCCCGAGCATGAAAGCGCAACGTGGTTTTACGCTGATCGAGTTGCTGGTGGTCATTGCCATCATCGCCATCCTGGCGGGGATGCTCCTGCCGGCCCTGGCCCGGGCCAAGGAAAAGGCCCATCAATCCGTGTGCCGCAGCAACCTCAAGCAACTGGCCCTGGCCATGCACATGTACGTGGACGACAACCGGGACACCTTCCCCGGCACGGCTTCCAAGGGGGCCTTTGTGGCCATGAAGGAGGACTGGATTTTCTGGAACCTCACCTTGCGGCCGTCCAACGACCCCGGCCTGCCGCCCTCCTACTTCACCAACGTCCAGAACAGCGCCATCGCCAAATACATCGGCAACTTCACCACCAACCTCTTCCGCTGCCCGGCGGACCGGGATGCGCCGCAGCGGGAGGCCGCGTGGCGGCGCGCGCCCAGCGGGACCAACCCCTACCTGTACAGTTACTCGCTGACCAGCTACGTCGGGGACAACGGTGAAAACCGCGGCATCTCTTCCCTGTACGGCGCCGGCGTGCCGCCCCTGCATTTCAAGAGCGCCTCGGTCAAGAGCCCCACCCAGAAAATCATGCTCGTCGAGGAAAACAGCGACAGCGCCCACCACGACTCGGTCATTGACGACGGCCGCTGGGTGCCGCCCGGCAACGTGATCTCCGGACGCCACAAGTTCGGCCGCAAGGTCCGCATCCCGCAAAACGAGTTCTTCCGCAACGGTCGCGGCTCGGTGGCCTTCGTGGACGGCCACATCGAACTGAAGGCCCCCCAAATCGGCCGCGAGCGCCAGTACTACGACCCGATGTACTGAGCGGCCCAACCGGCTCTCCCCTTTGCCGGCGTCGCCGCCCGTCCGTACGCCGCCGCGGCGGGCAACTTTGCTTTGACTTTCCCCGGAGGCTCCCGCAAGAACGGGCGCGCACCGTGTTCGGTTCACGGGCGGAGGGGCCAGGCAGCCATCGCCCGCGCCGACGCCGTGGTCCGTGCCATCACCTCATGAACCCGCCGCGTACCTTTCGGGCCTGTTGGAGTCGCTCCCTGCTGCTGGGTGGGGGGGGAGCGCTTGCCCTGCTCCTGGGCACCGGTCCCGCGCGGGCCGCCCAGCCGCCGCTCATCACGGCCCAGACCGGCGACCTGACCGCCTATGCCGGCAGCCCTGCCACCCTGGGGGTGGCGGTCACGGGGACGGAGCCGTTGGTCTTCGAGTGGACCAAGGATGGGGTGCCGTTGTCCGTGGCAACCAACGCCACGATCATCTTCACCCCCGTGCGCTCCAACGACGCCGGCGTGTACCAGGTCACGGTCCGCAACGCCGCCGGCGCGGCCGCCAGCGACCCCATGCCCCTGACCGTGCTGCCGGATGTGCCGCGGTTCTTGCAGGACCTCGATGACCAGACCGCCCTGGAAGGGCAGGCCGCCGCCGTGGGGGTCACCGTGGCGGGCGCGGCGCCGCTGTTTTATTTCTGGTACCGCAACGGGGAGTTTCTGACCAATGTCTTCGGGCCTTCGATCCTGTTCGCCCCGGTGGCCCTGACCAACGCCGGCACCTACCAGGTGGTGGTGACCAACAGCCTGGGGGCGGCGACCAGCCGCGTGGCGACCCTCGCGGTCAAGCCGAACACCCCCCGCCAGGTGCGGGTGGGCACCCTCGAGTTTCCGGATGCGACCTCGCTGCGGGTGCCGATCGAATGGGCCGCCCAGGGCAACGAGCGGTCGCTGGGATTTTCCCTGCGGTTCAACGGCCTCGCCCTGGCGGACCCGCTGGGCTTGTTCACCGACACCGCCCGTGCCTTGCTGTCCGGGGCGGTGTTGAACGTGGATGAATCGCGTACCTCCGAGGGTCGCCTCGGGTTCCGGGTCGAAATGCCCCCCGGCCAGACCATGCCCACCCAGACCTTCCGCCTGGCCGAGGTTTATTTCCAGATGCTGCCCGGCGCTGCCTGGCCCCAGGCCGGCCTGGCCTTCGACCACGCTCCGGTGCCCCTGGGTGCGGCGGATGCCACCAACGGTCCGCTGCCGGTGCTGGACCGCGTACAACCCCAGCTTGCGGCCGCGCCGTTACCCGCCGGACCGGACCGGCAGAGCGGGCTGTTTCTGCACACGCTGACCGTGGTCAATCCGGGGGCGGTCAAAATGGACGGGGTGGAAATCCGGGTGCACGGGCTGGGGCAGGACACACTCGGGCGCCCGGTCCGTCTGTACAATGCCAGCGGTACCACCAACGACGTGCCCTACCTGCATTACGGGCCGTTGCCGCCCGGCCAGAGCGTCACCCTCACCGCCGAGTACTACGTGGCGGACCGGCGCACCGTGCCCCGACCCGAGTACGAACCGCTGCTGGGGCCGCTGCGGCGGGTGGTGGCCTCGGGCGGCTCGGTGTTTGCCATCACCACGGCGCGGTTCACCAACGGCGTGTTCATCCTGGACTTCCAGACCCTCGCCGGCCGGCAGTACTACATCCAGTACGTCGAGGACCTCAACTCGCAGGCCTGGCAGACCGCCGTGCCTGCCGTGCTGGGCACCGGCAGCCGGGTGCAGTGGGTGGACCGGGGCCCGCCCAAGACCCAGAGCCCCCCCGCCGGTCAGGCCGCCCGCTTTTATCGGGGCATGTTGATGCCTTGAGTGCCGCCCGCTCGCGACCATGAAAGTTCCCCGGACCGTTCCCCCCACCCTGGCCTGTCTGTGCCTGGCCGGCACCGCCCGCGTGCTGGCGGCCGAGCCGGCCGAGCCGCTTTTGGATGAGCTGGTCCAGGACCGCCATCGCCTGAGCGTGTCCGCCCGGTTCTCCTTTGGCCTTTCGGCCCGGGTCACGCATGGCGCCACGGTCGAGCCGGCGGGCGCGGACTACCTGGACGGCTTCGTGCGACCGGACGTCAACGGCGGGGGGGACGGGTTGACCTGGTACTGGGGCTACCAATCCGCCGAGCAGCTGGTTGGCGGCGGCCTGGAACTGCACCGGCTTTCCGGCCTGCCCAGTGACGGCCGGAGCGCCCGGGCTGACGAGGGGGTGCAGGGTGGTTTCGAGGTGGTGTATGGGCACGAGCTGGGGCGGTTTCGGCTGGGGCGGCGCACGGCCAACTGGGGATTGGAGCTGGGGGTCAGCGCGTTGAACCCCCGCTTGGAATCGCAGGAACAGTACGCCGGCCTGGCGGCCCTCCAGGTCCATCGCTACGACCTGGGAGGCGTGCTGCCGCCGGGGGCGCCGTATGCGGGGAGGTTCGACGGGCCCGGGCCGTTGCTGGACCTCGAACCGGCCGCGACGCGGCTCGAGTCGGTGCCCTCGACCACCGACATCCACACCACGCTGGACGCCCTGCTGGTGGGGGCCAAGTTCGGGCCGTTCCTCGAAATCCCGCTCGTGTCCCGCCTCCAACTGCATCTTCATGCCGGGGTGGCCGCCCTGGCCACGTTTACGGAGTTCAAGTTCACCGAGACCGCCCAGGTGCCCGGCCTGCCCGGCGGCAGCTTCACCCGCCGCGGCGAGGAAAAGGAGGACGGCTTCGAGGTCGGCGGCTACGCCCAGGTCGCCCTCAATTACGAAGTGACCGATTTCCTCAGTGTGTTCGCCGGCGGGCAATACCTGTTCCTGGGCGACCTGGAGGTGGAGGCCGGCAACAAGGCCGCCACACTGGAATTCGGCAGCGCCGTTGAGGCGGTGATCGGCCTCCGGACTTCGTTCTGAACCGCCACCTGCCCGCGGGCCGCCGCGCGGGCGCTAACCGGGCACGGCCTCCAGGAAGGTGGTCCCCGCGGCGGCCCACAGGCGGAGAGGAAACGCCGCCGCCGGTACCAGACTGAATTGGCCGGGCGCCAGCTCGACGGTTTCCCCGCCGGAGACCGCCGCCACCGCCAACCGCCCCGTTACCACGCCGTAAATCCGGGCCCGGTCCGAATCGAGCGGCCGCGGCCCGGGGCCTTCACCTCGATGTTCGACCACCCGGAACAGCGGGTCGGCCACCAACTCGCGGTGTTGCCAGCGGCCGTCCGGCTGCCAGGGGGCGGCCACGAGGGCCGGGGCGGTGTCATCGAAGCGGATGCTGGCCAGGGCGGCGTCGAGGTGGAGTTCGCGCGGCCGGCCCCGGGCATCGGTGCGGTTCCAATCAAACACGCGGTAGGTGGTGTCCGAGTTCTGCTGGATTTCGAAGATGACCAGCCCTCCGCCCAGGGCGTGCAGGCACCCGCTGGGCAGGAACAACGCATCCCCGGCCCGGAGGGGGAGGGTGTGGAGGCAGTCAGCCACGCGGCCTTCGCGGAGGCGCTGCACGAAGTGGTCGCGGTTGACGCCCGCCTTCAGGCCGGCGTACACGCAGGCGCCGGGTGCGGCGTGTGTCACGTACCAAAGTTCGGTTTTGGGATCGCCGCCGAGCCGAGCCGCCAGTTCGGGAGGGGGATGCACCTGCACCGAGAGCACGTCGCGGGCATCGAGGATTTTGACCAGCAGGGGGAACCGCCGGTTTGGCGCGGCGGCCGCGCCCAACACCTCCGCCGGGTGGGCTTCCAGGAGCGAGCGCAGGTCGCGACCCGCCCACGGACCGTTGATCACGACGCTGACGTCTCCCGGCCGGTCGGCAACCTCCCAGGACTCGCCCACGGGTTCATCCGACGGCAGGGGTTTGTGGTACAGCACGGCCAGGGAGCGGCCTCCCCAGGGCCTGGGCTTGGGGATGGGGCGGAAGCGGAGCGGGTACCAGTTCACCGGAGCGGGGGAGTGCCGGCGGCCGGCAGGGAACCTCAGCCGGCGACGGGGGTGGGCACTTGCGGGGCGTTGGCGGGGCGGTTTTCCGCCACCGGTCCCATGGTCCGGTACTTGGCGTAGCGGCGTTGGAGGCGTTCCTCGACGGACCAGCCGGCCACCTCGCGCAGGTGGCGCAGCAGGGCTTGCTTCAGGGCCTCCGCCGCGGCGGGTGGGTCGTTGTGCGCTCCTCCCAGTGGCTCGGGGATGATCTCGTCCACCAATCCCAGTTCCAAGAGGTCGCGGGCCGTGATGCGCAGGGCCTCCGCAGCCCGCGGGGCCGCGGAACGGTCCTTCCACAAGATCGAGGCGCACCCCTCGGGGCTGATCACCGAGTAGTAGGCGTTTTCGAGGATAAGCACCCGGTCCGCCACCCCGATGCCCAGCGCGCCGCCCGAGCCGCCCTCGCCAATCACCGCCGTGAGGATGGGGACCTCGAACAGGGTCATCTCACGCAGGTTCACGGCGATGGCTTCGGCGATATGACGCTCCTCGGCGCCGACGCCGGGATAGGCGCCGGCGGTGTCAATGAGGGTGATGATCGGCAGCCCGAACTTGTGGGCCAGCCGCATCAGGCGCAGGGCCTTGCGGTAGCCTTCGGGATGGGCCGAGCCGAAGTTGCGGAGGATGTTTTCCTTGGTGTCGCGGCCCTTCTGGGTGCCGATGAGCACCACCTTTTCGTTTTCCAAGCGGGCAAACCCGCCTACAATGGCGCGGTCATCCGCAAAGGCCCGGTCGCCGTGCAGCTCCTCGAAATCCCGGAACGCCAGGTTCAGGTAGTCCAGCGTGTAAGGCCGGTGGGGATGGCGGGCGAGCTGGACCCGCTGCCAGGCGGTGAGGTTGGCGAAAATCTCGCGCCGCGTTTCCGCAATCTTCCGCTCGATCCGGGCAATCTCTTCCTCCAGGCTGATGTCCAGGGCGTGCGTTTCCGGATGCCGACGCAACTCGTCCAGCTTGCGCTCCAGCTCGATGATGGGCTTCTCGAAGTCGAGGTAATGTCTCATGGGCCGTCGGCAATCCCGGAAAGCAGGGGCACCCTACCCACGGCCGGCCCACGCGGCAAGGACAACGGGCGGGGAAGCAGCGCACCCCAATCCCTGGCCGGACAGGGCGAAGGCGAGCACAGCCTGGCAGCGGAGCGTTCCAGGGGCTTGAGTCGGAAATCCCCCGGCGCAGCATCGGCAGCAGAGGGGCGCGGCGAGCCACTTGGGACAGCCGCCGCAGGAGGTGCGGATGCGCGGGTGCGGACCGGGCAGACGGCGGACCTTGGGCCAGAGATTGAACGGCCGGACCCGGGCTTCGAGGACCGGCCGCCCGCCCCTCACCAGGCGGGCAGCAGGCACGGCAAACCGGTGGAAGGGACGGGCTTGTCCGTAACCCCGACCGCCGGCTGCCCGTCTGCCTTTCCCGCGGACCGACCGGCGCGGTGCCGGACCGGCCAGCGCACCACAGTACATAACACATCCGATGCACCGAAAGACCATGAAATCCTCCCTCCTTCGGAGCGGCCTCTGGCTGGTGGCGGCGGCCGTGGCCGTCACGCCCCTGTCCACCCAGGCCCAGGCCCCCGGCCGCGACCGGCAGAACCAGCAAGACCGGCAGGACCGCGGCCCGCGCGGCAACTTTGACCCCGCGCAATTCCAGCAGCGCATGATGGACAACCTGCGCGAACGGTTCGGCGTCACCGACGACGCCGAATGGAAGATCATTTCCGAGCGCATCCAAAAGGTCATCGAGGCCCGCCGGACCACCGGCTTCGGGGGTGGCATGATGGGTATGCGCTTCGGCGGTCCGCCCGGCCGGCCGGGGGGCGACAACGCCGCGGGTCCGGGCCGGCGGGGCTTTGGGGCGGTGGCCATGCCCGAGGCCGAGGCCCTGGCTCAGGCGATTGAGGCCAAGGCCTCGAAGGAAGAACTCAGGGCGGCCATGGCCAAGTACCGCCAGGCCCGGGAGGCCAACCAGGCCAAAATGCGGCAGGCCCAGGAAGACCTTCGCAAGGTCCTGACCGTCGAGCAGGAGGCCATCGCCCTGCAGATGGGGTTGGTGGACTGAGTGCGACCCCGTTTCCCGACTGAACCGCCCGTCATGAGCACCCCCGGCGCCAACGCTCCCCCCGCCGACGATCTGCTGGGGCGTCTGCTGGCGGCTCGGCAACTCTCCGCCGCGGATGTCCGCAAGTTGAGCCGCGGGGCCGGTGCCGGCGTGGCGGTTCAGTCGGAGGCCGACGTCCTCCGCTGGCTCGCGCGGGAGTACGACCTGGGCTTCACCACCCTCGAGGACGTCGCGCCGGACAAGGAGGTTCTGGCGCTGTTCCCCGCCCGGCTCCTGTTGCGGGACGAACTGCTGCCCCTCCGCCGCGTGGACGGCGTGATCGAGGTGGCCACCAGCCGGCTGTACGCGACCCAGGGGCTGGACGCCCTGCGGCAGCTCACCGGCCTGCGCCTGCGCCCCGTGCTTGCCCCCACCGAGGCCATTCAGCGCGAGATGAAAAAATGGCTGGGGGTGGGCGCGGACACCATCGGCAGCCTGGAAGAAACCGCCGGCATCCAGGTGGTGGACGAAGACCGGGAGGAAGACACCGACCTGGACAGCGCGGCCGAGGACGCCTCGATCATCCGGTTCGTCAACCAGGTCCTGCGCGACGCCATCGAACTGCGCGCCTCGGACATCCACCTCGAGCCGTTCGAGGACGAGTTCCGCATCCGCTACCGCATTGACGGCGTGTTGCAGGAAGTGCCGGTCCCTGCCCAGCTCAAGCGCTTCCAGCCCGCCATTGTGTCGCGGGTCAAAATCCTCAGCCACCTGAACATTGCCGAGAAGCGCCTGCCACAGGATGGCCGCATCAAAATCCGCATCGAAAAAGCCGAGGTGGACATCCGCGTCTCGGTCATCCCCATGCTCCACGGCGAGGCGGTGGTCATGCGCCTGTTGCGGCAGGACGCGCCCCTGCGGGGCATGACCGAACTGGGCATGGCCCCGCGCGAGCTGGCCTGCTTCCGCCGCATCCTCCAGCTCCCGCACGGCATCGTGCTGGTCACCGGCCCCACCGGCAGCGGCAAGACCTCGACCCTCTACACCGCTCTCAACGAGATCAACGACGCCGAGCGCAAGATCATCACCATCGAGGACCCGGTCGAGTACCAGCTCAAGGGCGTCAACCAGATTCAGGTCAACGAAAAGGCCGGTCTGACCTTCGCCCGCGGCCTGCGCTCGATCCTGCGGCACGACCCGGACGTGATCCTGGTGGGCGAAATCCGCGACCGCGAGACCGCCCAGATCGCCGTCCAGGCCTCGCTCACCGGCCACCTGGTCTTCTCGACCCTCCACACCAATGACGCCCCCGGGGCGGTGACCCGGCTGGTGGACATGGGCGTCGAGCCCTACCTGGTCGCCTCCTCGCTGGAGGCGGTCATTGCCCAGCGGCTGGTCCGGGTGCTCTGCCGACACTGCAAGCAGCCGGACACCTCCTCCCCGGCCCAGGCCTTCAAGGCCCAGGTGGGCATCCCCCTCAACACCTCCATTTACCGCGCGGTGGGCTGTCGGCTCTGCCGCCAGACCGGGTTCTTTGACCGCCACGCCATCTTCGAGTGGATGGAAATTGACAACGACATCCGCCAACTGGTCCTGCAACACGCCTCCAGCGACCAAATCCGCGAGGCGGCCCGTCGCGCCGGCATGGTGACCCTGGCCGAGGACGGCTGGCGCCTGGTCCGGCTGGGCATCACCACCTTCGAGGAAGTCCTGAGCGTGACCACGGCCAAGGAAGTGGCCTTTGCCACCCAGAACGGTTCGGAGCGGGAGCCCCTTGCCGCCACGGAAGGAGTCTCCCGCCCCACCGTGGCGGGGGGGCGGGGGTGATCCGCCGCCATGCCCGTGTTCCATTACAAAGCCCTGGCCCCCGGCGGGGCTGTCACCGAAGGACAGCTCGAGGCGAGCGGCCGTCAGGAAGCCCTGCGGCAAATCGCCGCCCGCGGGCTGCGGCCCATTCGCCTGGCGGAACGCAACGGCGCCAGCAGCAACGGCAAACCCCGCCCCGGTGCGGCCCCGCCGGCGGTCGAGCGGGTGACCCCGTTCAGCCTCCCCGGTCGCCGTCGCGTCAGCAGCCGCGCGCTGGAAAACTTCACCCGCCTGCTGGCCAGCCTGCTGGCGGCCGGCGTGCCGTTGAGCCGCGCCCTGGTCATCCTCCAAAAGGAGGCCGCCCACCCGGCCGCCCGCGCCCAGTGGAAAGAAATTCACGACCGGGTGGTGGATGGCATGTCGCTGGCCGACGCCATGGCCCAGTCCCCGGAAACCTTCCCCAAGGTGTACGTGGCGATGGTGGATGCCGGCGAGACCGGCGGGTTTCTTGACCTGGTGCTGGCGCAGATCGCGGACTTCCGGGCGCGCGAAAAGGAGCTGCGGTCGCGGGTGCTCACCGCGATGTTTTATCCCACCATCCTGCTGGCCCTGGCGCTGGTGGTCATGGGGGTGTTGCTGGTGTTCATCATCCCCAAGTTCCAGCTCACTTTTGCCGGCTTTGGGGCCAGGCTGCCGGCGTTGACCGAGGCCATCATCGGCCTGAGCCACGCCCTGCGGTCCTATGGCGTCTTTGCGGGCCTGGGGCTGGCGCTGGCGGCCTACCTGGCGGGCAACTGGCTGCGATCGGCCGCCGGCCGGCGGGTCTGGGAGGGGGCCATCCTCAAGCTCCCGGTGGTGGGCGCGCTGGTGGCCCAGTATGCGATGGCGCGCTTCTGCCGGATGCTCGGCACGCTGCTGGGCGCGGGCGTGCCCCTGATCAACGCCCTGAACGTGGCCCGGCGTTCCCTGGGCAACCAGACCCTGCTGGACGCGGTGGCCAACTCGATTGACCTCGTCAAGGAGGGCAAGCCCCTGGGGGCCAGCCTGGCCGAGTGCCGCACCCTCTTCCCCGGCTCGGTGCTCGAAATGATCGCCGTCGCCGAGGAGAGCGGCAAACTGGACCAGGAACTGGTGCGCATCGCCAACGTGACCGAGGCCGACCTGGACCGCCAGCTCAAGACTGCCGTGGCCCTGGCCGAGCCGGTGATGCTGTTTTTGATCGCCGGCCTCATCGGCGTGATCTTCGTCGGCATGGCCTTGCCCATTTTCACCCTGCAGGAATACATCCGTTGAACCGCGACATCGCTGCCATGAAACTCCCGACTCGAAATCCGAAGTCCGAAGTCCGAAGTCCGAAATCGCTTTCCTCCCGGCGCCGAGCCGGCTTCACCCTGGTGGAACTGCTGCTGGTGCTGGTCATCCTCGGCACCCTGGCCGCCATCGTGTACCCCAAGCTGGCCGGCCGTTCCGAGCAGGCCCGCATCACCGCCACCAAGACCCAGATCGCCGCCTTCAGCACCGCCCTGGATGCCTTCGAGGTGGACAACGGCTATTACCCCAAAGGCCGCAACGGCCTCGAGGACCTCCTCACCCAACCCCGCGACGCCGTGAACTGGAAGGGACCGTATCTCAAGGACATTCCCATGGACCCCTGGGGCAACGACTACCTCTACGAGTACCCCGGCAAGCACAACGTCAACGGCTACGACCTGTACTCGATGGGCCCGGACGGCCGCGAAAACACCGAGGACGACATCGCCAACTGGGACACCGCCAGCTCCCGCCGCTGAACGCGCCATGCGCCCCCGGCTTCCCCTTTTTTCCACCGGCCCGTCCAGCCCGGCGCGGCCGGACCGGCCGGGGCGGGCGCGGGCCTTCACCCTGCTGGAGCTGCTGCTGGTGCTGGCGTTGTTGCTCACCGTGCTGGGTTTTGCCGCGCCCACCCTCGCCCGTTTTTTCCGCGGGCGTGAGCTGGACTCGGAGGCTCTGCGTTTTCTGGCCCTGACCCGCCACGGTCAGAGCCGGGCCGTGGCCGAAGGGGTGCCGATGGTGTTGTGGGTGGACCCTGCTCAGCGGCAGTACGGACTGGAGGCCGAGCCCACCTACCTGGAGCAGGATGACCAGGCGCTGGAGTTCGTGGTGGCCGAGGCGATCGAGGTCGAGGTGCTCCAACCCCCCACCGTTCCCGGCCTTGCCGAACCGGTCCCCCGGTTGTCCCGTCAGCCTGCTTCGCCGGACTCCCGGCGGCCGGCCTCGCTGGAAAACGTGTACTGGCTCCGGTTCACGCCGGAGGGGGCGCTGCCCGAAACGGGGCCGGAGTGGATTGCCTTCCGCCATCTCCGCGACGAGGAAGTGGAGGGGACGCTGTGGGTGGCGCCGAGCCGCAACCGGCTGAGGTATGAACTCTGGACCAACCAACCGCCGCCGCTGGCCTGGCGCTGAACGGGCCCGGGCCGGTTTCACCCTGGCCGAAGTGCTCGCCGCGCTGCTGTTCACGGCCATCGTGATCCCCGTGGCCGTCGAGGCTCTGCGGGTGGCCGGCCTGGCCGGCACCGTGGCCGCCCGCAAGGCGGCCGCCGTGCGGGTGGCCGACCGGCTCCTGAACGAGCTGAAGGTCACCGGCCAGTGGCAGCGGGCCAGCCAGAGCGGCACCTGGGTGGAAGGGGCGCAGGAATATGCCTGGACCCTCGAGGAACAGCCGTGGGAACTGGGGACGCTGCGTCTGCTCACCGTGCAGGTGACCTACCCGGTCCAGGGCCGGGACTACACGGTGGCCCTGAGCACGCTGGTGGACGCGAGTGCCACGGCGGCCTCCACGGCCACCAACGCCGCCGGTGCCGGCGGCTTCAGCCTGCCATGAACCCCCGCCCCACCTCCCCCCCCTCCCCGCGTGGCCGCGGCGGCTTTACCCTGGTGGAGCTGCTGCTGGCGGTGATGGTCTTTGGCGTGGTGCTGATCGCGCTCCATTACATCTTTGCCGGCGCCCTGCGCCTGCGCCTGCGGGTGGTCCAAAACCTCGAGGAGACCCTGCCCCTGGAGCAGGCCCTGGCCATCCTGCGGCGCGACCTGGCCAACCTGGCCGCGCCCGGCGGCACACTGGTCGGCGCCCTGCAAACCATCCCCACCAACCTCACCCTCCTGCCCGGCCGCAGCAGCCCCTACTTCTTCACCACCGTCGGCGTGTTGCGGGATGCCTCTCCCTGGCCCGCCCTCCAGCGGGTGGTGTATCGCCTGGTCCCCCCCACCAACGACGTGGAGGGACTGGACCTGCTGCGCTCGGTCACCCGCAACCTCCTGGCCCCGGTCGAGGAGCCGCCCGAGGACCAATTCCTGCTCGGCGGCGTCGAGGAACTGGTCTTCCAGTACTACGACGGCACCCAGTGGCGCGAGGCGTGGGACTCGACGGTCGAGCCGGGCGTCCTGCCACTGGCCATCAAGGTGCAGGTGTACCTGAGCCGCAGCCGCACCAATCTGGCCCTCCGCGAGCCGGTGGAACTGGTGGTGCCGGTGGACGTCCGGCCCGCCTCCACCCCCTCCGGTACCGCTTCGCAAGGAGGCAACGGATGATGCGCCGCTCCCTCCAGCCCGCTGCCGGTCCCGCGCCGCTCCCGCCGCCGGGGTGTCGCGGCTCGGTGCTGATCATTGCCTTGTGGATCGCCTTCGGCCTGGTCTCGGTGGCGTTGTACTTCGCCCAAACCGTCAGCTTTGACCTGCGCGCGGCCGACCAGCGGGTGGCGGGCTTCGAGGCCGAGCAGGCCATCGCCGGCGCCCTGGTCCATGCCAGCAACGTCCTGGCCACCCTCAGCCCCGCCCCCGGCGTGCCGCCGGATGAGTTTGACTACGCCGCCGAGGCTGTCCCCGTGGGGGAGGCCCGCTTCTGGTTGCTGGACCGCGCCGCGCGTCCCTCCGCCCTGCACGAACCGGCCTTCGGCCTGGTGGACGAAGCCTCCAGGCTCAACCTCAACACCGCCACCGGGGAAATGCTCCAACTGCTGCCCGGCATGACCCCCGAGTTCGCCGCCGCGATTGTGGACTGGCGGGACACCGACGCCGAACCCGGTCCGGGCGGGGCCGAGGACGAAACCTACCAGCGCCTGAGCCCGGCCTACCGCTGCAAAAACGCTCCCTTCGAGTCGGTCGAGGAACTGCGGCTGGTGTACGGCACCGACCTGGTTTACCTCTTTGGCGAGGACACCAACCTCAACGGCGTGCTCGATCCCAACGAAAACGACGGCGAGGCCCGCCCCCCCGCCGACAACCAGGACGGCTACCTGGACGCCGGCCTCCTCGAATACGTGACCGTGTACAGCGCCGAGCCCAATACCCGCAGCGACGGCTCCCCCCGCCTCAACGTCAACGACGCCAACCCGCAAGCCCTGGCCTCTTTCCTCCAGGAAACCTTCGGCACCGACCGCGCCAACGCCATCCTGGCCCGGCTGGGCACCGGCCCCGGCGGCGGCGGCGCCGGCGGCGGCGGTCCCGGCGGCGGCGGCGCCAACAACCGGTTCACCAGCCTGATCGAGTTTTACCTGCGCAGCGGTATGACAGCGGAGGAATTTACCCAGGTGGAAGGCGAGTTGACCGTCTCGACCAACACGGTCCTGACCGGCCTGGTGAACGTGAACACCGCCCCGGAAGAAGTGCTGGCCTGCATCCCCGGCATCGGCCCGGAGAACGCCCCCGCGCTGGTGGCGTATCGCGCCTCCCAATCCGGCCCCCTGACCACCCTGGCCTGGGTGACCGAGGTGCTGGAGGAAGCGGCCCTCCGGCAGGCCGGCCCTTACCTGACCGCGCGCAGTTACCAGTACACCGCCGACGTGGTCGCCCTCGGCCACCAGGGCCGGGGCTACCGGCGGGTGCGGGCGGTGTTTGACACCCGCAGCGGCGCCCCCCAGTTGGTTAGCCGGCAGGACCTGACCCACCTGGGCTGGGCCCTGGGAGTGCAGGTGCGGGAATGGCTCGCCGAGTGGCGGCGGGAAGGCCTGACCGCCAGCGCGTGGCGAAGCCGAAGCGGCGTGTTCGCCTGGTAAGCTCATGAAGCCCCTTGCCCGGGAATGGACCCGTTGGACCCGCGGCCGCCGCGGCGCACGCCGCAGCGGGGCTGCCGTCCTGGTGCTGGCCCTCGACGGCCGCCGCCTCGAAGGGGTGGTGGCCCGCCGGACCAATGGTTCGGCGGAACTGCTGCAACGTTTCTCCGCCACCCTCACCCTGGACCCCCTCGAGGCGGAGCCGGCCGCGCTGGGACGTGAATGGCGCCAGCACCTGGATGTCGCGGGGGTGCGGGAACGCCGGTGTGTGCTGGCGGTGCCGCCACAATGGTTGTTCACCCTCAGCGTGCCGCTGCCAGCGGAGCTGCCGGAGGCGGACCGGAAAAGCCTGATTCAACTTGAGGCCGAACGGGGCTTTCCCGCCAGCCCGGATACCCTGATCATCGCCCGCTCCCCTTACCGCACCGCCACCGGCGCGGAGGGCGTGACGCTGCTGGGGCTGGCACGCGACCACCTCACCCGCCTGGAGGCGGCGGCCCGCGCGGCCCGCCTGCGGCTGGTGAGCCTGACCGTGGGGCTGGCAGCGCTGCCCGGCCTCAACGGCGTCCCCGACGCCGGGGCGGCGTCCCTGATGCTGGTGCCCGGCGAGCAGACCCTGGCGGTGCAGGTCTCCTGCGGCGGTGGGCTGGCCCTGGTCCGCACCCTGGACGCGCCGCCGGGGACCGGCAACGGCCCGGTCCCGGACGTCCCCGCCCTGGTCCGTGAGGTGCGCATCACCCTGGGGCAACTGCCGCCCGAGGTGGGGCAGACGGTCCACCGCGTGCAGGTGGTGGGGGAGGGGCCGGAGGTCGGGCGGCTGAGTGCGGGCTTGAGCGGGCCGTTGGCGGAGGACGGTCTGGAGGTGGAATGGCGTCGGGACATGCCGGCCCGTGGCGGGCTTGAGTTGCCCGCCGGCGTGGCGGTGTCGGTTCCGCTGGCGGTGGCCGTGCAGTACCTCGAGCAGGCCGCGGCGGCGGTCGAGTTTTTGCCGCCCCGGGTCAGCCGCTGGGAGGCCCTGGCCGGTCGCTACACCCGTTCCCGCACCGCGGCGCGGGCAATGGTGGTGGCGGCGGCCGTGGTGGGGCTCACGGCGGGTGCCTTTGCGGTACAGCAGGTGCGGCTGGCCTACTGGCGGTCCCGCTGGAACGGCATGCGCGAGGCGGTGACGCAGCTCGAGGCGGTCCAGCAGCGGGTCCGCCAATACCGGCCGTGGTACGACGAGTCGTTCCGCACCTTGAGCATCCTGCGCCGACTGACCGAGGCCTTTCCCGAGGACGGCGCCGTTTCCGCCAGGTCCTTGGAAATCCGTCCCACCACGGGGGTGACCTGCAGCGGCACGGCCCGGGACCACGCCGCGTTGCTGCGGGTGCTCGATCACCTGCGGGCCGCCCCCGAGGTGCGGGGGCTGAAGGTCGAGCAAATTCGGGGTAACGCGCCGATGCAGTTCACCGTCAACTTCCAGTGGTCCGAAGCGGGAGCCCCCTGATGAAACCCCTGAACCGACAGCAATGGCTGGCGTGGGTCGCCGCCGGCGCGGTGGCGCTGTTGGCGGCGGACTACCTGGTGCTCGAGCCGTTGGTGCGGAGCTGGAAGGCCCGTACCAGCGAGCTGGCCCGCCTGCGCCAATCCGTCGAAAACGGCACCCGCCTGGTCGAGCGGGGGGAGGGCCTGCGCGCCCGCTGGGCCTTCATGCAACAACACGCCCTGACCAACGCCCCTTCCCAGGCCGAGGACCAGTTGCTCAAGGCTTTCGAGAGCTGGACCCGCGACAGCCGTGTCGGCGTCTCCGCTGTCCGCCCCCAGTTCAAGCGCGGCGACGACGAGCACGCCACGATCGAGTGCCGGGTGGATGCCTTTGGCAACCTCGGCGCTCTCACCCGCTTGCTGTACCTGATCGAAGCCGACCCCCTGGCCCTGCGCCTGGACGTGGTGGAACTGACCGCCCGCGACGACCGCGGTGAACAGTTGACCCTCGGTCTGCAGGTCAGCGGCCTCCTCCTCAACCCGCCCGTCACCCGATGACACCGCGCGCATACCGGACAGGGACCTGGAACCGGAGCTGGGGAAGCTGGCTGGTGGGGCTGGCCTGCGCCGCGGCGCTGCTGGGCCAACCCGCTTCCGCGCCACCGACCCCCGCCGCGGAGCCCTCGGGCGAGCGCGAGCGAACGCCCCCCCGCTCCCGCCGGGCCGACTACAGCGCCTTTCGCGCCATCGCCGAGCGCAACATCTTCAACGCCGCCCGCTCGGGCGGCCGCGCCGCCGCCGCCCCGCGCGAAACGCGCCGGCCCGCGCACGTGAACACCCTGGCGGTGGTGGGGCTGATGAGCTACGAAAAGGGGGCCTACGCCTTCTTCGATGGCTCGAGCAGCGAGTTCCGCAAGGCCGTCCCGCTGGGGGGAACGGTGGGGGGATTCAAAGTGGTGGACATCCGCCCGGACCGGGTCCAGCTTGAAGCCGGCACCAACCAATTTGAACTGAAAGTCGGCGCCCGCCTGCGGCGCGAGGAGCAGGGGCCCTGGCAGGTGGCCGAGTCCACCGAACCCCTGCCCGCCGCCAGTCCGGGACCCACGGGCAGCGCCGGCGCCGCCGGCAGCAACGGCGCCGAGGACGAGGTGTTGAAACGACTGCTGCAACGTCGCGAACAGGAGACCCGATGAAAGCCGTCACATTCTGGATGTTGGGAGTCAGCCTGTGTGGGCTGACCACGTGGAGCCCGGCTCAAGAGGCCGAAGAACCTGAACCTGGACCGGCCCCGGTCCGGGAGGAAGCCCCTCCGGGTCCGCCGCCGCCGGTCGAGCCGGAGGAAGCCCCGCTTCCCCCGCCGCCGGCCCTGGTCGCGGAAGAGGAGGCGGAGGCACCGCCCGAAGCCCCCCCGGAGGCCGTCGCAGAACCGGTCCCGCCGCCGCAACCCGAGAACGCCGATCGGCTCGCGCCGGCGGAACGCACGCGCGGCCCCCGGGAGGTCCCGGCCCCCCGCCCCGGCGGTCCTTCCACTGCCCGTGCTCCCGCCCGCGAAGTGACCGGGACGCCGCCGGCCGGCACCAGCGAGACCGAACGCAACCTGCGCCTGAATTTCCGCGGCGCGCCGCTCGAACTGGTGCTCGATTACCTGAGCGAGGCGGCCGGCTTCATCATCGTGCTGGAGACGGAGGTGCGCGGCAAGGTGGACGTCTGGAGCAACCAGCCGTTGAACAAGACCGAGGCGGTGGAACTGCTCAACCGCGTCCTGGCCCGCAACGGCTACGCTGCCCTTCAGGACGGCCGCAACCTCATCATCACCACCCGCGAGGAGGCCAAGAAACGGGACATCCCCGTGCGGGCCGGCAACAACCCCACCGAGGTGCCCCGCAGCGAGGCCATCGTAACCCAGATCATCCCCGTGCGCTTCATCAACGCCGTGCAACTGGCCCGGGACCTCCAGCCCTTGTTCCCGCCCAGCGCCACCATCGCCTCGAACGAGGGCGGCAACGCCCTGGTGGTCACCGACACCCTGATCAACATCCGCCGCATCATGGAAATCGTGCGCGCCCTGGACACCTCCCTGGCCAGCGTCTCCACCGTGCGGGTCTTCCCGCTGCGCTACGCAGACGCCAAGGAGCTGGCCACGGTGGTGCGCGACCTGTTCACCAGCGCCACCGCCGGTGGCCGCGGCGGCAACCAGCAACAGCAAATCATCTTCCGCGGCTTCCGCGGCGGGCCGCCCGGCTTCGGCGGCAACAATGGCAACCAGCAATCCACCACCGGGAATGGCCGTGTTTCCCCGCCCCAGGTGGTTGCCGTGGCCGACGAACGCAGCAACTCGCTGGTTGTCAGCGCCCCCGAGGACCAGATGCCCTTGATTGCCGACCTCATCGAGCAGGTGGACGTGAGCGTCGAGGACGTGACCGAACTGCGCGTGTTCCGGCTCCGCTACGCCGATGCCCAGGAGACGGCCGACCTGTTGACCAGCCTGTTTCCCGACCCGACCACGCAGAACAACCGGGGCCAGGGCGGCCGCTTCGGCGGCTTCCGCCCGCCGCAGTTCCAGCAGGCCGGGACCCAGCAGCCCAGCGAGCGGGTGCTGCGACAGAGCCGCGTGCTGGCGGTGGCCGACTTGCGAACCCAGTCCGTGGTCGTGAGCGCCTCCCGTGAGCTTATGGACCAGATTGCCGTGATGATCGCCCAGCTCGACTCCGACCCCGCCCGGAAACAACAAGTGTACACCTTCTCGGTGGAAAACACCGACCCGGCGCAGGTTGAGGAAATCCTCCGCGGCCTGTTCGAGACCCAAAACACCCGCAACCGCGCAGCCAACACCCGCAACACCACCCGCCAGGCCGGCAGCCAGCTCAACAACCGAGCCGTCAACACCCTGCAAAATCAGGGCCGGACGGCGATCGGTTCCGGCTTTGGCGGCGGGGGCACCACCGGCTTCGGTACCGGCGGTGTCGGCCGCTGAACCCGGCGCAGCCTTCCTTTCCCATGAAACATTCCCGCCTCCTGCCGTGGCTCCCCGTTTGGACGGGGCTGGTCTGGGCATGCCTGCTGGCCGCGACCTTGTGCGCGCAGCAACAACAACGCCGCACCGCGGCCAACTACCCCCCCGCCACCGAGCTGGGCGAGGCCGTCATCTCGAGTGACCCCGAGACGCGGAAGCTCATCGTGGTGACGGACGAAGAGACCGCTCAGTACATCGGCCAGGTCATCACCAACCTGGACCGTGCCGCGCCCCAGGTCCTCATCAACGTGCTCTTCCTGGAGGTCACCTACCGCAAGGGCCTGGACCTGGGCGTCGAGGGCAGTTACTCGCGCCAGGATGGCGAGGTCAGCTCCTCCATCCTCCAGCAGTTCCGCGGCTTGCCCGGCCTGGCCTCCGGCTCTGGTCTGGCCACGTTCATCGGCCAAAACTGGGATGTCACCCTGCGCGCCATCGCCGAACAAGGCCGGCTGGAGGTGCTGTCCCGCCCGACCATCCTGGCCCGCAACAACCAGCAGGCGGTCATCACCGTGGGTCAGCAGGTGCCGCTCATCACCAACGTCCGCTACGACACCTTCGGCAACCAGATCAACGGCATCACCTACCAGGACGTGGGCATCATCCTGCGCGTGACCCCCTTCATCACCTCGGACGACCTGGTCGAGATGATCGTCAGTCCGGAAATCTCGAACCTCTCCGATGAGCGCGTCCCCATTGCCACCGGCACCAACAGCGTGGGCGCCCCCGTCATCAACCGCCGCGCCGCCGACACGGTGGTCGTGACCCCCAACGGCCAGACCGTGGTCATCGGCGGCCTCATGCAGGACACCAAGACGGCCACCACGAGCAAGATTCCCCTGCTGGGCGACATCCCGCTGCTGGGCGCGGCCTTTCGGCGCAAGGTCAACCAGGATTCCAAGACCGAGCTGCTCATCTTCCTCACCCCCCACATCGTCAAACACCCCCGCGACCTCATCGCCATGACCCGCACCGCCCGGGACAACGCCCAAGTCCTGCCGCAATCCTTCAACGAGGAGCAACTGGACCGGATCCTCAACGGGCAGTCACCAGGAGGAGCCCCGGCAAAAAGCAATTCCCGCTCACGGCGGTAAAAGACGTGGAGAGCTACACCTCTCACCTCCCTCAGGTTTTCCGCGAGCGGCTTACAGCCTGCGTCTGAAAGGGAGTACGGAACACGTCCCACCCCTCTAAAGGTTTGGCCCGGTGCTTTTCAGCTTCCAGCGGCCGCTCGCCGGCATCTTGAGCCCTTTCTGGCTGGGAGGCGGTAAGCTGCCTTGCACAAACCACTGGAGATAGGCGGTTTGAAAAATCAAGACGATCTCTCCAAGGCAGGAATTGAAAAAGCAGGTTGACTCGGCGGCAACGAGGTGTAAATACAATGTAAACACAATGCATTGGCTTTGAATGTACGTGCTCGGCCATGGAGTTTGATTGGAACAATCCGCCCTTCGAGTTGAGCGGGGGGTTGACCGCTCGGGACATTGAGGAGTCCTTCGAGGACCCTTTTGCGGTGCGGTTGTTGCCCGATTCTTCTCGGTTCGCTGTGCAGGCGCGTTTTTTCAACCTGGGTCGCACGGCCTCCGGGACCGGACTCTTCAGCCTGTACAAAACCAATGGGCGGGTGGTGCGGGTCATTTGCGCGCGCCCGTTCACGCCGGAGGAGGAGTTTTTTTATCAGCGGAAGGTGAACCCAATGTTGGCCCAGTAAATGCAGCCTTCGGCGCACCAGTCCGCCGGCCCTGCGGCAGCATCCGGCCATGAACGTGATTGCGAGCTGGGATGAAGTGCCGCTGTTTGACAGCGAAGAAGCGGAAGCGTTGTTCTGGGCGGAGACCCGGGTGGACCTCCGGCTGATGGAAGCGGCGGTGGCTGCGGCGGGTGAAGGCGGCGAATCGGTGACCATCACCCTGCGGATGGACCCGCGGATGCTGGCCCGGATCAAGCGCCTGGCCCGCTCCCGGTACCTGAATTACCAGAGCATGATCAAGCAATGGCTCAGTGAACGACTCGAGCGCGAGTTGCGGGACCGCTGATCCCTTCGCGCCCAAACCACACCCCATGCACCCTGCGTTGATCTCACCCCCGGCCCCCCCCACCGCCGGCACCGCGTGGCTGCCTCCCGCGGGCGGCTCGCCCCGGGCGGCCTTTACCCTGATCGAATTGCTGACCGTGATTTCCATCATCGCCCTGCTGGCAACCCTGGGAGCCGGTCTGGCCGGGGTGGCCAGCCGCAAGGCGAAGGAATCCGCCATCAAGGGTGAACTGGCCAAACTCGTCACCGCCATCGAGAACTACAAGTCCGACCTCGGGCAGTACCCTCCCGACAACGCCCGCAACGGCCGAAACGTCAACCCGGCCGTGGCGCCGCTCTATTACGAGCTGGTGGGCAGCTACAGCACCAACAATGGCAGCGTTTATTTCACCGCCGACCGCGCCGAGCAGCTTACCATCGCGGAAATTCAAAGCGCCTTCGGCCTGGGCGGCTTCATCAACTCGGTGGTGTACCCGGAAAAACCCCGTTCGTACCTGCGCGACCTGACCCCCCGCCAGCGCCGGGAAATCCGTCTGCCCAACGCCAACGACATCGAACTGCTCGCCGTCCCGGTGGATTGGCCCCGCAAGCTGCTGAGCCTGTCCCCTCTGCACTCCGTGACCACGGACCCCCGCCTCCAGGAAATCAACCCCTGGCATTACGTCTCGAGCCGTCCCACCAACAACACCGCCTCCTTCGACCTCTGGGCCGTCTGGGCCACCGGCCGTACCGTGGACGGCACCAACGAACTGCGCTTGATCGGCAACTGGTAACGTCCCCCTCCCTCCTGTCATGCACCTGCCCCGCACCAAGCTCACTGTCGCAACCCTCCCCCGCCGTGCCCGCCCCGGCGCGGGGCCGCTTGACTTTGCCGCCGAGCTCGGGCACAGCCCCGTCCCGCACGCACACCTGACCATGAACGCGCCTCGTCCTCTGGCCCCCGCCGGCCGCAGGGGGTTCACCCTCATCGAACTGCTGACCGTCATCGCCATCATCGGCGTGCTGGCCGGCATGATCCTGCCGGCCATTGCCATCAGCAAAACCAAGGCCCGTGTGGCCATGACCCGCGCCGACATGAAGACCTTCACCGGCGCGGTCAACGCCTACCAGGCCACCTACTCGCGCCTGCCGGCCTTCCAGCGGACGCGGGACTCGATCACCGACACCTGCCCCGATTTCACCTACGGCACCGCCGCCCGCGCGGGCAACAGCGTGACCCCCTCCCTCCTCAACGGCCGCGGGCAACCCCTGCTGCCCATCGGCAACACCGGCAACACCGGCGGTTGGCAGAACAACAACTCCGAGCTGGTGGCCATCCTGCGCGACATGGAGCGCTTCGCCGACGGCACGGTGACCGTCAACGCCGACCACCGTCTCAACCCCCAAAAGCAAAACTTCCTCGATGGCTTTCAGGACCGGAACTATCAGCGCCCCCCCGGCCCCGGCCGTCCCGCCCTCCCCGCCCCGCGGGGCGTTGGCCCCGACGGCGTCCTGCGCGACCCCTGGGCCAACCCCTACATCGTCACTCTGGACCTGAACTTCGACGGCCGCTGTCGTGATGCCTTTTATCGGATGCAATCGGTCTCCCAGCAACAGGGCGAGATCGGCTTTCACGGCCTGCGCCTGGGACCGCCGGTGGGCAGCGGCGACACCGGTCCCAACCGCTACGAAGTCCGCGCCAACGTCATCGTCTGGTCACTGGGACCGGATGGCCTGGCGGACGCGGCGATCAAGGCCAACGCCGGCGTGAACAAGGACAACATCCTGAGCTGGCAATAACCCCACCGGCCATGAACCGGGCCTCCACCTCCTTTCCTGGCGCGCGTCCCGGGCTGCGCGATGCGGTGCGGTGGCCGCCGCCCCCTGCCCGGGCCTTCACCCTGCTGGAAATGCTGGTGGTGGTGGCCATCATCGGCATGTTGGCGGCCATCAGCGTGCCGGCCATCCGTGCCCTGACGCAGACCAACACCGTCGCGGCCGGCCACCGGCAATTGCTGGACGACCTGGCCTACGCCCGGCAACTGGCCCTGAGCGGCCGCCGCGTGGTCTATCTGGTGTTGGCGCCGCCCACCCTGCGCGCCCATGCGGACACCCTTCGCAACGCCAACCCGGCGTTTTATCCCCCCGCCCTGAAGGACCGGGCCCTGCGCCAACTCACCAACCTTGTCGAGGGCCAGTACACCGCCTACGCTCTGTTCACCCGCCGCAGCGTGGGCGACCAGCCCGGCCGCGACAACCCGACCTATCTGACCGATTGGAAACGGCTGCCCGAGGGCCTGCTGTTCGCGCCCCAGGCCTTCGTGGACCTGGGCGACCTGTGGCTGGCGGCCGCCCAGCGGACCAACGCCAGCCACCGCCCCCTGCCGCATACCTGGTTTCCCTTCCCCACTGCGGACAGTCCGGAACTGCGCCTGCCGTACGTGGCCTTCGATGCCCAGGGCCGCCTCTACTACGAGGGCGGCGTCGAACCCGCCCTGGCCGGCGAATCCCTGCCCCTCGTCCGCGGCAGCGTGTTCTACCCCCGCGACAGTCAGGACCGACCCGACTTCCGGGCCGCGCCGGACATTGCCCTGGCGGAGCGGGGGGATACCAACCGCATGGAGGTCCGCATCGAGTGGCTCACCGGCCGGGCCCACGTGTACCGGCCCTGGGAACAAACCGCCGCCTGGAGATGAACGCGCCCCCTGTTCCTGCCCCCGCCCGCCGCCGTGCGGCGGCCGCGTTTACGATGGTGGAAATCGCCATCAGCATCGCGGTGGTGGCCTTTGCGCTGGTCGCCATCCTGGGGGTGCTGCCCACCGGCTTCGACGTGCAGCGGCGCAACCGCGAAAGCACCATCATCCACCAGGACGCCTCGATCTGGATGGAGGCCCTCCGCGGCGGGGCCTGGGGCCTGGACTACCTCACCAACCACGTGGACGCCCTGGCCATCAGCGGCCCGTCGCTTCCGCCGCGGCTCTACGACGGCACCAACGGCTTTCGCACCGGCCGGGAGATCATCGGTCTGTTGACCCAGCCGGCGCTGCTGGTGCAGACCGGCGCGGTCAAGCGGCTGACCACCGCCTACGTCCGCGCCATCAGCGGGCCGGCCGGCGAGAAGACCCCGCGCAACGACTTTGCCTTCACCTACCGCCTGACCAGCGAAATCATCCCCCTGCTGACCCTGCCCGTGGCCCGCGCCCGCCAACCGGGAGAGACCAATTTCCTGGAGCACGGCCTGTCCCCGGACGAACAGCAGCAGCGCCGGTGGCATTTCGACCAGGTGCGCAAGGCCGAGTACCTGCAGGCCGGCTCGTACGAGCTGCGGCTGACCTTCGAATGGCCGGTCTATTTCATGAACAACCGGCTCCAGGTGGGCGACCACCGCAAGGTGTACCGCACCCTGGTCACCGGTGAACGGTGGCAGACCAACGACAGCCGCCTGGGCGAGCTGAACTGGCTGCGCCCCTTCGAACCCCTGCCGGGGCCCACCCCATGACCCGCCCCCTCTCCATTGCCGGCCGCGCCGCACGGGCCTTCACGCTCACCGAGCTCATGGTGGCGGTGGGCATCATGGGACTGATCGTGACCGCCCTGTACGCGATCTTCAGCGCCACCCAGCGCGCCCTGCGGGCCAACGTGAGTCAGACCGATGTCACCGAAGGCGGGCGCTTCGCCCTCGAGCTGATCAGCCGCGACCTGCGCCGGCTCAGTGCGGCGGGGCAAACCCCCGAGACCAACCTCCTGATCAGCCTCAGCCCGGCCCTGGGAGCGGCGCCGGTTCGGGCCCTGCAGTCCGCGGAGGTCTTCGACCTGTACTACACTACCAACCGGCCGGCGGACTTTCAGGGCTACCAACCCCTGGTCCAGCGGCTCAATCTGGACCCCCACCGGCGGACCAATGTGCTCGAGGAACTGTTCCTGTTCTCGCGCGAGGGCACCCGCATGGCCGGCACCGTGTACCGTGTGCTCGATGCCCGCGGCGGGGTGGGCACGCTGGCCCGCTACTCGCTCACGCACGCCCACCGCCTCATGCCCACCGGCTGGCTGAGCCTGGCCACCCTCGGCCGCCCGGCCACCAACTTCGCCCCGCTGGTCGAGGGTGTCATCCACTTCCGCGTCCAGGCCTACGACGCCCTCGGCTACCCCCTGAGCTGGACCAACCGGCACTGGTACGTGGCGGCGGCGACCAATGATTACCCCAACCCCGGCTACCGCCTGGACGAGGACCTGGGGCTGGAGCGCGACCTCCGGCTGGACAGCGAAACCCTCGTCATCTTCCGCAGCAACGCCCTGCCCGCCGCGCTGGAGATCGAGCTGGGCGTGCTCGAGCCCGAGGCCCTGGCGCAGTACCGGCAGTTGCCGGCCGGTTCGGACCTGGCGCGCAACTTCCTCTCCAACCGGGCGGCCCAGGTGCACCTGTTCCGCCAGCGGGTGCCGCTGTGGCAGGCCACCGCCCTCCAGGCTGCCCCGTCCCTCCGGCCATGAACCTGCTCCGCTCCACGCTGGTGAAGTCCCCCGTCCCCGCCGTCCCGGCCGGGCGGCCCGCCGCCCAACGCGGCGTGGTGCTGGTGATCACCCTGGTGATGCTCTCGGTGGTCACCTTCATGGCCATTACCTTCCTGGCCGTGAGCCGCCGCGAACGCACCGCCGTGACCGTGGTCGAGGACCAGGCCCGTGCCCGGCACATGGCCGAGGCGGCCATCGCCCGCGTCCAGGGCGAGGTGCTGGCCCGCATCCTCGCCGCGAGCAACGTGCTCAACTACGAGTTCCTGGTCTCGACCAACCTCATCAACCCCCGCGGCTTTGATCCCGCCCTGCCGCCAGCCCCCGCCGACCTCCGCAACGCCACCAACGTCAATTATGACTACGTGGCCGGCGGCGCTCCGGGCTCGGTGGCCGCCAACCCGGATTACTGGGTCCGCAACATCGCCAACCTGCGTTTTGACCCCCGCCCGCCCGTCTTTGTCCGCACCAACACGGACGACGCCTCCGCGCCGCTGGATTTCCGGTTTTACCTGGACCTCAACCGCAACGGTCGCTTCGAGTCCAACGGCCTCCTGCCCGTGCTCGATGCCCTCGGTCGCTGGGTCAACACCAACGGCCTGCCCTGGCGCAACGGCGAACCGGTCTTGAGCAACTTCGTGGTCGGCGACCTCGAATGGATCGGCGTGCTCCAGCATTCTGATGCCCCCCACAGCCCCACCAACCGCTTTGTCGGCCGGATGGCCTACCTGCTGCAACCGGCCGGCCGGAGCCTGGACCTGAACTTCCTCGGCAACCACGCCCTGCGGCCCGCCGACACCACGCTGCGTGACGACGGCTACTACCGCAACCAGGGCGTGGGTTCCTGGGAGCTGAACCTGGCCGCCTTCCTGCGCGACCTCAACACCAACGTCACCCGCAACTACACCTACGTGCTCGACGCGGCCACGCGCCTGGCCCTGCCCAGCTCCAGCGAGGCCGCGCGCGACGCCCTGGGCTTCCTGCGCTACCGCTACGCCGGCGCCCTGACCAACCTCCTGAGCGTGCGCGACCGCTTCGGCCCCCGGGGTGCGGACGCCTTCCGGTTCGACGGGGTGGATGGCTACACCGACGGCCCCGCCTTCACCGCCACCAACCTGACCGGTCTGGTCACGGACGACGACCGACCTGATCAACCCTGGCCCGGGGCGGACGCACCCCGCCTGTACGTGGATTTCCAGGAGCTGTTCGACACCAACAAGGTCCTGGACGCCGACCCCGGAGGGCAGCCGTCGTGGATCGGCCGCCTGCTGCTGGCGCAGAGCGGGGGCTCCACCTACGACCGCTACACCTTCTACCGGCTGCTGGGCCAGCTCGGCACCGAATCCAGCCCCGCCAACCTCGGCAAGGTCCACCTCCACTACAACAACCGCATCCCCGGCGGTGAAACCAACTTCGTGCCCTGGACGCCGCTGGAATTTTTCCTGGCCGCCGCCGACCGCCTGATCGTTGCGGCCCGCCGCACCAACATCGTCCGCGTGGGCAACACACTGTTCACCAATTTCTACATCGGCGACGCCCTGGTGCGGCCGGGCATGTCCGTGACCAACATCCTGCTTTACCCCTACAACGAGTACTCCCCCGGGCTGCACCGGCTGCTGCAACTGGCGGTCAACCTCTACGACGCCACCACCAACCGGCCCGTCACCGGCTATCCCCACCTGCCCACGGTGCTGCGGCCGCTCTTCGGCACCACCAATCTCTCCGGCCTGCCCGAGCCGGCGGTGTTCATCCGGGGCTACGAGGAGGTGACCAACGCCACCTTCCTCAACGCCAGCCTCCTGCCCGTGCGCAGCCTCGAGCAGCCCGCCGACCGCGCCGCCCTGGCCAACGAGCCCCGCGCCCTGGTGTACGACGTGCCCTTTCTGGTGGGCGTGAAAAAGGGCCTGCCCAACTTCAACGAATTCGCCATGCGCAACGTGGCGCAACTGACCCGCAAGCTTGAAGTCCGCAAGCGCACCCCGGCGGACCTCCAGCCCTTCCAGACCAACCTCCTCTACCTGGTCACCGTGACCAACCAGTTCGGCGTCGAACTCTGGAACGCCTACGCCACCAACTACCCCCGCCCGCTGCGGGTGCGGGTGGTGGGCCGCTTCAGCCTGGCCCTGGTGGATGCCTTGCGGACCAATCTGCCGCTGGCCCTCACCAACGTCGCCTACAACACCAACCTCACCATCGCCAACTGGGCCAGCAACCGGTTCCTCCTGCCGGTCCTCCAGCCCGTTCGCCTGGTCAGCGCCGGCGCCTACCGCCCCGTGCCCACTCCCAGCCTCTCGGCCGCCGGCACCAACGCCCCTTTCCAGCCCGGCCTGGGCTTCTACATGCCCGACTGGACCCTCCATGCCACCAACCAGTTTCTCTGTGCCCTGGTGGACGAGACCGCCAACCGCATCGTGGACTTCGTCACCCTGGGCAACCTCCGCGCGGTCATGAACCTCACCCGCGAACTGGCCGGCCGCGGCCAGCTCACCGCCTTGGGCGCGCCGGCCGAACCGGCCAACGTCTGGGACACCAACCGGCTGGGTGGAGTCAACGCCCTCAACGTCCCGATGGTGGGCGTGGAAAACCAGATGCAGATTTCCCTGGGCAACCTCCCGGTCAGCGAGGCCCAGTGGCGCAGCTACAGCCAGTTGAGCGCCGAGGGGCTGGACAAACCCAAGAGCATTGACCGCTTCCGCCTCTTCTGCGGCCTGACCCCGCTGGTGTACACCAGCGAACGCGACCGCCAGCTCCTCCGCGCCGAGCTGGGCGCCCGCACCGCCGTCCAAGCCCCCTTTTCCCCCACCCGCAAGGTGTACCAGGACGCCACCTGGCAGGCCAACGACCCGCTGGTCCACTGCCTGGTCAGCGACCTGCTCGACCCGCAAAACCGGCCCGATGATCCCAACCGCACCAACACCGTCCGCTTCGCCATCCCGCCCACGGCCGCCCTCACCAACTCCAACCTCGGCCTGCTCAACGAGCGTTACTCGCCCTGGGGCGACAACCCCCGGCTCACCCCCTCGCTCCACGCCTACGACAACCGGCTCAAGGACCCCAATATCTACCGGCCTGACGACTGGGACTTTCCCACCAACCCATTCCCCAACCTGGGCTGGATCGGCCGGGTCCACCGCGGCACCCCCTGGCAGACGGTGTACCTCAAGGCCGGCGTCCTCCCGCCCCGCCAGTGGTTGCGCTGGGCGGGCAATACCGGCACCCACCCCACCAACGACTGGCTGCTGGTGGACGCCTTCACGGTGGCCCCCAACGACAACGCCGCCCGCGGCCTGCTCTCGGTCAACCAGTCCGAACTCGCGGCCTGGTCGGCCGTGCTGAGCGGGGTCTCCGTGCTGACCAACCTCACCCCGGCCACCGCCCCGCCCGGCATCCCGCCCGAGTTCCGCGAGCTGATCCTCCAGCCCGATGCGGCAGCCGGCCTTACCCACTACCCCCAACTGCGCCGCATCGTCGAGGGCATCAACCGCACCCGGCAGATGGAGGTGACGGCCAACCAGCAAAGCATCCCCGTGTTCAACCGCCTGGGCCGCATCCTGGCCACGCCCGAACTGACCGTCGCCTCGCCCTTCCTGAACCCCAGCAACCTGGTCACCGACGCCGTGCTCGAACGCATCCCGCAACAAATTCTTTCCCTGCTCCGGGCCGACGAACCCCGCTTCGTGGTCTATGCCTTCGGCCAGGCGCTGCGCGAGGCCCCCAACTCCCTTTACCTGGCGGCCGGCCCGTTCAATCGCCTCTGCACCAACTACCAGATCACCGCCGAATACGCCGCCCGCGCCGTCATCCGCATTGAAGGCCCGCCCGTGGCCCCGCGGGCCGTCATCGAAAGCTATCAGGAGCTCCCCACCCAGTAGCTCGTGCTCCACCGGGGTATGACAACACGTTTTTGGTCCACCCTCAGTGTTCTGGCCTTCCTCGCCGCCCTGTGGTGCTGGCGCGAGGGCGACCGTCGCCGCCCCCCGCCCGCGCCCACCCCGCCGGCGGCGACCAACGCCGTGACCACCGACGCCGTGGCCCGCCCCGGAGCCCGGGCTCCCGGCTGGCATCTGCACACCCGCCTGGCCGATCTCCAACGCCAAATGGCCGGCCGTCCGCACTTTGCCGACCCCGAACTTCCCCACCGCTTGCGGAACACCGACCAACCTCTGGCGGCCCTGCTCCGCAGCGACCATGCCATCCTCCTGGCCAATGCCCTGGTGGACACCGCCAGCCCCGTGCCTTTGAGCGTGCCGGACGGCTGGCAGGCCGGCCCCGAGCCGGGCGCCTACATCGTCCAGGTAGGCCCGGCCGAAACGCCGGCTTTCCATGCTGCGGTCCGCGACGCGGGCGGCCGCGTGGTCTCTTACATTCCCAACCAGGCCTGGCTGGTCCGGCTCTCGGCCGACGGGGCGGGCCGGCTGGCTTCCCGCGCGCAGGCGCTGCTCCCCTTTGCCCCGTATTTCAAGGTTCATGCCAGCCTGCTCGGCCCGGCCCTGGCGGGCGAGTCGTTGCGCCCGGATCAGCTCCTGGCAGTGACCGCCTTTGCGGAGGACCGCGACGTGGTCCGTCAGGCCTTGCAGCAACTGGGCGCCCGTCTCGAGGCGGAAGGGTTGGCCCAGGTCGGCCCGGCCCGGGAGCCGCAGTGGATTCTGCGGCCGGGGCCGGCGCCGCTGGCCGCGCTGGCGGCGTTGCCGGGCGTGCAGGCCGTCGAACCCGCCGCCCCCCGGGTGTTCGCCAGCGACCTGATCCGCGAGCGGCTGGCGGTGGCGGCGGACACGGTGGACACCAACCAATACCTCGGCCTGACCGGCTCGAACGTGTGGGTGAACCTCAATGACAGCGGCGTGGACGCCAGCCATCCGGACCTGCCCGGGCGGGTCTTCGGCCTGGACCCCGGCGCCCTCCAGGACCGTGACGGTCACGGCACCTTCCTGGCCGGCCTGATTGCCGGCACGGGCGAGCACGGGCCCACCGGCACCAACGTGCCGCCGGGGTCGCTCACCAATGCCAGCTTCCGCGGCCTGGCCCCGGCAGCAAAGGTACTGGCCGCCTACCTGGACCGCGCCGCCGTACCGGTGTCGGACCTGGCCCTGGTCGAGCAGGTGGCACGCACCAACTACCTCGTCCTGGGACGCACCAACGCGCTGGTCTCGAACAACAGTTGGGGCTACGACCAGGTGTACGATTACACCTCCGCGGCCGCGGCCTACGACGCGGCCACGCGCGACGCCCTGCCGGATGAACCGGGGGCGCAGCCGTTGCTGTTTGTGTTCTCGGCCGGCAACGAGGGCAACGGCAACGACAGCGGCAGCGGCGGCATTCCGGGGCGCATCCACACCCCCGCCACGGCCAAGAACGTCATCACCGTCGGCGCTGTCGAGCAACTGCGCCCCGTCACCGTCACGGTGGTGCAGACCAACCAGGTGACGAACATCGTCGAGGGCGAGTTTGTGGTCACCAACGTGGTGGAGACCAACGAGGTCGAGGTGGCCTTTGCCGACAACCCGGACGAGGTGGCGCCGTTTTCCGCCCGCGGCAACGTGGGCCTGGGCGTCGAGGGCGAGCGCGGTCGCTTCAAGCCGGACCTGGTCGCCCCCGGCGTGCTGGTGGTGGGGCCGCGGGCCACAGGGTGGACCGTGGACTGGGAACGCACCAACACCCTGGTGCGCACCTTCACCAACCAGCTGGTCCTGCCCGGCGAGCCCAACCGCTACAGCCTGCTGGTCCCCGCGCGCACCCATCGCCTGACCCTGAGCACCCTGCCCGCCCCCGACTCGCCCGTGCCCTTCCCGCCGCTGGAGATTTACGCCCGCGCGGGGGCCGATCCCGTCCCGCCGGCGGACCTGGTGGGCGTGACCAATGCCGTGATTGACGCCCCCGCCGAGGGCGCCTGGTTCTATCAGATCGTCAACCCCACCCCCGCTCCGGTGCGCTTCATCCTGCGGGTGCGGCTGGAAGTGGAAACCATCACCCCGGAACTGCTGGCCCTGTTGACGCGGATCAACCAGCCCCTCGAACCGCACTACCGGTATCTGTCGGGCACCAGCCCGGCGGCGGCGGCGGTCAGCGGCCTGCTGGCCCTGATGCAGGAGTTTTTCGAGCAGCGCCTGGAACGGTCCTACAGCCCCGCCCTGCTGAAGGCGCTCCTCATCAATGGCGCCCGCTCGCTCGGCCCGCAGTACAACCTCGAGGTCCGCTCCCAGATCAATTACCAGGGTTGGGGGCTGCCCACCCTCACCAACATCTTCCCCGCCGGCCTGACCAACGCCCTGGACGACCCCGAGCAGTGGCCGGTGCGCTGGGTGGACCAGAGCCCCACCAACGCCCTGGCCACCGGTCAGACCCACGCCTACGACCTGGAGCTTTCCACCAACGCTCTCCAGTCGGATTTGCGGGTTACTCTGGTCTGGACCGACCCGCCCGCCAACCCGGCCGCCGCCATCAAGCTGGTCAACGACCTGGACCTGGTGGTCTCGAACCGGGTCACCGGCGAGCTGTTCCTCGGCAACGACATCCCGGCCTCCAGCGACTACAACCCGCCGGCCAGCACCAACCTCGCCGAGCAGGTCTGGGACAGCGTCAACAACGTCGAGAACGTCTTTCTCCGCCGGCCGCTGGACACCAACTACACGATCTACGTCACCGCCCGGCGGGTGAACGTCAACGCCGTCACCGCCCACACCAACGACATCGTCCAGGACTATGCCCTGGTGGTGTCGGTGGGCGGCACCAATGCCCTCAAATTCACCCCCCAACCCCTGCTGGCCACCAACCGCACCGAACTGACCCTCATCACCAACGGCGTGCCCCTGCTTTACCAGCGCACCGGTGCCCACTCACCCCTGGTCGGCGGCCCGGCCGGCACCACCAACCAGTGGCATTTCTACGTCTTCACCAACGCCTTCGACCCGAACCTCACCGGCGGGGAAACCAACTTCGGACCGTACGTCGCCTTCCTGACCTTCACTCCGCCCAACCTTTCCGTGCCGCGCGCCGCCGGCGAAGGGGACATTGACCTGTACGTCAGCCGGGGCAACTCGAACCTCCTGAACCTCGACCCCGCCGCGCTGGCCGCCGCCGCGCGTTCCCTTGACCGGGGCGGCACCGAAATGGTCGCCTTCGAGGACGCCGCCCCTGGCGAGGTCTTCTATGTCGGCGTCAAGGCCGAGGACCAGATGACCGCGGAGTACGGTCTGATCGGCCTGTCCAGCGACCAGCCCTTTGGCAACCTGCTGCCCGACGGCAGCTACCTCATGTATGCCCGGCCGGCGCCGCGGGTCATTCCGGATGGCGCCCCGGAGGCCCCCGGCGCGGCCCTGATGTTCGGCGTGGGCGTGTACCCGATGACCGTGGGCCGGGTGTTGGTGTACCAGGACTTCATCCACGAGGAGGCCGGGGACCTCTGGGGCAACCTCAGCCACGCGGGCCGCTTCGCCGTATTGAACAACCACAGCCCCCTCCCGCCGGCCTCCAACGGCGTGTTCCGCGCGGTCTATGACGACACCGGCAACGCCATCGAACCGCTGGCCCGCCGCACCGACGGCCCCGGCAGCCTGGTGGACTTCATCGGCAGCCGCGCCGAGGGCGTGTGGCAGTTCACGATGGTGGACAATGCACTGGGCCACACCGGCCGGGTCGAGTCCCTGAGCCTGCGCCTGTTCCCCGCCCGCGACCTGCTGGGGGGGACGTTCGTCACCCTGCTGCCCAACCAGTTTGACATCTTTTACGTGGACGTTCCCGCGGACGCCTCGCTGCTCCGCATCCTGCTCAGTCAGATGACGCTGCCGGTGGACGTCTTTGTCCGCTACGACTTCCCCCCGACCCTCACCGAGTTCGACAAGAGCGCCCGCATCCCGCCGCCGTCCGGTGAGCTGACCGTGGGCCCCACCGACGTGCCGCCGCTGCGGCCGGGGCGGTACTTCGTCGGCGTCTTCAACCCCAACGCCGTGGCCACCACCTTCTACATCCGCGCCCTGATCGAGCGCGACCTGGCCGGGCGGCTGCAGGCCGAGGTCACCGCCACCAGCAGCGTCCCCTTCCGGGACGATGTGCGCCTGGTGTTCACCAACTTTGTGGCCGATGCCCGCGCCGTGGCGGAGGTGAACGTGGGCTTGCGGGCCAGCCACCCGCGGATGTCCGACCTGGCCTTCCACCTCATCAGCCCGCAGGGCACTCGCACCGTCGTGCTGGAAAACCGCGGCGCCACCAACCGCACCACCCTCGGCTACGACGAGGTCACCACCAACTTCCACCACGTGGCCGTGACCTACGACGCCGGGGTCGGCCGGGCCACCCTCTACCTGGACGGCACCGTCCAGGCGCAGCGCGACCTGGGCCCCATCGTGCCGGACACGCGCGACCGGCTGTTTCTGGGGCGGGCCCCGCTGGCCGGCGGCGACCCCGCCCAGTACCTCGGCCAGTTGGACGAGGTGGACCTCTACGCGCGGGCGCTCAGCGCGCCGGAGCTGCTGGGCATTTACCTGTTCGGCGGTGCAGCCAAACCCACCAACGCCCTGGTCAGCCGCTGGAGTTTCGACGGCCACGGCGACGACACCCAGACCAACAACCCCGCCCGCATCGAGGGCCCGACCTTTGTCCCCGGCCGCTTCGGCCTGGCCCTGGACTTCGCCGCGGAGGGCGACCGCGTGGTCATCACCAACCAGTCCAGGCTGGATGTGGGCCTGGGTGACGGCTTCACCCTCGATGCCTGGGTCAATCCCGCCGACCTGAGCACCAACCGTGTCCTGGCCGCTTGGGGCGACGGCACCAACCGCCTGGGCGTCGAGTTCGGCTTCCGGCCGGGCAGCGACACCAACGCCCCCTTCGGCCGCCTCTACGTCAACCTGCGCGACCGCGCCGGCTCGAACCACGTCCTCGAAGCCGCCGTCCAGGGGCTCATCCGCACCAACGGCTTCCTCACCAACACGGTGTACCTGACGTTGACCGACGACACCAATCGCACGGTCATCCCGATCAAGTTCGCCGAGCCGGACACCGCGCCGACCGGCCGCTCGACCAACCGCTTCATCAGCGGATTCGAGGGGGCCGTGGGCGGGGCCGTCACCCTCCTGACCAACACCCAGGTCTTCGACGGCTGGACGGTCACCGGCGGCCGGCCGGCGGTGTTGCGGGCGCCCGAACTGGCACACACCGGCACCAACCTCCTGGTCCTGCGCGACGGCACGCTGGTCACCAACCTGACCACCCTGCCGGGACGCACTTACCGCCTGCTATGGGCGCACCGGCTCCAGCCCCTGCCCGCGGACGCGGTGAGCTGGTGGGACGGCGACTTCAACACCACCGACCTGGTGGGGACCCACCACGGCATCGCCTTCGCCGGTCTGGGCTACCTGCCGGGCAAGGTGGGGGACGCCTTTGGCCTCACCAATGCCGGCTACATGCGCGTGCCCGACAGCCCCACCCTGGATTTTGCCGACCAACTGACCCTCGAGTTCTGGTATCACTCGGACAGCTACCCGCCGCTGGGCAGCAGCCTGATCTACAAGGTCGGTGGGCTGGCGCAGAATTTCCGCGTGGACCTCTCGGACGTCGGCTTGGATGCCGGCTTCAACGATCCCACCGTGGTTGGCGGGGGCTCCGACCTGGCCAGTGGCATCGAGGGCGTGCGCCTGGCGCCGCCGCCGTCGGTCGGTGTGTTTCACCACGTGGCCGCCACCTACCGCCAGATGCCCTCCAACCAGGTCGAACTCGGCCTCTACGTGGACGGCGAGCAGCGCCGCGTCAAGGTGATCACCGGCTCCCTGAGCAACGCCGTGAATACCGGTGCCCTGTTCGTGGGCCGGAGCACCTTCCAGGGCCGCCTGGATGAAGTCACCTTGTACCGTCGCGCCCTCGAGGCGGAGGAAATCCGCTCCATCTACCTCCTCGATTCGCTCGGCAAGGCCCGCCCGCCGGGCCGGCCGCAGACGCAAATCCGCCTCGCCGGCGGGGCCACGGCGCTGTTCATCTCCGAGCCCTACTGGCAGACCAACGGCCTGACCTTCCAGGCCCTCTCCACCAACACCCTGATCGAAGTGTCCGGCCTCGAACCGGGGGCCATGCTGGACACCTTGGCCCTGCTCGAGCTGCCCGCCACCACCTTCCTGCCCGAGGAGCCGCTCAAGCCCTTCATCGGCCAGAGCGCCCTGGGCGAGTGGAAACTCGAGGTGGTGGACCGCCGCGTGGGCGCCACCAACGACCTGGACCGGGCCTTCCTGCGCTGGCAGCTCCAGTTCACTTTCGCCCCGGTGGCCGTCCCCGCCATCCGCCTCACCAACGGCGTGCCTTACACCAACTCCCTGCCCGCGGGCCGGGCGGCGTATTTCCTGGTGGATGTGCCGCCCGAGGCCACCCGCGCCACCAACAGCCTGCGCGCCACCAGCGGCCTGGACTTGTGGTTCAACCAACTGGGTCTTCCCACCTACGGCAACTCCGCCGAGGATCACCTCCTCCTCACCAACGTCACTGACGCCCACGCCGTCCTCTTCACCAACGGCCTCCAGATTCTGGATGCCGGCCGTCAGCCCGTGGCCGCGGGCGCCCGGCCCACCCTCCAGCCCGGCCGGCGGTATTTCCTGGCCCTGACCAACCGCACCGCTACCACCGACTTCACCCTCCAGGTGGACTTTGACCGCCTGACCGGGGACGTCCCCGGCGTGCCCCAGCTGGCGCCGGGACAGACCCTGTTGACCAACATCCCTGCCGGCAGCGCGCTCCAGTACTTCAAGTACGTGGTCAGCACCAGCGCCGTGGCGGCCTCCTTCGAGCTCTATCCCACCAATGGCGACGTCCACCTCTACCTCCGCAAGGCCGCGCCGGTGCCCGATCCCCTGCCCACGCCCCAGGTCTTCGATTACGCCAGCCTCAACCCCGGCACCGAGCCCGAAATCCTTCTCGTCACCCAGGACTCCCTGCCCGTGCCGTTGAGCGCCGGCACCTGGTACCTGGGCGTGCAGAACGTCCACACCCAGGCGGTCACCTACCGCATCCGCGTCCTCGAATACACCAATGTCACCGACCGCGTCCTTGATCTGCAGGAAGGGGTGAAGGTCTTCGAGTCCGTGGCGCCCGGCGAACTGAGCCGCCTGTTCTTCCGCTTCACCGCCGTGGGCCCGCGACCCGCCGTGCAGTTCGACCTGACCGAGCTGAGCGGCCGGGCGGAACTGCTGGCCCGGCTCGGGGACAAGCCGTCACGACGCGACTTCGATTTCCTCGATCGCGGCGCTCCCGACCTGCCGGCCCGGCTGGTCATCCGGACCAACGACACCCGTCCCAGCCTGGTGGGCGATTGGTTTCTGGCCGTGTACAACCTCGAGGTCAATCCCGTCTCCTTCGGCATCACCGCCTCCTACCCGCCCGTCGGGTCGATCGTCCGGGCCCTGGCTAACAACGTACCGCTGCGGATCACCCTCGCCGCGGACGAACCCGGCGCCACACCGACGCTCGATTACTTCACCTTCAACGTGCCGCCGGCGGCCACGAACGTCACCTTCGAGGTCCGCCCGCTGAATGAAAACGCCGACCTCCTGGTCCGGCGCGGTGATTTGCCCGACCTCTCCACCTTCGACTACTTCAGCGTCAACCCCGACCTGCTTCCCGACACGGTGACGGTGGACCCCGCCATGGTGCCGGTGCCGCTCGCGCCGGGACCGTGGTACCTGGGCGTTTTCAACAACTCGCTGTTCTCGGTCACCTACGAGGTGCGCGTGGTCAGCCTGCCCCTGGAGGCCACCGGCGAAATCCGCCTCAACCCGCTGGTCGAGGTGGACGCGGCGGGCGTCACCATCCGCTGGACCGCCCCGCCCGGCCTGCGTTTCCAGGTCCAGTACGCCACCACCCTCCCGCCCGCGGGGCCCATCCCGTGGCAGGTCGTGGCGGGAGAGATCACGTCCGCCGACGGCAACTACCACTTCTTCGACGACGGTTCGCAGACCGGCGGGCCGGCGCCGTTCAAGATTTACCGGCTCCTGCTCCTGCCCTGAACGGCCGGGGTTTTACCCCGGCTCCGGCCTCGACCGACAGGACCCGCCGGAAGACTGTGGCGCCAGCAGCCCGGTGTTTCGGAGCTTCGGAGTTTCAGTTTTGTGCCGGCTCCGGCCAGCGAGCGGTGCAGCCGGCCACCGACCTTCGACCTCCTCCTTGTGGTGCAGGCCTCTGGCCTGCGGTGGCCAGCCGGCCGGACTCAACCCGAACTCCGAAGCTCCACCGGGAGCGCGCCCGCCTCGGGCGCGGTTTTCCGCGCCGCGCGGAAAACCCCGGGCGCCCCCAATCGCGTGCCCTTCAGCCTGCGAGCTGAGCCCTCGAAGGACTGGCCGCGAGGCACGTCCGGCAACACCCACGGCCGGGCGTGCTCTCCAGCTTCGGAAACCGGACTCAAGGAAGCCGCCCGCGGGCGAAGCATTGGGCTTCTCCCCGGCCAAGTTGACAACGGCGGGGGCGGCCCCTTTATTCCCCCAACACTTCCCATGCGCAACCGCCGCCAGATGCCCAGCCGGGGGGAATCGAGGGACCGCCGGTCCTGTCCGGTCAGGGCGCGTGCGGTTGGGGGGCGTTTCCCGGCTGCCCGGTTGCCGGCACAGTGGCGCTGCCTGCTCCGGACCTTTGCGAGCCTGGGGCTGGGCCTGGGCGCGGCCGCCGAGGGCGTCTGGTCCCTCCAGAATGATCTGCCGGCCGGCCCGTTCGGCTTTGCCGTGCCGGCAGGGGACGTCAACGGCGACGGCTTGCTGGACGTGCTGGTCGGGGCGCGGGTGTAGCCCCGGCTGTTCTGGCGGAGCGGGCGGGCGCTGCTGTTTTACAAGTCTTTCAAATAGTCGAGTCCGACATCTGCTGGTCGCAGGCCACATTCTCCTTTGGAGCGAGGGCTCGGACGTAAGTTTGAATCCGCAGACCGGTCTGTGCCTGTCTCGCCTCCACGATGTGGCCTTTGACCAAGGCCTCATCACTTTCGACAACGAGTTCCGGCTGGTCTTAAGCCGGCAACTTAAAGCCTACCTTCCGCAGCCTGCCCTCGAGCAGGCTTTTGTCGTTCATTCCGGAAAACCGCTCTCGCTGCCGCAAGAAGCCGCTCCGCCGAATCGGGAATTTCTGCAATACCACCCCCAGAGGATGTTCAAGGGGCAGTGAGCGCCTCACGCCACATCCGTCAGGCTTATTGGGCAGGTGCGACTTCCCGGCTGCCCCCGCCACCGCGCAGCGTCATCCGTTTGTGGTCTTCAGACCGTTCACTTCCATGAATTCCTCGACCGTGTTGAAGGCATTGAGGAAAAGCGGCGTGCCCGCGAACGACAACGGGCTGACTGGTCCAATGGTCATGAAGCTGTATTGGCGTGAGGCAGTATCGAATGAACTGTGCGGGTCGCGGAACAGCCGATAGAGTTCGATCGCCCGGCTCTTGCCGCCGACCAGTTGGCTGAGGGCTTGGTACTCGTTGCCGAGCGCCAGTCCGAAACCAAAGAACGAAATGCGGAGTTGGTTGAGGATTTCCGAGTGGAGGCTGGAGAGGGTCTGGCTGATGAACAGCCAACCCAGGCCATATTTGCGGGTGGTTCGGACAGCATCGATAAGGGTACTCCGGACGGCCTTGGCCTCCTCCTCCTCGGGTGGGATATCGCGTGGTGCCAGCCGATGCGCTTCGTCTATGACGACGAGCGTATTGAGGCCCTTGTTTTCTTTGTATGACTGTTCGGCAGCCTGCGTGACACCAAGCAGGAGGCGCTTGATGACCAACGCCTGAATCTTGTCGGTCCAAAAAACTCCTTGGGCCTGCTCCCTGGAGAGGTCCACCACGAGTACCGGACGATTTTCATGCTTTGCCGCGAGAAGCCAGTCGAGGGCCTTTTCCACAGTTCGTGCGCGCTCGCGGTCCTCCCGGAACAGCTCGGTCACCGGTGACCAATATTCCCGGTAGAACTCGTCTGGGCTGGCCTCATCGAGCATGGATTGGAAGCGGCCGCGGGAAGCCTCGGTGCGGTAGAAATTCTTTTGCACGCGCTCGTCCTTGAGCAACCCCCACGCCCTGTCGAAAGCCGGGCGAGTGTGCAGTTTACAGAGTCGGATATCTGATTTCTGGAGTTTCTCGGACAGAATCTCGCAGGCTAGCTGTCGGTTCTCGCCGCGTGGGATGCTCAGCCGCTCGAAGAACAGGGACTCGAAGAGGATCTGCTCGAACAAGACCCAGGTGTCGAGCACGAGGTTGCGCACGCTCATGACGAACGCGCGCTTGTCAAGTGCCCTCAAAATGACACCAAGCGGCAATTGAAACTCGCCTGAATGTTGTCCACGAACGTCCCTGCCAAACTCGCCCTGCGGGTCGATGACCAGGAGCGCCATCTGCGGATAACGAGCATAAGCCGTTAGCACCATCTTCGCGAGCACTGATTTGCCGGAGCCTGTCTTGCCGAAGATGCCAATGTGGTACGCTTCGCCTGCGCCGTCCGGGCCCGGGTCGAAATGTTTGAACCAGAGTGGCAGACGCGGCTTTGAGCCATAGACGTGGCCGAGGGAGAAAAGCTGTTGCCGGTACGGTGAAAGCAGTTCGTCAAGCACTTCGTCGTTGACCAAGTGGATGGGCGTACCCGTAGAGGGTACCGTACCGAGGATGCTCGGCTCATAGCTCTTGGCTCCGTGCGCGAACACGGCGCTCACCATCATCTCGCCCTGGTGGGTATCCTGCCGCTCGCTCACGGCGTCCACGCGCCCGCGCTGGCGGATGAGGCTGCGCATGGTGGGGTCTTCATGCCAGATGTTGCGCAGCTTCACCTCGGTGATTTGCCCCAGCGCATAGTGTGGGGCAGTGTCTTGAAGAAAACGAAAGAGCGCCAACTCTCCGACCAGCTTCCGCCCGACAGCGGTGCCCAGGATGTCCAACGACAGCTCACCTGTACTGGATGGCGAGCCAAGCACGCCGATGCGCTCAACCGTGTCAATTAGTTGCTCCAACTTGTTCTTGGTGTCCATGGATCGTCTATCGGCCCGCGTCGGTCCGGAAGCCGTACATCCCATAGAAAACATCGTCCAGATTACCAGTGTAATTCTCTGCGACTCGCTGCGTGGCCGACTGGCGGAAAGCCGGGACAGCGCGGGCGAGCGACTTCACCATCCGGTCCGCCATGTATAAGGGGAACGGTTCGAGAATCGCCGGAGTGCCGCATTGATGCTTGGTTCCTTGCAACAACACCGCCAGTCGAGCCGGATTTTCCGCCACGGCTTGATTCACCTCTAAGCGCAAGGCTGGCATCCAAGCGTGAGGTTTGTAGTAGAGAACGACGCCCCCATGAAGAGCTTGAACGATGCGCTCTTCAAGGCACTTTGCTTCCTCTCGGTGCTCATCTGGGAGCGAACTGGTGTGGATATGCCACTCGGAATCGGGCCTCGTCAGTCCCACCGGGTCCGTGAACTCCCCGGGCTCCAAAAGCATGGTCAGCAGGCCTCGGTCGTCATAGGCAACCGGCCAGCCGAGCCGGTCGCCGACTTCGCGCCTCGCCGAATATTTCGGGGAGAAGACCCAGCACTTGTCGGCCCGAGCGCTGCGGAAAATTTCCAGGCATGCGGCCAGTGCTGCTCGGCCTCGCTGGTTCAGTTGCCGGCTGACGTTCAGTGCCGGAGCCTCGCCAGCCTGGATCAGGGATTGGTTCAGGTAAATGACCGGCGTCGTAATCGAGCCGTCCAGAAATACGACGTCGTGCGGGGCCTTTACGGCAAGTGCGAGTTCCATCGTCATCATCAGGCCCCGCAGTATGGAGTTGGTGGCTTCGCTGTGCGCCTCGGCTTCAACGAAGACCTGGTAGTGTGGTTGCTCCCAGAGACTTTTTTCCGACGGCGGAGTCAATCCTTCCACTGCGACCGCAGCGGCAGCAGCCAGGTCGTTCGTCAGCAGTCGTTCCACGGCGTAGGAGCCATCAATCCCGCATGTCGTCGGGATGTCGGGATACGGCAGGTCGGTGTCGCGGCGCAGCATTCCGATCTGTTGCAACTGGGCACGAAAGGAGGTGCGTTTGTTGCGGACATGTTCAAACGAATGTAGCAAGCTCCGCCCCACGCTTTCAGTTCGCTGCAATACCTCTTCCACCAGCGCGGCCGGCAGGTCAACGAACGGGCATGGAACCTGGTCTTCCATCTCAGACCCTCTTCCAAAGTCGCCACTGCTCCCGGCGAAACTCCACGAACGACCCGTCACGCTGCGCCCGTGGCAGCAACCAGCGCGTCCTCCAGAACCCGGCAGCTTCCGCGAAGGAAAGATCGAAATACCGGGGCGCGTCGGCCTCCCCGCGCAGAAATTCGCGGGCATTGTCCGCCAGCGGGGCCACGAACAACTCCCGTTGAATCCCGTGGTTGAGCATGTCTTCAGAGAATCCGAGCCTGGACAGCGCCTTGCGGACCAACTCGCGCCTGTTCCTGAACCCGCGGCCCCACCGCTCCTGTTTGGCCGTCGGGACACACTGCTGGCGAGCGAAGGCGGACAGGGCTTCGTACACCCCGTCGGAAAAATGAAACTCGCCCCATCCGCCGGTGAACCCGACGCTCTGAAAGACCAGCCGGTTCCCGTACTTCACGCGGTTGTAGAGAGAGGAGCGACCCAGGGCGGAGGCGGTGGTCACGAGGGCCAGATGCGGCTCGCGCCTCTTACCGGAAATCAGCGACGGCCGCTCAGCATACCGCCTCTCGAAGGCCGCCCGCACTTCATTGCACACGGCGGCAAGGGCCACCAGTTTTCCGCCCAGCAACCGCGAATACGGTGGCACGGCCCCCAACACGTAGGCGTCCAGGACGTGATAAAGGCGGGCCGCTTTGGCCCCGGCGCTCCAGCCCACCCATTCATCCCGGGCTTTGGTGGAATAGACCGGGTCCCCCAGCCCAAACAGTCCCAAAAGCTTGCCGTTGTGATCGTCGAAAATCAAAAAACGCAGGCGGCGCCCATAGCCATCGGATACCGGGATGCTCCAGTGGAGGCAGGCATATCGGAAAAGCTTCGACTCGACGGTGCCCGGCTCGACCTGCAGGAGGCGCGGAGCAATGCGTTCGGGTTCCACCTCGGCCCCGGACGCCACGAAAGCCAGCAAATCGTCCTCGTGGGGTTGGAGAACGCCCCTCGCCCGGTCAATTTGCTTTTCGACCGCCCGAAGATGCCGTCTCCGGATGCTCTGCTTGTTGCGGCGTCCCCGGAAAGTCACCCGCCTTCCCTCGATTCGGAACCCCTGGGCCTTCAGCGAGCGCCGAATCGCCGATCGAAGCTTCGACTCCGTTGCAGTTGCGGGCGGCACTTGAGCATACAACAATAAGTTGTCTGCCAATTCAAGCGCGCTTACTCGGTATCGCGGCACAAACCTGGCCACCGGCACGCCGCCGCTGAGTTACCAGTGGCGCAAGAACGGCCAGCCCTTGGCCGGGCAAACCGGGGCCACGCGCAGTCGGAACAACGTCCAGTCCGGCGACGCCGGCAACTATACCGTGGTGGTCAGCAACAGTGCCGGCCAGGTGACCAGCAACCCCGCCACGCTGACCGGCGACCCGGCTGCCGCGCCGCGTCATCCGGCGGACTTCAACCCGCCCGACCACCGCATCACCCTGGAGGAGATGGTGGCCTACGACGCCGCGTGGAAGCGGGGGCAGCCCTGGCCGGAGGGTCCCCACCCCATCCCGCTGGACTACCTGATCCGCGCCGCCACGCTCTACAAGCGCGGGGAGACCTACCGCCACGACCCGACCGCCGGCGAGGCCCCGCTCTGGTGGGTGAACGCGCTGGAGGGCCGGTGATTTGCGGCAAACGGTCTCGCCCCAGCGATTTCCAGTTTGTTCGCACTCCAAGCTCCGGTTTCGGGTGCGCGCCCAAGACCGCACCGGTCCTTCAAGCGGAGGTAATCCAGACCGTGTCCTGACAAAAAATCGCTTGGCACGCTGGGGCACCGGCGGGACTATGCACCTAACCGGTGAACTCCCGGTCACCCGAATGAAAATCATCGAGTTGTTGGTCCGGCTCCAGGAGCTGGACTTCGGCCCCGGGGCATCCAGGCCGGGGACCCGGCGCGAGGCCGAGGCCCTGCGCCAGCAAATACCCACCCCCATACTGGGGCATTACGACCGGCTCGTGGCGCGGGGAAAGAAAGCCGTGGCCATGGTCCGGCACGAGGTCTGCACGGGCTGTCAGATGCGGCTGCCCTCCGGGGTGTATGCCAAACTGCTCCGCGATGACGACCTCTGCGTGTGCGACAACTGTGCCCGTTACCTGATGCGGGCTCCCCAGCCGGCCGAGGCGGAAACCCCGCCTCCGGCCGCCGCGCGCAAGCGTGCCCCCCGCCGTCGCCCGGACGCCAACGCCCGGCTGGCGACGGCACCGGCCTGATCCGCTCAGGTTTGGCCGTCCCCTTCCGCCCGTGCCGCCGCGGCCGGGCGGAAGTTTTTTTCTCCGACCGGCTCTTCGGCGCCGGCCGCGCCGGAGGGCGGTGGGAGCGGCTCCAGCCGGCCGCCCCGGTGCACGCGGTAGCGTTCGCCCCGCCATTCCACGGTGCGACCGCAGAAGGCCAGCCCCCACAGGACCACCGCCAGCAGGTCCTTCAGGGGCGTCCACCAGAGCCAGGGCAGGTGCCGCCGCGAACGCGTCAGCCGGGTCTGGCAGTGCGCGGCCATGACCAGGCGCGATCCCAGGCAGAGGGCGAACCCTACCGCCGCCACGCGCCCCGGCGCGGCCATCAGCCACAACAGCGGCCAGAGCGTGGCGTTGGCCAGCAGACTGAGAGCAAAGGGCAGCGGCTGGCAGTGCCAGATGGTGCGGGCCCAGCGCAGTTGATGCCGCCACACCGCGCGCGCGTGGCGGGGCGCCTCCCGGCAGGCGGCCACCAGCGGTACCAGGTCCACGCGGGCGCCCAGGGCGGCCACGCGCCGGCCCAGCTCGTAGTCATCGGCCAGGTGATGCGCCAGGGCGGTGAAGCCGCCGAGCCGGAGCAGCAGGTCGCGGCGGACGGCCATCACCGCGCCCAGGGCAAAGCGCATCGGACCCAGCCGCCGCGCCTGGAGGACGCTGGTCCAGAAATCCGCGTTCACGGCCAGCGCCTCGGCATGCATGGCGGCGGTGGCCGGATTGGCGAGTTGGTAGAAGGTGCAGGCCAGCCCTGGCGGCTCCGGCGCGGTAAAGGGCCGGACCAGGCGTCGGAGGAAATCGCGCGGCACGGCCACATCCGCGTCACTGACCACCAGCAGGTCATGGCGGACGCGGGATTCGAGCTGCACCAGTTTCGAGACCTTGGAGTTGGGACCGAGCCGGGCGGGACAGATGATCAGGTGGGCGTCCGCGGCGGGGAACTCGGTCAACAGTTGCCGCACCACCACCGCGGCGGGGTCGGTTTCGGCCGCGACGGCGAAGAGCACCTGCACCGGGCCGGGGTAATCCTGCATCAACCAGGAGCGCAGGCAGGTTTCGGTCTCGGCGTCGGCACCTTTGAGCGGTTTGAGCAGGGTCAACGCCGGGGCGGACGTGTCGGGATGAGAGGGCGGGTCCAGGGGGCAGCGGGCCCCTTCCCACCATTGCCAGAGGAGCAGGGCCAGGCTCACACCGGTCAGGCCGGCCAGCAGGAGGGCAAGCATGGCGGAGCGGCTCAGAAGTCCGCGGCCAGGACGCGGAGGATTTCCTCGAAGGTGGTTTCGCCCTTGAGGACACGGCGCAGGCCGTTTTGCCAGAGGGTGGGCATACCCTGTTGGATGGCCACCTGCTGGAGCGAGCGGGTGGGCATTTTTTGGAGGATGGCCTCGCGCAGGACCTCGTCCACCACGAGCATTTCGGTGAGGGCCGAGCGGCCGTTGTAGCCGGTGTTCAGGCAGGCAGGGCAGCCGCTGCCGCGGCGCAGCGCGGCCTGGGCCAGGGCTTCCGGGGGAACGGCCTTTTGGAGGGCGGAGTCCGGTTCGACCGCCTGGGCGCAGTGGGGGCAGACGGTCCGGATCAGGCGCAGGCCGAGTACGCCGCTCAGGGCCGAGGCCAGCAGGAACGGTTCGATGTCCATGTTGATGAGCCGGGCAAAGACCCCGGCGGTGCTGCCGGCGTGGATGGTGCTGATGACCAGGTGACCGGTCAGACCGGCCTGGACGGCGATGGCGGCGGTCTCGGGGTCGCGGATTTCGCCGATCATGATTACCTGCGGGTCCTGGCGCATGAGCGAGCGCAGGGCGCGGGGATAGGTGAATTCCTTGTGGGGGTTGATCTGCGCCTGGCTGACCATGGGGAGGTGGAACTCGACGGGATCCTCGACCGTGCTGATCGAGATGGTGGGTCCGTACCGGTTGACCAGGTGGGTGAGGGCGGCGTAGATGGCGGTGGTCTTGCCCGAGCCGGTGGGGCCGGTGAGCAGGATCAGGCCGTTGGGCTTCGCCAGCAGCCGCACCAAGGTGTGGAGCGTGTCCTCTTCGAAGCCCAGGCCGGCCAGGTCAAAGCTGCGGTTCCGCGGGTCGAAGATGCGGACGACGATTTTTTCCCCGCGCACGGTGGGGAAGACCGAGACGCGCAGTTCAACGCCGCCCAGTTCGGGGCTGGCGGGGACGTGGCCTTCCTGGGGCAGGTCGGTCTGGTAGGAGATCAGATTGGCCATGACCTTGATGCGGCCGGCCAGCTTGTCCATGAGGTCCAGGGGCAGGTGGGCCAGTTCCTGGAGCACGCCGGCCAGGCGCAGGCGCACGACGATGGTGCTTTCCCACGGCTCGATGTGGATGTCGCTGGCCTCGGCGCGGACGGCGTCAATCAGCAGGCAGTTGACCAGCGTGGCCACCTCGATGGGGCGGGCATCGGAGACCGACTGGAGGTAGCGAGTGGTTTCGTTCATGGTCGGCAGGACAAGCGGAGTCGGCATGGTCGTGAGCAGGGTCGTGGGCCGGCGCCCCGGCGGAGTTCAGTAACCGCCCGTGCCGAGGTGCGCCGCGCCCGCGGTTGCCGGGGGCGGGTTGCCGGAGCGTTCGGCGGCCGCGCGGCGGCGGTATTCCTCGAGGATGGCGGCGGTGGCGCTGGCGCCGCAGCGGCTGGCGCCCAGGTCGCGTACCTTGATGAGCCCATCCAGGTCGCGCACGCCGCCGGCGGCCTTGACCTGTACGCGCGGCGAGCAGGCGGCGCGCATCAGGGCCAGGTCGTGTGCGGTGGCGCCGCGGTAGTTGTAGGTGCCGTCGGGTTGTTTCACGAAGCCGTAGCCGGTGCTGGTCTTGACCCAGTCGGCGCCGGCGCGTTCGCAAATCTGGCAGAGCCGGCGCTTGAGGTCGTCGCCGCTCAGGCCGGCGCCGCCCTGGGCGAGGTAGTCGGTTTCGAGGATGACCTTGACCCGGGCGCCGTGGCGGTGGGCTTCCTCGCACACGGCGCGGATGTCCTGTTCGACGTAGTCCCAGTCGCCGGAGAGGGCCTTGCCGAGGTTGAGGACCATGTCAATTTCCTCGGCGCCGTCGCGGCAGGCGACTTCGCTCTCGTAGCGTTTGACCTCGGTGGTGGCGCTGCCGTGCGGGAAGCCGACCACGCAGCCCACGCGCACGCCGGTGCCGCGGAGCAGTTCGGCGGCGCGGCGCACGGCGTAGGGTTTGATGCAGACCGAGGCGACCCGGTAACGCGCGGCCAGGCGGCAGCCCTCGTCCAACTCGGCGTCGGTGAGGGTGGGGTGGAGCAGCGAATGGTCCACCATGCCCGCCAGTTCCTCGTAGGTGTACTTCATGGTGGGCAGGGTAGGCGCAACGCCCCCGGCCCGGCAACGCGCGAAATGGCCCGCCGCGGTGGGGGAACGGCCGGGGATAAGCGACGTTGACACCGGCCGGGCGGCGAGCGATACCCGGCTGATGCGCGGCTTGGTTTTCTTGCTCGTGGGAGCCGCCCTGGGGAGCGCGATGGCGCGGGGCGGTGAACCGGTGGACATCCGCAGCCCGGATGCGGCGGTGCGTTTCCGGGTCGAAGCCGACGCGGCCGGCCACTTGATTTACACCGTGGACGCCTTCAACGGGGAACGGCTTGCACCGGGCCGGCTCGGCGTGGTCGTGGGCGGCCGCGACCTCGGCGCGGGGGGGGAGCCGGACCCCGCCACGACCCGGCAGGTGTGGGAAACGTTCCCCTGGCGCGGCGGGAAAGCGCAGGCCACCAACCATTGCACCGCGGCCATCATCCCGATGCGCCCCACCGACGGCGCACCGGCCTGGACGCTGGAGGTGCGGGTGTTCAACGACGGTGCCGCCTTCCGCTACCGCGTGCCGGGCGAGGGTCCGCGCCATCTCCGGGGCGAGACCACGACCTGGCACGTGCCGCCCGCGGCCACGTTGTGGGTGCAGACCGACACCGACGACTACGAAGGGGAATACCACGCCGTGCGCGCCGACGCGGTGCTGCTCGAGGAAACGGTGGACGGACAGACCCGCCCCACCCACCTCGGCCCGCCGGTGACGGTCGTGTACCCCGACGGCACCTACGGGCTGATCTCCGAAGCGGCGCTGTTCCGCTACAGCGGCCTCACGCTCCGACCCGAAGGCGGGGGCCGGTTCCGCGCCGCCTTCGAGGACGATCCCGAAGGGTGGACGCACGTGGGCGAAATCGTGTCCCCCTGGCGGGTGATCGTGCTGTGCCGTGACCTCAACGGCCTGGTCAACAGCGACGTCATCGCCGCCCTGAATGAGCCGCCGGACCCGGCGCTGTTTCCCGAAGGGCCGAACACGTCCTGGTTGCGGCCCGGCAAGGCCCCCTGCACGTGGATGGTCTTCGGCAACGACGGCGCTCAGTGGGAGCGGCAAAAGTGGTTCGTGGACCTCGCCGCCGACACCGGCTGCGAGTACCTGCTGGTGGATGCCGGCTGGCGCAGCGAGCGCTGGGGCTGGCTCAAGGACGGTGGCGACGTGTGGGCCCGCGCGGCCGAGCTGGTCCGCTACGCCGCCGGTCGTGGGGTGGGCATCGTGCTCTGGCACGCCTTCCCCGAGGGCCGCGACGACAGCCCCGGGCTGACCACCCCCGAGGCGCGCGAGGAGTTTTTCCGCGAATGCCAGAAGGCCGGCGTGAAGGGGGTGAAGATTGATTTTTTCAACTCCGAGAGCCGGGCGACGATTGAAGCGTACGAGGACCTGCTGCGCCGCGCCGCGCAGCATCAGTTGCTGGTCAACTTCCACGGGGCGAACAAACCCACCGGCGAGGCGCGCACCTGGCCCAACGAGATTACCCGCGAGGGCCTGCGCGAGCAGGAGTACGTGTTGTGGGACGTGCTGCCCTTGTCCCACTACGGGGCGCTGCCGTTCACGCGCCTGGCGGTGGGCCACGCCGACTTCCTGCCCGGCTACCTGCAGGCGCGGCACCTGAAGAACACCACCCCGGTCTTCCAGATGGCCGCGGTAGTAGTCTTCAGTTCGCCGTTTCTGTGCTGGCCGGACAACCCCGAGGCCTACCGGGACAGCCCCTGGTTGCACTTCGTGCGCACCGTGCCGGTGACGTGGGACGAGACGCGCGTGCTGGCGGGGTCGGTGATCGGCGAGACGGTCATCCTGGCCCGGCGCAAGGGCGAGGCGTGGTACGTGGCGGTGCTCAATTGCCGGCCCGAGACGCGGACGCTGGACCTGGACCTGGGCGGGCTGGAGCTGGGCGGCCGGGTGATGACCGCCTACCGCGAGGGCGAGGCGCGGCACGAGTATCGGATCGAAGCCGGGCGGCCCGCGCCCGCAGACGGCCGGCTGGTGATCACCCTGCCCGCCGGGGGCGGTTTCCTGGCCCATTTCGCACCGCCGCGGGAGTACCCGGGCTGGAAGTAGGTTTGGCGCGTCGGCCGGGTTTCTGCCCCTTCAGGTAAGACACTGTTTCTGCGGCGGCGGGTCGGCGGTGGCCCAAGGCCGGTCTCGCTGACCCTTTGCCTGACCCCCGTTCCCCAGCCGGCCCGTACAGCCCCCGGCTGCTGGGCTTCGAGGTCCCTGGGATCGAGGCGGGCCGGGGAACCGAGCCCGCAGTGGAGCGCCTTCCTTTCCGCAGGGGAGAGGCGGCACAGCCGCTGGAATCGCCGTCCCACTGTCCCGGGCGGGGCAACGCAGCGCAACGAGCCGGGCGGGGAGGACCGCGCTCACTCCTCGGCCGGCACGACCAGGCGCTCCATGATGTAGTCGCGGCGCTCGGGGGTGTTCTTGCCCATGTAAAAGTCCAGGATGGGAGTGGCCTCGGGTTTCGGGGCGTACTCGACGCGGCTCAGCCGCATCTCCGGGCCGATGAACTGCGCAAACTCCCTGGGGCTGATCTCCCCCAGGCCCTTGAAGCGGGTGATCTCCGGCTTGCCGCCGAGCTCCTTCACGGCAGCGTCGCGCTCGGCCTTGCTGTAGCAGTAGAGCGTGCGTTCCTTGTGGCGCACGCGGAACAGCGGCGTCTCCAGCACGTAGAGGTGGCCGTCGTGGACCAGTTGCTCGAAGAACCGGTAGAAGTAGGTGATGAGCAGATTGCGGATGTGCAGGCCGTCCACGTCGGCGTCGGTGGCCAGGATGACCTTTTCGTAGCGCAGGCCGTCGAGGCTGTCCTCGATGTGGAGGGCCTGCATGAGGTTGTAGAGTTCGTCGTTCTTGTACATGACGTCGCGCTTCAGGTCCCAGACGTTGAGCGGTTTGCCCCGCAGCACGAAGACGGCCTGGGTGTTGACGTCGCGGCAACTGGTGATCGAGCCGGCGGCGGACTGGCCCTCGCAGAGCAAGAGCATGGTGCCCCGGCCCTTGTCCCGCCGCTTGTCGTAGTGTTGCCGACAGTCCTTGAGCTGGGGGATGCGCAGGCTGATGGACCGGGCGCGTTCGCGGGCCAGCTTTTTCACTTCCTGCAGTTCGCGGCGGAGCTGGCGGGTGTCCTCGGCCTTGGCCAGGATTTGCTCGGCGATGGGCTTGTTGCGGCCGAAGAACTGAAGCAACTCCTCGCGGACCTTGTTGACCAGTTCGGTGCGGATTTCCGTGTTGCCGAGCTTGTTTTTGGTTTGCGACTCGAAGACGGGGTTTTTGAGCCGGATAGCGATGGCGCCGACCATTGCCTCGCGGACGTCGTCGCCCTCGTACGCCTTGCCGGCGTACTCGTTGACCGCCTTGAGCAGGCCCTCGCGGAAGGCGCTCAGGTGCGTGCCGCCGTCGCTGGTGTACTGGCCGTTGACGAAGCTGTAGAAGGTCTCGCCGTAGCGCGAGTGGGTGTGGGTAAAGCAGAACTCGAGGGTCCGGGTCGTGTAATGCAGCGGCGGGTAAATCGGCTCGCTGCCGTCCGCGCGCAGGTCCTCGAGGATGAGGTCCAGCAGGCCCAGGCGGGAGTGGAAGGTGCGGCCGTTGCACACCAGGCGCAGGCCGGTGTTCAGGTAGCTGTAATGGCGCAGCCGCCGCTCGACGTGCTCGGGCCGGAACTCGAATTCCTTGAAGATTTCCGGGTCGGGCTCGAACTCGACCAGCGTGCCATCCGGTTCCCCGGTCCGGCCCTCGGTCTGTTTCCTGAGCCGGCCCTGCTGGAAGACCGCCTCGACAAACCGCCCCTCGCGGTGGCTGCGGACCACGAACCGGCGCGAGAGCGCGTTGACCGCCTTGGTGCCGACGCCGTTGAGGCCCACGCTGAACTGGAACACGTCGTCGTTGTACTTGGCGCCGGTGTTGATGGTGGAAACGCACTCGACCACCTTGCCCAGCGGGATGCCCCGGCCGAAGTCGCGCACGCACACGCGCGGGCCTTCGATCTGGAGGCGCACCTCCCGGCCGAACCCCATGATGTACTCGTCCACCGCGTTATCCAGGACCTCCTTGAGCAGCACGTAGATGCCGTCGTCGTAGTGCGTCCCGGTACCCAGGCGCCCGATGTACATGCCGGTGCGCAACCGGATGTGCTCGAGCGAAGACAACGTTTTGATCTTGCTCTCGTCGTAGTTGTGTTTGGCGGTCTCGGCCATGACAAGTCGCGCTCAAGGATGGGCCAAACCCTGCCTGACGCAACGGGGAAGGGCGGGTCGCCGGCCGCAGACCGGGCGGGAGAAACCGCACCGGCTCAGCTCCATTGCCCCCACCATTCCTGGAAGTGCTCCGCCGCCCGCACCCGGCAGACGCGGCGGCTGTTGTGCCAGTACACCGCGGCCCGGCCGTGCGAGAACCGCGTTTCCCAGGGCAGGTGGTAGGCGCCCGCGTCCAGCCAGACCAGGTGGTCGCCGGGGTGCAGGGACTGCGGCAGGGGGCGGCGTGCCAGTTGGTCAAAGGCCATGCAGGTCGGACCGCACACCGTCGTGGGCACCTGGCGACCCCTTCGGGCCGGGATGGTCAGCAGGTCGTGCTCCTCCCACAACGCCACCAGCGCATGCAGGGTGCGGCCGCCGTCGCAAATCAGATGGCGCCGGCCGCGGCGCTCCTTCGCCTCCAACACCCGCACCACCAGCACGCCGGACCCGGCGGTGAGCCAGCGGCCGTTTTCCCACCAGAACTCCTCCAGTCCGGGAAACCGGGGTCGTACGTGCGCCAGTGCCCGCGCCACGGCCGCGGGGTCAAACGCGGCGTCCACCGCGCGGCCGGACCGGTCCCGGACCCCGGCCGGGGGCCAGCCGCCGCCGCAATCCACGTAACGCGGGTACCAGCGCGCCGCTTGGCAAAACGCGGCCACCTCGTTCAGGGCCTGCGCGTACACCGCGGCCGAGGGCACGTTGGTGCGCAGGTGGAAGTGGACAATCGCCGGCTCCAGGCCCAGCCCGCGTAGGTGCCGCAGGGCGGCGCGGGCCTCGGCAGGGCTCAAACCGAACTGGGTGGGCCAGGCGGGCGCTTCGGGGTCGAACTCGGCGCGGGTGTTCAGGCGCAGCCCCAGCCGCCAACCCCGCGCGCACGCCAGCGGGGCCAGGATGCGGGTTTCGGCCAGCGAGTCCAGGTTCACGGCCAGGCCGCGCAGCGCGTGCCGCGGCAGCCAGTGGTGCTTGGCCGGGCCGTTGACCAGGATTTGTTCCGGGGCGAACCCCTCGGCGCGGGCGGCCAGGAACTCGAATTCGCTGACCACCTCGATCGGCCGGCCCTGGCGGCGCCACCAGGCCAGCAGCGGCCGCAGCGGCTGGGTCTTGCAGGACAACCAGTGCCGCACGGGCAGGCCGCCGAGGTGCTGGTCCAGGGTTCGCAACGCGGCGGCCACGGGAGCGGCCGAGAAGAGGTAAAAGGGGCTTGGCACGCGCGCCAACAGCGAGCCAACCAGCGCCCGCCAAAAGCGCGCCCGTGCCGGTGCCGGGCGGGACCGGGCCCCGCGGCGGGAACGATACGTCGAGCGATTCACCAGGCGTGCGCGGCCAGGAGGTACTCGCGGAAGGCGTCGTAGTCCGGCGAGAGCGTGGCGTAATCCTCGGGGGCCTGCTCGGCGCGGGCGATGGCGGGCGGCACTTCAGGACTGAAACCCAGCACGCGTTCGATGGCTTCGGGGAACTTGGCCGGGTGCGCCGTTTCCAGCACCACGGCGGGGGCGCCGTTGAGCGGGGCGGCGGCCTCGTAATCGAGCAGGCCGCGCCAGCCCACCGCGCCGTGCGGTTCGAGCAGGAGGCGGTGCTGCGCCCAGGCCTCGCGCATGGTGGCCAGCGTTTGGGCGTCGGAGACCGAGCTGCTGAACAGGTCGCGGCGCAGGGCGGCGAGGTCGGGCTCGCGGTGCGGCCGGCCGGTTTCGTCGAGGTGGCCGCCGTAGAGGGCGATCAGGCGGGCGAGGTTGCTGGGTTGCCCCACGTTCATGGCGTTGGAAAGGCAGTTGCGGGAGGGCTCGATTTTCTCGTACCGGCCCGTGGCCAGGAAGCGCGGGAAGGCGTCGTTTTCGTTCACCGGCACCACCAGGCGGCGCAGCGGCAGGCCCATGCGCCCGGCGAGGACACCGCCCATCATGTCGCCGAAATTGCCGCTGGGTACGCTGAACACCACCGGCTCGCCCGGCGTGGCCACGCGCGCGGCCGCGTGGAAGTAGTACACGCTTTGCGGCAGCAGCCGGCCGATGTTGATTGAGTTGGCCGAGGACAGCGGCAGATGTTTCAGCGCGGGGTCGGCAAAGGCCCGCTTCACCAGCGCCTGGCAGTCGTCAAACTTGCCGGTAAGGGCCACGCAGCGGACGTTGCCGCCCAGGACGGTCATGAGCTTGCGCTGGCGCGGGCTGACCTCTTCGCGGGGAAAGAGCACGATCACCCGGATGCCCGCCACGCCGTGGAAGGCGTGGGCCACGGCTGAGCCGGTGTCGCCGCTGGTGGCAGTGAGGATGGTCAGCGACCGGCCCGTTTCGCGGACAATCCGGCCCAGGAGCCGGGCCATGAAACGCGCGGCAAAATCCTTGAATGACGCGGTGGGGCCGCGGTCCAGTCGCAGCACAAATACCCGCGCGCGGCCGGCGACCGGCTCCAGCGGCACGTCGAAGTCGTAGGCCTCCGCGCACAAGGCGGCCAGTTCGTCGCGGGTGAGCAGGCCTTCGGTGAAGGGGGCGAGAACGTGGGCAGCGATTTCCGCGTAAGGGCGGTCGGCCAGGGCGGCGAGGTCGGCCGACGACCAGCGGGGCAGCGCGGTGGGCAGGTAGAGGCCACGGTCGGGGGCCTGACCGGCGAGCAGGGCTTCGCGCAGGCTGACCGGCGGTGCCTGGCCGTTGGTGCTGAGGTAGAGGATCGGAGGGGTTTGCACGGGCGGCAGGGGGACAACGACGCGTTCAGGTTAGGCCCAGCCAGCGTTTCAGGGCCGATTCGATCTGACGGAGTTGATCCTGACTCAAAACCCCGAGCTGACGAATGAAACGGGGCGTGACCAGTGGAAACGTGGCCTGGATGTTGAAGGCGCCGGGCTTGAGCCACCGCAGCGGCAAGGCCACTTCATATTCCGACCCCACCAGTGTTGTGGTGTGCGGGACCACGGTGACAAGCGCCCGGTCCGAATCTTTGAAGGCCGCGCTGATGACCAGCACCGGACGGATTTTCGCCGCCACACCGCAATCCGCCAACCACACCTCACCGCGCCGGGGAATGGTCATGGGTGGGGGAGGTCCGTTCGATCAACTCCAACACTTCCTCACAAACCGCCGCCAGATCCTGCTCGGTGAGGATGCCGTAGTCATCGTCGAAGATGATGCCCACCCGACGTTCCCGGAAGGTTTGGAGAATGGCGCGCTCCAACTCCCTCAGCTCGTCGTTGCTCAGGCTGGGAAGCACCTGCCTGATCTCTGCCACCACGGTACTCATGTCCCCAGCCTAGTCGGCTTACTCGAGGTTTTCCACCCGGATCATGGCCGGCGGCGCCTTGACCACCGGCAGGCGGGCAATGCGGGTCAGCGCGCGATCGAGTGTGGCGTTGGGGGCGTCGTGGATCATCAGGATCAGCGGCACCACCTCGCCTTCGTGCCCCTCGGGCTGGATGATGGAGGCGATACCGATGCGGGCCGCCCCGAGGATGGCCGAGATTCTGGCGACCACGCCGGGCCGGTCCACCACGCTGAGGCGGACGTAATAGCGGGAGGGGATCTCCCCCAGGGGGACCACCTGAGCGCCGGTGTCATGGGCGACAAATGCCGGCACCCGCCGCGCGCTGCCATGCACCAGGTCCAGCGCCGCGTCCGCCAGATCGCTCAACACCGCGCTGGCCGTGGCGTCCTTGCCGGCGCCGCGACCGTAGAAGAGGGTGTCGCCCACCACGTCGCCCCGCACGAAGACGGCGTTGAAGACGCCGCTGACACTGGCCAGCACGTGGGAGTTGGGAATCAGGGCGGGGTACACGGAGACCTGGATGCGGGAGCCGTCCCGGTCACCGTCGCGGGGGCGGCGGCGGGAGGCAGGGGGGCGGCCGGCCAGGCGTTTGACGATGCCGAGCAGCTTGATGGTGTAGCCCAGTTGGGCGGCGAATTGCATGTCCAGTCGCGTCAGGTGCCGGATGCCTTCCACGTGAATGTCCGCCGGTCGGACCCAGAAGCCGTGGGCCAGGGAGGCAAGGATGCCGGTCTTGTGCTGGGCATCCCAGCCGTCCACGTCCAGGTCGGGCGGGGTTTCGGCGTAGCCCTGGCGTTGGGCGTCGGCCAGGACGTCGGCGAAGTCCGCGCCTTCCTGTTTCATGCGGCTGAGGATGTAGTTGCAGGTGCCGTTGACGATGCCGTAGAGGTGGGTGATGCGGTTGCCGACGAAGGCCTCGCGCAGGGCCTTGATGATGGGGATGCCGCCGGCGACGCTGGCCTCGTAGTAGAGGTTCACGCCGGCCCGGTGCGCCGCGGCGAAGAGCTCCTCGCCGTGGGCGGAGAGGAGGGCCTTGTTGGCGGTGACGACCGGTTTGCCCAGGCGCAGGGCCCCGAGCACCATCGTGCGGGCCAGGGTGGTGCCGCCGACCAGTTCCGCCACGATCTGTACCCGGGGGTCGCGCACCACCGCCTGCCAGTCGGTGGTCAACACCGCCCGGGGGATCGGGTAGGGACGCGGCTCGTCCAGCGTCTTGACCGCCACGCGGTGGAGGTTCAGGGCCACACCCAGACGCGCGGCCATGAGCGCGCCGTTGCGCTGCCAGTGGTGGAAGACGCCACTGCCCACCGTGCCGCCGCCCAGCAAACCAATCGTGACCTGGTCCTTCATAAACGGCCGGCCAGAGTGCCGGGGAGCGCCGGGCCGGACAATTGTTTTCCGGCCGGGCGGCGGGAGCGGGGCAGGGGGGAGGGGCGGGGGCCTCAGGCCAGGAGGCCCTTGACCACTTCGCCGTGGACGTCGGTGAGGCGGAATTCGCGGCCCTGGAAGCGGTAGGTCAGCCGTTCGTGGTGGATGCCCAGGCAGTGGAGGATGGTGGCGTTGAGGTCGTGGATGTGGACGGGGTTTTCCACGATGTTGTAGCCGTAGTCGTCGGTTTCGCCGTACGCCAGGCCGGGCTTCACGCCGCCGCCGGCCAGCCACATGGTGTAGCAGCGGCCGTGGTGGTCCCGGCCGTAGTTGTCCGGCTCGATCTTGCCCTGGCAATAGACCGTGCGGCCGAATTCTCCGCCCCAGATGACCAGGGTCTCGTCGAGCAGGCCGCGTTGCTTGAGGTCCTTGACCAGCGCGGCGCTGGGCTGGTCACAGTCCTGGCACTGCTCGCGGATGCGGCGGGGCAGGTTGCCGTGCTGGTCCCAGCCGCGGTGGTAGAGCTGGATGAAGCGCACGCCCCGCTCGGCCATGCGCCGGGCCAGCAGGCAGTTGAAGGCAAAGGTGCCGGGCTTCTTCACGTCCGGTCCGTAGAGGTCGAGGATTTCCGGTGGCTCCTTGGAAAGGTCCACCAGCTCGGGCACGGAGGTCTGCATCCGGAAGGCCATTTCGTACTGGGCGATGCGGGTGGGGATTTCGGGGTCGTTGAAGGCCTCGAACTGGCGCTGGTTGAGCTGGCCGAGTGTGTCGAGCATCCGCCGGCGCATCTCGGGGCTGACGCCCGGGGGGTTGGACAGGTACAGGACGGGGTCGCCGCCACCCCGGAACTGCACGCCCTGATGTTCGGAGGGCAAGAAGCCCGAGCTCCAGAGCCGCGCGTACAGCGGCTGGTCGCTTTCCTTGCCGTTGGAGATCATCACGATGAAGGCGGGCAGGTTTTCGTTTTCGCTGCCCAGGCCGTAGCTGAGCCAGGCCCCCAGGCAGGGGCGACCGGGCTGCTGGAAACCGGTCTGGATGTAGGTGATGGCGGGGTCGTGGTTGATGGCCTCGGTGTGGACGGTCTTGATCAGGCAGATGTCATCGGCAGTCGAGGCGATGTGGGGGATCAGTTCACTGAACCAGGCCCCGCTCTGGCCGTGCTGGCTGAACTTGAACAGCGGCCGCACCACCGGGAAGGAGCTTTGGCCCGAGGTCATGGTGGTGATGCGCTGGCCCATGCGGACCGAGCCGGGCAGCTCGGTGTTGTGGTATTTCTCCAGCTCGGGCTTGTAGTCGAACAGCTCCAGTTGCGAGGGCCCGCCGGCCATGTGCAGGTAGATCACGCGCCGGGCCCGCGGGGCGAAATGGGGCAGGTCCGGCCGCCCGCCCACCCGCTTGGGGACGGTGAGGCTGGCCAGCAGGGCGGGGTTGAGCAGCGTGCCCAGGGCGGCGGTGCCGATCCCGGTGGCCAGACGGCCGAAGAAATGACGTCGGGTCAACAGCAGGGCGTGTTCGCGAAGGGGGTCCATGGCGGAAGCAGGCGGGTAGTTCACCCTTTGGTCAGGGTTTCGTCCAGGTTCAAGAGCAGGTTGGCCACGGTGGACCAGGCGGCCAGTTCGACCGGGTCCAGGTCCGGGGCCTGAAAGTCTCCCACCGCCAGGAAGGCCCGGGCCGCGGCGGGGTCGGCCTGGAAGGCGGCGCGCTGGGTCTCGAGCAGGTGCTGCAGCAGTTGCAGCTCCCCCTGGTCCGGCCGCCGTGCCGTGACCAGCCGGAAACCGTAGGCCAGCCGCTCGAGGGGATCGCGCCCCCCCTCGCGCAGCATGCGTCCGGCCAGGGCGCGGGCGGCCTCGACGAACTGGGGGTCGTTGAGCACCACCAGCGCCTGCAAGGGCGTGTTGGTGCGCGGCCGCCGCACCACGCAGGTCTCGCGGGTGGGCGCGTCGAAGATGAGCATGTTCGGCGGCGGGCTCTGGCGTTTCCAGAAGGTGTAGAGGCTGCGGCGGTACCGGGCCTCGCCCACGTCGGGCACGTATTTCTGCGAGTTGTTGAACGACACCGCCTCCCAGAGGCCCGGTGGCTCGAAGGGCTTGACGCTGGGGCCGCCCAGTCGTTCCACCAACAGCCCCCCGTAGGCCAGGGCGCTGTCGCGCACGGCCTCCGCGTCGAGCCGGAAGCGCGGGCCGCGGGCCAGCAGGCGGTTTTCGGGGTCCCGCTCGTACAGCCCGGGAGCCAGGCGGGAGCTTTGCCGGTAGGTGGCGGAGGTGGCAATCAACCGCTGCATGTGCTTCACGTCCCAGCCGGAGCGGATGAACTCGGTGGCCAGCCAGTCCAGCAGCTCGGGATGGGATGGCCGTTCACCCTGCACGCCGAAGTCATCGGCGGTCTTGACCAGGCCCACGCCGAAGAACTGCTGCCAGAACCGGTTCACGATCACCCGGGCGGTCAGGGGGTGGTTGGTGCTGACCAGCCAGCGCGCCAGGCCCAGGCGGTTGGTCGGTGCACCGGGGGGCAACGGCGGGAGGATGGCCGGCAGACCGGGCGCCACGGGGTTGCCGGGCTTGTCATACTCGCCGCGGATCAACAGGCGGGTTTCGCGCGGCCGGGTCCGCTCCCGGGCGATGAGGGTGGTGGGAATGGCCGCGTCAATGGCCTGTTCCTCTTCCTGCCAGGTGGCCAGGCGATCCTGCTCCTCGCGGTAGCCGGGCACAAACTGCCGGCGGTACCAATCCCGCACGGTTGCGGCCCACGCCACGGTGGGTGTGGCGGAGACGGACAGCACGGTCGCCAGGTCCGGCGGCAGCCGGCGCGGGCCGGCCAGAGCAGGGTCAAAGGCGAAGTATTTGGCTCCCTGGTGATTGACCACCTTGAGGAGCAGGCGGTTTTCGCCGGCCGCCAGTTCCAGCCTCAGCCGCGTGCGCACGCCGGGATACGGCTCGGGGGTGCCGCGTTCGAGCACCAACTGCTCGTTGAGCCAGACCTTGAAGACGTCGTCGGCGCGCAACGCCACTTCCAGCACGGTGGGCTCGGGGACGTGCAGGCGGCGGAACAGGTAGTACACGCCGTGCACGCCGTGCAGTTCGTTGACCAGCAGGTGGATGCCGCCGTCGCTTAGGTCGCCCCGCTCGTGCCAGCCCACTTCCTCCCGCACCCCGGGGTAACGCCTGGCCAGGTCCAGGTGAGTCTCCGGCTCGAAGGCCCTGGCAAAGCCGGCCGCCAGTCCGCCCGAGGGCAGGGGCCCCAGCAGCCGCCATGGTTCGAAGCGCGGGGGCGTCAGTGCAGCGACCAGGTCCCCGCCCTGGGCGGCGGCGAGGCGGAAACGGCCCAGCGCATGGTTTTCTTCGCCGGCCTCGAACCGCAGCCGCACGCGCAGGCGGCCTTCGGCCGGGACCTCGACCGGCTGGCCCAGGCGGAAGACCGCCACAACGGGCGAGGCGTTGGTGCTGCTGGCCTGCCACCACGTGTCCGGCTTGCCGTCCAACGCCCGGCCGGGTTCGTGTTCGCCTTCCTGCACCCCCGCCAGGGCGCGGGCAAAGCCGAGCTTCTGAGGCTTGGCATTCTCGCCAGGTGGCAACAGTTCGGCCTCGAACTCGGAGAGCCGGAACCGGCCGTCCGCGCGGCGGGCGCCGCCGGCGGGCAGGGATTCGTGCGGCAGGATTTCAAGGCGCAGGCCGGCCAGCGGACCGGCCGCCGGGGGGAACTCGATTTCATAGGTGTCCCGCAGCGGGGCGGGGCCGGCGGCGAGGACCGACTGGTCTTCGAGCACGCGTAATTCGGCGCCGTTTTCCTGGATCGAATGTGCCGTCTGCGGGGACGCCACCTGCCAGCCGGTGCGCAGCCGTTCGTGCCAGTCTGCCGCCCAGGTTTGTTGGGCGGTGTCGAGGATTTCGGCGGGGGCGCCGAGGCGACGGCGGGTTTCGGCCAGCTTGTCTTTGAGCCAGTTCAGGCGCCCGGTTTGCTCGGCGCTGGGCAGCTTGAGGAAGGGGTCGGGGTTGGGCCGGTTGCCGTCCATGACCGGCTCGTCGAGCTGGTTGAAGATGGCGAACAGGCCGTAGTACTCGCGCTGGGTGATGGGGTCGTACTTGTGGGTGTGGCAGCGCGCGCAGGAGAGGGTCAGGCCCATCCAGACCGTGCCGGTGGTTTCGACGCGGTCGAAAGCGTACTTGGCGGCGTACTCCTCCTCGATGGCGCCACCCTCGCCGGTGCTGAGGTTGCAGCGGATGTAGCCGGTGGCGACCTGCTGGTCGAGGGTGGGCTGGGGCAGGAGGTCGCCGGCCAGTTGCTCGATGGTGAACTGGTCGAAAGGCTGGTTGGCGTTGAAGGCGCGAATGACCCACTCGCGGTAGGCCCAGATGTCCCGCCGGGCGTCAATGTGGTAGCCGTGGGTATCGGCGTAGCGCACGGCGTCCAGCCACTGCCGGGCCTGGTGTTCCCCGTAACGGGGCGAGCTGAGCAGGCGGTCCACCAGCCGTTCGTAGGCGTCGGGCCGGTTGTCGGCCAGAAAGGCCTCGACCTCCTCGATGGTCGGCGGCAGGCCGGTCAGGTCCAGCGTGGCGCGGCGGATGAGGGTGCTTTTTCCCGCTTCCGGGGCGGGGGCCAAGCCCTCGGCCTCCAGACGGTGCAGGGCGAAGCGGTCCACCTCGTTGCGCGGCCAATGCGGGTTTTTCACGGCGGGCGGCTCGGGCCGTTGTGGCGGCACAAAGGCCCAGTGCTCCGGCCACGGCGCACCGGCGGCGATCCACTCGCGCAGCTTCTGAATCTGCTCCGGCGACAGCTTTTTGCCGGTCTTGGGCGGCGGCATCACGTCGTCGGGATCGGCGGTGAGGACGCGGGCCAGCAGCGTGCTGCGCTCGGGGTCCCCGGGCACCACGGCCTGGCGCCCACCCTTGAGGGGGGCCAGGGCGCCGCTGCGCAAGTCCAGGCGCAGGCCGGCCTTGCGGGTGTTTTCATCCGGGCCGTGGCAGGCGAAGCAGTTGTCCGAGAGGATGGGCCGGATTTCGCGGCCAAAGTCCACCCCGCTCCCGGGCGACACCGCGGCGCGGGCGTTTGCCGCTCCCATCAACCACACCGCCAGGAGGGCGGACGCATGGCAAGCAAGGCGTGGCATCTGTGGCCCCTACTCTAGCGCATAAGCGTCCGGTGCAAAGTAAAATTGAAGCCCTCGGCCTGCGCGCCGACCGGGCCGATCCGCGGTCTGGCGGGGTGGGGGGTAGGGGGAATGGCGGAGCGGGAATTGGGCGTTGGCGAGGGGCAAAGGAGGAAGCAACCACGGGCGGTGGCGCGGGCCGAAGCGCACTTGGGGGGCGGATTTCGTCCCCCGGCCAAGCCGGCGACCCGGCAGGATGGGAAGCCTGCGCCACGTCGCCGGCGGGTAGCCGCCGGGCACTGCCGAGCCGACACGGGCCGGTTGCCCCTTCTCGCCCGCGGGCGCGCTGTGTTACGCTGCGGCCATGAAGACGGTGGGCCAACCGAAGCTGGAGTCGTTCCCAGACGGGGGGAACGCTGCCACCCCTGCTGCGCGTCTGCAGCCTGCTTGACCAGCAGGACGCCGCCGACCTGCTCCGCTTGCGGGAATTGATGCGACGCCGGACCCGGCCGGGCGAGGTTTGAGCCGCCACCCCGGACCGACCCCATGGAAGCCCCCCTCCAGCCCGGCACGCTTTACCTGGTGGCCACGCCCATCGGGAACCTCGAGGACATCACCCTGCGCGCGCTGCGGGTGCTGCGCGAATGCGACGCCGTGGCCGCCGAGGACACCCGCCGCACCGGCCAGTTGCTGGCCCACTTCGGCATCCGCAAGCCCCTGCTGAGCTGCTTCCAGTTCAACGAGGCCCGCCGCTGTGAGGACATCCTCGCGCGCCTGCATCGCGGCGAAAAACTGGCCCTGGTCACCGACGCCGGCAGCCCCGGCATCAGCGACCCCGGCGAGCGGCTGGTGCGGGCGGTGCTGGCCGCCGGCGGCCGGGTGGAACCGGTGCCCGGACCGTGTGCCCTGATCGCCGCGCTCACCGCCAGCGGCCTGCCGACCGGTGAATTTCACTTCCTCGGCTTCCTTCCCCACAAGTCCGGCCAGCGTCGGAAAGCCCTGGAGGCACTCCGCGCCCTGCCCGGTACGCTCGTGCTCTACGAATCTCCGCACCGGCTGGAACGGTTGCTGGAGGAGCTGGCCGCGCTCATGCCCGATCGCGAGGTGGTGCTGGCCCGCGAGCTCACCAAGAAGTTCGAGGAGTTCCTGCGCGGCCGGCCGGCGGAGTTACTGGCGCGCGCCGGGCAGCGGCGGCTGCGGGGAGAATTTGTGGTGTTGGTGGGACCGGCGTCCGCCGATCAGGAATCTGCGGCCGCGCCGCCCCTCCCCCCGGACCCGCGGCCGGCCTGAGCCCGGCCGGGAAACTGCACCTCTCCCGCCAGCCGCCGCGCTGTTGAGGCCCGTCCGGCGTCGGGCCCGCGCCGGGCGGTTTTGGAAGGCACCGCCGACCCGAGCAGCGCCCGCAACACGGCCAGGTTTTCGGCGTCTTCGTGGAGGTCGGGCGACTTGGGCGTCTCGAGGCAGCCCGGGGTTTCCGCAAAACGCGGGTCATTCACCAACGGCCGGAACGCCTCCACCCCCAGGTGCCCCTGGCCAATGCCGGCGTGACGGTCCACCCGCGAGCCCAGCGGCGTCTTCGAATCGTTGAGGTGGACGGCCAGGATTTGGTCGAGGCCCACCAGCCGGCTGACTTCGGTCACCACTGCGTCCCAGGCGCCCGGCTGGCGGAGGTCGTAGCCGGCGGCGAACAAGTGGGCGGTGTCCAGACACACCCCCAGGCGGGCGGGCTGCCGGACCGCCTCGAAAAGGGTCGCCAGGTGCTCGAGCCGATGCCCCAGGCAGGTGCCCTGGCCGGCGGTGTTCTCCAGGGCGATGCGCACGGACAGTTCGCGGGGGGCGGCGAACACCTCATCGAGCGCCGCGGCGACCTGGCGGAGGCCGGCCGCCTCACCCTGCCCGAGATGGGCACCGGGATGCAGCACCAGAAAGGGCAGGCCGAGGCTGGCGGCCAGTTGGAGTTCCTGGACCAGCGAGCGGATGGACTTGTCGCGATTGGCCGAAGCCGGTGCGGCCAGGTTGATGAGGTAACCGGTGTGTCCGAACACGGCGGCAAAAGAACAGCCGGCCAGGGTCCCGGTGTAACGGGCCAGGTCCGGCGGCGCGTACGGCTGGCCGAACCATTGCATGTTGTTTTTGACGAACAACTGGACCACCTCGCAGCCAAGCCGGCTTCCGCGCTCCAGAGCGCGCCAGACTCCGCCGCTGGTGGGCATGTGGGCTCCGAGTCGCATGGTCGCAGGGGCCGGCGCAGCCCGCGGGGTCCACGCGCGGGCCTCCGGCCGGTGGGCGCCAGAGTGGGGGTCCCCCGCCGCACCGTCAACGCCGGCTGCGCGTGGCGTGGCGTCGCCGGAATTGACAAGGCCGGGGGGCTTCGGGACACTGCCGCCCCATGTCCAAACCGGCCCTTGGTCGTGGCCTGGGTGCGTTGTTGGGGGGCACGGCTCCGGTGGTTCCCCCCGAGGCGCCCGCCGCCGCACCGGCCACCCCGCCCGCCGAAGTGGCTTCCCCCGAGCCGCGCGAGCGCGTGCAAACGGTGGCCGTGGACCAGATTGCCCCGAACCCGTTCCAGCCCCGCAAGGACTTTTCCGAGGAGGCCCTGGCCGAGATGGTCGAGTCCATCAAGGCCCAGGGCGTCCTGCAGCCGCTGGTGGTGCGGCGGAAGGAAAACCGCTGGGAACTGATCGCCGGCGAACGCCGCTGGCGCGCCGCCCAACGCGCCGGGCTGGCCACCGTCCCGGTGGTCGTGCGCGAGGTCAGCGATGCCGAGGCGCTCGAACTGGCCCTCATCGAGAACCTCCAGCGCGAGAACCTCAACCCCATTGAAGAAGCCCTCGGTTACAAGCAGCTCATCGAACAGTTCCAGCTCCGCCAGGAAGACGCGGCCCGCAAGGTCGGCAAAAACCGCGCCACCGTGGCCAACGCCCTCCGCCTGCTCAAGCTCCCCCCGCCCGTCCAGGAACGGCTCCGCTCCGGCGAATTGTCCGTCGGCCACGCCAAGGTCCTGCTCGGCCTGACCGACCCCGCCCAGCAGGAACAGGCCGCCGCACACGTCCTGGCCGAGGGCCTGAACGTCCGCCAGACCGAAGAACTGGTGGACCGCCTCCTCGAAGGCGAAGCGGTCCCCACCGCCGGCAGCGCCGAAACCGCCCCCCGCAAAAAACGCACCTCCGCCCCGCCAGACGTCCACGTGGCCTCGCTCCAGGCCCGCCTGGAGGAGCGCCTGGGGACCAAGGTCGCTGTCCGTTACCGCAAGGGCCGCGGGGCGGTGCAAATCCGGTTTTTCAGCGACGCCGAGCTCGAACGCCTGCTCGAGTTGCTCGGGGTCCGCGCCGAATGACCGCGCGCCCCTGTCCCATCCCCCTGCCATGACCATGACCCTCGACCGGCGCCATGCCTGCGCCCAACGCTTGGAAGCCGCCGCCGCCCGCGTGCCCGAACTGCGCGCCTTCCTCGGCCTGGACGGCTTCGTGGACGACATCCTCCACGTGGTGGACACCCGCAAGAACGCGGAGGAATGGACCCGCCTGCCCCGCATGGATCAGTGGGCCGAGCGCATCCGCCGCGCCGCCGGCCACAGCACCAACATCGAACTGGTCAGCCAGATGATGAAGCTGGGCGGCAACGGCCCCATCATGGCCAACGCCCTGGCGGCCATCGGCCTGCGCGTCACCTACCTGGGCGTGCTCGGCTACCCCCACCTCCACGAGGTCTTCCAGGAATTCAGCCGCCGCGCGGAGGTGCACTCGATCGCCGAGCCCGGTTACACCTACGCCGTCGAGTTCGAGGACGGCAAGGTCATGCTCGGCAAACACCAGTCCCTCAAGGAAATGAACTGGGCCAACCTCCGCGACCGCTTCGGCCTGGACAAGCTCCAGCACCAGCTTGCCAGCGCCGACCTGGTGGGCTTCGTCAACTGGACCATGCTCCCCTATATGAGCGAGGTCTGGGCCCGTCTTCAGGCGGAACTCTGCCCCCAACTTGACGGCCCGCGCCGGCCGCTGTTCGTGGACCTGGCCGACCCCGAGAAACGCGAAGACGCCGACCTGCGCGCCGCCCTCGAGTTGATCGGCGGCTTCGGCCGCTGGTTCGACGTCATCCTGGGCCTCAACGAAAAGGAGGCCCACGAGGTCGCCCGCAAAGCCCTGGGCATTGACCGCCCCACCCCCACGCCCGAGGCGCTGGGCGAACTGGCCCGCGAGATTTACCAGCGGCTGCGCGTGCACACGCTGGTGGTCCACCCCGTCTCCTACGCCCTGGCCGTCTCCCCCCGGGGCACCGCCCTCACCCCCGGCCCGGTCACCCCCACACCCAAAATCACCACCGGCGCCGGCGACCACTTCAACTCCGGCTTCTGCCTGGGCCGGATGTTGGGCCTGGACGACCTCGACGCCCTGCTGGTCGGCGTTACCACCAGCGGCTACTACGTGCGTACCGCCCGCAGTCCGGGCGTGCCCGAGCTGGTCGCCACCCTCCGCGACCCGGCCATCGCCTACTGAGCCCCCATGGTGCTGGAGATTGTCAAATACGGCCACCCGGCCCTGCGCCAGCCCGGGGCGCCCGTCACCGAAGTGACCGAGGGAATCCGGCGCTTTGCCGCCGACCTGCTCGAGACCATGCAGGCCGCCGAGGGCGTGGGCCTGGCCGCCCAGCAGGTCGGCCGCGCCCTCCAGATATTCGTGGTGGACATCCGCGTCGTGACCGACCGACCCTCCACCCTCGAAATCGCCGGGCAGGCCAGCGACCCCAAAAGCCTCATGCCGCTGGTGCTCATCAACCCCGACGTCACTCCGCTCAACGACCCGGTGACCGGACCCGAGGGGTGCCTGAGCTTCCCGGAGATTTACGCCGACATCGCCCGGCCCGAGTCGGTCGAGGTCCGCGCCCTCAACGAGCACGGCCGGCCGGTGCAGTTCCGCTGCGGCGGCCTGCTGGCCAGGGCCATCCAGCACGAGCTGGATCACATCCGCGGCATCCTCTTCATTGACCGGATGAGCGCCGCCACCCGCCGGCAACTGCAGCCCGAACTGGACGCCCTCCAGGCCCGCACCCGGGCCGAACTGGCCCGGGCCCGGACCGCCCCGGCCCGCGCCGCCGCTCCTTGAGCGGCCGCCGGCGCGGCGCGGCCTCCGCCCCGTTCCCATGCTGCGGTTGTTGGACATTCTCACTCAGCCGCCGCGTCGGCTGTTGCGCCTGTGGCTCTCGCACTGGCGCGTGGCCGCCCGCAACCCCGGCGCCCGCCTCGAATTCCCCATCCAGTGGACCGTGGACGATTTTGCGGCCGTGCGCCTGGCCCCGGGCGTGTCCATTGGCGTGTTCTCGGAGATTTTTGTACGGCGTCGCAGTCCGCACACCCCGGTGGCGGGAGAACTGGTGGTTGGCGAAAACGCGGTCGTCGGCGCGCACGCCAACCTGCGGGCCGAAGGCGGGCGCATCCACATCGGCCCGCACTGCCTGCTGGCCCAGGGTGTGTCGCTCATCGCCGCCAACCACGTCATCCGGCCCGGCCAGCGCTTCCACGACCTGCCGGTGGACGACCGCCGCACCGGCGTCACCCTCGAGGAGAACGTCTGGCTCGGCTGCCACGTGACCGTGCTGTCCGGCTGCACGGTCGGGCGCGGGGCGGTGGTGGGAGCCGGCAGCGTGGTCACCCACCACGTGCCGCCCGGCGAGGTGTGGGCCGGCGTGCCCGCCCGCCGCCTGCGCGCCATCGTTTGAATCCCCCAGCGGCCGCGGCACAGCGCGGCCCTACCTGGGGCACGCCTCACCGCGCACGCGGAACCAGCGGGCGGGGGAACCCTCGGACACCGGCCAGCGCCAGACATTGCGGCCGGTCGCTCCCTCGAAGCGGGCCTCGGGCGTCCAACGTCGCAAATCCGCCGAGCCCTCCACCGTCACCCGCGTCGGCGCGGCCAGGTCAAACGCCAATCCCCGGCTCCCCGTGGCCATGCGCTCCACCTCCAGACGCGGCGGGAGCAACGTCACCGCGTCGGGCTTCGCCACCCCGCTGCGACTCCACCACACCCGTCCCCCCTGGCTGAGCCACGCCTGCCCGGTGACCTGGCGACCGCCCAGATTCACCAACCTGGCGGGGACACTCAGCCGCACCCAGCGCCCCGCGGCGGGCAGCGGTCCCATCCACCGCCAGCCCGCGGATGGGAGCGCGGCGGCCAATTCAAGGCCCTCGCCCCAGAACGCGCGGTGCGTCCACTGGCCGGAGGCGTCGCGCCATTCCAGCCCCACCCGGTCCGGTTCAGCCCCCGGCTCGAAATAGACCCAGGCGAACAGGCTTGAGTCAGGCGCAATCCACCGCGGGGCGTCGGCGGCCAACCAGGCATGACGCCGCGGGCTGGCGGTCCCGGCAGCCCGATGCACCGGCCGCCCGTCAAACGGCGCGGCGCGTCCGGGCTCCCACTCCCACGGTTGCCCCCGGGCCAGGTCCGGTTCGGCTCTCCAGGGTGTCAGACATACTTGGACAGCTGGTCAGCGATTATTACGTGGGCAAGTACCCCGCCCCGTTGACCATTGATGTTCGGGGATTTAAGCTTTGCGCATGGAAATGAAGTTCGCTGCCAGCTTGGTCTTGCTGGGCACCTTCTGCCTGCTGAAGGCCGAAGAAACGCCCGGTTTCTTGAGCATCCGCCGTGAGGGTCCCCAGTTGATCTTGGAGGGAGGTAACTTTCCGGAACAGGGCTTTGCCTTGGAATGGACTGGCACGCTCCCCACCTTAAGCTGGCAGGTTCGGACTTGGTTTCCTCCATCCAGGGCAACGACCTGGCAATTAACCGAACCGCTCCATCCTGGGACCGGTTTCTACCGTCTTCGCCAGGCGCCGGCGGTGTTGGCCGGAGGTGTCATTGCTCCGACCGCCGCGGGATCCAGTCTGGAAATCGGGCACACAAGCCATTTCCTCAATCGCGGCAACGCCAGTCGAGTGTGGCGGGACCTGCCCTGGGTTGAAAAGCTCCAGTTTTACTGCGGTTCCCTTGAGGGGCTCGCCGAGGTGCGCCTCCATGTGCAACGCTGGGATGGACTTCACCTGCAGGTGGTGGCGATCAGTGAAAACCTCTTGGACCGCCTCCAGGCCTACGCGGTCAACCAAATTCGCTTGCTGACTCCCCTTGCAGGGGTACGTCGAGGGGACTATGTGGGGTTATCCCTTCGCCGCCATGAGCCATGGTCCGGCCTCGGCACCCTTGCTCTTGGTTCCCGTCAAGAATCTATCGGTCCAGTGGATCGAGGCCGAGCAGTTGCGGGATGACCTGTTCCAAGCGGATGCCGGTGTTACTGCCGAGGGGATGACCTTGCCGATCCAACTGTTCGGTCCACCCTGTGAGGTGCTGATGATCGGCGACAGTTTGATCAGCGGCGCCGCAGCGAGTGCCAGCTTGTTGGAGTTTCAAGCGGACAGTTGGACCGGCCAAGACATGGGGCAGGCCCTGGTTGCGCAAGGAGTGAATGTGCAAAACATGGGCGTCGGTGGTCACACTTCCGCCCATGTGTGGGCCCGCTGGACGGCAGATGTCTTGGAACAACAACCACAGGTCGTCATCCTCCATGTAGGAGGCAACAACATTGGTATCGGGCAAACTCCGGAGACCATCGCCGCCGCGCAACAAGTTTGGCTGGACCATCTGCGGCAGATGTTGGACAGCGCCTTGGGCGCCAAAATCCATCCAGTGGTCTTGGGCATCATGCCCCGTACGGTGTGGTGCATCCCCAACGTTTATTGGGCCAGCCGGGCCCGACGTGCGTGGAACCAAGCTGCGCAAGAACTCATCGCCCGCTTCTACGCCAACCGGGTCAGTTGGGTGGACACCGATTTATTGGTAGGCGTGCACTGGCCCGAGGGCGACCCCGGGAACCTGGATGCACTAAACCCGGCCCTACGGCATGGGGATGGTATCCACCTCAACAGCGATGGACAACGCGTTGTCGGTGAGGTCCTGGCATCATTGCTCAGCAATCGCCACTCCAACTAGGCGGTAAGGGTGTTTGCAACACCGCTTGGTCTGAGGATGACCAGCAAGGGCAACACTGGACTGGAGCCTCCTCCCCCTCAACATGGCGGAGGGCCTCGCCACTTTCCGCCCAGCCCGGCGGTAAGGGCTCCCCCTCAAAGCGGGTCGAGTACAGGAGGTACAGCCCTTCGCCCGGCGGGGCGCGGAGGCTGTCCAACGGCGCCGCCGCCCGGAGGCTCCAGCCCAGACCCACCGCCACCAAGGCTGCCGCCAGACCTTTCATGTCCCCGCTACCCGCCACAGCGGACGCCACAAACCACCCGGCCAGAGCCGACGCAGCAGGCCGAAGGGCAGGCCCACGTGTGGCGAAAACCGCCGCCGGCCAAACGCCGCGGCCGAGACCCGCGGCAGTTCCGACATCCGCCGGGCAAACCGGGCGAAGGTTTCGAGGTAGCCTTCACCCAGATGCGGCTGAACCAGGCTGTTGGCCCGCCAGCGCAGTGCCGACCACTCCTCCGCCGGGGCCTTCGCCAGCCGTTGAATGACCGCCGCCGCCGCCGACACGTCCCCCGCCGGATACAACAGGTCGGGCCGTACGCCGGCCGCATAGTCATCGCCGCCGCTACCGATGGCGGGAAAGACCGGCACGACCCCCACCGCCATCGCCTCGAGCAGCGCGATGGGCAGCCCTTCGTAGTCGCTCACGAACACCAGCAGGTCCCAGCCGCGAAGCACGTTCCAGTAGGCTTCGCCGTCCCGTCGGCCATGAAACCGCACGCGAGATTCGCCCGCCAGTTGCCGTCGCAGCCAGCCCGCTTCCGGGCCTTCGCCGAGGAACTCGAAGCGGAAGTCCACCCCGGTCTCACGCAGCGCTCGCAGCAGGGAGGGGAAACGGTCCACCCGCTTTTGGGCAAAGCTGAGCCGCCCGGCAAAGCCGAGCACCAGCGGGCGGTCCTGCGGCGGCGGCTGCGGCACCTCGGTCTGCGCGCAGTTCACCGGGTACGGGAGCCACGCCACCCGCTCGCCGCCCAGCTCGGGCAGGGCGCGCCGTGTCAGTTCAATCAACGGCCGGCTCACGCACAGCACGCCGTCCAAGAACCCGCGCAGCCCGGGCAGCCAATCGGCCAGGCCGGGGAAATCCGAGTGCAGCACCCCCAGCCGCCGCCGGGCGCGGTCCAGGTCGGCCAGGAAAGCTAGCCCCCAGAGGTTGTGCCAGACCCTCACCTCGGGCGGCGGGGTGCCAGCCAAGGGAAAGCGACGCCGCGCGGTGGCGATCGAACTCCAGCCGGACAAGCCAAGTCCGTGCACGCGCTCCACGCCGGGATCGCGCGGTTCGAAGTACGCGCAAACCGCCGATTCCAGGCCATGCGCGGCATCCCTCGCATGATGCAGGCGGAGCATGGACTGCACCCCGCCCAGGCCGCGGAAATGGGTGAAGCCGTGCAAAAGCCGGAGGCTGCTCACGAGCCGATGAAACGCGGCCGCGTGCAGCCCGGGCAAGCGGAAAGCCCGCGCGGGAATGGATGGCCCCGAATCGGGACAGCCCTGAGTCCACCTGTGCCATCAAAAGGTACCCTGAGAGTTTGGGATTGCCCCCGGTCCAAGGCGGCCCAAACTCGCAATTCTCGCAAAGGAGGGGTTCGCTTGGTTTGGGATTGCCCCCGGGTGCTGATCGCGGATCTGGCGTCCGATGGCCAGCGCGCACTGCTCGCCAAGGGCGGCGCGGGCGGGCTCGGCAATCTGCACTT
>JBBIVJ010000015.1:0-96193 GCA_037439785.1 Verrucomicrobiales bacterium | reverse complement strand
CATCGCCCGGCGCGGCCTGCTCCCGGCCCTGGCTCACGCCCGCCCAGGTACAACGGCTGCTGACCCGGCTGGCCCGCGCCATCGCCACCGCGCACCGTACCGAAACGGAGCTGGTGCTGATCGGCATCCAGACCGGCGGCGTGCAACTGGCCCGACACCTGGCCAGGCACCTGGGCCGACACTGGCGTGGCCGCGTCCACCTCGGTCAGTTGGATGTCTCGATGCACCGCGACGACCTGGACCATCACCTCGCCCCGCGCGTGCACCCCACCTCCGTGCCAGTGGACCTGAACCAGCGGGTGGTCATTCTGGTGGACGATGTCCTGTCCAGCGGCCGGACCGTGCGCGCCGCCCTGGACGCCCTGCACGACCTGGGCCGCCCCCGCTGCGTGCAACTGGCCGTGCTGGTCGAGCGCCCCCATCGCGTGCTGCCCATCCGCGCGGATTTTGTGGGCACGACGGCCCGCACCGCGGCCACGGACCGGGTCGAGGTGCAGTGGAACGGCGACCGCGGCCCGGGCCGGGTGTGGATTCACCGCGCGGCCGCCCCGCCGCCCCCCTCCCCATGACCTGGACCCGCAAGGACCTGCTGGACCTGCGCTCCCTCAGCGCGGAGGAAATCCTGACGGTGCTGGACACCGCCCGGGAGTTCAAATCTGTCGGCCAACGCTCCATCAAAAAGGTGCCTCCACTGCGGGGCAAAACGGTGGTCAACCTCTTTGTCGAACCCTCCACCCGCACCCGCATCAGCTTCGAGCTGGCCGCCAAGCGGCTGAGCGCGGACGTGATCAACTTCACCGCCGAGGCCTCCTCCCTGCGCAAGGGCGAGACGCTCAAGGACACCGCGCGCAACCTGGCCGCCCTGCAGGTGGACTTCATCATCCTCCGCCACAGTGCCGCCGGTGCCGCCCATTTCCTCGCCCGCGTCCTCGACGCCCACGTTATCAACGCCGGCGACGGTGCCCACGAGCACCCCACCCAGGGTCTGCTGGACCTGTTCACCATCCGCGAAAAACTGGGGCGCATCGCCGGCCTCAAGGTGACCATCCTGGGCGACATCCTCTACAGCCGCGTTGCCCGCTCGAACATCTGGGGGCTGCTCAAGCTCGGCGCCGAGGTCACCCTCTGCGGGCCGCCCACCCTGGTGCCGCGCGAGTTCGAGGCCCTGGGCTGCCGCGTGGTGCACCACCTCGAAGAGGCCCTGCGGGAGGCCGACGTGATCAACCTGCTCCGCATCCAGCACGAACGGCAGCGGCAGAACGCCTTCCCCGGCCTGGGCGAGTACACCCGGCTGTTTGGCATCACGCGCAACCGCCTGGCCGAACTGCGCCCTGACGCCCTGATCATGCACCCCGGCCCCATCAACCGCGGCGTGGAGGTGGACAGCGACGTGGCCGACGGCGAGCGGTCGGTCATCCTCGAACAGGTTACCAACGGCCTGGCCGTGCGCATGGCCGTGCTGTTCCAGGTGCGCGGCGGGCGGAATTGAGCCCGCTGCCCCGCCCCGCGGCGGGCCGCCCGTGGGCGATGTCCGGCGCCCCGTTTTCCCCGCGGCGGGCCGGGGTGAGCGGGCGGCGGCAAATAATACGTTGTCGAAACAGGCTCACACGTTAAGTTCGGCGGGTGCACATTGCCGATGGCCTTTTGCCGGTGCCGGCGCTCGCCGCCGGTTGGTTGGGTACCGGCGCGCTGGCCTGGTGGGGCGGCCGGCGGTTGCAGGAGGAGGAGCCGCCCCGGCTGGCGGTCTTCACCGCGGCATTTTTTTGCGCGTCGCTGATCCACTTCCCCGTGCCGCCCACCAGCGTGCACCTACTGTTGCACGGGCTGCTGGGCGTGGTGCTGGGGCGGCGGGCCCTGCTGGCGTTGCCGGTGGGCCTGGGCCTGCAGGCCGCCCTGCTCGGTCACGGCGGGCTGACCGCCCTGGGCGTCAATGCGCTACTGTTCGGCCTGGCGGCCCTGGCCGGACGCGGCGGGTACCGGGCCCTGGCGTCGCGACCGGAGGTTCGGCCGTTCTGGCGGGGGGCCGCGGCGGGGGCGACGGCGGTGGCGGTCTCGGGGGCGTTGCTGGCGGGGGTGCTGACCGGGCTGGGCGGAGGGTTCCGCGCGGTGGCACAACTGGTCTTGCTGGCGCATGTGCCGGTGCTGGTACTCGAGGCGGCGGTCACGGGATTGACGGTCGAATTTTTACGCCGGGTGCAGCCGGCGCTGGTGCGGGGGTGAAGCCATCATGAAACCGTGGGCCCTGTGGCTGGTGTGCGGAGTCGGGCCGCTTGCCTCCCCGCTCCAGGCGCATCGCTTCACCGCTGAATGGCGCGTCGAGGATCGCGCGCTGGTGGTGACCGCGCAGTTGGAGGGCGCGCCGGCCGCCGGGGCCCGGGTGGAGTTGCGCGATCCGGCCGACCAGGTGCTGGCGCAGGGCAGGCTGGATGCGGCCGGGCGCTTTCGCTGGCCCTTGCCCCCCGCCGACGGCGAACTCCGCGCGGTGATCCGGGACGAGGAGGGACACCGGCGCACGTTGACCATACCGGTGGCAGCGCTGGCTCCCGCAGGCGCGGCGGGGGCGGGGGCCGGGGTGGCTTCAGGACCGGCCCGGACGGGGGGGGGCCGTGCCGAGGGCGTGGAGCCGCTGGCGGTGCGGGTGGTGCTGGGACTGACCTTCCTGCTCGCGGTGACGGCGACGTGGCTGGGTTACCACAACCGGCGCCGGCTGGCGGCGTTGGAACAACGCAGGCCGGAGGATGCGCGCGGAGGTTGAACGGTACGCGCGCGGCGATTCGCCGCTGCACGCGTGGGAGGCGCGCTGGAAGCTTGCCGCCGCCGGCGGATGGGTGGCGGTGCTGGTGGGGCTGCAGCGCTGGGAGAGCGCTGCGGCGGGGGTGGCGGTGGGGCTGGGGGGGGTGGCGGCCGCCCGGCTGCCGGTGCGGTGGGTGGTAACGCGGCTGGCCCAGGCGCACGTGATGTTGTTGCCGGTGCTGGTGGTGCTGCCGCTGGCCGGTGGCGGGGAAACTTTCCCCCTCGGCCCGCTGGCGTTGAGCCAGAGCGGGCTGCGACAGGCGGGGGTGTTGTATCTGCGGGCGCTGGCCCTGATCTGCGTGGGGTTGCTGGTGGTGGGCTCGACGCCGATGGGGGCGCTGCTGCGGGCGCTGGAGGCATTCCGGCTGCCGCGTCCGGCGGTGGACCTCGCCCTGTTGACCTACCGGTACCTGTTCACGCTGGGCGGGGAGTTGACCCGCCTGCGCCGGGCACTGGCAGCGCGGGGCTTTGTGGCGCGCGGCCGGCCGGAGAGTTACCGGACGCTGGCGCGGGTGGTGGGGGTGACCCTGGTGCGGAGTGTCGAGCGGGCCGAGCGGGTCCAACTGGCGTTGCGGGCGCGGGGCTTCCACGAGCGGTGTCCGGGCTCTCGCCCTGCCGCCGCCGGCGCAGCGGACCGCCTCAAGACGCTGGCCGCGCTGCTGGCGGCGGCGGCGCTGGCGTACCGGGACCGCGTGGGCGGGGGGTGAGCCGGCATGAGCTGCCTGATTGAAGTCGAGGACCTGCACTTCGCCTATCCCGGCGGGCCGCCGGTGTTGCAGGGGGTGACGTTTCATCTGCGGCACGGGGAGCGGGTGGGACTGATCGGCCCCAACGGCGCCGGCAAGACCACCCTGCTGCTGGTGCTGGCCGGGTTGTTCGAGCCGGCGCGCGGCCGGGTGCAGGTGGCGGGGTGCGACCTGACCACCACCGCCGGCCGCCGCGCGGTGCACCGCCGGCTCGGGGTGGTCTTTCAGCATCCGGATGACCAAATCATCCATGCCAGCGTCGAGGAGGACGTGGCCTTTGGGGCGGGCAATCTGGGCCTGGCCCCGGCGGAGGTGGCGGCGCGGGTGCATGAGGCGTTGCGCCAGGTGGGCCTGCACGAAGGTTACCGGGCACGCATCCCGTTTCACCTCTCCGCCGGCGAAAAGCGTCGGGTGGCCCTGGCCGGGGCGCTGGCGCCCGGACCGCAGGTGTTGTTGCTGGACGAGCCGACCAGCGACCTGGACCCCCGCGGGCGGCGCGAGCTGCGGCGCATTCTGGACGGGCTGACCGTCACCCGGCTGGTCTCCAGCCACAACCTTGAGTTCGTGCTCGAGACCTGTGAGCGGGTGTTGCTGCTGGATGAGGGCCGCTTGCGCGCCGACGGCCCGGCCCGCGCGGTGTTGGCGGACCCGGAGCTGATGTTCCGCCATGGCCTGGAAGTGCCGCCCTCCCTGGCCGGGGCTCCGCCGGCGCCGTTTCCGATCGCGGCCGCGGCACACGGGCATTCCCCCCACGGCCATTCCCACTGACGGCCGGGGCGGGGGCGGGCTTGTCAGGGGCCGAGGCGGCGGGGAAGGTGGCTGGGTGAAGCGCGCCGTGTTTCTGGACCGGGACGGGACCGTGAACGTGGACCGGCATTACCTGAGCGACCCGGAGCAACTGGAGCTGTTGCCCGGCGTGCCGGAGGCGTTGCGGCGGCTGCAGGACGCCGGCTTCCTGCTCTTCATCGTGACCAATCAGTCGGGCATCGGCCGCGGGTATTACACGGAGGCGGACATGCACCGGGTCAACGCGCGGCTGTTGGCGCGGCTGGCGCCGCATGGCGTGGGCGTGGCCCGGATTTACTACGCGCCCGAAGCGCCGGACCAGCCCAGCCGCGGCCGAAAGCCGTCCCCGCAATTCCTGTGGGATGCGCGCGATGAGTTCGGCCTGGACCTCGGCCGCAGTTACGTGGTGGGGGACAAGCGCCTGGACCTGGAGTGTGGCTGGAACGCGGGTGTCCGCTGCAGCCTGCTGGTCCGCACCGGCTACGGCGCCCAAACCGCCGCCACCCTCACCGACCTGCGCGGTCCCACCCAGGTGGTGGACGACCTGCCCGCGGCGGCGGACTGGATTCTGCGCGACGCCGCCGCGGGAGGTTAGGCCCCGGCGGGGGTTGTCCCGGCCGCCGGCGCGGGGGCGTGGCTGGCGCGGGCGCGGGCCAGCCGGATCGCCAGGCGCAACGCGGCGATCATGCTGTCGGGGCGCGCCCGGCCGGTGCCCACCAGGTCGTAGGCGGGGCCGTGGTCGGGCGAGGTGCGGAGGAAGGGCAGGCCCAAGGACCAGTTCACGCCGCGGTCAAAGGCGATCAGCTTGAGTGGCGCCAGGCCCTGGTCGTGGTACTGGGCGACCACGGCGTCGAACTCGCCCCGCCAGGCCAGGTGAAAAAGCGTGTCGGCGGCCAGCGGGCCGTGGGCGTCCAGGCCGCGGGCCCGGGCGGCCGCCACGGCGGGGGCGACCACCTCGAGGTCTTCGCGTCCCAGCAGGCCGCCCTCGCCGGCGTGGGGGTTGAAGCCGCAGACGCCGACGCGGGCACGGGGCAGGTCCAGGGTCCGGCAGGCGAGCGCAGCCAGTTCGATGGCCCGCTCGACCCGCGGGCGGGTGAGGGCCTCCGGCAATTGGCGGATGGGCACGTGGGTGGTGGCCAGCGCCACGCGCAGCCAACGACCGGCGTCGTCCTCGCCCAGGAGCATCATCACCACCCGGTCAGTGCCGGCCAGTTCGGCCAGGTATTCGGTCTGTCCCACAAACGGGAGGCCGGTGCGGAGAATGGCCTCCTTGCTGACCGGCGCGGTGACCAGCCCGGCCAGGCTGCCGGCCAGGCCGCGGCGGGCGCCGTCCCGCAGCCAGTCCAGCGCCGCCAGGGCGGCGGGAGCGGCACCGGCCGGCAGGGGGGTGGGCAACGGCTCGGGGCGGGGGTCGCACCAGGCGACGCGGGCGGGGGTGTCCGGGCCCTGGAAGGGCACCAGGGGCAGGCCCAGGGGGCGGTTGGCGCGGGCCAACCAGCCCGCATCGCCCAGGATGAGGAAGCGGACCTCGGGGTCGGCCGCCGGCTCGCGCACCCAGGGGGCGAGGGCGCGGAGGGTGATTTCGGGGCCGATGCCGGTGACGTCCCCGAGGGTGATGCCGATCCACATGGGGCGGGCGCCGGCGGGGCGGGTCAGGAGGTGAAGTAGCGGACGAAGGATTTGGCCTTGAGCCGCTCGATCCACTCGCGGTTGAGCCGCTCCTGTTCGCGGGTGCGCAGGAGGTTGACGATTTCCTCGCGGACCTCGGGGAGGGTGCGGATTTGGTTGGCCCGGGCATCCTCGACCAGGAGGACCCAGAAGGTGTCGCCCACTTCAATGAGGTCGCTGGGCTGGCCGGGCGGGAGGCCAAAGGCGGCGTCGGCCAGTTCCTTGCGGAGGTCACCGCGCTCGATCCAGCCGCGGTCGCCCCCCTGGGCGCGGTAGGTGTCCTCGGAGTACACGCGGGCGAGGTCGGCGAAGGGGACGCCTTCGCGCAGCTTGGCGAGGATTTCCCGGCCCAGGGCGCGGGCGGCCTCGCGCGGGCGGGTGGCGCCGGCGTGGAGCATCAGGGCGCGCAGCTTGATCTGGTCCTTGATCCGGAACCGGTCGAGGTTCTCGGCGTAGTACTGCTCGATCTTGAAGGGCGAGACGACGATGTCGGCGGGGATGTGACGGGCGCGCATGGCGCCGACGATGAAGTCCTCGCGGATGCGGCGGCGGAAGGCCTCGAGGGTAAGGCCCTGGGCCTGGAGGGTGCGGATGAAGGCGGCCCGGTCGCCGCCGGTGCGCTCGCGGATGCGCTCCTTGAGGCGGTCTTCGACCAGGGACTCGGGGAGGTTGTAGCCGGCGCGGTCGAATTCGTGGAGGATGAGCTTGCGCTCGACCAGTTGGTCCAGGGCGTCGCGGCGGGCCTCCTCGATCTTTTGGCGGAGCACCTCGGGCTGGCCGCTGTAGGTGCGCACCAGCACCTCGAGGGCAGGGGCCATGTACTGGTTGACGTCCTTGAGCGTGATGATCTCGTGGTCCACGATGACCAGCAGGCCGTTCAGCACCTGCGGCTCGGCGGCCCACAGCGCCCCCGCGCAACTCAAGCTGCACCAGGTGAGACGATGCCACTTCATCGGTGCGGCATGGTAGGAGCCGGCAGGCAAGGGGGTCAAGTCGCCCGCCCCGGCGCGGCAGCGGGCGGCGGCGGCCGGCGGCCGGCGGCCGGCGGCCCGAAAAGAAAACGGCCGGAACGGCGGGCCGTTCCGGCGTGCGGGAAGCGCAAGGGCGGGGTTAGCGGGCCGCGGCGTAGAGCCGTGCCACTTCAGCCCAGTTGACCACGTTCCACCACGCCTTGAGGTAGTCGGCGCGGCGGTTCTGGTACTTGAGGTAGTAGGCGTGTTCCCAGACGTCCACCCCCAGGATGGGGCGGCCTTCGCAGCCGGCGATGGCCCGGCCCATGAGCGGGTTGTCCTGGTTGGGGGTGGAGGCGATCTCGAGTTTGCCGCCGTTGACCAGCAGCCAGGCCCAGCCGCTGCCGAAGCGGCCCAGGCCGGCAGCCTCGAACTTGGCCTTGAAGTCGTCGAAGCTGCCGAAGGCGGCCTGGATGGCCGCCGCCAGTTCCCCGGAGGGGGCGCCGCCGGCATTGGGGGCCATAATTTTCCAGAAGAAGGTGTGGTTCCAGTGGCCGCCGCCGTTGTTGCGGACCGCGCCGCGAATGTTATCCGGGACGCTGGCCAGGTCCGCGAGCAGGGCCTCGAGGGACCTGGCCTCAAGCACCGGCTGTCCGGCCAGGGCCTTGTTCAGGTTGTCCACGTAGGCCTTGTGGTGGCGGCCGTGGTGGATCTCCATCGTCATCGCGTCAATGTGCGGTTCGAGGGCTTCCTTGGGATAGGGCAGGGGGGGGAGTTCGTGTGCCATGGTGCGTATGCTTGCGGTTTGGTTCTGTGAACTTCGGTTTCGGTACCGGCCCAACTTAGCAGCCGCCGGCCGCCCGACAAGTTCGCCGCCCTCGGATGCCTCTCAGTATCCAGCCGTGGCGGCTTTGCCACAGCGCAGACTTCCCGGTCTGCCGCCTCGCGGGTTCCCCAACCTGCAATGCCTCCGCCTTTCCCCGCCCCTGCCGATTCGGAAATTGGCGAAACGGCAGGTTGGAAACCTGCGCTACGACCTCGGCATGAGATGCGCCCGCCGCCCCGGCAGCCGGATTTCGCGCTTGCCGCGCGCGGCGGCCGGCAGGGATAAAGCTCAGCCGTGGATGGATTGGCCCAAGCCGACGCCGCGCTGTTCCGGGTGGTCAACCAGACGCTGACCCACCCGGTGCTGGACGCGGTGATGCCGTGGTTGAGCGGCAACCCGCTCTTTTTGCCCACCGTGGTCGTGGCGCTGGGGCTGTTGCTGTGGCGCGGCGGGGTGCGGGGGCGGGTCTGTGTGCTGCTGCTGCTGCTGGCCCTGGCGGCGGGCAACGCCGTCGTGGACGTGCTCAAGGAGACCCTGGGCCGGCCGCGACCGTTTGTGGACCTGCCGGAGGCGCGGCTGTTGCTGGGCCGGGGCGGCAGCTTCAGCCTGCCCTCAGGGCACGCGGCCAACTGGTTTCTCGCCCTGGCGGTGGTGGGGTGGTTTTACCCGCGCAGCCGCTGGGGGCTGTGGCCGCTGGCGGTGGCGGTGAGTTGTTCCCGCGTGTACTGCGGGGTGCATTATCCCGGGGACGTGCTGGCCGGCGCGCTGGTGGGCTGGGGCATCGGCCGGGGGGTGTTGCACGGCACCGACGGGCTCTGGCGGCTGGCCGGCCGGCGGTGGTTTCCGCTCTGGTGGCAACGGCTGCCCTCGCTGCGGGAACCGTCGCTCCGGCCCCTTGCCGCGGCTGCTTCGCCGCCCACACCGGCGCCGGCGGCGACCGACCTCGCCGAGGGGGACCGACATTGGCTGCGGTTGGGATACCTGTTGCTCGGGGTGCTGCTGGTGTTTCGCTGGGGCTACATCGCCTCCGGCACGATCGAGCTGAGCGAGGACGAGGCCTACCAGTGGCTGTGGTCGAAGCACCTGGACCTGTCGTACTACAGCAAGCCGCCCATGATCGCCTACCTCCAGTGGGTGGGGACGCGCCTGTGGGGCGACACGGAACTGGGCGTGCGGTTCATGTCCCCGCTGCTGGCGGCGGTGACGGGGCTGTGGCTGCTGCGGTTCATGGCCCGGGAGGTCAGCGCCCGGGCCGGCTTCTGGCTGGTGGGGATGTTGACGGTGACGCCGTTGACCGCGGTGGGAGCGGTGCTGCTGACGATTGACCCGCCGCTGGTGTTGTGCTGGACGGCCGCCCTGCTGGCCGGCTGGCGGGCGGTGCAACCGGCGGGCCGCACGCGCGACTGGCTCTGGACCGGGTTGTGGCTGGGGTTGGGCTTTCTGAGCAAGTACGCCGCGCTGCTGCAGATCGTCTGTTTTGCCCTGGTCTTTGCCCTGCAACCGGAGACGCGCCGTCACCTGCGCCGACCGGGGCCGTGGCTGGCGCTGGGGGTGGTGGCCGCCTGCACCCTGCCGGTGCTGATCTGGAACGCCCAGCACGGGTGGATCACGCTCACCCACCTGGGGGAGCGGGCGGGCCTGGACACAAGCTGGCGCTTCACGCCGAAGTACCTGCTCGAGTTCACCGGGGCGGTGGCGGGGCTGCTGAACCCGGTGTTCTTCGGGGCGGTACTCTGGGCGATGGCCGGCCTTTGGCACCAGCGGCGGACGCAGCGGCTCGGGCTGTACCTGCTGTTGATGGGCGCGCCGGTGTTGCTGGGACACTGGCTGTACACGCTGCGCGCCCGCGTGCATCCGAACTGGATTGCCACCGCGGTGGTGCCGCTGTTTGCCGGCACGGTGCTGTGGGCGCAGGTGCGCGCGCGCGAAGGGTCCCGCGCGGTGCCGCGGGCGCTGGGGTGGGGCATGGGACTGGGGCTGCTGCTGGTGGTGCCGCTGCACGAAACCCGCTGGGGGGCCAGGCTCCTCGGTCAACCACTGCCCGCGCGCCTGGACCCGCTGCGGCGGGTGCGGGGTTGGACCGAGACGGCCCGCGTGGTCGAGGCGGAGCGCCAGAAGCTCCTGACCGAGGGCCGGCCGGTGTTTCTCATCGGCAACCATTACGGCATCACGGGGCAGTTGTCGTTTTACCTGCCCGAGGCCCGGGCCGCGGTCCAGGCCGGCCGGCCGTGGGTGTACTTTCGCTCGAGCGACGTGCCCTTGAACCAGTTTTTTTTCTGGCCGGGCTACCTGGACCGCAAAGGCCAAAACGCGCTGTTCGTGATGCCCACCGACCGCCCGCGCCCACCGCCGGACCGGCTCGTGGCCGAGTTCGAGTCGGTGAGCGACCTGGGCCTGCGGCCGGTCGTGGTCCGCGGCCAGGTGTTGCGCCAGGTGCAGTTGTATGCCTGCCGGAACCTGCGCTGAAGCACCGGCCCGTGCCGCCCCGGGCGCCGCGCTGACCCATGCCTGGCCGGTGCGGGATTTCGACCTGGCCGCCACGCTGGAGTCCGGGCAGGTCTTCCGCTGGGCGCCGGTGGACGACGGCTGGGAGGGCATTGTGGCCGGGCGCTGGGTGCGGCTGCAGGCCACGGCCGGGGGCCTGATCGCGGAATGCTGCGTGCCGCAACCGGACTGGGACTGGCTGGGCCGCTGGTTGCGGGTTGAAGACGACCTGGCCGCCATCCTGGCGACCTTTCCGGACGACCCACCGCTGCGCGCGGCCGTCGCAGCCTGGCGGGAGCTGCGGCTGCTGCGCCAGGAGCCGTGGGAATGCCTGGCTTCCTTCCTCCTCTCCTCAACCAAGCGGATCGCCCACATCCGCGGCATCGTGGCGGCGCTGTGCCGGCGGTTCGGCGAGCCGGTGCCGGTGCCGCCGGGGCGGGAGCCGGGATTTGCGTTTCCAACCGCGACGCGGCTGGCCGCGGCCAGTGAGACCGCACTGCGCGCGTGCGGGATGGGGTTCCGCGCCCCGTACCTGCGCGAGGTGGCCCGGCGCGTGGCGGCGGGAGAGGTGCAACCGGATGAACTGGCGCGACTGCCGATGGTCGAAGCGCGGGCGGCGCTGATGCGCCTGCCGGGGGTGGGCCGCAAGATCGCGGATTGCGTGCTGCTGTTTGCCGGTGGTTTCGACGCGGCCTTTCCGGTGGATGTGTGGGTACTGCGGGCGCTGCGGGAGCTTTATTTTCCGCGTCGCCGCGTGCCGCCGCGCCGGCTGCGGGCCTTCACCGAGACCCACTTCGGCCCCCACGCCGGCTACGCCCAGCAGTACCTGTTTCACTACATGCGGCAACGCGGCGCAGCCCCGCCACGCCGGTGAACAGTTCGGCGCGGGCGCAGGCGGGCCGCGTGCCGAGTTGGTGCCTGACCTGGGCCGGCAAACGTTGTGGAGCAGGCGTCGCGCCTGCCGGGTACGCCGACAGGCTGTCGGCTGCGGCCGGGGCGGCGCTGGTCAGCTGGGACTTCGAACTTCGGACTTCTCCCCGGCGGCCGCCGGGCGGCCGGGACCGGCCAGATTTTGTCCTGCAAACGGACAAATCAGCCGTTGACCCCCCGGCCGGCCTTGGGTTGAGTTCGGGCTTCCGCGCGGGTGGCTTGGCCGCCGGCCGGACCGCAATACACGAATACGATTATGGCAAAGGCAACGAAAGCTCCGAAATACGTTTACCTCTTCGGCAACAAGAAGGCCGACGGCGACGGCTCGATGAAGCCCCTGCTCGGCGGCAAGGGCGCCAACCTGGCTGAGATGGCCCGCATCGGCCTGCCCGTGCCCCCGGGCTTCACCATCACCACCGAGGTTTGCACCTACTACTACGCCCACAAAAAGACCTACCCCAAGGAACTCGAACCCCAGGTCCGGGCCGGCCTGGCGCACATCGAGAACATCATGGGCACGAAGTTCAGCGACACCGCCGCCATGCCGCTGCTGGTCAGCGTGCGCTCGGGGGCGCGCGACTCGATGCCCGGCATGATGGACACCATCCTGAACCTCGGCCTCAACGACCAGACCGTGCAGGCCCTGGCCCGCGCCACCCAGAACGAGCGCTTCGCCTGGGACTGCTACCGCCGCTTCGTCCAGATGTACGGCGACGTGGTCATGGGCGTGCAGAAGCGGGCCGGCGAGGACCACGAACCGTTCGAGACGGTCATCCACGGCCTGAAGCACGAACGCTACGGGGCGGACATCGAGGACACCCAGCTCACCGTGGAGGACCTCCGGGAGCTGGTGAAGCGTTTCCAGGCGCTCATCCGTGAGCGCACCGGCGGCAAGACCTTCCCGCAGGACCCCTGGAAGCAGCTCTGGGGCGCCATCGGCGCGGTCTTCGGTTCCTGGATGAACGACCGCGCCATCGTGTACCGCCGCAAGTACAACATCCCCTCCGAGTGGGGCACGGCGGTCAACGTCCAGGCCATGGTCTACGGCAACACCGGCGAACGCTCCGGTTCGGGCGTCGCCTTCACCCGCAACCCGGCCAACGGCGAGAAGGAGTTTTACGGCGAGTTCCTCATCAACGCCCAGGGCGAGGACGTCGTGGCCGGCATCCGCACCCCCGAGCCGGTGGTCGAGCTCCAGAAACACCTGCCCGAGGCCTCCGCGGAGCTGGAGCGCATCCGCGCCATCCTCGAAAAACACTTCAAGGACGTGCAGGACTTCGAGTTCACCATCCAGGACGGCAAGGTCTTCATGCTCCAGACCCGCAACGGCAAGCGCACCGCGTTTGCCGCGCTCAAGTTCTCCATGGACATGGTCAAGGAGAAGCTCATTGACTGGAAGACCGCCATCCGCCGCAACCCGGCCGACCAGCTCGACCAGTTGCTGGCGCCCCTCTTCGACCAAAAGGCCGAGAAAGCCGCCCCTTTGATCGCCACCGGCCTGCCGGCCGGCCCCGGCGCCGCGTGCGGCAAGATGTATCTGAGCTGGGAGGGCGCCGTGGCCGCCGCCGAAAAGGGCGAGAAGGTGTTGCTGGTGCGCAATGAAACCACGCCCGAGGACCTGCGCGGCATGATTGCCGCCGAGGGCATTCTCACCGCCAAGGGCGGCGTCAGCTCGCATGCCGCCCTGGTGGCCCGCCAGATGGGCAAGGTCTGCGTGTGCGGCGCGGGCGCATTGCAGCTCAACTATGAGAAACGCACCCTGACGGTCAACGGCAAGACCTGGAACGAAGGCGACTGGTTGTCCATCAACGGCACGGCCGGGCACGTCTATGCGGGGGAAATCAAAACCGCCGCGTCCGAAATCGTGCAGGTCCTCATCGAGAAGACCCTCGACCCGAAGCAGGCCAAAACCTACCAGATGTTCAAAACCCTCATGGACTGGTGCAACAAGGTCACCCGCCTGCAGGTTCGCACCAACGCCGACACCCCCGAGCAGACCGCCAACGCCCTGGCCTTCGGCGCCACCGGCATCGGCCTCTGCCGCACCGAACACATGTTCTTCGAGGGCGATCGCATTGACGCGATGCGCGAAATGATCCTCGCCGACAACGTCGAGGACCGGAAAAAGGCGCTGGCCAAGCTCCTGCCCTACCAGAGGGGCGACTTCGCGGGCATCTTCAAGGCCCTCAACGGCCATCCTGCCACCATCCGCCTGCTGGACCCGCCGCTGCACGAGTTCCTCCCCCACGAGGAAACCGCGCAAAAAGACCTGGCCGCCAAGATGGGCGTGCCGGTCGAGAAAATCCGCCAGCGGGTCAAGGAACTGCACGAGTTCAACCCCATGCTCGGCTTCCGCGGCTGCCGCCTCGGCATCATCTATCCCGAAATCTCCGAGATGCAGGCCCGCGCCATCTTTGAGGCCGCCGCCGAGGTCCAGAAACAGGGCCTCAAGGTGCGGCCCGAAGTCATGATCCCGCTGGTCGGCTTCAAGAAGGAACTCGACCTCCAGGCCGAGCTGGTCCACCGCGTCGCCCGCGAGGTTATGGCCGAAAAGAAGGTGAAGCTCACCTACCTGGTCGGCACCATGATCGAGGTGCCCCGCGGCGCCCTGACCGCCGACGAGATCGCGCAGACGGCGCAGTTCTTCAGCTTCGGCACCAACGACCTGACCCAGACCTGCCTGGGCATGAGCCGCGACGACTCCGGCTCGTTCATCCCCGCCTACACCGAACTGGAGATCGTGAAGAAGAACCCCTTCGCCACCATTGACCAGACCGGCGTGGGCCAGCTCATGAAGCTGGCGGCGGAGAAGGGCCGCAGCGCGCGCCCGGACCTCAAACTGGGCATCTGTGGCGAGCACGGCGGCGACCCCGACTCGGTCAAGTTCTGCCACCGGTTGGGCCTGACCTACGTGAGCTGCTCACCCTTCCGCGTGCCCGTGGCCCGGCTGGCCGCCGCCCAGGCCGCGCTGGAAGAGGAAGCCGCCCGCGCCGCGGCCAAACCTGCAAAGCAGGCAAAGAAGAAGTAAAGGCACCGCCCGCGCAGCCCTGCCCGACTCCGCGCCGCGCCGCCTCTCCACGAACGAACCTGGCCGCTCCGGTTTCCGGGGCGGCTTTTTTCTTTGTCGCCGCTGGAGGACCCTTGGCTCTCGCAACAGCACCTCGCCCCCTGCCGGACTGAAAGGCGGCCATTTACTGTACCTGCACGTCTGCGTTCGGCCCGGCAACGCCCACCCCGCAAGATTCATCCACTTCCCCGACCGCTGCCGACGCTGCCCTGGCCCAGGCCCGGTCACGGCTCCGCCGGGTGAGCGGCGCCGGCAGGGACAAGCCCTGGCGATCCCGGTCAGCCGCTGCCTGTCTTGGGCGGCGTGCGTGGGGCGGGTACCAGCCACGGCCGCGCCACCGGGTGGAGCGGCGGGACGCTACCGGCCGGCAGGGTAAACGCTCCCTAACTCGATCCGACCTCGTGTCGGCTACTGGCATGGGCATTAGAGAACTGGAACACGCCGGTCGCCAGGTTGGGGATCGTTGCGCCGTCTTCGGGGGCGATCCGCCCGCTTGACAGTAGCGCCGGTCCGGTATCCCAATCGTCTGACATGTTTTTCCGTTTGTGCCCGCGCGGACGGGTGCTGCCCGGCTGGGGTTGGGCGGCGCTGGCTTGCATTGCCCAGGTCTCCGGCCTGGCCGGGCGCGTGAACTGGAACGAAACGGCCGTCCTGGGCGGCGGCTGGGGCCGGATGGTGGCGTTGTCCGAGGGACACTGGCTGGCGGTCAGCACCCAGTACCCGGCCGGCACCCCCAGTTATCTGCGGATCGCCCGCAGCACCGACCACGCGCGCACGTGGACACCGCTGGCCGAGGTGCGCGAGCCGGGACGCACGCTCGACAACGGGGAGTTGGTGCGGCTCGCGGCCGGCACCCTCCTGCTCACAATGCGTTCCCTCATCGCCAACCAGTCCTATCGGCTGCCCGTTTACGCCAGCGACAACGGCGGGCTGACCTGGACCTATCGGAGCAACATTGACGCGAGCGAAGGGACAACCGCACAGCAGGGCAGGGGTCTGTGGGAACCGGACTTTTTCGTCCTCGAGGACGGCCGGCTGGTGGTGACCTACTCGAACGAAAAGCATCCCGGCTACAGCCAGGTGATCTCCTTGCGCGTGTCGGCCGATTCCGGGTTTACCTGGGGACCGGAGCGCCGGGTGGTGGTGGAACCCGGCGGCGGCAGCCTCCGTCCCGGCATGTCGCAAATGACCCGCATGGCCAATGGCGAGTACCTCCTGGTTTACGAGGTCGTCGGCGTCGGTCGGGCGGACGTGCACTGCAAGTTTTCCCCGGACGGCATCACCTGGCCCGACGGCCTGGGAATGCGCGTGCCCTGCCAGCATTGCGGGCCATTTGTGACCGCGCTCAGCAACGGTCTGGTGTTGCTCACCTCCTGCGAAAACGTCGTGTCGCTCAGCGAGGATTACGGGCGCACCTGGCAAAAACTGGACCCGCCCGCCTGGCCGCTCGGCTACGCCCACTCCTGGCCGGCCCTTTATCAAACCCGCTCCAATGAGGTGGCTGTGATGGTGGTGCATCCCGATGCCCGCCTCCGGTTCGGCACCGTGCTGCCCCGGCCCGTCTGGCCCAATCCGTGGACCGCAGACTTCCAGGACAGCAAGGCGGCGGACTGGACCCGCTACGGCGGGAACTTCGTCGTCGAAGGCGGACGCGCTCGGCTCGACAACGCCGGGACCTACGGTCTGGCGCTGACCGGAGACGGGTTTTGGACCGACGGCATCCTCGAAACCGACCTGATGCTGACCACTCCGGGAAACGCCGGCGTGATGTTCCGCACCACCAACCCCGATTACGAGGGGCCCGACCACGCCTTCGGTTACTATGCCGGCCTGGATACCGCCGGCCTCGTGCTCCTGGGGCGCATGCACAACGCCTGGAGCCTCCTGACCAACCGCGCGCTGCCCGTGACCACCAACACCTGGTACCGGCTGCGCGTCGTCCTGGAAGGCAGCCGAATCCGCGTCTTCGTGAACGACCCGCACACCCCCCGGCTGACCATCGCGGATACCAATTACCCCCGCGGCCAGATCGGTCTGCGCGCCTTTCAATGCAACGCGCAGTTTGCCCGGCTGAGTTTCTCCAACGCGGCGCCGTTGCGGCTGACGGCGGCACGTGTCCCGGAAGGCGTGCAGGTCCGCTGGCCGGAGACGGCGGCCACCGTCAAGCTCCTCAGCCGTCCGGGCCTGGCCGGGCCTGCCGAACGGCTGGCGGCTTCCGTGGCCGGGGGCGACGGTTGGAGCAGCGTCACGCTGCCCGTGCTGCCCGAGCCGCTGCGGATTTTTTGGTTGCAGGCTGAGTAAGGCTCCGGTGGGCAGCCCGGCTCGGGCGGCACCGGGGTGGTCCGGTCGGGAAATCGGCCGGAGCGGCGTGGCTCAGGGTACCACCCGCCCCAGCCCGAGCAGGGAGCAGGCGGGGACACCAGTGGTGAGGCCCGGGGAACGTTCGACCCGTTTCCGTAGTGCGGCACGAGCAACTGCGTGCGTCAGAACGCTGCTGCCGACCACGCCGGCAGATGTCCCGGCGGAGGTTGTGGAAGCCAAATCCTCCACAAGCGCGCTCCAGGGCTGCGCGATATAGTCGCCCTCCTGAAACCGCACGTGCTCGGCGGCCAGCGCCTCGCGGCTGTGGTCCGCCCCCCACGAACTCCGCCGTGCCTGGTCATAAGGCGTCGGCGATACAATGAAGGAGGTCAGCCGCACCTGACAATTGCGGCAGGTCCGTTGCAACTCGGGCAGCAGCTCAGCCAGCCGGCGGTGCAACTGGATCTTCGGATCGCTCAGGCCGCTCGCCCCCGCAACGCCCGCCACGGCTCGCCGCTCGCGCCGCGATGTCCTTCGTCCACGAACAGCAGGTTGCTCGGCCCGAAGGCCTCGACGACCACGCTCAATCCGCCGCCGCGTTTGTAGTCGGTGAGCTTGGTGATCTCGATGACCGTCACCGGCTGCTCCGCGCCCAACAGCCCGCCCGCCGATTCGCCGTCGCGCCGGGCCGGGATGCCGCATTGGCCGGCCCGTTCAGCTCCAAGGTGCGAACATCAGGTGTTTGAACTCCGGCTCGATGGCCTCGGCCTCCGCCACCGTGCAAGGCTGGTTGACCAAGAGCCTGTCTGATGTGCCGGACACGGCACAGGCAGGCCGGTCGGGCTTGGCGTCGTTCTCCAGCAACGCGGGCAGAATGGTCTGCTCGATGAACTGCCGGTCCGCCTGGAGTTCCCGCGGGTTGTCCTCCAACCCATCGGTGTCGCGACAGACGACCACGACCGACCTGCCCTGCCGGTCCTTGCCGAGCACGACGCGGTGGGGACGCTTTCGGTCACGGAACTCCCGCAACTTCTTCATGTGCAGGCCGAGCAGGTAGTTGAACGTCTCGACCAAGTCCACGGGGGGTTCGACGATTTCGTCACCCTCCTGGACCTTGAGCCGGGGCCGAAGGGATGGCGCAGCCAGTCCACGGCCAGCAACGAGGGGTCGCCGACCGTCTCAAAGTCCACCTTCAAGGTTCATGTCTTCCGACTGCGTTGGTGCTGGCCAATGAATCCAACAATGACCCGTTTTCCTTGCTTGTCCCAGGTGAATGCTACGCGAATCGAGTGCCGCGAATCCTTGCTCGTTCCTGTACCAATGTGCTCTCCGAGTTCCCAATTTCGGTCCTCGAAGTGGCAGCGATACCATTCCCTGAATTGCCCCATTGTCTGATCACTCTGGCCGCCAGAGTAGAACCAGTCTCGGAGAATTTCCCTGATGCTGTCGCGCAGACGGGTGCCCGGCTTCGCGCCGCTTTTCGAGTCGAAATATTGATTGGCCAGCCAAGACAAAGCTTCCAGCAACTGCTCGGGCTGCTCGAATGGGTTTCGCCGTACTTCTGACTTGGCGTTTAGGCTGAAGACCAAACGTCCGGCAAACAACTGCTGTGCTCTTTCGAGAGCCTCTTCCACGTTCGCGGGAGGAATCATGGTTTCCTCCTCCCGTTGGTCTGCCCCTAACCGCTTACGCGCTTCGAACGCCTGTAGGTAGGTGTGTATCTTTAGTCGAGCGTCCCTCAACTCGGTTGACTTGGAGTCAAGTTCAGCTTTGAGCTGATCGATCTCCGCTAGGAGCAACTGGTTCTCCTCTTCAAAAAGCTTCAATCTTTGCTCGGTGTCGCCTGCCGATTTTGCCCGCTCGATTGCTTTCGCGCGGTCTTGGGATTCAACCGTGGCCCACGTTAACCAGTCCGGGTGAAGGCTCAAAATAGCGACCGAAGTAATTTTCTCCAGCAAATGCCTTGCAAACGCGTCAGGTTGGTTGAAGCAGCAGATTCTCCACCATAGCCACAAAGGATGGGCATAAGGAGAATCTGAAACAGCGAAGCCGGGCCAGTAAACCCGGACGCCGCCGTCGTAGCAGTTTAACTGAGGAGGGAGTTCTTGGCTCAAGAAGCGAGTGGCCGCCGGACAACTCGCCACGACCCCGTAGGCCAATCCTGCAAGTTGGTTGGCGATAACTGCCGCGTCGGCAACGTAGTCGCCGGAGACACGTGGGGTGACAAATACGACGGGCAGTTGCCGCAAGGGGCTTTCCAACAGTTTGCGGAACAGCTTGGCGTCGTCTGCTTTATTCGTAAGCACGTAGGGCTTGTCCGAAAGGTGAATCGCGCCGCCGCACCTGAACTTCTTGAGCATTTCGAGCACCAGCCGTGGGCGTGTAGGACCAAAGCGCACTGGCGCGATGGCACTGTCGGTGCGCCCGACCGCAACCGAGCACGTGAACGTGAAGGAGCCGCTCTTTTCAGCAATCCCAACTTCGGTCTGCCAGGTAATTTGTTCGTCTGTTCTCTGACCGTCCCGGTGTGGGTGCCTGAGCCTCATCGCCCAACCACGACGATCCCCACCTTCAAGCAAACGGGCCTCGAGCCAACAACCCGCTCCGATGGAAACCGGCCCGAAGGATTGGCTGTGTTGGCTTGCCAAGGCGCGAGATCCGTTGTTGACCCCAGGTCGCGTTAGCGCCCAATTCAAGCAAAGCGCCGCTCCCTCCTTCAACGGGTCTTCGCCAGCGTTCGACTCGAAAGGAAAGCCTGTGCGATAGACTGTTCTCATGGTTTCAAATTGATCAGCTGCGGACCGTAATCGCAAAGTTCGCTGGGAAAAGGGGTCTGGCTGGTCGAGAAGCTGCACAGAATGAAAGCCTCATCCACGTGCTGCGGCAGGCGGGTGGTGATGAACTCCTCGATCTGCTTTCGCTTGTAGTTGAGCACCCGGTAGATGCCGAAATCGAGGTCCTGGCAGTCGAACTGGAACAGTTCGCGCAGCAGGCCTTGGAAGCGTTCGAGCGGTTGCATCGGACGCACCCTAGCAGCTCAAGGGTGCTTTGAGGAGAAGCGCTTGGAGAAAAAGCCGCGCCGGTTTGGCTGGTCCTCAACGGCGGGGGAGGCAGGATGGAGCGGAGGTGCGTTTGGGCGGAGCAGGTTGTTGAGACGGAGCAGGCTGGAGCCGGCAGGTTCTCCCGCTGGCCGCCCCCGCGTCGTCGGTGTTTTGGAGCAGTTCCTTCAGAATGGGGAAGCCGTCCTGGTAGCGGTCGCGCAGGTCCTGGCGGATGCGGATGATGTCCTCCAGTGGGCTGGGGCGGTGTCCGGGCATGGTGGTGCGGCCGGAGGTTGCCAAGGAGCCCCGGTGCCGACAAGCAGCCGCTTCCGGGGAAGCCGGCTCACCGGTCCAGCTCCGCGGCGGACGGGGACTGTCCGGACCCTCGGGGATGGTAAAGCGCACGCTGCCTGTCCTGGGCGGGGGTGGCAGCCGCGTTGCCTCTGGCAAGTGACTTGCTAGGCTGTCCGGCCATGTTGGCCAGGGTTTCTACTATCCGCGGTGGACGATTCAGCATGGCCCGACGGCGCATCGGCCCCGGGCGCGCCGCAGCGCCCGGTCTAATGTTGGGGCTGGGGGCCGCTCTGGTCGTTGCGCCCGCGAGCCGGGCCGCGCTGTTCGACCTGTCCGCCCCGCTGGGCGAGGTGTCGGCCACGTATGATGGGGCGCGCGTGACCTGTCGGGTGTGGGACCCGGCCCAGGGTCGTGAGTACACCCACGTCGCGGCGGCGCCGGTGCTTTTTGCCTTCCACAACCAGGGCGGCGTGGTGAGCTGGTCCAGCGGCGACGCCGTGCACGTGCGCACGTACGATCCCGCCCGGACCAACTGGGTCGAGTTCAACTGGGCCGTCCCCCAGGTCCAGGAGGTGCGCCAGCACCGCGGCGTGGTGGCCTGGAGCGCGGTGGCCCAGGTCGGCTGGGTGGGGTACGATCACGCCCGCGGGACATGGGTGTTGGACAAGGTCAACGGCTCGACCTTCGATCTGCGCTGTGTGGACGGGGTGGTGAGCTGGTCCAGCGGCAATGCGGTGTTTCTGCGCACCTACGACCCCGCAGCCGGCCGCTGGCAGGCTGATGACAACGCCTTCGGCCCCACCTTTGACCTGGGCAGCACCAACGGCGTGGTGGCCTGGAGCGCCGGCGGCGCGGTGCACCTGCGCGTCTATGACCCCCTGCGGCAGCGCTGGGCCCGCGAGGACACCCCCACGGCCGGCGCCCTGAGCCTGCTCACCGATGCCGGCCTGGTGGCCTGGAGCAACGGCCCCCAACTGCGCGCCCGGCTGTTCCACCCCCTCACCGGGCAATGGGTGGGCACCGCCGTGGCGCCGGCCTCCGGCACGGCCCTGTTGATGGGACTGACCAATGCTACCGTCACGTGGTCGGACGGTTTCAACGTCAGCCGGCTCGGCTACAACTTTGCCGTCGCGTCCTGGCACGCCCTGCCCACGCGGCCGCTGGCCGGCCTGGCCGTGTCCACCGCCGCCGGGCGCGCCCCGCTCACCGTGTATTTCACCGACCTGTCCGTGGCCGGGACGGCCTGGAGCTGGACTTTCGGCGACGGCGCGGGCAGCGCCGCGCGCAGCCCGGTGCATGTCTTCCGCGCGGTGGGCCGGTTCACCGTCACGCAGACGGTCACCGGGCCGGACGGCACGGTGGTCAGCACCACGACCAACATCCTCACCGACCTGGACCCGCCGGCGGGCAGCGTGGCGATCAACGACGGCGCGGCCATTACCACCAACCGCCTGGTCACGCTCTCGCTGGCCGCGGCCGACAACAGCGGCACGGTGGCGCGGATGCGCTTCAGCCATGACGGCACCACCTGGTCGGCGTGGGAAGCGTTTGCGCCGGTCAAGGTCTGGGAACTGCCGGCGGGCGTGACCACGCGGACGGTGCGCGTGCAGTTCGAAGACCCCTTTGGCAACGTCTCCCCCGCCGTCAGCGACTCGATCTTTGTGGACACCACCCCGCCGCCGCCGGTGCGGTTGGCGGTGACCGAGACCAACCTGACCGAACGCACCGCGAATCTGACCGTGCCGGTCCACCTCGCCTACCCCATGCTCCGCGAGGTGCGGGTGGACTTTTTCACCCATGCCCTCACCGCGGGCGCGGGCCCGGATTTCGAGCCGGCCGCGGGCACGCTGATCTTCCCCCCCGGCTCCACCAATCACGCCGTGACCCTCCGCGTGCTGGACGACACGCAGGTCGAGCTGGACGAGCAGTTCCAGGTGGTGCTCACCAACGGGGTGGACACCGTGCCCGGCCCGCCGCTGACCGTGACCCTCCTGGACAACGACCTGCCCACTGTGCGCTTCGCAACCGAGCGGTCCGCAGTGGACGAAGGTGCCGGCCAGGCGCGGTTGGGCGTGCTGCTCAGCGCCGCCACCGGCCGGGCGGTGACCGTGGCCTGGGCCGCCACCAACGGCACGGCCACCGCGGGGCTGGATTACGTGGCCCTGACCGGCCAGCTCGAGTTTGCCCCGGGTCAGACCCGGAAGGACCTGCTCATCCCCGTGCTGGAGGACGGGCTGGACGAAGGGACCGAGACCGTCGAGGTCCGGCTCTTCAACCCCACCAACGCCGTGCTGGTGGCGCCGGCCGGGGCGGTGTTCGAGATTCTGGACAACGACCCGCCCACGGTGAACTTCGGCACCGCGGCCCACACCGTCTCCGAGGGCACCGGCAGCCTCACCCTCACGGTTACCCTCAGCAAGCCCGCGGCCCAGACCCTCTACGTGGATTACGCCACCGCGGGGGGCTCGGCCACGCCGGGAAAGGATTACGTGGCCGCGGCGGGCACGCTGGTGTTTGCCCCCGGCCAGACCAGCCGTCCGGTGGTCCTCACGCTCTTGAACGACGCACTGGCCGAGCCGCCCGAGACGATCGAGGTGCAACTGAGCGGCCTGGTCAACGGCCTGCCCGGCGAGCGCCTGCGCGCCACCGTGACCGTGGTGGACGATGACCAGGTCACGCTCCAGGCGCTCGGCTGGGCGGCAACCACCGGCTTCCGACTACGCGTGGCAGCCAGCCCCGGCGGACGGGTGCGACTGGAATCCAGCGCGGACCTCTCGAGCTGGGAAGTGCTGGGGACCGTGGACAATCCCGACGGGGTGGTTGACTTCACCGACCCGACGGCGGGCGGGGCGGCGCGGCGATTCTACCGCGCCCGCTCGGTGCCCTAGGCAGACTCTTCCGATGCGTGGAGGGGTAGCCGCCGGCGTTGGTAGCCGCCGGCGTCAGCCGGCGAGGAAAAGGCGCCCCGGCGCGGCACCGCGGCGGGGCGCAAAGGGGGGGCCATCAGCGTGCCCGGACGTCGTAGCACCACAAGCTGCCGTGGTCGCGCAGGTAGAGGTGACCGCCGGCCACGACGGGGTGGGCCCAGGATTTTTCCATCGGGTTGCGGCGCGCGGGGCGGCCGGGTGGGCTGAAGCGGCCGCGTTCCCGGTAGCCTTCGGGCGAGGGTTCGACCAGCGCGACCTGGCCGTTTTCCCCGTGGAGGTAGAGGCGGTTGTCAGCCAGACAGAGAGCGGCGGCACCGATGGCGCGTTCTTCCCACACCACCCGGCCGGTGGCGAACTCGATGCACAGCAGCGCCTGGGCGGTGGTGCCGTAAAGGTGGGGACCCACCAGCACGCAGCCGCCGATGGCGGTGGGGAGCTTGGACTCGAAGTACAGTTCCTCGAAGGTGACGCCGGTGGCGGCAGGCCTGAGGCGCACGGTGCCGCCGCCGGTGCCGGCGGAGGCGGCATAGATCAGGTCGGCCCCGGCCACGGGGGTGGGGATGTTGGCGTTGAAGCGGCTGACCGGCTTGGTGAAGCGCCAGAGCAGCCGGCCGGTTTGGGCCTCGAGTCCCACCAGGCCTTTTTGCAGCAGTTGCACGTACTGGCGCACGCCGCCCAGCTCCACGGCAATGGGGGAGGCGTAGGCGGCTTCGTCGGCCTCGGGCAGGGCGGCTTTCCAGAGCACGGCGCCGGTGGTTTTGTTCAGGGCCAGGACCGTGGCCTCCGTGCCGCCGGGGGTGCAGATCAGCGCCTCGCCGTCCACCAGCGGGGACTCGGCGTAGGCCCACTCGCCATGCTTGCCGGCGAAGTCGGTGCGCAGGTTTTTGCGCCAGCGCACCTGGCCGGTGGCGGTTTCGAGGCAGGCGAGGTCGCCGTCGGAGCCCAGGGCGTAGAGCACCGCGCCGTCCACGGTGGGGGTCGAGCGGGCGGCGGGGTAGTTGGGGTTTTGTTTGGGGTTGCCCACCGGGCCGAGGCGGGTGCGCCAGAGGGTGCGGCCGTCGGCGGCGTGCAGGGCGACGACGCCCTCGTCTTCAAGGCCCTGATTGTCGAGCAGGTAGAGGTGCGAGCCGACCACGGCGGGGGAGCCGTAGCCGGAGCCGAGGTCGGTGCGTTGCCAGCGCAGGGGCGGGCCGTCCGCGGGCCATTGCTGGAGGAGGCCGGTCTCGGCGGTAGCGCCGTTGCGCCGTGGGCCGCGCCACTGGGGCCAGTCGGCACCGAGGGCGGAGGCAAAGTCCCCGACACATCCGGCAGTCAGGAGGATCAGGGAGGTGGTACGGTAAAATGGGTCCATATGGGTCGAATAGTTCAGGTTTTTTTGCGGAAGTCAAAACATTGGCGCGGTGAATTCCCGGTCTGCCGCGCTGGTGTTCCGATGAGAGCGAGGCGGCGACGGTTAGGCCGGCGGGCGGTCGCGGTGTTGCACTTGGGCCGCCACTTTGAGGCGGAGGGCGTTGAGACGGATGAAGCCGGAGGCGTCGCTCTGGTTGTAGGCCCGGGTGGGGTCGGCCTCCATGGTGGCCAGGTGGGGGTTGTAGAGGCTGACCGGGCTCTTGCGGCCGGCCACCATGAGGTTGCCCTTGTAGAGCTTGACCCGCACGGTGCCGGAGACGTTTTTCTGGCTTTCCTCGACGAAGGCCTGCAGGGCCAGCCGCTCCGGACTGAACCAGTAGCCGTAGTACACCAGCTCGGCGTAGCGGGGGATGAGGGCGTCGCGCAGGTGCATGACCTCCCGGTCCATGGTCAGGCTTTCCATCTGCCGGTGAGTGAAATGGAGGATGGCGCCGCCGGGGGTTTCGTACACGCCGCGGCTTTTCATGCCCACGTAGCGGTTTTCGACCATGTCCACGCGGCCCACGCCGTGTTTGCCGCCCAGTTTGTTGAGGGTCTTCATGACCTGGAGCGGGGTCAGGCGCTTGCCGTTGACGGCCACGCAGTCGCCCCGCTCGAAGTCGAGGGTCACAAACTCCGGCCGGTCCGGCGCGTCCTCGGGGAAGACCGAGAGGGTGGTGAAGTACTCGCGGTTTTTCGGGGCGTGAGCGTCGAACCACGGGTCTTCGAGGATGCCCGCCTCGTAGGAGATGTGCAGGAGGTTGCGGTCCATCGAAAACGGCTTTTTCGCGCTGGCCTGGACCGGGATGCCCTTGGCCTCGCAGTAGGCGATCATCTCGGCCCGACCGGGGAACTGGGCACGGAAGCGTTCGTCGCGCCAGGGGGCGATGACCTCCAGCTCGGGCGCCAGCGCGGCGGCGGTCAGCTCGAAGCGCACCTGGTCGTTACCCTTGCCGGTGGCGCCGTGGGCGATGGCGTCGGCCTTTTCCGCCCGGGCGATTTCGATCATGCGCCTGGCGATGAGCGGCCGGGCGATGCTGGTACCGAGGTAGTACTGGCCCTCGTAGATGGCCCCGGCCCGGATCATGGGGAAGATGAAGTCGCGGGCGAACTCCTCCTGGAGATCGTCAATGTACACCTGGCTGGCGCCGGTGCGGCGGGCCTTCTGCTCGAGGCCCTTGAGTTCCTCCGCCTGGCCAATGTTGGCGCAGAAAGCGATCAGTTCGGCCTGGTAGGTTTCCTTGAGCCAGGCCAGCAATACCGAGGTGTCCAAACCGCCCGAGTAGGCGAGCACGATTTTCATGGCGGCGAATTAACGAGCAGGGCCGCGGACGCGCCAAGTGCAAAGTGGCCGCGACACCGTCCAGTCTCTCCGGTGCGCCGCGGCCCCGGCGCGGTCCGGCCGGGAATGGGGCGGGGGGCGACTTTGCGGTTGCGGCAGCCGGCGGCCTTGGTAGCCTGTCGCGCGAATCCACTAGAGCGGCGCCCGGCCGCGGCCCCCTCCCCTTGTGGGGCCGGCCGGCGGGCACGTCCGAGACGACACCATCATGAGCACGCAAAACACCTTCCCCAAACTGCACAACGCCATGTGGCCCGGCCTGGTGGGCAAGGGCAGCCCCGGGGCCGAACCCTGCATTGACCTGGACACCATGCTCGACCTCACCGCCAGGGCCGAGGTCAACGGCACGCGCTTCGACGGCGTGGACATCTTCCTGTACGAGCCGCACATCCCCATTGACGCCAGCGACGACGACCTGAAGCGCCTGGCCGAGAAGGTCGCCGCCAAAAACCTGGTGGTCGGCTCGGTCGTGGCCCCCATCTGGCCGCCCACCGGCGGTGGCTCGGCCATGGGGGGCGAGGAGGACCGGAAGAAATTCGTCGGCCAGGTGGCCAAGGGCTGCCGCATTGCTCGAAAGCTCCGCGAGCTGGGCGTCCGGCCCTACGGGGTGGTCCGGATTGACTCCGCCTGCAGCGTGACCGACTGGGACAAGGACCCCAAGGGCAACACCGGGAAAATCATCGCCACCTTCAAGGAGGCCACCAAGGTGGCGCGGGACCACGGCGAACGGCTGGCCGCCGAGGGCGAGATTTGCTGGGGGGGCATGCATTCCTGGAAGTACATGCTCCAGGTGCTCGAGGGGACCGGCCAGCCCAAGTGGCTCGGCTTCCAGGCGGACATGGCCCACACCCTCCTCTACGTGCTCGGCTACAACGCCCCCGAGCACCGGCTGGTGCCGGACAAGTTCCACTGGGAGCCCGAGGTCTTCCACAAGGCCATGAAGAAACTCACCGCCGCGCTGCGGCCCTGGACCCTTGACTTCCACGTGGCCCAGAACGACGCCACCGTCAAGGGCTCCGGCGAGCACGAGAAAACCGGCAAGCACTGCCTGGCCACCGACCCCAACGGCAAGCTCAACATCCCGCGCGACTCGGGCTACTGGCTGCGCGATCAGACCGGCAAGGTGACCCGCAAGTTCAAGCACATCTGCTGGGACGGCTGCATGTTCCCCAATGAGGTCATGCTCCGCCAGCAGACCTGGAACGACATCCTCGCCGCCATGATCCAGGTGCGCGAAAACCACGGCTGGCGGGCCTGACCCCCGCAAACGTCGTTTCCCACTTTTTAAAAAAACCGCGCGGCCGGCAGCTCGAGAAGCCCCGCCCGCGCGGTGCGTTTTCCGCCACGATGTCGCCGTGACGCCGTTCCCCCCGGGTGAGGCCGGTAAAGCGGCGGCATGGCCGCTCAGCCACCTTCGGGCTCGGCCAGGCAGTAGAGATGCCGGTGGCCGCGCAGGAACAGTTCACGTCCCACCGCGGCGGCCGAGGCATCGAAACGGTCCTCCAACCGGTTGACGGCCAGGACTTCCAAGGGGGCCCCGGCCCGCAGCACCGCCGTCTGGCCGTCACGCCCCACCACATAAACCCGGCCGGCCGCGCCGAGGGGGGAGGCGTAGATGCCGCTCAGGGCCGGGAGCCGTTCGGCCTCGATCAGCGGCCGGCCGGTCGAGGCCTCGAAACAGGAGAGCATGGCGTTGTTGCCGGAGTGGAAGTAAAGGCGGTCCTCGTACAGCAGCGGGGAGGGGACGTAGGGCGTGTTGCGGCCGTGCCGCCAGGCGATGGCTTCGGCGGCGGTGGTCAGGTCGCCGGTGTGGCCGAGGCGGATGGCCAGGAGGGCGGCGCCGCGGAAACCGCTCAGCGCGTAGAGCCGCTCGCCGTCGGTCACCGGGCTGGGGATCACGTTTTGAGTCATGCCGCCGCATTCCCAGAGCAGGTCACCGGTGTGGAGGTCGTAGCTGCGGATGCGCTGGGTGGCGTTGGCCACCACCTGGGTGCGCCCGCCGTGGACCACGATCAGCGGCGTGCTCCACGTGGTGGGCTCGTCACGCTGGCGACGCCAGCGCTCGCGGCCGGTTCGCTTGTCCAGCGCCACGATGAAGTCCTCCCCCTCATGGTCCCACTGCACGACCAGGTACTCGCCGTGGAGGGCGGGCGAACTGCCCTCGCCGAAGCTGTTGCGCGTGCGCTGGTAGCCCAGGTCGGTTTCCCATTTCAGGTTCCCCGCCAGGTCCAGCGCGTACAGGCCGTGGGAGCCGAACGAGACATACAGCCCTTCGCCATCGGTGACCGGCGAGAACGAGGCGTAGCCGTGATCACGATGGTGCCCCTCGTGCGGCACCGCGCGGCGGACGACGCGTTCCCAACGGGGACGCCCCGTCTGACGGTCCACGGCAATGACCGTGAACGCGTAGGTTTGCGTGGGCTGCTCCGGCCGCATCCCGCCACCCCCGCGACGCGGGCGGGGGTCTTCCGGCGTCGCAGGCTCCGCGGCGGGGGTGGCCGCGGGGGCGTTGGTCTCGACGGGAACAGCCGTGAGGAGGAAGACCCGATCCTCCCAGATGATGGGGGTGGAAGTGCCGAAGCCGGGCACGGCGAACTTCCACTTCACGTGGTTGGTCTCGCTCCAGCTCACCGGCGGGGTGGCCTCGGGGGCAACGCCGTTGGCGAGGGGGCCACGCCACTGGGGCCAGTGGCGCAGGGCGGCCGGGTTGTGCGCCCGGCCGGCGACAGGCAGGAACAGGGCGACGGCCAGTGCCGTCAGGGTCAACGTAACAGACTGGGTCATGGCTTTGGGGAGTGGGGATGCGGGGTCAGAGTTGTTGGAGCAGGGCAAGCCAGCGTTGCCAGGCCTCGGCGCGGGCCTTGCGGTTGGCTTCGGAGGCATCGGGCGCCTCGCCGGCGCGCATGAAGCCGTGGCCGGCGCCCTCGTAGATCACCGGCTCGAACCGCTTGCCCAGCTTCTTCATGGCCTCGCCGGTGGCCGGCAGGGTGGCGTTGACTCGGGCGTCGTTGCCGCCGTAGAAGCCGTACACCGGCCCCTGAATGCGCGTCAGATCGGCCTCGACCTCGGGGCCCGATCCGTAAAACACGAAAAAGGCCTTCGGCTCGGCGGCGTGGGTCGCGAAGCGAAACGTCTGGCTGCCGCCCCAACAGAAGCCGCCCACCGCCACCTTGCCGTTGGCGGCGGGCAGGCCGGCCACGTACTTCACCACCGCGCGCAGGTCCGCGGTGATCTGGTCGGGCGGCAGGGCGGCAATGGCCTTGCGGACGGCGTCGCCACTGCCCAGCTCGGCCGCGCCTCCGCCACCGGGCGCCGCCCCGGAGAGCAGGTCGGGGGCGATGGCGATAAAGCCGGCGGCGGCCAGTTGATCGGCCACGCCGCGGACCCAGTCGGTGAGGCCGAAGATTTCGTGGATGACCACCACGGCGGTGGCCTTGTCCTTAACCTCGGGGTAGGCGAGGAAGCAGTTCACTTGGCGGGAGCCACTTTGAACCTTCACCCATTCGAGGTGGCGGGGGGATTGTTCCAGGCGGGTCCGGGCCCAGTCCTGGGCGGTGGCGATGAGAGGGGGCAGGGCGACAGCGGCCGCCCACAGCAGGAGTGCGCATTTCATGGAGTGCATGGATGCAACAGACACCCCTGCCCGCCGACTCCGAAAAACGCCCGGCGGACGCGGGGTGCCTGCAACTATAGCGTGCCGCGGTTGGGGCGCACGCGGCAGGGCGTTTTTTCCCGGCCGCCGCGCGCCTGCCCGGTCAACTCACTTTCTGTTTGGCTTCGGCGGGCACTTCGACCTTGGTCTTGCCCACCTCCTTGACCTCGGTGGTGGTGGTGCGGTCCACCGCCATTTCGTTGTTGTTGAAGCTGACGGTGCCCTGCACATGCACCTGGTAGTTGATCGGGAGACCGTCCTGAAGCCAGACCTTGACCGAGCCCTTGGGGTTGCTCACCGCCGGGCCCTCGCCGCCCGGACGACGCCCGAAGATCATCTGGCTCCGCACCCCCTCTTCGGTGAGCTCGCCGGTGTAGGCGCCGTCCACCAGCTTGAGGTCGGTGACCTTGCCCAGCAGGTCCTCCAGTTCGGCGGCCGGGGCGCGGTAGTTGCGGAGGGTGCGGCTCATGAAGCGGGCCGGGTTGGGCTGGCCGCCGCCCCCGCCTCCAGCGCCCAGTTCATCCAGGCTCTGCCAGCCTTCGTCGGTCTTGAGGGCGGCCTTCTCGCCCTTGAGCACCGCCTCGAAGGTGTTGTCGCCACGGGTCATGGCCAGGCAGATGTAGCCGCCTTTTTCGGCCTTGCCTTCGGTGGGGCCGATGCGGAAGCGCCCGCCGCCGCCGGGACTTTCGACCGTGGTCCGCCAACTGTAGTTGGGTTGGTCGGCCAGTTTCTTGGCGGCAGCCAGGACCGTCGCCTTGGGCCCGGATTCAGCCGCCAGGGCGGACGCGGTTACGAGCGCCAGCGCGCTCCACAGCACTGCGTGTTTCATGGATCGGGTGATATGTGGGTTATGGTTTCTGCCCCGGCTCACCAGGGGTGGGTCAGGGTTGAAGGCAAAGGACGGCCGCCCGACAGGCAGGGTTACACCCAGCTTCAAGTCCGGAGGGAAAAAGTGAAGACCGTCACGCCGCCGCAGCCGGGGCACCGGTCGCTGTCCCCGGGCCGGCCGCATTTCAGGTGCCCGGCTCGCCCAGGAGCAGATCGGCCAGCTCCAGGAGCAGGCGCTCGAGTTGCTCGAGGTAGTCGGCTTCCGGCAGGCGGTGGCGGCTTTCGCGCAACCGGAAGATTTCCCGTTCGATGACGTCGCGGCGGGCGCGCACCTCCGGCGGCAGGGCCCGCTCGGCCGCGCTGGGCCGCAAGTGGAGCTGGTGGGCGCGCAGGCCGTCCACCGGCGCGCCGTCGGCCGACGCTTTCACCGGCCGCACCCCGCGGAACCATTCCGCCGGTGTGCCCCGGCCGTCGCCGTTGTCCTCGATCAGCGCGTGCTCGGTCGCCAGGCGCCCTTCGGTCCGGTAAAACTCGGCGACGCGGGCGGCCGCGGTGAGGCAGGCCTCCAGCAGCGAGGTCTGGCCGTCGTGGTCCAGGTCCGCCGCCGGGTCCGACCACCCGGCGGCGAGGAAATCGCCGAAGCGGGCGTAGTTCACTTCGTGGCCGCTGCGGGTGGCGGTCACCACCACGCGGTTGGTGCCGGTCAATGCCGGCAGGAAGGGGGCGCTGGCCGAGGCGCACTGGAGGATCACCAGCGGTCGCTCGAAGAGCGCCAACCACGCCGCCAGCTCGACGGGGGTCACGTCCGGCCCGCGCAGGTTGAAACGCGCCTCGCGGCCGTCGAAGGTGCCGTGGCCGGCCAGCACCAGCCACAGGGGGTCGGGGCCCTGGCGGGGTTGCGCGGCGAGCGTGTCTGCCAGGACCGTCCGGTCGGCCGCTGCCGCTGCGGGCGCCAGGCCCACCGCCACAAATGCCGCCCCCGCCTCCGCGCAGACGTTGCTCCAGAGCGTGGCCTGCCGGAGCAGGTTGCTGGCGTAAAGCTCCTCCCCCGGCGCGCCCGCCACAAAGATCACCGTGGGGCGGGAGGCGGGCGGCGTTGCCTCGCCGGCGCGCGCGCCCGCAGCGGCGGTTCCGAGCAGGGCCAGCAGGACTCCCCAACGGCGTTTCATGGCTGACCTTTCCAGCGGCGCACCCCCCATTCGGCCAGGAAGCAGCCCAGGGCCAGCGCGAACCAGCCCGGCTGATGCCAGAGCGGGTGCGTCCACGCCTCCATGACCGGCGCCGGGCGGCCGGGCAGTCGGCGGGCGAACTCGGCCAGCCGCGCCGGCTCAATCACCTCCCCGCCGGTGCGCCGCGCCAGTTCCTCGAGCAGGGCCCGGTTGGGTTCGAGGGTGCGAAACTCCTCCGCGGCCAGGTCCACACTCCAGCCCGCCTCCGCGCGGCCCCCCGCTTCGCCCGCGGCGTTGGTGACCGTGATGGCGGCGCGGTAACCGCCCGTTTCCCGCCCCACGTACAAGACCTCGTACAACCCCGGCTCGCGCGGGGAAGGCTCGGCGTTCAGGCGCAGGGCGGGCGCGGGGGCAGAGGTCCCGGTGAGGACGGAGGCGACTTCGACCTGCACGCGCGCCTCCTCCAGCGGCTGGTATTCTGCGTCCCGGGCGCGCACCTCCACACGCACCGCGCCGGGGGCATGTTCCGGGGCGGGCTCGACCGCCACTTCCACCCGTCGGGGCGAGTCGGCCACCAGCCAGCGGGCCAACTGGCGCCAGGCCTTTTCCATCTCGCCACGGGCCTCCGGGCTCAACATGCCCCAGCGCCAGAAGTCGCCCACGGTGAGCGCGGCGGTGCGGCCGTGGCCGAACCGCTGGGAGACCAGGGCGGGCAGGGTGCGGCCGTGCTCGTCGGTCACGGTGGCCAGCACCTGGGCACCGGGCTTGGGATCGCCCACCGGATTGAGCACGGCAAACGCCGGCATGGCCTCGAGCCGGGCCTTTTCGGCCGCCTCGGTGGGATGCAACCGCGTCCAGGCCTCCACCCAGCCCTCGCGGGCCAGTTGGAAGCGCCACGTGGCGCCGGGGACCGGTTCGGGGGCCCGGTCCAGGTACACGGGCAGGGCGTCGCCGATCGGCGTGCGGGCGTAACCGCCCTGACGGAAGGACTCCGCCCCGCCGAGCATGAGCAGGCCGCCGCCGCGTTCGGAGACAAAGCGGGCCATGAGCCCCTGCTGGTCCGGGCTGAAAAACTCCGCCTCGACGTCGTCCAGGATCAGGCCCGCGTAGGCGAACAGGTCGGCGACGGTGCGGGGGAAGCCTTCGCGCAGTTCCAGTTCATCGCGGGTGTTGAGGCGGATGAGCACGGGCTGGTCGTAGCGTTCGACCTCCTCGGGGGCCTGGTTGCCGAAGCCGCGGAACAGGGGGTTGCTGGTCTCGCCGGCGCGGCCGCGGAACTCGAACCTGGGCTCGCGCCGGGCCACGCGCAGCAGGGCCACCAGTTGCACCTCGGGGTCCTCGGCCAGGGCGCGTTGGAGGAACTTGTACTCCCAGTTGGGGCGCCCGCTCACATAGAGCACGCGGTAGGGACCGCCGCCGCGGTCCACCGGCAGCACGCGCGTATTGTTCAACGGCGTGGCTTCCGGCGCCGGGGCGGCCCCGGTGGGCCGGACCTGCACCGTGTAAAAGGTCAGCCCCGCCTGCGGCGGCCGCCACTGGAACCGGAAGCCCAGCGTCTCGTCCTCCCGCCGCACGCGGCTTTCCTGCGTCCCCACCGGGCTGCCGTCGGGGCCGAGCACCGTCGTCTCGACCGTTTCGCCCGACAGGCCCACGGCCCGCACGCCCACCTGCAACGTGACCGGCGCATCCTCGAAGGCGGTCTGGGTGACCTGCACCTGCTCCACCGCCAGGTCGCGCACCGCCCCGGCCCGGCCCACCACCACCGGATAGACCGGCGGCAGGCCGTCCAGCGGCGGCAGGGCGTCGCGGAGATCGGTGGCGATGCCATCGGTGAAGAACACCACCCCCGCCAGCGGTCGGCGGGCGAAGCGTTCGCGCAGGGCCGCCAGGGCGCCGCCCAGGGCGGTGGCGCGGCCGTCGAAGGTCAGTTCCCCGAAGTCGCGAACCGGTTGCAGGCGGGTGTCAAAGCGGAAGCGGCGCAGCTCGAAGGTGTCCTCGAGCGTGGCCCAGGCGCGGGTTTGCCGCGGGTCCAGCCAGTTGCGCAACTGCTCGGCCCGGGTGCGGTCGGCGCCGCGGTCGCGGACCTGGAGGCCCTGGCTGTTGTCCGCCACCACGGCCAGGAGGTTGGCGCCGGGGCGGGCGCGCTGGCCGGACCACAGCGGCTCGACCAAGCAGGCGGCCAGGGCGGCGGCACCCAGGAGCTTGAGGGCGGCGCAAAGGCCGCGCCACCGTCCACGGGGGGCGCGGGCGTAGCTCCAGAGCGCCGCGGCGGCCAGCAGGGCAAACAGGGCCAGGGCGGGTCCCTGCCATTGCGGCGCGCCCAGGATCAGGGTGCTCAGGGCCGGGCTCATCACGGTCACGGTCGCGGCGCCCGCCCCAGTTCCTCGTAGTAGCGGCGCACCAGTTCGGAGAAACGGGCCGGGACGGGGTCGCGGTCCACGGGCACGAGCGCGTCGCCGGGGTCGCGGCGGGCCAGTTCCTCGGCGATCTGGTCGCGGACCTCGACCAGGGGGCGGAGCACCTCGAGGTTCAGCACGGCCCAATCCGGTTTCCGGAGGTCCCGGCGGAACTCCTGGCGCAACTGGCGGGCGCGCTCGCGGGCGCGTGCCAGGCGGGTGCGCAGGTCGGGGAACTCGACCAGCTCCTCGACCTCGCGCAGGCGGTCGGCCCAGCGGCCGAAGTCCGCGCCGGTGATGGGGCCCTCGAGGGCAAGGTCATCGCGCGGCGTGCGCGCCGGGGCGTCAAGCAGGTCGTCCAGGTTCAGGGAAAAGCGCTCGGCGCCGCCGGGGAAGGTACGATCAGACAGATCAGACCGACCTGACGGATCAGACGGATCCTCGGCTGCCCCCCCTGCCTCCGCGGTGGGCCGTGGGCTTTGGGGGGTTTCGCGCTGCACCTGGTCGGCCAGGGCCTCCAGCTCGCTGCGGGCGCGGCGCAGGTCCTCGGCGTCATCGCCCAGCAGCCGCTCGGCGGCCTGTTCGATGCCGCGGCGGAGCTGGTCCAGGTCGGCTTGGGCACGCTCGGCAGCCTCGCGGGCGGGACCGGGGAGGTGGTGGCGGAGCAGTTCGGCGGTCAGTTCCACGCCCTGGGCGGGGCGGTTGGCGCCCTGTTCGAGGCGGTCGTCCAGTTGGTAGGTGAGCTGGCCGCGTTCGAGGAGGCTCTGGCGCATCTGGCGCATGCGGCTGCCGTCGTCCTGGCTGAAGCGGCGGAGGGTGTCGTAAAGCTGGCGGGAGACCAGGGGTTCGGGTTCCTCGGTCTGGCGGGAGAGTTCGGTGGCGCGTTCGAGCAGGTTGGTGAGCTGTTGGCGCTGGCGGGCAAGGCGGTCCATGAGTTCCTGGCGTGGGGTGGCGTCGCTGAGGCTCCGGCGGTCGGGTTGGGCCAGGGTCTCGAGGTCGCGGGCCAGGGCCTCCTGCTCGCGGGTGAGCTGGCGGGCGCCGGCGCGGAGGTCGCGGAGGTCGGCGTCAAATTCGCCGGCGCTGGCGCGGCGGAGGTCTTCGCCGGCCTGTTCCAGTTGTTCCCGGGCGCGGGTGCCGGCAGCCAGGGCGCGGGAGGCGGCTTCTTCGCGGAGGGCCTGGTTGGCGCGCTGGAGTTCCTGGCGGGTTTGTTCGAGCTGCTGGCGGGTCTCGGCCAGGCGGGAGAGGTTTTCGGTCTGGTCGAGGCGTTGTTGGAGCTCGTCGAGGCCGGCGAGGGTTTCCTGCTGCTGTTCCTGGAGGCGACGCAGCTCGCGGCGGAGCCGGTCGCGCTCTTCGGGGGTGCGGGCGGCCTCGAGGGCGGCCTGGAGTTCGCGCAGGCGCTCGTTCAAGTCCTCCTGGCGGCGAGCGAGTTCCCGGAGCCGGTTGAGGATTTGCAACTGCTCGCGTCGCTCGGGGCTGTCCGGCGGCGCGGCGCGGGATTCGGTTTCGTAGCGGTTTTCCTCGCGGGTCAGTTCGAGCTGGTCGAGCTGGCGCTGCATGGCCTGTTGGCGGGAGTTGCCGCCCTGCTGGCCGGAACGGTTGCCGCGGTTGCGGGTGACGCCGAACTCCCGTTCCTGCAGCCGCAGCAGGGCCTGGTAAGCGGCCTGCTCGGCCGCGAAGGCCTCGCGCAGCGCCTCGGGGGAGTGGCCCGCCGCCTCGAGTTTTTCCAGGGCGGTCTGCATCGCTTGGAGGGCGGCTTCCCACGCCGCGGCCTGGCGCGGGTCCCTCGCTTCAGCTCCCGCCGCGCGGGCCTGCTCGAGGACGCGGGCCTGGGCTTCACGGATGACCTCGAGGTCCTCGCGCAGGGAGGTCGCGCCGGCACCCCGTTCCCGCGGGGTGGGGAGGGCCGGCCGGGACGCCCGGCGCGGCGCGCCCTCCGGCGCCGGTTGGGCCAGGAAGGCGGCGCGGCGGGAGGTCCGGGGAGGGGCGGCGGGCGCGGCGATCTGCCCTGTGGGGTGGAGCGGGACCCGCCGCGAGGTGGTGGGGGGCGCGGCTGGTGGGGCAGCGGGGAGGTCGCGCAGCAGTTTCCAGGTGGCGGTGAGGATTTGCTTCTGCAGTTCGACCAGTTGGGCGCTCGGATTCTCGCCCTCGCCGCCGGCCTGGCCTTCGCCCTCCGAGGAGGCCTGGCTGCCGGCCTCGCCGCTGGCGTCGCGGAAGACCTCGTCGAAGGGCCGCACCTCCGCGAAGTACAGGTCGCTGGTGGTGCGGCGCGGTTCGCCGTCGGGCCCGAGGTCCTCGGCCCAGACAAACCAGGAGAGCAGGTCGCCGGCGGCGAGGGCCAGGTCTTCGAGAGCCAGGCGATGCTCGTAAGCGCGCTTCTCGCGGGCGGGGATGGCGCGGCCCAGTTCGATCCATGCCGGTTCCTGACCGGGGCGGAGCCAGGCCACGCCGTAGCGGAGCACGCCGAAGTCATCCCAGACCGTGCCGGCGAAGGAAACTTCCTCGAGGGGGGAGGGCCGGAGGTCGCCGCGCGGGGCGGTGAATTGCAGTTCCGGGCGGCGGTTGGGCAGGGCTTGGAAGACAAACGAGGCCGGTTCCTTGTTGGTGCGGCCCTCGGCGTCCACCAGTTGGAGGTCATAGGTGCGGGTGGCGCGCAGGGCGAAGGGAGGCAGCGCAGCGGCGGGGGCGGCGGGGTCAGTCGTCAACGGAATCGGCCCGGCTTCCGCGGCGCCGCGCGGCACGAGCGTGGCGGAGGCGACCGGTTTGTTCAGGCGCAGGGCGAGCGACAGGCGCGTGCCCTCGACGGCGGAGACGCGGCGGGTGTCGGGGATGTGCCGCGGCGGCTGGCCGGTGTAGGAGGGAAATTCAAGATCGGCGTCCGTCCCTTCCAGGCGGGGGTACTCGAAGACCTTCACGCGGTAATCGGGCGAGTGGCCGGCGGCGGATTCCACGCGGTAGGTCAGGTCGTGTTGGACCTCGGGGAGGGTGGCGCCGAAGAGCGGGTCGCTGAGACTGCGGACCATGGCCAGCCGGCGCTCCTCGCCCCCCGGGCCGGTCCAGATCAGCTCGGCAGTGGCCGGGGCCTCGCCGCCGAAGCGGGCGAGCACGACCAGGTTCTGGCCGCGTTCGAGGGTGATGTCGCCGGGCGTGACGGAGAGGCCGCGTGCGGCGGGGGGAGCGAGGGCGAGCAGCGTGTGCGGCGCGCCCGAGCGCAGGGCGAGCATCGAGGCGGCCAGGGCGGCCAGGGCGGCCACTTGGCCGAGGTGGGCCAGGGCCACGCTCCGCCGCGACACCACGCGGCGCCAGTCCCGCTGCCGGGCGTGGTCGCAGGCCTCGAAGATGACGCGTTGTTCGAGGAAGGAGGCGCCGCGGGCGGGCGTGGCCTGGATTTCCACGGCGGTCAACAGCCGACCCTCCAGTTCGGGGAAGGCCGTCTCGAGTCGCGTTGCCAGCGGCCCGGGGGCGAAGGTTTCGCGGCGGGTCCGCCCCAGGGCGCGGGCGGCGAGCGCCAGGCCCAGGATTCCCGGCACCAGCCAGGAGAGTGACGAGCCGCCGCCGGTCAGTCGTTGGGCGGCCCAGAGCCCCCAGGCCGCCGCGGCAGCGAGCAACCAGGCCCCGGCCAGGCGCACGCCGGCGGTGCGCCAGGCCAGGCGCCGCGCCAGCGGGCGCAGGTGGGCTTGCAAGATCGGATGCATCATGCGGTCACCTCCGAAAACGTAGACGTAGCACGGCGCCGCGCCGCCCGCCCGGCCAGGAGGGTTTCGGTCCCCAGCAGGGCCAGGGCGGCGACCAGGACCCAGCGCCAGAATTTTTGCCGGCCCTCGATTTCGGCCGCCCACAACCGCTGCTGGCGGGCGACCGCCTGCGCGTGCGGCAGTGCCGGCCGGCTCAGGGGCACGCCCAGCCGCTCGAAATCTTCCACCGGCAGGGGCGTCAGCCGGCTTTCCGCCGTGTCGAGGTTCACCGCCCAGCGATGCACCTGCCCGCCGGTGCTCAGTTCGTAGAGGCCGGGCCGCGAGGTGGCGGCGTAGTGGGTGGCGCCGGCAGCAAGGGGTTCGGTCCCGCCGTCGGGCCGACGCATCACCGCGCCGGCGGTGGCGTTGGCCGCTTCCGGCAGGGGCAGAGGGTCGCCCACGGTCCACTGGCCGGAGCCGATGGGGGGGCCGGCGCTGAGGTCGAGCAGGCCGTGGAGCAGCGGGACAAACTTGGTGGACAGCGCCAACTGGCTGTCGGCAGGCGCCCACCCCGCCGCCCAGAGGTGGAGGCGACCCCGGCCGACCGGCACTTCCACCCAGGCCGGATCGCCGGAATCAAACCGCGCCAGCACGCGGACTTCCGGACCCCCGGCAAGGTCCAGGCGGCGGTAGCGCCAGAAGCGGATTTTGGAGAAATCGCCGAAACGCGGGTCGGCGAAGGGCGCCAGCCAGGGATGCCGGTAATCGAGTTCAACCAGCAGGGCGTAGTTGGCGGGTTGATGGTCTTCCGCAGAGAGGTGGGCGCCCCGTACCAACTCCGCGAGGCCGGTCGCCGCGGCGGCGGCGGGTGGCGTCCACCAGACCGTGCGCCCACGGGCCAGCCACGGGCGCAGGGCTGCGCCCAGGGTGGACGAAAGGGGACCATGCACCACCGCCAGGGCGGCGGCGTCGAGCGTGGCGGGGGGGATCGGTCCGGCGGGGTCCAGCGCCACCACCTCCACGGTGCGGCGCAGGGTGGGCGGGAAGGCGCGCTCCAGGAAAAAGCGCGGACTGCGCGGGTCGCCGGCGGCGTCGGCCCCGAAGTAAACCACCGTCAGGGGCCGGACCTGCGGGGGCGCCACGTGGACGAGATTGTCGAAGGGTTCTTCGTCGCCTTCCAGCCGTACCGCGCCGGCGGCCGGGGCGGGCAGGTGTGGGGTGAGGGTGACCGTTTGGGAGCGGCCGGGCGGCACATAAACCTCGAGCGGCGGCGGAGCGTTGGTGGCGGCGGCACCGGCCCAGCGGAGTTGAAATTGCTCGCGGGTGGAGTCGGGGGCGTTGACCACGCGCAGGCGCAGGGCGGCGTCGGCCGCCGGCGGGGCGGCCTCGTCCGGCTCGGGCACCCAGTGGAGGGAGGCGTTGGCGGCGGCGGGGGTGCGGAGCGGCTCGAAGCTCACGGTTACTCCGCGCGGCCACTCGTGGCCCTGGAGGGCGGTCGTGCGGCTGCCGGTCTGCAGGTCGCTGAGCACCACCACTTCGCGGGCCGGTTCGGTCGGGCCTTCGGCGGGTTCGGCGGCCAGCTCGGCGGCACGGATCAGGGCGGTGTCCAGATGTGTGGTGGCCCAGCCGGGTTGGAGGGGGGCGAGGCGGGCGCGGGCGCGGGCGACACGCTCGGCGACGGGCGTGGCGGACCATTCCTCGAACCCGAGCCGCACGACCACGTCGCGATCGAAGGTCAGCACCGCCACCTGGTCAGCGGGCGCGGCGCGGCGCAGCCGGGCCTCGGCCCGGGCCAGGGCCTGGGCCCAGAGATCACCGCGGCGCATGCTGGCGCTGGTGTCCAGGAGCAGGACGGTGCGGCGGGCGGGGCCGTCGGCGGCAGCGGGGGGGAACGCCTGCTGCCAGTACGGGCGGGCGAAGCCGGCAGCCAACAGGATGACGACCAGGGCACGCAGGGCCAGGAGCAGGAGGTCTTCGAGGCGGTTGCGGCGGGTCAGCCGCGGCGGAGCGGGGCGGAGGAGCAACAGGGAGCTGAAGGGCACCCGCTGGCGGGTGGTGCGCCGGATGAGGTGGAAGAGCAGCGGCCCGGCCACGGCCAGCGCGCCCAGCAGGAACCAGGGGGCCAGGAAGCTCATGAGGCAAGGGCCGCGCCGGGTCCGGCGGCGCGGGCGACGCGGAACGGCCGGCGGCCGCGTTCGGTGCGGCGGCGGAGGAACTCCAGCAGGGCCAGTTCCAGGGGCTGGCGGGTTTCGAGGCGGGTGAAGCCAATGCCCAGGCGGCGGCAGCTTTCCCGCAGCGCCGCGGTGTGGGCGGCCAGCCGGCGCTGGTAGTCGGCCCGGGCGGGGGCGGGGTCCAGTTGGAGGGTGCGGCCGGATTCGAGGTCCTCGAAGACCGCGGGCCGGGCGAAAGCAAAGTCGGTTTCGGCCGGGTCGAGGATTTGGAACAGGACGACCTCATGGCCGCGGGCGGCCAGTTCGAGCAGGGCGCGGTCCAGGCGGTCGAGGGGGGCGAGGAAGTCCGAGAGCACGATGACCAGGCCGCGTTTGCGGAGCAGCTCGGCGGCGCGGGCCAGCGGGGCGGTGAGGTCGGTGCCGCGGCCGGCGGCGGGGCGGTCGAGCAGGAACAGCAGGCGGCGAAGGTGGCCGGGGCGGTGGCGGGGCGGGAGGTAGTCGCCGACCGTTTCGTGGAAGGTGAGCAGGCCGACGGCGTCGCCCTGGAGGTAGAGGAACCAGGCCAGCGAGGCGGCGAGGGTGGCGGCATAGTCGGCCTTGGGGAAGGGCAGGGAGCCGAAGGCCATCGAGCGGCTCTGGTCCACCAGCAGGTGGCAGCGGAGGTTGGTCTCGTCCTCGAAGCGCTTGACGAAATGGCGGTCGCTGCGGGCCAGCACGCGCCAGTCCAGGTAGCGGAGGTCGTCGCCGGGGGTGTAGGGGCGGTATTCGGTGAATTCGACCGAGAAGCCGTGGCAGGGGCTGCGGTGCAGGCCGCTCCAGAAGCCCTCGACCACCGCGCGGGCGCGCAGTTCCAGATGCCGGATGCCCATCAGGATCACCGGGTCAATCAACCGGCTGGGGGGCGTCGGCGCCGCGGCGGGGGCGGGGGCGGTGCTCATGGCAGGGGGGCGGGCACGGCGGCCAGGAGCCGCTCGGTGATCTGGTCCACGCGGACGCCTTCGGCCTCGGCACGGTAGTTGAGGAGGATGCGGTGGCGCAGGACGGGGGCGGCCAGGGCGCGGAGGTCGTCAAGGGTGACATGGGCGCGGCCCTGGAACAGGGCGCGGGCCTTGGCGCCGAGCACCAGGAACTGGGCGGCGCGGGTGCCGGCTCCCCAGTTGACCCACTGGTTGACGAAGTCCGGGGCACCGGGCTGGTGGGGGCGGGAGGCGGCGGCCAGGCGGACGGCATAGCGGATGAATTCCTCGGCGATGGGTACGCGGCGGACCAGGGCGTGGAAGCGCAGGACGTCGCCAGCATCGAACAGCGGCCGGGGGGGGGCCGGGGGTTCCACGGTGGTGCGGCGGATGACCTCGGTCTCCTCCTCCTCGGGCAGGTAGTCCATGACCACATTGAACATGAAGCGGTCCAACTGGGCCTCGGGCAGGGGGTAGGTCCCCTCCATTTCGATGGGGTTCTGCGTGGCGAGCACGAAGAACGGCTCGGGCAGGGGATGCCGGCGGCCGGACACGGTGACCTGGTGTTCCTGCATGGCCTCGAGCAGGGCGGCCTGGGTCTTGGGCGGGGTGCGGTTGATTTCGTCGGCCAGAATCAGATGGGCAAAGACCGGTCCGGGCACGAAGACCATGTCGCGCCGGCCGTCCTGTTCCTGGAGGATTTCGGTGCCGGTGATGTCCGCCGGCATGAGGTCGGGCGTGAACTGGATGCGCTGGAACCGCAGGTCAAAGATGCCGGCCAGCGATTTGACCAGGAGCGTCTTGGCCAGGCCCGGGGCGCCGGTGATGAGGCAATGGCCGCCGGCGAAGAGGGCAATGAGGATTTGCTCGATGATGGGGCGCTGGCCGACGATGACACGGGCCAGCTCGGCCTCGATCCGGGCGCGGCCGGCGTTGAGGCGTTCGACGGCCGCGCGCTCGGCATCGGGCGTCAGGGCGTGGGGAGCGGCGGCGTGGGCGGGGAAGCTCATGGGTCAGTGGGTCATGATGTACACCAGCACGTTGATGCCGAGCGGGTAGGCGGTTTTTTCGGAGAAGTGCTCGAAGTAGTAGGCGCTTTCGCCCTCGCGTTCCCAGCCGTCGCCGTTGTCGGTGTTGTGGGTGGCCAGGACCATGATGCGGCCGCGGTCGTCGTAGATGACGCGGTGGTGGACTTCGCGGGCGTCGGGCCGTTCCCAGGTCACGCCGTGCCACTGGCTCTCGTGGCCCAGGGCGATGTTGGGGACCTGGCCCTTCTCGCGGATGGTGAACACGGTCCGGTAAAGGGGGTGGTCCAGCTCCAGTTCGACGAAGTCGCGTTCGGGGAAGACGCGGCGGAGGACCTGCTCGCAGTTGGCCCACTCGCGTTCGCCCCAGAAGTCGTCCAGCCAGAGGAAGCCGCCGTTGAGGAGGTAGCGGCGCAGGGCGGCCACTTCCGGCTCGCTGAGCCACAGCCCGCCGGGTTCGACGATGTAAATGAAGGGGTACTCGTGCAGGTCGGGGTCGGCAAGGCGGAGCACCCGGCCTTCGGGGTCCACCTTCATCGAGGTCATTTGCTGCAGGCGCCAGGAGAGGTTGAGGTCGCTGTCCGGCAGGTCGGTGGTCCAGCCGCCGCGGCCGCCGCCGTTGCTGGCGTAGCGGATGCGGGCGAAGGTGAAGGCGTCCCTTTCAAAGCCGGGGGCATTGGTCCACATCGGCGTGCCGGTGCTGCCGGAGGGGACCTCGCGGGCGGTGCGAATCTCCCACCCCTCGCCGCCGCGCCAGCCCCAGCGGCGCTGGGCCAGCACTCCCGTGGCGGCGGCCACGGCCAGCAGCAGGAAGGCGGCAAGCGGGGGTTTCATGGCGCAGCGGCAGATGAGGGCGCGGCCCCGGCGGTGGGCGGGACCGGCCGAGCCGCCGCGTGGAGGGTCCGCAACAGACGCAGGGCTTCGCGGTGCCGCGGAGCCTGTTCGAGCGCCAGCAGCACATGGCGCCGGGCGGCGGGGTCGCCGAGTTGATGCAGGGCGCGGGCCAGTCCGAAGTGGGCCTCGGCGGGATTGGCCGGCTCCAGTTCGAGCAACGCCCGCCAGGCGGCAGCCGCGGTGGGGGCGTTCGGGAGCGCCTCGCCGGCGCGGGCCAGGAAGCGCCAGGGGGCGGGCACCAAGGGGTCCACGGCCAGGTAGCGTTCGGCGTTGAGGCGGACGGCGGGCCAGTCACCGTCCGCGGCGGCCAGTTCGCACAGGCGCAGGTAGGCGTCCACGGCCTCGTCGTCCCGTTCGGCCAGGGCGGACCAGGCGGCGCGTTCGCCGGCGGGGTCGCCCAATTCACGGCAGACACGGGCCAGTTGCCGCCAGGCGCTTTCCGGGCCGGTGTGTTCGGGGAAGGCGCGGGTAAGGTATTCGAGGAGGGCGTGAGCGGCGGTCCACTCCCGGCTTTCCATCAGGTCGGCCACGCGCCGGGTGAGGGTCCAGAAATTGTTGGTGGCGACGGCGGCGCCGGTGGTGAGGGCGGGAGGGTCCAGCGGGGAGGCGCGCCAGGGCGGGGGTTCCCAGTCCAGGTCGGGGGCGAGGGCTTCGGCCTGCTGGCGGGCGTAGGCGGCGAAGGCGGTTTCGAACTCTGCCAGCGGCAGGGTGTGGCGGGCGAGGGCCTCGTTGATCGGGGTACCGTCGGCCAGCGTGTGGAGGAGGGCGGTGAGGGTGTCGGGGCCGAAGCGGTGGACGATGAACTCGACCACCAGGGAGGACTGGAAGTAGGCGAACTGGAGATGGCGGGGCGTGGGCGGGGCGAGGAACGCGGCGCTGAGGTTGGCCACGGGGGTCAGTTCGCCGCCCAGGATCATGTCGCGGTAGGCGGGGGTCAGGCGTTCGCCCCAGGCCGGGTGGGCGCGGCGTTCTTCGAAGACCGAGATGCCTTCGCTGAGCCAGCGGGGCATCCGGTTGCGGGTCAGGTGCAGGGTGACCACGTGGGCGAACTCGTGCCAGAGCATGGATTCCCAGTTGAAGTGCCGGCCGGGCCGGGCGGCGGGGCTGTTGGCGGTGATGACCGGGCCGAAGCAGACGCCGAGGAAGCCGTGGTTTTCGGGCATGCCAAAGGTGCGCACGGCGAAGTCGCGCTGGTCATCGAACATCTCGACGCGGGTGGGCTGGTCCAGGGTCGCGCCGTAGCGGGCGGTCAGTGCGGCATGGGCGCGGGCAAGCAGGTCCAGGACCCGCCCGCCGTACAGGGCGGCGTCGCGGGGGGGCAGGCGGAGGAGGAAGTGGGCGTTGGTCAGCGTGGCGAAGCGCTCGAGGGTGTCGCGCAGGGTCATGAAGTTGTGGGCGGTCACGTCGTAGGGATCGCGCTGTTCGACCTCGCGCATCAGCCGCCAGCCCTCCGCGTCCTCGCCGCGGCGCAACAGGTCCAGGGCCAGTTGGGCGCGGGCGGGCAAAAAGTCCGGGTCCAGGGTCAGGGCGCGGCGCTGGCAGGCGGCGCCTTCGGCAAAGCGGTACTTTCCCGAGAGTTTGCGGCCGATGAAATGGTCCACGTGCGGATTGTTCGTCCAGTGCCGCAGGGCCATGTCCCGGGCGGCCTGCTCGCGGGCGGGCAGGTTTTGGAGGTGGGCAATGAGGGCACGGCCGGCCCAGGCCAGGGGCTGCCAGGGGTTGAGGCGGAGGACCCGTTCGAGGTGGGCTTCGGCCGCGGCGTAGTTCTCGCCGTCCAGGTGGTGCTCGGCCAGCAGCAGCAGCGCGCCCACGTGGTTGGAGTTGTGCCGCAGCGCGGCCGCGATCGCCTCCAGCATCCGGGGTGGGTCGTCGGGGGCATACGCGCGGGCCAGGCCCCAATGGGCGTCGGGGTCGTTGGGGAAGCGCTGGAGCGCCTGCTGGAACTGCCGCGCGGCCAGGGCGAAGTCCCTTTTGGCCAGGGCCAGTTCCCCCGCGGCCAGCCCGGCCTCGCGCAGCGGCGGCTCGGCCCGCTGGGCGGCGCTGAAGACCCGCTCCAGGACCTGTTTGGGGTCGGCACCGCGGTCGAGGGCCGCCCGACCAAAGGTCACCAGGTCGGCCGGATCACGGTAGGCGAAGGGGCGGGCGGCCACCAGTTCAATGATTTCCCGGGTCAGGCCGCGGGCGGCCTCCGCCCGGCCGAGATAGGGAAGGACTTCGCGCGCCAGCCCGCGCAGGCGGATGCTGCGGGGGTAATGGGTCAGGGCGTTGGTGAGGACGCGCCCGGCCTCGGCATAGCGGCCCAGGGTCAGGAGCCCTTCGCCCAGGATCAGCGACCATTCCTCGTCCGCCTGGCCGGCCTCGAGGTGGTTGCTGGCGGCGGCCACGGCCTCGACGTAACGGCCCGACAGCAGCCAGGTGCGGGCTTCACGGGGGCTCTCCGCGGCCTGGAGCAGGCCGGCCAGGGCCAGGCCAACCACGCTCCCGCCCCACGCGCGGCCGGCTCGTGTGCGGCGTCGCCGCGGGGACGTGGCCTCCGCCACGCACGACGGCACCCAGGGCAGCGGCTTCCGGGACATCACAATGCCCGCCAAAGTGCCACTGCTCCGGCGGCGTTCAATTCCGGAATGCGGCCCGCACGCGAGGAGCACGGCTCAGGGGACGCGCTAGCCCGCGGTGGGGTGACAAAAAAACCGGCGAGGGTTCGCCGGTCAGGAGAGAAGGGCTGGCCTTCAGCCACGCGCCCGGAAGCGGCGGTAGGTGGCAAAGCCCAGCAGCGCGAGGGCTGCGGCGCCGGCCCAATCCTTTGGTTCGGGCACCACATGGATGGTGTAACCGGTCAGGCCGTCGAAGGACCATTCCCCGCCTTCCACGGGGTCCACCCAGGTGGTGAACAGCGGCTCGGGACTGACCGTGTAGATGCCTTTGGGGAGACCGCCGTCCACCGACAAGGTCAGCAGGGCCAGGAACTCGGACCCGTTGCGCGAGCCCACCGGATCGAGCGGGTCCACAAACGCGCCGAGGTCGCTGCTGTTGCTCGGGACCAGCGGTTCGATCCCGATGCTCGGGTTGGTGACAAAGCTGAAATCCGAGCCCGCGTGGCTCACGCTGACCAGCGTCAGCTTCCAGGGTGAGACCCCCGGGTATTGATCGAAGCGGGCCTTGAAGTTGACTCCGACCACGTCGGTCCCGCCGGCGTGCAGCCAGGCTTCCATCGAGAAACTGCCCCCCCGGACGACCTGCGCCTCGTTGGGACCGCCGAAGACATCGCCGACGGCGTCGCTAAATTCAAAAATGACCCCACCCGCCCCCCACGCAGCAGCCGGGCAGAACCCTGCGGCCGCGGCCAGGGCGGCATAACCCCAAAAGCACCCGGTTTTCATTGAGGCGAGAATGTTCACGGATTGGCCTAGAGGTCAAGTCGTTATTTTGAACCGGTCGCGGAGCGGGCGCCTCTCCGTTTTGTGCCGTTGCCCGGTTGGCCGTGGCGTAGATATCCCGGTCCGCCGTCTGGCGGGTTTCCCAACCCGAAGACCCGCCACGGTCGCCGGGCGCCGCCGATGGGGAAATCGGCGGTAGGGCAGGTTGGAAACCTCCGCGACGTCCTCCGCAATCAATCGGGAGGCGGGCTCGCCGCATTTTGCTGCGGCTCATGCCACCCAGCCGAGCAGGGGGCAGCGGGTTGCCCATCTGTGACGGCCGGCCGGTTCAAAGCATTCGCGGCACGGAGCCGTCGGCGGGCGGATTCGGGCGGAACAGGCTCCCCAGGCGGGATGTTTCCGGGGGACGGCTCACCGCCCACAGGTGCACTGCCAGGCCGGCCAGCACCAGCAGGTTCATCGCTTGTGAAAAGCCGTGCCAGCGCCGGAACGCCGCGGTTGCCGCTGCACGGTCGGCTTCGGAGGACTCGGGCGCGTAGCGGACCTGCTGCAACCGATGCATGTGGGGGGCCAGGGCGTTGCCGGCCAGCAGGCTCAGGCCCAGCAGCGCCCCCGCCAGCCCCAGATGCCAGCGCCGTACCCAGCGCCCTGCCCGCACGCACTCCAGCACCAGCAACGTCACCGCCACGCCGCCGCAGACCTGTTGCAGGGTGAACAGCCGGGCAATCACCAGCTCCGCCACGCGGGCCCGGTAGGGGGCCGGCAGAAAGGCCGAAACTTCCGGTCCAAAAAAAGTGGGCCCCGCGGCGAAGGTGAAAAACACCGTGGCCCCCAGCCAGACGGCGGCGTTGAACAAAGCCAGGTACCGAAGCGCGGCCAGCATTGCCGGTCACGCTAGCAGTCCGGGCGGGACTTGGGGAGGAAATTGACTTGCCCGCCCGCAGGGCCGGCGCGCGGCGCGGTCTCAGGCCGTGACCCGCACCCAGCCGCGGCAGCGGTGGCTGGCCAGCACCGCCTCGCACACGGCCACCTCGGCATGGCCGTCCTCGGCGGTGGCAAAAAGCCCCGGACGGCGCCGGCCGGAGGCTATGGCGCCATAGACCGCGCGGAAAAGCATCTTGAACGTGTCCGGGAACCCTTCCACGTGCCCTGGCGGGTAGTCCATGTACCCCGCGGCGCCGTCACCAAAGGCCGGCGTTGCCCGCACCGCGGTCTGGTTGGCGAGGTCGCGGTGGCCGAAATGCAACACTTCCGGGTCTTCGGAGCACCAGGCGGCCGAGCTTTTCGAGCCGTAAAGTTCGAGCCGGATGCAGTTCTTGCGGCCGGCAGCGACCTGGGAGACCGCCAGGCAGCCGCGCGTGCCGTTGGCAAACTCCATCAGGAGATGGGCGAAGTCCTCCGTGCGCACCGGGTAGCTCTGGAAACGCTGCCGCGCCCCGGCGCGGGCAAAGGTCTGCACCTCCCCCAAGGGGCGCCGGCGGGTCCGATGCCAGATGCCGAGGTCGGCACACACGCGCCGCAGCGGCGCGTCCAGCACGAACCCCACCGTGTCCAGCCAGTGCGTGCCGATGTCCGCCACCGCCCGCAGCCGGCCGCCTTCCCCTGGCAACAGACGCCAGTTGTAATCGGTGTCCTTGAACAACCAGTCCTGGAAGTAGGAGCCGTGCACATGAATGATCTCCCCCAGCTCGCCGGCGGCCACGCGATGGCGCAGCTCCAGCACGGCCGGATAGAAGCGGACGTTGTAGTTGACGGCGAAGACCGTGGGGGCCTGGCGCGCCGCGCGCACAATGACGGTGGTTTCCCGCGTGGTCAGGGCCAGCGGCTTCTCGCAGACCACGTGCTTGCCGGCCGCCAGGGCCGCCAGGGCGAGGGGACCGTGGAGCCGGTTGGGCGCGCAGATGTGCACCACGTCCACCTCCGGCGACCGGAGCAGCTCGCGATAATCCGCATGGGCCCGCGGAATGCCGAGGCGCGCGGCCTGGTCCTGCACGCGCCCGGGCAGGTCGCACAGGGCCACCACCGGCACCCCCAACCGGCGGAGGGCCTCAACGTGGACGGGGCCAATGAAACCGGAGCCGATGATGCCGGCCCGGAGGGAAGAGAGGCTGCGCATGGCGGGGCCAGCTTGTACCGCCCGCCCCCGGCCGACAAGCCGGCGGAGGCGGCGCGCGACCCTGCGGCCGCGTGGGGGTCGCGTGAAAAAATCAGCCCCGCCCACGTGTGGGGTTGCGTCCCCGGCGTACGGCTTTACTCTGGACGCCATGCACGCCGCACCGCTGCTCCCCGGGATCGCCGTGGCCCTGTCCCTGCCGTTGGCGGCCGCGAACTGGCCGCACTGGCGCGGGCCGGATTACACCGGCGCCAGCACCGCCACCAACCTGCCTGCCCGCTTCAGCCCCACCGAAAACGTCCGCTGGGCGGCCGACCTCCCCGGCCCGGCCGCCTCCACGCCGGTGGTGTGGGGCAACCGCGTCTTTGTCTCTTCAACCGATGCCGAGGCCGGGCGGTTGGTGGCCCTGGCGTTGGACCGGCGCACCGGTCGGGAATTGTGGCGCCATCCGGTCGCCGAAGGCATGGCCCGTGACCGCCTCAGCAACTACGCCTCCCCCTCGCCGGTGACCGACGGCCAGCGGGTGATTTACCTCTACGGACAGGGGACGTTGGCGGCGTTCGATCTGGAAGGGCGCGAATTGTGGACGCGCTCCCTGGCCCGGGATTACGGCGAGTTCGCCTTCCTCTGGACCTACGGCGCCAGCCCGCTGCTCCATGACGGCAGGCTCTACGTGCAGGTGCTCCAGCGCGACAAACCCGTGCAGGGACGCGGCCGACCCGGACCCGACGGCTCCATCGAGTCCTACCTGCTGGCCCTGGACCCCGCCACCGGCCGCGAACTCTGGCGCCACGTGCGCCCCTGCGACGCGGTCGAGGAATCCCGCGAGTCCTATGCCTCTCCCGTACCGTTCACCCACGCCGGCCGCACGGAAATCCTCGTCGCCGGCGGGGACTGCCTGACCGGTCACGACCCGGCCACGGGCCGGGAGCTGTGGCGCTGGGGCACATGGAATCCCCGCAAAATCCCGCACTGGCGACTGGTGCCCTCGCCCGTGGGGGGAGACGGCGTGATCCTGGCTTGCGCGCCCAAGCAGGACCCGGTCTATGCCGTGGCCGCCGGCGGCGTGGGCACCCTGCCCGATGCGGCCGTACTCTGGAAATCCGACCAGGTGCGCGAGGTCACCAGCGACGTGCCCACCCCGCTGTTTTACCAGGGCGATTTCTTTGTGCTCAGCGACCTGCGCAAATCCCTGGCCCGCGTCGAACCCCGGACCGGCAAGGTCAAGTGGCTCATCCCCACCCCCGGCAACGCCAAGTACGAAGCCTCGCCCACCGGGGCCGACGGCCGCGTGTACCTGCTCAACTTCCGCGGTGAAGTGGTGGTGGTGGACGCCGCCGACGGCCGGGTGGTCCACCAAACGATGCTGGGCGAAGAGGGGGCCGACCGCACCCGCTCGACCGTGGTGGCCGTGGACCGCGAACTGTTCATCCGGACCAACCGCAAACTGTATTGCGTGGCCGCGCCCTGAGCCGCAAGCTGGCGCGCCCTCGCATGAAAGCGGTCTTCCTCCACGAACCGGGCCCGCCCGAGAATCTGGTTTACGGCGAGCTGCCCGATCCGCCCCCCCCCACCGGTTCGCGCCTCCGGGTCCGCGTCCGGGCCGTCTCGGTCAACCCCATTGACACCTACCTCCGCGCCGGGCTGGTCAAGATGGACCTGCCCCGGCCGTTCATTCCGGGGTGCGACTTCGCCGGCGTGGTCGAGGCCGTCGGCCCCGAGGTCACCCAGTTCGAACCGGGGCAGCGGGTCTGGGGCAGCAATCAGGGCCTGCTGGGCCGCCAGGGCACCTTTGCCGAACTCATCACCGTGGATGAATGCTGGGCCTATCCCATCCCGGACAACGTGAGTGACGAGGCCGCCGCGGCGGTGGCGCTGGTGGGCATCACCGCCCACCTGGGACTGTTCCGGCACGCGCAATTGCAGCGGGGCGAAACCCTCCTGGTCAACGGCGCCAGCGGCGGGGTCGGCTCTACCGTCGTCCAAATGGCCAGGCTGGCCGGCGCCCGCGTCATCGCCACCGTCGGCTCCCCGCAAAAGGCCGAGGCCATCCTCAAGCTCGGCGCCGACTACGCCATTGTGTACCGCGACGTCGAGCCCCAACTGGCCCTGCGCAAGATCACCCCCGGCGGCGTCCATGTCTGGTGGGAAACCACCCGCGAGCCGGATTTCGACCGCATCATCGCCGCCCTGGCCGCCCGCGGCCGGGTGATCCTCATGGCCGGGCGCGACGCCCGCCCGCCCTTCCCCGTGGGCCCCTTCTACGTCAAGGGCGGCAGCATCCACGGCTTTGTCATGTTCGCCGCCCACCCGGACGAACAGCGCGAGGCGGCCGAGGACATCAACGAATGGCTGGCGACGGGCAAACTCCGGCCGCGCATTGACCGCATCCTCCCCCTGGCCGAGGCCGCGACCGCCCACCGGCTCCAGGAGGAAAACACCCTCGGCAAATCCGGCGCCCTGGCGGGCAAGATCGTGCTCAAACCCTGAGCCACGACCGCCCCCCGCCGGCGGGTGGCCCCGGCGCGCGCCGGCGCGGGCGGACTCAGACCAGTTTCACGCGGCCCCGGCCGCGGGTGACCTCGCCGATGATCCACGCCGCGTGCCCGGCCCGGCGCACGTACCGCAGCACGGCCTCGGCGTGGTCCGGGGCCACGATGGCCACCAGGCCGATCCCCATGTTGAACACCTGGTACATCTCCGCCTCCGCCACGCCGCCCCGTTCGGCCAGGTACCGGAAGATGGGCAGCACCTCCCAGGTGCCCTTGCGGATGACCGCATCACAGTGCGCGGGCAACACGCGGGGCAGGTTGTCCACGAAACCGCCGCCGGTGATGTGCGCCAGGGCGTGAATGGGCCGCGCAGCCCCGCCGCGTTCCCCGTCGCGGTGGAAGTGCCGGAGCAGTTGGCCGATCAACGGCCCGTAGCTGAGGTGGACCTTGAGCAGTTCCTCCCCCACGCGGGCGCCCAGCTCGGGCACGCGGGTGGTGGGTTTGAGTTTGAGTTGGTCGAACAGGATGCGGCGGGCCAGGGAATAGCCGTTGGTGTGCAGGCCGCTGGAGGCCAGCCCCACCAGGGCGTCGCCGGGGCGGACGGCGCGCGGGCCGTTGAGGAGGCGGTCGCGCTCGACCACCCCCACGATGGCGCCGCACAGGTCGTACTCGCCGGGGGCGTAGAAGCCGGGCATCTGCGCGGTCTCCCCGCCGATGAGCGCGCAGCGGTTCTCCGCGCAGGCGCGGGCCAGGCCGCGGAGCAGGGCGTTGAAGATGCGCGGCTCCAGCCGACCGGTGCCCAGGTAATCCAGGAAGAACAGCGGCTCGGCCCCCAGCACCGCGATGTCATTCACGCAGTGGTTGACCAGGTCCTGGCCAATGGTGTCGTGGCGGTCCATCGCGAAGGCCACCTTCAACTTGGTACCCACCCCGTCCACGCTGCTCACCAGCACCGGCCGGCGGTAGCGGCGGGTGTCCAGGGCAAAGAGCCCCCCGAAGCCGCCCACCTGCCCCAGCACTTCCCGGCGGCGGGCGGCGGCCAGCAGGGCGGGCAGGGTGGCCTTGACCCGGTTGCCCAGGTCAATGTCCACCCCCGCGGCGGCGTAGGCTTTGGTCTTCATGGCAGGGCGCGTGCGGCGCGGCCGGACTATCGCGGGTCCCCCGGTGGGCGTCGAGGGCGTTTGCGCCGCCGGCCAGCGCCGGGCGTGGTTGCCCCGGCAGCGAAAGGGTGCTTTTGTTGCTGCATGGCGCCGACTGTCATGAAGTCCCCGCGGGGGGAGGCAAACCGTGTCCGGCGGTGGCGTGGGCGCGCCGCCTTCACCCTGATTGAGCTGCTGGTGGTCATCGCCATCATTGCCATCCTGGCCGGCCTGCTGCTGCCGGCGCTGGCCTCGGCCAAGGAACGCGCCCGCCGCAGCGCCTGCCAGAGCAACCTGCGCCAGTTCGTGCTCGCCACCCACATCTACGCGGGCGATTTCGGCGACCGCCTCCCCAGCGGCCTCACCGATGCCCTGGACCCGGACGACACCCACACCCCCATCCTTTCCACCAACAGCCGCGTGTTGATCCTCCAGTACAGCGGCGGGCAGGAGGTCCTGGACTGCCCAAACCTGGCGCCGTTTTTCCGCACCAAACGCGACTGGCGCGTGCACGAGGGCTTCGGCCTGGCCATCGGCTACCATTACCTGGGCGGCCACTCGAACACCCCCTGGCAGGTCACCGCCCCGGCCAACGCCCCCTGGCTCTCCCCTCAGCGCACCGCCGAGGACCCCACCCTGGTCCTGGCCGCGGACCTGAATGTGTTTTGCCACCCCTACCTGCGCATGGTCGTCCCCCACGCCGCGGCCGGGCCGGTGGTCAAGGAAGAGGCGTACTACGAAAGCAACGACCGCGCGCCCGACGAAACCTGCGTCGAAATTGGCGCCCGGGGCGGCAACGTGGCGCGCGTGGACGGCAGCGTCACCTGGCGGGACATCCACCAGATGAAAATCTACCGCGCCTCGCAGAAGTACGACACCTACGGCATGTGGTGAACGGGGAAGCCCTACCCCCGAGCGGACCCGCGGCCGCGCCGAGACGGCTTGCCCGGTCCCCTGCCTTTGCCCACGCTCCCCGCTCGACATGCCCCGTCCCCGTCCAACCCGCGGCCCGGTGGTGCGGGCGGCCCGCCAGCCGCCGCGCGTGGCGCTGCTGGTGGAAACTTCCCTGGCGTCGGGGCGCGACATTCTCCGCGGCATCGCCCGCTACGTGCGCGAGCACGGACCCTGGTCGCTGTATCACGAGCCGCGCAGCCTGGAGGCCGGCCTCCCGCGGTGGCTGGCGGACTGGGAGGGGGACGGGCTCATCGTGCGCGTGCAATCGCGGGCCATCGCGGCGGGCGTGTGTGCCACCGGCCTGCCGGCGGTGGACGTGCTGGGGGTGGTGACGGATGCCGGCCTGCCGCTGGTGCACGTGGATGATCGGCAGGTGGCCGCGATGGCGGCCGAGCACCTGCGGGAACGGGGCTTTCACCACTTTGCCTTCTTCGGCATCCGGGGCGAGAACTGGTCCGAGCGCCGGCGCGAGGCCTTTTGCGCCGCGGCGGGCGGTGGCGGAGCGGTCGCGGTGCTCGAACTGCCCCGCCACAGCATGGACCGGACGGGCTGGGAGTCCCAGGCCGAGGCCCTGGCGGCCTGGGTGCGGGACCTGCCCCGGCCGGTGGGCATCATGGTTTGCAGCGATCAGATGGGGCAACGGCTCCTGGAGGCGTGCCGGCGCGCGGGGGTGGCGGTGCCGGAGGATGCCGCGGTGGTGGGGGTGGACAATGACGAGCCCCTGTGCGAGGTCTGTCACCCGCCCCTGTCCTCGGTCAACGCCGGCCACGCGGCGGTGGGGTACGAAGCGGCGGCGCTGCTCCATCGGTGGTTGCAGGGCCAATCCCCGCCGGACGGGCCGCGCCTGGTGCCGCCGGCGGGGGTGGTGACGCGGCAGTCCACCGACGTCCTGGCCACGGCGGACCGGCAGGTGGCGGCGGCCCTGCGGTTCATCCGCGAGCACGCCTGTCAGGGCATCGGCGCCGCGGAGGTGGTGGCGGCCGTGCCGGTTTCCCGCAGTGTGCTCCAACGCCGTTTCCGCCGGGAGCTGGGTCGCTCGATCCAGGACGAGATCATCGCCACCCGCGTCAAGCGGGCCCGGCTGCTGCTGGCCGAGACGGACCTGACGCTGGCCGAGGTGGCCGAGCGGTGCGGGTTCCGGCACCAGGAATACCTGGGGGCTGTGTTCAAGGCGCGCACCGGCCAGACACCGGCCCGGTACCGGCGGCGTTTCCGCTGTTTCGAGAGCGAACCGGAGGGCTGAGGCGGAGACGGCCCCGCTCCGGCGGGGCGGGGCTCAGGGGTCGGCCTTGTTGGCCTCGGTGGGGTTGACGGTCCAGGAACCGGCCAGGGAGTTGTCGTTGTTCCAGCGGCGATGCCACTTGTCGTTGCGGGGATCAATGACCTCGTTGCGGAGGGCGGCCTCGGCGTGGCCGTCGCAGAACATCACCACGGTACGGCGGCTGTGGCGGTTGGAGGGCCACTCGGCGGGGGTGGTGGGATCAACGTTGGCGTCGAACCAGCCGCGGGTGGGCCGGGCGGCGCTGCCGTCGCCGGGCTTGCTGTCGGCCAGCATGATCATGTCGCTGGGGGCCACGACGGCGGATTCCTTGACCTCGTACTGGGGGTTGTCCACGTCGCCGCCCAGGCCCTTGTCGGAAAAGGCGGGGAAGGCGCCCCAGTCGTTGTAGCCGATGGAAAAGAGCGCGGTCTCGCTCACGCCCCACGGGTCGCGGCCGGGGCCGGTCATGTAGGGGGCGCCCAAGGTCCGGTTCACGTTGGTGTCCCAACTGCTGTCGCGGCGGGCGGCGGGGCACCAGAAGACGGCGCGGTTGGTGCCCATCTGGGTGAACAGGCGCAGGGGCCAGACGTAGCGGAAGCCGCCCTGGGCAAAGAGGCAGCCGGGGTACTTGCCGTACTCGTTGACGTACATGACGGTGGCGATGCCCAACTGCCGCATGTTGTTGAGGCAGGCCGTCTGCTTGGCCTTGCCCTTGGCCCGGCCCAGGGCAGGCAGCAACATGCCGGCCAGGATGGCAATGATGGCGATGACCACCAGCAATTCGATCAGGGTGAACGCGCCGCGGACACGTTCGGAAGGGTGCACGGTCTTCATGGCAACAGGCTGTTCTGCCTGACTAAGTACGTCCGGCCCGTCCGTCCGGCAAGGCGGTCTTGCGCCTTTCTTTGGAGGATTTGCGCCGGGCATCGCTCCCCCACGCCCGGGCGGGGAGCGCCGGGCCGCGCCCGCGCTTGTCTTTTGGGGCGGGCCGTTTTTTGCTCCTGCCATGCACACCCCCGCTACCAGTCGCCGCCGTTTCCTCCAATCCACCGCCCTGCTGGCCGGTGCGTGGCCGGGCGCCCTCGCCGCCGCCGGGGAGGCGCCGGCGCGGTCCGGGCCGCCGGGGCGGATGCGCCTGGGGTTGGTCACCTACAACCTGGCCCGGGACTGGGACCTGCCGACGCTGATCAAGAACTGCGAGGCCACCGGCTTCGAGGGGGTCGAGCTGCGCACCACCCACCGGCACGGCGTCGAGGTCACCCTCAGCGCGGCCGAACGGGCCGAGGTGCGCCGGCGCTTCGCGGACTCGCGGGTCACCCTCTTCGGCCTGGGCAGCGCCTTTGATTACCACACCCCCGACCCGGCCCAACTGCGCCGCGACCTCGAGGCGACCAGGGCCTACATCGTCCTGGCCCACGACGTCGGCGCCAGCGGGGTGAAGGTGCGGCCCAATGCCCTGCCGCGGGAGGTGCCGGTCGAGAAGACCCTCGAACAAATCGGCCGCGCGCTGCGGGAGCTGGGGGAGTTTGGCGAAGGCTACGGCCAGCAAATCCGCCTCGAGGTCCACGGCCCGGGCACCGCCCTGCTGCCCCGCATCAAGACCATCATGGACGTCGCCGACCACCCCAACGTGGGCGTCTGCTGGAACTCCAACCCCACCGACCTGGCCGGGGACGGCTTTGACGCCAACTTCGACCTGGTCCGCGACAAGATCGTCGAGGTGCATCTGCGCGACCTGTACCTCGAGGATTACCCCTGGCGGCGGCTGCTGACCCGCCTGAACCAGATCGGCTACGCCAGCTTCTGCCTGGCGGAAATCCCCGAAAGCACCGACCCGTTGCGGGTGATGCGCTACTTCCGCGCCCTCTGGCTGGCCTACCAGACCGCGGAGGTAAAGGCCTGAGCGCGGCAGCCCCTGCCCGGAAACGGGGCGTAAACCGTGCCGGGTGCACGTTGGGGTTGAACCAGCGCGGGCGGGCTCTTAGGCTGACGCCATGCACAACTCTCCTTCCTCCCCGACGCGGCTTCTGCGTGGCGTGCTGCTGGCCGGGCTGGTCTGCGGTCTGGGGCACGGGGCCGAGGAAGGCGTGACCTTGCGCGAGGTGGGCGGCCGGGTGCGTGTGGAAATCCAGGGTCAGCTTTTCACCGAATACCACTTCCAAAATGTCTCGCGGCCCTTCCTGTACCCCGTGCTCGGCCCCGGCGGTGTGCCGTTGACGCGGAACTGGCCCATGAAAGAAGCCCCCGGCGAGGCGCGCGATCACCCGCATCACCGCTCGCTCTGGTGGGCCCACGGCGACATCAACGGCGTGGACTTCTGGTCCGAAAGCGCCCGCGCCGGCCGCACCGTGCACGAGGAATTTCTCGAGCGCGCCTCCGGCCCGGACCGCGCCATGTTGCACACGCGCAACCGGCTGGTCGCCCCGGACGGCCGCACCGTGGGCCGGGTCGAGTTCAAGATCACCTTCCACCGCGGCGACCCCGACGCCCGCTGGCTGGACTGGGAAACCACCCTCCTGGCCAGCGAGGGCGAACTCAAGCTCGGCGACACCAAGGAAGGCACCATGGCCCTCCGCCTGGCCGAGACGATGCGCCTCAAGCCCAACAGGGAACACGCCGGCCAGCCCACCGGCCACATCCTCACCAGCACCGGCCTGCGCGACGGCGAGACCTGGGGCAAACGCGCCGCCTGGGTGGACTACCACGGCCCGGTCGAAAACCGCGTGATGGGCGTGGCCATCTTCGATCACCCCGCCAACCCGCGCCACCCCACCTGGTGGCATGTGCGCGACTACGGCCTGTTTGCCGCCAATCCGTTCGGCGTGCACGACTTTGAGCGCAAGCCCGCCGGCACGGGCGACCTGACCATCCCCGCCCACCAGGGCCTGACCTTCCGTTACCGGTTTCTGTTCCACCACGGCGACGCCGCCGCCGGCCGCGTGGCCGAGCGCTACGCGGCCTTCCAGGCGGAAAAACCGTGACCGCCCGTGGTAGTTCCTCACCACCGCCCATCCAATCCCGCATGCAAAACCCGAATCCCGCTCCATTGACCCGTCGTGATTTCCTCCGCTCCACCGCTCTGGCTGCCGCCGGACTGGGCGCGGCGCCTTCCCTTTTCGCCGCCGGCCGCCGCGGTCGCGCCCTGGGACCCAACGACGAAATCGGCTGCGCCGTGGTCGGCTTCCGCGGCCAGGGCGGCAGCCACATCAACAGCCTCACCCGCCTGCGCGAGCGCGGGGAAAAGGTACGCATCGTCGCGCTCTGCGATGTGGACGCCGAAGTACTCGCCCGCGGGGTTAAGCAGTTCGCCGACCGCGGCCAGCCGGTCAAGGGGTACCGCGACCTGCGCGAGCTGCTCAACGACCCGGCGGTGGACGCCCTTTCGATCGCCACGCCCAACCACTGGCACGCCCTGGCCACCATCTGGGCCTGCCAGGTCGGCAAGGACGTGTACGTCGAAAAACCCGGTTCCCACAACGTCTGGGAAGGCCGCAAAATGGTCGAGGCCGCCCGCAAGTACAACCGCATCGTCCAGACCGGCACCCAGAGCCGCTCCAGCCGCCAGGGCATCGCCGCCGCCGTCCAATGGGTGCGCGAAGGCCACCTGGGCAAAATCCGCGTCGCCCGCGGCATCTGCTACAAACGCCGCGACTCGATCGGCAAGGTGGAGGGCCCCCAGCCCATCCCCCCCGAGGTGGATTACGACCTCTGGTGTGGCCCCGCGCCCAAGGACCCGCTGCTGCGCAAACGCCTCCACTACGACTGGCACTGGGTCTGGCCCACCGGCAACGGCGACCTCGGCAACCAGGGCATCCACGAAATGGACGTGGCCCGCTGGTTCCTGGGCGTAATGGAGCTTTCCCCGCGCGTGCTGGCCGTGGGCGGCCGGCTCGGCTACGTGGACGACGGCACCACGCCCAACACCCTGGTCATTTACCACGACTACCCCGGCGCGCCGCTGATCTTCGAGGTGCGCGGCCTGCCCACCGCCAAAGGGGCCAGGGACATGGACCGCTACCGCGGCGTCCAGATCGGCATTGTCATCGAATGCGAAGGCGGTTACGTGGCCGTGCCCGATTACCACAGCGCCACCGCCCACGATTGGAACGGCCAGGAAATCCGCAAGTGGTCCGGCTCCGAAAGCCACCACGGCAACTTCATCAAGGCCGTCCGCAGCCGCAAAGTGGCCGACCTGCACGCGGACATCCTCGAGGGCCACCTCTCCAGCGCCCTCTGCCACACCGGCAACATCTCCTACCGGCTCGGCCGCCCGTTGCCGCCCGAGGCCATCCGCGACCAGATCGCCGCCGAGCCCGGCGCGCTCGAGGCCTGCGAGCGGGCCTACGAACACCTCCTGGCCAACGAGATGGACCTGCACGCTACTCCCGCCACCCTGGGGCCGGTGCTCCTGATGGACCCCAGGACCGAGCGGTTCACCCACCACCGCCTCGCCAACCACCTGCTCACCCGCGCCTACCGCAAGCCCTTTGTCGTCCCCGACAAGGTGTGACCCCTGGCTCGCGTTCACCGGGATGGCCGGGGCGAATAGCCTGCCCGCCACGCCGGGACCGAGCGGGCAAACCCGAAGTCCGAAGTCCGAAATCCAGACCCTGAAGCCATCGGCACCGCCCCCTACGTCAGAAGACTGGCGCACGCCACAATCTGGCGCACCTGCCGGGGCGGCCTTTCCACGCGCCAGCGTCCCGGAGTGCGGCAGCCTTCTGCGGCTTTCTCGACAGGCAAGCTCACCGGGTGACGACGCGCACCCGCGTGCCGTCCCGCACCTGGCTGCCGGGATGGAGGATGACCACCTCGCCCGGTTGCAGGCCCTCGATCACCTGCACATCGCCGTTGCCGGACCGGCCGGCCTTCACCGTGCGCGGTCGGGCACGGCCCTCCTCGACCACCCACGCGATCCAATGCTCCCCGCGCCGGGCTAGGGCGCCGCTCGGCACCCGGACCACGTCGTCCGCCTCCCAGACCACCACGTGGGCCTCGACGCGGAAGCCGTCGCCCAGGCCGGGGCGTTGGTCCGGGGGGCTGACCAGGTCGGCGATCACATTGACCCGCTGCTCCTCAACGCCGAGGGCGGAAATCTTGGTAAAGGCCGCGGGTTCGACGCGACGCACCCGGGCCTGGAGACGTTGCGGGCCGCCCCACTGGTCCAGCTCGACCGGCGTACCGGGGGCCAGCGCGGCGCCGTCGCGGGAAAGCATTTCGATGACCACCTCGAGGTCGGCGGGGTTGCCGAGTTCCATCAGCGGCGTGCCGGCGGTGACCGGCCGGGCGCTGCGCTCGAACAGCCGCAGCACGCAGCCGTCGGCCGGGGCGCGGACCTCGACGAGCCGGTCCCCCCGGGCGGCGGCCGGGTTGTCCCCGGCAAATTCGGCCAGGGCCGCCTCGGCCTCGCGCAGGGTGCCCTCGGCCACGCCCAGCTCCCGCGCAGCGGCCTCGGCGCGCCACTGCATGATTTCCAGTTCCTGGATGGAGACGGTCCCCTCGGCAAAAAGGGTTCGGAAGCGGCGCAGTTCGTTGGTGGCAAAGCGCAGGGCGGCGCGGGCGCGCTCGACCTGTTCGGCGGCGGCGGCGCGGCGGGCCCCGGCCAGCTCGCGGCTGCGGGCATCCAGCAAAGCCGGCGGCAGCGGCTCGATCACCGCCAGCACCGTCTCACCCGCCCGCACGGGGTCACCGGGGTCGAGACTGATGCGGTGGAGCTGGCCACTGACCGGCGCGGCGACCTGGTAGCGGTGGCGGATGCGGGTGCGACCTTCCTCGGTCAGGACCACGCGCAGGGGGCCGCGGGTGACGAGGGCGGTTTCGACCGGGACCGGCCGCGGCCAGAAGCCGTAGCCGATCAGGCCCAACAGCACCGCCAGGACCAGGGCGGGCAGCCACCGCCGGGTGTGGTGTTGCAGGGAACGGGGCCGGCGGGAGGCGGCGGGGGCGGAGGCAGGGGCGGGGCTCATGGGTTATTCCGGGGCCTTGAGGGCGCTGACCAGGTCCAGGCGGTGGAGGCGACGGAGCACCACCAGGGCGGAGGCGGTCGAGGCCACCAGCACCGCCAGCGTGGCAAAGGCGTAGTTGGCCGGGGTGAGGATCACGGGGATGCGGACCGTTTCGGTGTTCACGGCGCTGACAATGGCCGTGGCGAAGCCCGTGCCCAGCAGCAGCCCCAGCGGCAGGGCCAGGGCCGCCAGGAGGCTCAGCTCGGTGAGCAGCACCCCGCCCACCTCCCGCCGGGAAAAGCCAATAACCCGCAGCGTGGCCAGCTCGCGGGCCCGCTCGGCCAGGGAAATGCGGGCGTTGTTGTACACCACCCCGAACGAGACAATGACCGCCAGCACCAGGTACACTTTCTGGAACAGGCCGATGCTCGCCGCCGTGGTCCGGCGGAAATTTTCCCGCAGCGAATCCTTGATGGCCACCCAGCTCACGCGCGGGATGCCCTTCAACGCCCGCAGGAACTCCGCCCGCTGCAGGGCGTCCACCCGGAAGCTGGCGCCGGAGACGCGGTCGCCCTCGCCCAGCAGGCGGTTCAGGGCGTCCAGATGCATGTAGGCGGCCACGCCGGCCAGGTCCTCCGCCGTGCCCACCAGCGGCGCCACCACCGTGGGGCGGTGGCCTTCCAGCACCTCGATGACCAGGGGGTCGCCCGGCCGGGCCTCGAGCAGTTCGGCCAGTTTTTCCGAGAGCACCACCCCCCAGAGCGGGAGCACGATGCGGCGCTCGTCGGTGCCGATCACCCGGTTGTGCAACGCCTCGGGCAACTGGCCCTGCAGGGGCAGTTGCCGCTGGCGATGGCCGTGGCGCAGCCGCACGAAGGCCGCCCGGAATGGCTCCATCGTGAGCACCCCCGGCAGCCGGCGCAGCTCGGGCAGCACCGCCACGTGCGTCGGCTCGACCAGACCCACGCTCAGGTCCTGGCGCTGGAGGATGTCCCACTGGTGATCGAGCACATGGGCCACGGCGTCCCGAAATGCATTCGGGACGAGCAAAATGCCCGTGGCCAGGGCCAGCCCCGTCACGGTGAAGAGCGCCTGCATGGGGCGGCGCTCGAGGTTGCGCACCGCGATGCGAAAGGTGTGCGACAGCCAGTGCGCCAGCCCGGACCGCTCCACCCACGACGGCCGGTAATGCGCCGGGGGTTCCGGACGCATCGCCTGCGCCGGGGGCAGGCGCGCGGCCCGGCGCACCGCCCCCGCCACGCCCAGCAGGGCGGCCAGCGCGCAGACCCCCAGGGCCAGTCCCAGCGCCGCATGGTCGAGCCGGAACTCGAGTTCGGGGAAGCGGAAAAAGTTGGTGTAGAGCCGCACCAGCCGGTGCCCCAACCCGCTACCGCCGGCCGCCCCCAGCACCGTGCCCAGCAGCACCATCACCAGCGCGAACTTCAGGTAGTGCCAGGCCACCGCCCGGTTGCTGAAACCAAAGGCCTTGAGAATGGCGATCTGCTCCCGCTGCAGGTTCAGCAGGCGCGACAGGATGGCGTTGGTCATGAACGCCGCCACGCTCAGAAACACCACCGGGAACCCCACCGAGAGCGTCCGCAGCACGCGGATTTCGTCCGAGACCCGGATGTTCGAGGGGTGGTCGGCCCGGCCGTGGGCCCCGCGGCCGCCGTAGGGTTCCAGCAGCCGGTCCACCGCGGCAATGACCGCCGGTTCGGCCGCGCCCGGGACCAGGGTGAGGGCGACATGGTTGAAGGCGTCCTCCAGATCAAACGCCGCCGCCAGCTCGCGGTAGGGCATCCAGAAGATGCCGTAGGTGCGGTTGTCCGGCAGGGCCGCGCCGGGGCGCGATTCGAAGATGTACTCGGGGGAGAGGACAATGCCCGCCACCCGCAGCGTCCGCCGCCGGCCGTTCAACAGCAGGGTCACCGTGTCGCCCGGCTGCAGGGCGTTGGCCTCGGCGAAGGCCTCCCCCACCAGCACCTCGCCCCGCCCGTCCGGGCTCAACCCGCGCCCCCGCCGGAGAAAGAGCCGGTTCAACCGCGGTTCACCCGTGTCCGGCAGTGACCGGACCAGCCCGCTGGCCGGTTCGTCCAGGCCGACCAGGTCCAGCGTGACCTGCATGGCGATGCCGGTCTCGACCTCGGCCACTCCGGGCAGGGCGCGCAGGCGCTCGGCCACGGCCCGCGGGGCGCGTTTGAGGGTGGCGAAGACCTCGGCAAAGCGATGGGTCCGGTAGTAATCGGCGCGGGCACTGTCCAGCGAATGGATGAGGCTGCGGGCCATGATCATCATGGCCAGCCCGCAGGCCATGACCAGGGCCACCGCCACGGTCTGGCCCTTCATGCGGCCCATGTCGCGCACCAGTTTGCGGTCCAGGGGGGGGAGCTTCACCAGTGCAGGCTCGCGGCGGGGGCGCGTTGCGGGTTGGCGTGGAGTTGCGCCACGCGGCCGTCCTTGAGGTGGATCACGCGGTCGGCCATGTCGGCCAGCACGGCGTTGTGGGTGATGATGACGGTGAGGGTGCCCAGCTCGCGGTTGACCCGCTCGATGGCCTCGAGCACCACCACGCCGGTCTTGAGGTCCAGGGCGCCGGTCGGTTCATCGCACAGCAGCACCTCCGGGCGCTTGGCGATGGCGCGGGCGATGGCCACCCGCTGTTGCTCGCCACCGGAGAGCTGGGCCGGGAAATGGTCCAGCCGCGCGCCCAGGCCCACCAGGTGCAGCGTCTCCTCCGGGTCCATCGGGTCGCGGGCGATCTCGGTAATCAGGGCCACGTTTTCCCGGGCGGTGAGGCTGGGGATGAGGTTGTAGAACTGGAAGATGAAGCCCACGGCGTCGCGCCGGTACCGGGTCAGGGTCTCCTCATCGGCCGCGGTCAGGTCCAGGTCGCGAAACCACAGTTCGCCGCCGGTCGGCACGTCCAGGCCGCCGAGGTTGTTGAGCAGGGTGGTCTTGCCGCTGCCCGAGGGGCCCAGCAGCACCACCAGTTCCCCGGCGTACAGGTCCAGGTCCACCCCCGCCAGGGCGTGGACCTCTGCCGCCCCCGAGCCGTACACCTTGGTCAGGCCGCGGACACGAAAGACCTGGTCGCGCGCCGGCCGGGGTGGAGTTGTCTGCTGCGCCATGAGGGTCATCCCCACCGGCCCGTTGCTACCAGCCGCCCCGCGTTCCAGCAAGCGCCGGCGGGCAGGGTGTTCCCCGCCAGGGAAGGCTTGGGCAGCCTGAAAAATTGAGGAATCTGGCTGCGGGCCCGGGGATTCGACTCGAGGGGCCAGCCAGAGAATGTAAGCGACAGTAGCCTTTGATCCGACGAGTCCCTGGGCCCGGCCCGGAGGAAGGGCACTCGTTTGACCCGCGGTTCGTGGCCCGGTGCGCCGGGCGGCCGCGGGAGGTAGCCGAAGCGTTCGATCCGTTTGTTGAGCCGGGGCAGCCCGGAGTCGGGGGGAAGGGCGGGAACGCCGCGCGTGGCCGGTGCGGCCGGGGTTCAGGAGCGGGCGGAGACTTCCAACATCCGCAGGATGGGGCGCCGGGCGCGTTCCAGCAGCTCCGGCGGCAGCTCGACGCGCGGGGCCCGGCGCACCATGCAGTCGCGGAGTTTTTCCAGGGTGTTCAGCTTCATGTACCGGCACTCGCTGCAGCGGCACTGGTCGGTCGGCATCCGCATCACGTCATAGACCGGGGTGCAGATGAATTCCTTGCCGGGGCATTCCTTGCGCATCCGGTGAATGATGCCCGACTCGGTCACCACGATGAAGCGCGGGGCGGGGTGGGTCTTGCAGAACTGGACCATTTTCTCGGTCGAGCAGACCGCGTCGGCCAGTTCGCGAACCTCGCGCAGGCTTTCGGGGTGCACGACCACCGGGGCATCCGGGAAGCGCTGGCGCAGGCGCAGGATGGCGTCGCGCCGGAACTCGACGTGGGCGTAGCAGCTGCCCCGCCAGAGGGTCATGGGCCGGCCGGTGCGCTCCACGACCCACTGGCCGAGGTTCTCGTCCGGCACGAAGAGCAGGTCGCGGTCCGGCGGGGCGGCGCGGACAATGAGCTCGGCGTTGCCGCTGGTGCAGATGATGTCACTGAGCGCCTTTACCGCGGCGGAGCAGTTGATGTAGGCGATGGTGTAGAAGTTGGGGTTGGTGGCCTGGAGGGCGGCCAGTGGGTCGGGAGGGCAGCTTTCCTCGAGCGAGCAGCCAGCGTCCCGGTCGGGCAGGAGCACCAGCTTGTCGGGGTTCAGAATCTTGGCCGTCTCGGCCATGAAGTGGACGCCGCAAAAGACGATGACGTCGGCCGCGGTGCGGGCCGCCTGCTGGGCCAGGCCGAGGGAGTCGCCCACGTAGTCGGCGACGTCCTGGATTTCGGGCACCTGGTAGTTGTGGGCGAGGATGACGGCGTTGAGGCGGCGGCGCAGTTCGAGGATTTCGAGGGTGAGCGCCTGACGCCGGCCCGCGTCCAGCGGGGGGCGCGGTTGGGGCAGGGGCTTGGCCGACGTCTCCGGTTTATCCAGGAGCGTTGTCACAGGCCGAACGTAGGCAGCCGCCGGCGGCGTTGCAACCGTGCCGGCGCGGCTCCGGGGGGCGGTTCAGGCCGGGCGCGGGAGGTAGGGCAGTTTCCACGGCGGTCGGTAACGGGGTGCGGCAAGGCGGGTGGCGGCCCGGTCGTGGAACAGTTGTTCGCGGGCCGCATCCCACAGCAGCCGTCGGCCGGTCCGCAAGGCGAGGTTCCCCAAATGCGCCACGGTCGAGACCTGATGCCCTACTTCGAGGGGCTCGACCGGCGTCTGCCGGGAGCGGACGCAGTCCAGGAAGTTGCGGATGTGGGCCGGGCGCGGGTCCGGGCCACCGCGGAACTTCCGGGGCTCGAGCGTGTCCTTGCGGGGCTCGCGGAGGATTTCCCAGCCGCTGTCGTTGAGGACGAGGGTGCCTTCGGTACCGACAAAGGCCATGCCCCAGGGGCGGTTGTACAGCCCCAGGCCGATGCCGACCTTGTGCTCCCAGACCAGCGTGTAGGTGGGGAATTCGTACACGGTGAACTGGGTGTCGGGCGTTTCCGAGTTGTCGTCGAGGACGTACTTGCCGCCGCTGGAGACGACCGCGCGGGGCGGGGCATTCCCCATGCCCCAGAGCAGGACCTGGATCAGGTGCACGCCCCAGTCGGTCATGAGGCCGCCGGCGTAATCCCAGAACCAGCGGAAGTTGAAGTGGAAGCGGTTGGGGTTGAACGGCCGCTTGGGCGCCGGCCCCAGCCAGAGGTCGTAATCCACCGTGGGGGGAGGGGCGGAATCGGGCGGCTTGCCGATGGGTTGAATCCAGTCCAGGTACGCCCAGGCGCGGACCAGGCCGACCTTGCCGAGATGGCCGGCCCGCACAAAGTCGGTGGCTTCCCGGTACATCGGACTGCTCAGGCGCTGGGCCCCCATCTGGGCGATGCGACGGTGGCGGCGGGCTGCCTCGATCATCGCCCGGCCCTCGGCAATCGTCAGGGCCAGCGGCTTTTCCACGTACACGTCCTTGTCGGCCTGGCACGCCAGGACGGTGGGCAGGGCGTGCCAGTGGTCGGGCGTGGCCACGATCACAGCGTCCACGTCCCTCCGCTCGAGCAGCCGGCGGAAATCCCGCACGCGATCCGGCCGGTGCCCCCGTTTTTCTTCCACCAACCGGGCGGCAGCGGCCGACTGCGCGTCATCCGGGTCACAGACCACGGGGCAATCCACCTCGGGATTCTGAAGGAAGACCGACAGGTCCCCCTGTCCCATGCCGCCGCAACCGATCAATCCCACGCGCAGCCGGGCGGATGGGGCGGCGGCGCGCGCCACGGCGGGCAGGACCCAGCCGCCCCAGAGGGGGGCGCTCAGCGCCGTGGCGGTGGTGGTCAGAAAATGACGGCGTTTCCACATCTTCTTCATGGGCCCGGCCAGCCTACGCCGCACCCGGCCAGGGGACGAGCATTTCCCCCGGTTTTACCCCGGCCGGGACGACACGTCCGTCGTACACGGCACCTAACCCTCCTCCGCATTTTCCGAAAGTCGCCGGCGAAAAAAAATCCGAAAGGGTGGTTGACAAGCCGCGTTGGTTCAATAGACTGCGTCCACAGCAGTTGGGCACAGAAAACCAATCGAGTCCGGAGACAACTATGAACAACCTCAAGCGACTTTTCCCTGGTGTGGTGGCTTTGGGCGCGTTGGCGCTGGCAAATCTGGCCGTGGCGGACGTGGGCTCGGCGCGCGTGGATGCTGTGCGGGCCGGCGCCGCCCACTACAGCACGGACGGGGTGACCTGGAACGAGGTCAAGAAGGGCGTCGTGCTGGGCCCGGGAGCGACCATCAAGACCGACACCCTCGGCGTGGTGGACCTGTATCTGGGGCGGAACGGTCCGTTTCTCCGGGTGACACCAGACACCACGCTGGTGCTCACCACGTTGAATGTGGACAAGGGGGCCGGCGAGACGATCGTCACCACCGAGCTGGGCCTGCGGGCGGGCAAGATTCAAGGGGTGGTGCGCAAGATGTCCGCCGCCTCCCGCTACGAGGTGGTCACACCGGTCGGTGTGGTGGGCATCCGCGGCACCAAGTATCAGGTTTCCGCGCGGGGAGAGTTCTCGGTGCTCGATGGCAGCGGGTACGTCCGCTACAACGCCCCTGGAGCGACCGCACCGACCGAGTTTCAGGTGCGCACCGGCTACACCTTCGAGCCGACCCTCAACAACAACAAGGGCGGCCTGATCGAGTCATTGCCGAGCATCAACGAGGAAATCACCCTGGCGGCCGGTCAACTGGGTGCGGCGCCGGGGGTTGAGATGGCCGGCGTGAGCGCGACCGGTTATGCGCCCTGGCCGACGTGGGCCATTGAAGAGCGGCCGTTTACCGCGCCGGGCCAAGGGACTTTGTTCAAGCCGTTCGTGCTCCCACCGGTGTTTAACCCCACCACCCCCGTGACCCCGGCCGACGCGAAGTAAAGCCTCGAACGCCCGAAAGGTTTAAAGCGAACCCGGAGCGGCCAGACCGCTCCGGGTTCGCCCTTGTAAAAGCACCGCTTTCCATGTCTCCCCCTCACCCCCGGGCAGCCGCTGACACCGTCCCTCACCGGGCTACAACCCGAACCACGGTGATTTATCCCGGCAGCTTTGATCCCGTCACCAACGGCCATCTGGACGTGGTCCGGCGGGCGGCGCGGCTGTTCGACCGGGTGATCGTGGCGGTGGCCAACAACGACAGCAAACAGCCGTTGTTCACCCTCGAAGAACGTCGCCGGCTGGTCGAGCAATCGGTCCGGGGCATCCCCCGCGTGGAAACCGACAGCTTCGACGGCCTGCTCATTGACTACGCGCGGACCCGCGGAGCCCATGCGGTCATTCGCGGTCTGCGGGCGGTGTCGGACTTCGAGTTCGAGTTCCAACTGGCCCTGATCAACCGCCGGCTGAACGAGGAGGTCGAAACCATCTTCCTGATGCCACGGGAGACCTACACTTTCCTGAGCTCCCGCATCGTCAAGGAAATCTGCCGGCTGGGGGGGGATGTCAGCGCCTTTGTGCCCCGCCCGGTCCTGCGGGCCCTGCTGCGCAAATTCGGCCGCCCGGCCGGGCGGCGGCCGGGCCGGTCTGACCGTTAACCCCGTGCTGCCCCCATGCCTGTCCTGTTGAACTTGCGACAACTGGCCGAGACCACCCTGCACGTCCAGGGCGAACTGGCGGTGGAAGAACTCGACTGGGGCGGCCCCGACGACCTCGTCGCACTCACCAGCCCGCTCCGGTACGCCTTTCACGCGCACCAAGAGGGGGAAATCCTGCTCCTGCACGGCGCGTTGCAGGTGGAGCTGAGCTGCCAATGCGCCCGGTGCCTGCGCGTGTTCCGGCGCGCGCTGGTACTGGCCCCCTGGACGGCGGAGATTCCCCTCGCCGGGCCCGAGGCCCTGCCGGTCCTTGGGGACCTCGTGGACTTGACGCAGCGATTGCGGGAAGATACGGTCCTCGCCCTGCCGCAGCATCCCCACTGCGAACCGGTCTGCGGGGGAGAAGCGGCCGGGCCCGTCCTTCCGGCGGAAACCTCCACGCCGCTGGCGGCGGACCGCACGACCGACTGGTCCGCACTGGATCGGCTCAAACTTTGAGACGCAAAAAGCTATGGGTGTCCCGAAACGCAAACCCTCGCACAGCCGCCAACGGCAACGGCGCGCCTACAACAGCGTGCTGAAACTCCCCCAACTGAGCACCTGTCCCCAGTGTGCCGCGCCCTACCTCCCGCACCGGGTTTGCCCCGCCTGCGGGTATTATCGCGGTCGCCAGGTGCTCACCGTGGAAGCCGGCGGCTGAGGCCGGCCCGGCGGGAAACGCGGCGCGCGGGAGTCTGACTCCCGCGCCGTCGTTTTATGCGCATTGCGGTGGACGTCATGGGGGCCGACCACGGCTGCGGGGTGGTGGTCGAAGGAGCCCGGCTGGCGCTGCGGCATTACCCCGCCCTCTCGCGGCTCTACCTGGTGGGGGACCAGCAGGCGATTCGCACGGCCTGGGAGGCCCATCCTGGCGGCCCGCGGGACCCCCGCCTGGAAATTGTCCATGCCTCCGAGGTGCTCACCATGGAGGACAAGCCGCTGTTGGCCGTCCGGCGCAAGAAGGACAGCTCGATCGTGCGGGCCATGGGGCTGCTCAAGGAACGGCAGGTCGAGGCGCTCATCTCGCCCGGCAACACCGGCGGAGTGGTCACCGCCGCCACCCTCAAGCTGCGGACCCTGCCGGGGATCGAACGGCCGGCGATCCTGGCGGTGATCCCGGCGCCGGTGAATGACTTTGTCCTGGTGGATGCGGGGGCCAATGTGGAATGCCGGCCGCACCACCTGGCCCAGTTCGCCATCATGGGCAGCGTGTACTCGCGCGACATCCTGGGCTATGCCCGACCGCGGGTGGGGTTGCTCAGCGTGGGCACCGAGGATGTGAAGGGCAACGAACTGACCCAGGAAGCGTTCAAGCTCTGCCGCCGGCTCCCGCTGAACTTTATCGGCAACGTTGAAGGGCACGACCTGTTCGAGAACGGCGTGGACGTGGTGGTCTGCGACGGCTTTGTGGGCAACATCGTGCTCAAGACCTGCGAAAGCCTCGCCACCAGCTTTTTTCGCTGGCTGCGGCGGGAGCTGGGCCGCAGCGCCAAGCGCCAACTGGGCGCCGTCCTGGCCAAGGGGGCCTTCCGCAGCATCAAACAGCGCGTGGACCCCGAAATGCACGGCGGCGCCCCGCTACTGGGCGTCAACGGCAACGTCATCATCGCCCACGGCTCCTCCCGTGAACGGGCGATCATGAACGCCATCGGCCAGGCCGTCCGCACCATCCAGCAGCGCGTCAACCAGCACATCACCGAGGAACTGAGCCACGCGGCGTCGGTGTTCGCCCCCGCCTCCTCCGCCCACCCTGCGCCCGCATGAGCTCCGCCCCGGCCGCCCCGCTTGCCAACCCCCGCGCCCGCCACGGCTTCCAGGGGCGCAGCTGTTCGATCCTCGCCGTCGGCTCCTACGTCCCCGCCCGCGTCCTCACCAACGCGGACCTCGAGAAAATGGTGGCCACCTCGGACGAGTGGATACGCACCCGCACCGGCATCCGCGAGCGCCGGCTGGCCGCCCCGGACGAGGCCACGTCGGACCTCGCCGCCCACGCGGCCCGCCGGGCCCTGGCCAGTGCCGGCGTGGCCCCCGAAGCGGTGGACCTCATCATCACCGCCACCGTCACGCCCGACATGCCCTTCCCCTCGACGGCCTGCCTGGTGCAGAAAAAAATCGGCGCCCGCCGCGCCGCCGCCTTCGACATTGAGGCCGCCTGCTCGGGGTTCATCTATGGCCTGGAGATCGGCCAGCAGTTCGTGATGACCCGCACCTGCGAAACGGTGCTGGTCATCGGCGCGGAAAAACTCAGCAGCATCGTGGACTGGACCGACCGCAACACCTGCGTGCTGTTCGGGGACGGCGCGGGGGCGGCCGTGCTCCAACACCGCCCCGGCGCCCACGGGCTGCTGACCACCTGCCTGGGGGCTGACGGCAGCAAGGGGAACGTCCTGTGCGTCCCCGGTGGGGGCAGCCGGCTGCCCAGCTCGCTAGAAACCATCACCGCCCGCCAGCACTTCATCCGCATGGACGGGCGGGAAACGTTCAAACACGCCGTCCAGGCCATGGAAGCGGCCGCGCGCGAGGCCCTGCGCCGCTGTCACCTGGACATTTCCCGGATCGCCTGCGTCATCCCCCACCAGGCCAACCGCCGGATCATTGACGCCGTGGCCGAGCGGCTGGGCGCCCGGCTGGAACAGGTGTTTGTCAACGTGGACCGCTATGGCAACACCTCCGCCGCCTCGGTGGCCATTGCCCTGGACGAGGCCGTCGCCTCGGGGCGCGTCCGGCGGGGCGACCTGATCCTGCTGCTGGTCTTTGGCGCCGGCTTCACGTGGGGGGCCGCGATCATCGAATGGTGAGGGCCGGGCGTCATCATTGACGCCCCTCCTCGCTGTGTTAGGGTTCCCGCGTCACTTATGGCCAGCGACCTGCCGGAGCCGGTGGACCCCCACCCCGACCACGCCGCGACGGACGGCATCCCCCTGCTGCTCGATCACACCCGCTTCGTGGTCCGCGAAAACGGCCTGCTGTTCCTGTCCGACCGTCCCCTGGCCCTCTGGACAGAGGTGCAGGTGGCGGTGCACGCCCCGGTCGCGGGGGAACCGGTCCACAGCCGCGGCGTGGTGGTCGAGTGTTCGGGCACGTGCCGAACCGGCTACGCCATTGCCCTGTGGCTGCTGAACCTGCCGGCCACCGCCCGCCGTCAACTGGTGGCGCTCTCCCGCTTTTCCGTTGCCTGAACGCCGGAGCCGTTTCTGCCCATGGACCTGTTCCTGCGCATCCTTCAGACCGCCGTGGAAGGCGGAGCCTCGGACGTGCACCTCAAGGCGGGAGCCCCGGTCATCTTCCGCATCAACCGGCAGTTGGTGGCCATCGAGGCCCCCTTCCCCACCCTCGAATGGATCAACAAGGTCGTGGACCAGATCGTCCCCCGCCACGCCCGCCAGCGGCTGGAGGAGGACCGCGAGGTGGACTTTTCCTACGCCGCCCCGGGCATCGGCCGGTTTCGCACCAACGTCTTCCAGCAAAAGGGGGAGTGGTGCCTGGCCATGCGCTACGTCAAGGTCAAGGTGCCCAGCTTCGAGGAACTGGGCCTGCTGCCCGTGCTCAAGACCCTGGCCGAAACGCCCCGCGGCATCGTGCTGGTCTCCGGCTCCACCGGCTGCGGCAAGTCCACCACGCTGGCAGCCATGATCGAGCACATCAACGCCAACTTCAAAAAACACATCATCACCCTCGAAGACCCCATCGAGTACGTCTTCGAGGACAACCAGTGCGTCATCGAACAGCGGGAAATCGGCCTGGACTCGCTCTCCTTTGAGATGGGCCTCAAACACATCCTGCGCCAGGACCCGGACATCATCATGATCGGCGAGATGCGCGACGCCACCAGCTTCATGGCCGCCATCAACGCCGCGGACACCGGTCACCTGGTCCTCTCCACCTTGCACACCACCAACGCCTCTCAGGCCATCGGTCGCATCCTCGACTTCTTCAAGCCCGATGAACGCGACCAGGTCCGCCGTCAACTGGCCGCCACCCTCCGCGCCGTGGTCTGCCAGCGCCTGGTCAACAAGGTCGGCGGCGGCATGATCCCGGCCCTGGAGATCATGATCAACACCGGCACCGTCCGGAAACTCATCGAGGAAAACCGGCTCGAAAAACTCGCCGCCGCCATCGAGGTGGGTGTGGACGACGGCATGCAGACCTTCAACCAGGCGCTCTTCAACCTGGTCAAGCAGGGCCTCGTCACCGAAAAGGAGGCGCTGGCCAAGGCCACCAACCCCCAGGCCCTCGAGATGAACTTCAAGGGCATCTTCCTGGACGAGGCCCGCCGCATCCTCACCTGAGCTGGCGCCCGCGGCCGGGCGGCTCAGCCCCGCATCGCAGCCTCGATCTCCTCCGCCTCCAGCGGCAGGTCCGCCATCAGGTCCACCGGTCCCTCCGGGCTGATCCAGACCAGGTTTTCCAGGCGCACGCCGAAGCCTTCCGCGGGCAGATACAACCCCGGCTCCACGGTGAGCCCCCAGCCGGGGGCGATCGGTTCCCGCAAGCTCCCCACATCGTGGACATCCAGACCGATGACGTGCCCCAGGCCGTGCATGAAGTACTTCTTCACCGCCGGCCGGTCGGGGGACTGGCGGCGGACCTCGCGGGCGGTGAGCAACCCCAGGCGCAGGCACTCCTCGGTGAGCAGCGCCTCGGCCTCGCGCTGCCAGTCCCGGTGCAGCTTGCCCGGCGTGGCCGCGCGGATCATCGCCCGCAGGGTGCGCAGCACCGCGTCGTACACCCGGCGCTGCCGGCGCGTGAACCGGCCGCTCACCGGCAGGGTACGGGTCAGGTCCGCATTGTAGTTGGCATAGCTGGCCGCCGCGTCCAGCAGCAGCACCTCCCCCTTGCGGCAGGTCCGATCGTTGGCGGTATAGTGCAGGACGCAGGAATTGGGGCCGGAGGCAATGATGGGGGGGTAGGCAAAGGCGCCGCGGCCGCGGATGAACTCCCGCGCCAGTTCGGCCTCGATTTCGCATTCGTTGACGCCGGGGCGCACCAGGGGCAACACGCGGGCCAGGCCCCGCCCGGTCAGCGCACACGCCTCCCGGATCAGGGCCAGCTCGGGGTCGGACTTGACCACGCGCAGCCGGGACAACAGGGGGGCCAGCCGCCGGTAATCGTGCAGGGGGTAGCGCCGCTGCAAGGCCCGCACAAACCGCGCCTCCCGCGTCTCGACCTCGATGACCGCCCGGGGGTGTTCGTTGGCGTTGAGGTACACGTGCTCCATCTCGCACATCAGCTTGTGCAGCTCGGCCGGCAGCTCGGTGAGCCAGCGCACCTGCTTCACGCCGGAGATCGCCCCGGCCTCGTCGGGGCTGAGCTTGTGCCCCTCCCAGACCTTGAGGTGCTCGTTGGGCTGGCGCAGAAACAGCATCTCCCGCTGCTTCTCGTCGAAGGCGTCGGGCGCCAGCACCAGCACCGTCTCCTCCTGCTCGATGCCGGTGAGGTAAAACAGGTCCGAGTTGGGCTGCATCCGCAGCCGGCCGTCGGCGTTGGTGGGCAGCAGGTCGTTGGCGTTGACCACGGCCAGCGAACGCGGCGGCAGCAGGGCCGCCAGCCGGCGGCGGTTTTCATGGAACAACGTGCGCGGGATCGGACGGTGGCGCATGGCCCGGCATGGTGGCGGGGTGGTCCCGCCGCGCAAGCGTGAAGACCACCGCCCGCCGGGGGCACTCCCTCACTCGTGGCGCAACGCCTCGATGGGGTCGAGCAACGCCGCCGCCCGCGCCGGGTACAGGCCGAAGATGATGCCCACCGCGCCGGAGATGCCAAAGGCCACCAGCACCGACCAGAGGGTGACGATGGTCTTCATGTCGGTGGCCACCGAGACGACCACGGGCGTGAGCATGCCCACGGCCACGCCGACAAGTCCGCCCCCGACCGAAAGCACCACCGTTTCCACCAGGAACTGCAGGGTGATGTCCCGCCGCTTGGCGCCCAGGGCGCGGCGCACCCCGATCTCCCGGGTGCGTTCGGTGACGTTGGCCAGCATGATGTTCATGATGCCGATGCCGCCGACCAGCAGGGAGATGGCGGCGATCGAGCCCAGGACGATGTTGAAGCGCCGCTTGGTGGCCTCGGCCTGGCGCAGCAGCTCCAGCGGCACGATCAGCTCGTAGTCGTTCTGGTCGTGGAAGTGCTTGAGCAGCGTGCGAATCTGCGGGTCGGCGGTCTGGACAGCGGCGGTGTCCTCCATCTGTACGGTGACCTGGTGCAACTGCACCTCCTCGGCCTCGATGCTGCCGGCCAGGCGCCGGATGAGTACTTCCCCGAAGCGGGTGCGCGAGGTGGACAGGGGGATGTACACGTTGTTGTCCAGCGGCTGGCCCTCCATGGGCCCGGTCTGGGTGCGCTGCTCGGCCTTGCCGGTTTCCTGGATGATGCCCACCACCCGGTAGTAAAAGGCGTCAATCTTCACCGAATGCTGCATCGGGTCCTCGGTCGGGAACAACCGCCGCGCCAGCCCGGCGGTGATGACGCAGACGTTGTTCTTGTACAGCTCGTCCAGGTCGGTGAGGAAGCGGCCGCGGAGCACGTCCACCTGGGTCACCTCCGTGTACACCGGCAGGGTACCAATGACCTGGCAGGGGACCTCGTTGCGGCCGAAGCGGACGTTCTCCCGGATGATGCGCATGGGCACCACGTACTTCACCCCGGGGATGGTCTGCTGCAGGCGGGCGGCATCGGCGTAGGTCAGGCCGTACTTCAGGCTCAAGCCCCGCGGGCCGGGGCCGCCGCCCCCACCCTGCTGGCGGGAGGCCTCGGGGGGCTTGAGGCTGCGGACCAGGATGTTGTTGCTTCCCAGTTTCTTGATGGCTTCCTGGGCCTCGTAGGAGGCGCCCTCGCCGATGGCCAGCATGGCGATGACCGAGCAGACGCCGAAGATGATGCCCAGCATGGTCAGCCCCGAGCGCAGCTTGTGCAGCAGCAGGCTCTTGATGCCCAGCCGGACGGTGCTGAGAAGCTGGAAACTAAGCATGGGCGGAGGCGGCGCGGCCGGGGGCGGGACGGTTGAGGACCTCCCGGTCAATCAGGCCGTCGCGCATGTGAATGACGCGGTGGGCGCGGGAGGCGACGCGGTCGTCGTGCGTGACCAGGACGATGGTCTTGCCCTGGTGGTTGAGCCGGTCAATGAGGTCGAGCACCTCCGCGCCGGTTTTCGAGTCCAGGTTGCCGGTGGGTTCGTCGGCCAGGATCATCAGCGGGTCGTTGACCAGCGACCGCGCGATGGCCACGCGCTGTTGCTGGCCGCCGGAGAGCTGGTTGGGGCGGTGGTGCAGGCGGTCGCCCAGGCCCACCAGCCGGGCCAGCTCGACGCACCGGTCCTCGTACGCTCGCAGGTCCAGACCCTGGTACAGCAGGGGCACCTGGATGTTCTCCAGCACGCTGAGCTGGGGGATGAGATTGTAGGACTGAAAAATGAAGCCGATGCGGCGGCCGCGGACCTCGGAGAGCTGGTCGTCACTCATCTGGGACACATCCTCCCCGCCCAGGAAATAGCGGCCGGCAGTGGGGCGGTCCAGGCAGCCCAGCAGGTTCAGGAGGGTGGATTTGCCGGAGCCGGAGGGGCCCATGATGGCCAGGTAGGAGCCGGCGGTGATGGCCAGGTCCACCCCGCGCAGGGCGTGCACCTGAGCCTCCTCTCCCAGGGCGTAAATCTTGTGGATGGCCTGTAATCCGATGATCGGCCGGCCATCGCCCGCGCCGGGCGGCGGCGCGGCGGGGGGGGGGTGCGGCGCGGGGGGGGACGCAACCGAGTTCATGGCTCGGAGCGGGGCGGAGCGTTGGTGCGGCTGCGGTTGCGGCCAAATTCGGCGCGCATGGCCTCCCGCTCCTGATCGTCCAGCTCGCCGTCGCCGTTGTGATCGAAGCGACGGAGCATCTCTTCGCGGTTGAACCCCGCGCCCCGGCCAGCGCCGCCCGGGCCGCCGGCACCGCCGAAACGCTGGCGCATCGTCTCACGCATGGCCGTGCGCTCCTCCTCGTCGAGCTGGCCGTCCCCATTCTTGTCAAATTCCTTCATCATGGCTTCGCGGTCGAAACCGCCCGGGCCTGCCGGTCCGCCCGGTCCGCCGCCGTTGGCGAGTCCTGCCGCGGCCGGTGGGGTGGCACGGGGTGGGGAAGCGGGCTCGCCAGCGCCGGGAGCGGGGGCGGCCTCGGTGTCGGCAGCCGCGAGGCGGGGGCCGTTGCCCGGGGCGGCGGCCGTGGCGGCGGGCACGACGCTGGCCGCCCGGGCCGGCGGGGGATTGGTGGCCAGGGAGCGGGCCTTTTCGTCCTCGGCCAGGAGGCTGCCCTCGAGGTCGCGGCCGCCCGTATCCAACGGGGGCGCGAGGAGGACGCGGTCGCCGGCTTCCAGGCCGGAGAGGATCTGGACGAACTTGGTGTTGAAGAGGCCGACTTCTACCGGACGGGGTTCGGCGCGGTTCCCACGCAGGGCATAGGCGACCTGGCGGCCCTTGAGGGTGGTCACGGCCTGGATGGGGATGGACAGCGCGTTGGCGATGTTGGTGATGATGATCTCGGCCTTGGCGGAGACGCCGGGTTTGACGTCGGGCAGGGGGTCGGTGACGACGACCTCGGTGTTGTACACCTTGAGGTTGGGGTTGCCCCAGCGGGCCTGGGAGTCGGGGAGCAGGGCCACGCGGTCCACCACGGCGCGGAAGGACTGGTCGGGCATCGAGTCCAGCACCACCAGGGCGGGCTGGCCGGCGCGGATGAGGTTGATGTTGGACTCGTGGATTTTGACGGTGACCTTCATCCGCGCGGTGTTGGGCAATTTGATCAACTCCTGGCGGTTGCGCACGGTGGCGCCCTCCTCGATGAGCGACTCGGCACTGAAGCGGTTTTCGCTCACGGCGAACACCACCAGGCCGTCCTGGGGGGCGAAAATCTTGCAGGCGGTGAGGTTCTTTTCGTCCCGCTCCAGTTTGCGCAGGTTCAGGTCGAGGGTGGTGATCTGGGTGCGCAGGTCGGCTTCGTACTGGGCGATGCGCCGCTCGCTTTGCTGCAGGACGCGGTCCAGTTCCTTCTGGGCCTCGGCGACGGCGGCCTCGTACTGGGCGCGCTGTTTGCGGAGGTCAAATTCGCGCAACAGGAAGATGTCGTTGCTGGCCACAATGAGGGAGTTGTAGCCGTTGAGCAGGGACAGCCAGTCGCTGTCCACCTTCTGCTTGGTCTCGTAGTCTTTGGCGTAGAGGTTGGTCGAGTTGCGGAAGTTTTCCTCGCTGACCTTGAGCTGGGCCTCCGCCTGGAGGAAGCGGTTGCTGGCCTGGAGCAGCGAGACGTAGGCCTGGCCGCGCTCGAACTTGTCCAGGTCCAGCTTGGCCAGATCGAGTTTGAGCAGAGCGGCGCTGATGTCGCTGTTGGTCTGGCTGCGCTGGATGTCGAGGGTGAGCTGGGCGTTGATGACGGCATTGCTGGCCTTTTCGACGTTGATGCGCTGCTGGTTGACCTGGTCCAGGGCCTGGGCCGAGTCCAGTTCGACCAGCAGGTCGCCCTTCTTCACGTAGGTGCCTTCCTTGACGATGTAGATGATGCGGGCGGTGCCCTCGACCTCGTTGCGGACGCTGACCTCGTTGAGCGCGGTCAGTGTGCCGGCCTCGACGACGGAGACGGTGAAGTCGCCCCGTTTGACCTCGAAGTACTCGGTCTTGGCCATGGCGGTCCCACCGGGCCAGAGCAGCCAGACCAGCAGCAGGACCAGCAGGGCAGCGGCACTGAGCAGCAGGGGGCGCTGGCGCAGGCGCGCCAACCGGGAGGGGGTCGAAGGGGCAGGGTTCATGACTGGGGTTCCAGGAAGGTGTCGGGAGGGGTGACTTGATCGTCCGGCATGTGCAAGGGCGGCAGGCCGCGCTGGGACTCGTCCAGTTGCCCGGCCAGCGGGTCTTTCAGCCAAAACTGGTCCACATCATTGAGCAGGATGCCCGCATCCAGGAGGAGGTCAAACCGGCTGCCCAGGTAGTTGACCAGGGCGGTGGTGAGGTTGTTCTGGGCCTGGATCAGGGCGTCCTGGGCCTCGCGGACATCACGGATTTGGACGCGGCCGGCGGCCAGGAGCATCTGGTTCATGTCCGCGCGGCGCTCGGCCACGCGGAGGGCCTCCAGGCGGCTGAGGTAGTTGAGGCGTTCCTGTTCGAGCGTGCGCAGGCCGCGGTCAAGGCGGTTGCGGAAGGTGTCCAGGGTGTTGACCAGGCTGCGCAACTGGGCCTCGAAACTGATCAGGGTGGCCCGGTAGGTGTTGCGCTCGCGCAGGCGGCTGACCGGCAGGTCCAGCGTGAGCCCCGCGGACCAGCGCAACTGGTCGAAGTCGAAATTGGTGTAGTCGTACGGTTCCTCGGAGGAGACGCTGGCGTTGCCGGCAAAGCTCAGGCCGGGACGCAACTGATCGGCGGCGATCCGCACCTTGCGCCTGGCATCCTCGAACCGGTCAATGGTGTTGAGGACGTCCATGTGCCGCTGGACGGCCAGGCGGAAGGCGGCGTCGCGGTCCAGTTCGGTCCGCAGCAGGCCCACCGATTCGAGCTCGCGCAGGTCGCGGTCGTCGAGGGTGACCACGTCGCCGATGGGGATGCCCAGGCGGAGTTTGAAGTTGTCCAGGGCGGAAAGATAGGCGGCCAGGGAGTTGATGTAGGTGATGCGGGCGTTGAGTTCGGCGTTGCGGGCGTCGTCCACCTCGCTCTTGCGGACGCGGTCCACGGAGCGGGCGTCCAGGTACTGGGTGGTCTCCACGCGGCGGAGGTAGTTGGTGTAGTTGTTGCGGACGTTGGTCTTTTGGGCCAGGAGGTTGAAGTACTCCTGCACGACGTCGGCGGCGAACTGGCTTTGGTAGAGGCTGAAGCTGCGGATGGCGTACACCAGGTTGCGCTCGGCCTGGGTGAGGGCCTCGACGGTGGGGTCGTTCTTGCCGAAGCCGCGCAACAGCGGCTGGGTGAGGTTGACCGAAAGGGTGTTGATGGCGGAGTCGTTGCCCAGGGTGATGGGGGAGCCGCCGGAGGGGTTGGGGGCGAAGCGGACGGTCAGGTAGCGCAGCAGGTCGTTGCCCAGGGCCAGGCTCAGCCGCCCACCGGTCTTGAGCAACTGGCTGACCGAAACCCGGCTGTTGACGCGGGCGGTCTGCGCGCGGTCGCCGGTGCCCTGAATGGTGGCGGTCGAGTCCGCGGCGAACTGGGGCCGGAAGTTGTACTTCGAGCCGGTCAGAGTCAGGGCGGTGAGGTAAAGCTGTTCGCGCTGCGTCTGGTATTCGCGGCTGTGGAGGCTGGCCAGTCGCAAGGCCTCCTGGACGTTGAGTACCCGGCGGTTGGTGGCGCTGCGTTCTTCGATCAGTTCCGCCGGCAGGATTTCGTCGGGCAGCCGGTCCGAATACGGGGTGGCGATGGAAAACTGGTTGGTCCGCCCCAGCACCGCCTGGTCGTAATCCTGGATCAGCCGGTACACTTCCCGGTCGGCCGATTTCCGGTAGTGACCGGCGCTGCAGCCGGCCAGGAGCAGGGCCAGACCGAGCCACGCGACCTTTCGGCCGTGGAGTTGCGCCGCAAGTGCCCGGCGGGAGGGTGTTTCAAAGGTGTGCCGCACAAAAGACATGCTGCCAGACCGCCCGGCGGTTGGCGAGGTTACAAGCGCCCGCTACGGGCAGGGCAGGGGTCGGACAGGGTTCGGTTCTATTGCCGCCCCAGCCAAAACCCACCACTGCAGCCCGGCCTTTTCGTGGCCGCCGCCGGCGCCCGGGAGCGACCGGCGGCTGACGTCGGCCTGGGAGGCTACTTCAGCTCCAGGTCGTCCTTTTCGGGCAGGGGCGGGAACTTGGCGTGGGGCTCGGTCTGGTACCAGAAGGCCACCGAGGCGATGTCGTCCCGCAGCTTGAGGTAGCGGCCGTCCTTGCGCCAGCCCAGGGCCTGGATGGTGACCTTCAGGTCCTGCTCGAAGCGGATGGGGTCCACGATGTGCCAGCGGTACAGGCCGAAGCGGGTCTGCGAGTCGTACAGACCGTCGGGCCGGATGACCTGGGCCAGGCCGCTGTAGGGGGTGCTGAACTCGGTGTAGCGCCGTTTGCCGTCCGGTCCGACGGTGTCGAAGTTGTACGAGCCGCAGAAGTAATCCTCGGTGCCGGTGCCGCAGATGGTGGGGAACTCCTTGTCGCCATCGAGGTAAAACTTGATTTCGCCCTCGCCCCACCAGCCGGTGCTGTGGACCTCCCAGGCCAGGTAGGTGCCCACGTAGTGGCCCTTGCCCTTGACGCCGTCGAGTATGGTGTACAGGCCGGGCGTGTTGAGGGGGTCTTCCCGGCGGAACTGGGCGTGGAAGTAGGCGGCATCGTCCGGCACTTCGGTGAGGGTGTAGTTAATCTGGTAGTACAGGGTCATTTGCTGGTCATCGAGGTTTTCGAGGGTGACCCTGGCCTTCTTGCGGAAGGGCATCTGCCAGTAGCTGTTGAAGGCACTGCCGGGGTTCACGCACACGGCCAGCGAGTTGATCTGGGCATAGCGCGCCCAGCCGCAGGCAAAAAAGTCGCCCAGCGGCACCTCGACCGAGGGGTCGGTCTCGTCGTCCCAGTAGAATCGCAGGATGTAAAAACGGGTCTTGTCCAGCGGCGCCGGGGTCAGCCAGATGTGCTGGATGCAGCCGGGGCCTTCGATTTCCGCCATGGTGAAGGTGCTCTTGGGGGCGATGCGGACGTAGGGCGACACCTTCCAGCCCTGGCCCAGGCCGCGCGCGGCCGCGGCGGCCGGACCGTCCACGGACATGCCACCCTTGCCCTTTTCGCCGGTGAAGTTTTCCGGGCTGATCGAGCGGGATTTGGCGTTGGACAACCGGAACAGATTGCCCAGATGCAGGTCCAGGCCGTTGAAGGGGGTTTCCGCCGCCCGCAGGCCGAAGCCGGCCACCAGGGCGGATGCCAGGAGAAGGGAGGACGTCGTTTTCATGGCTTGTGGGTATGCGGGTTCGTGTCTCGATCGGGTTTCCCGGCCAGCGTGGCGAGATTCCGGGCTCGCCGTTCACCACCGGGGAACAGCGGGAGTGTGGCAAAGCCGCCCCACCGCGCAACCCTTTCCGGGATAAAAAAAAAATAAGCCGCGCGACCTCTGGCCGCGCGGCGGACGAAAAGGGCTCAGGACTCCGCCCGGCAACCGGACCTCACGGCCGGCGGCCGCGGCGCTTGAGCCACACCACCACGCCGAGGCAGGCCAGGGCCATCACCCCTTGGGCGGGCACCTCGGGGATCACCCGGTAGGGCAGCCCGCCGCCGGCAATCCCCCCGCCGGGCAGGGGCGGGTCGCCGATGTTGCGGAAAAAAGTCCACCCACAAATTGGCGTAGGGACCGTCCACCGGGGAGAGTTCGGACAGGAAGCTGAAGCCGTTGGCGAACGGCTCGTACTCGGAGGCTTCAAACCGCTCATTGAAGCCTGTCGGCACGATCATCCTGGCCGCGGGCTGGCTGAAGAACTCCTCGTCGTACCACTGGAGTACGTAGGCGGAGAGGAAAGGATTGGGCGTCCCGTACTCCAACTGGTACTCGTCGGCGCTCAGGAAGCGGTAGTTCCACGTCTCCGGCGAGGTAAGGCTCCAGACGACGCTGGGATGGTCGAGGGGGATTTCGTAGCCCACGATGCTGGGCCAGACCTCCACTTCTTCCCATATCCATTGCGGGGCCGGGGAATCGTTCACCACGCGGTATTCGTACTTGAAGACTCCGCCCCCTGGTCGGTGACGGTGGTCTCGATGTGCGAGTCGCGGATGATGGGGTCTATCGTCGTAGCGGCAGGAACCGTCCACATGTAGGCGCCCAGGGCGGTTGCCACTCCCATCAGGGTAGGTTTGAGGGCAAAGGTTGATTTCATGGCTTGTGGTTCAAGGTTCCCGACACCATCGGCCTGTCCGTAAGAAAGTCAAGCCCCTCGCCAGGGGAAGTACCGGAGGTGGCGGGTGTGGCCGAATGACCTGTTCCCCAAGTCGAGGCGGCCTGAGCAAAAGCCTTGTCGGCAGGCATTGGGAGAGGAAGGACGTCGTCAATGCCCGGCGGCAGGGTGTTCCGGCCGTGGGGCAAGCCGGGAATGCCGCCGGCCGTACAACCCGTAAATCGCCATGCCGACTGCCATCCAGACCAGCAGGCGCGCCCAGGTGTCCACCGGCAGGTTGTACATCAACCAGCCGCAGGAGATCACCCCCAGTGGGCAGACCAGCCAGAAGCAGGGTACCCGGAACGGCCGCGGGATGTCCGGATCAGTAAAACGCAGCACAAACACCCCCGCGCACACGATGCTGAAAGCCAGCAGGGTGCCGATCGAGACCAGTTCCCCCAAAATGCCGATGGGAAACAGCCCCGCCATCGTCATGGCCACCACCCCGGTCAGGATCGTCGCCAGCCACGGCGTGCGGAAGCGGTGATGCACGTGGCTGAAAACCGGCGGCAGCAACCCGTCCCGGCTCATGGCGTAGAAAATGCGCGGCTGCCCCAGCATCATCACCAGGATCACCGAGGACAGCCCGGCGATGGCCCCCACCTTGATGATCGGCCGCAACCAAGCCACGGCCGGCCCCAGGGAATCAATGGCCCGTGCCATCGGGTCCGGCACGCTCAACTCGGGGTACTTGATGATCCCGGTCAACACCAGGGCCACGCCGATGTACAGGACGGTGCAGACCAGCAGCGATCCCAGGATGCCGATGGGCATGTCCCGCTGCGGCCGCCGCGCCTCCTGCGCGGCGGTGGAAACGGCGTCGAAACCGATGTAGGCGAAGAAAATGACCCCCGCCGCGCGGAAGACCCCTTCCCAGCCGAAGCGGCCCGGACCTTCATTCTCAGGGATGAACGGCCGCCAGTTGTCCACATTCAGATAGGCCACGCCCACCGCCAGGAACAACAGAATCACCCCGACCTTGACGGCCACCACCAGATTGTTGATGGCCGCCGATTCCCGGATGCCGAGGACCAGCAGCCCGGTGATCACCGCAATGACGAACATCGCCGGCACGTTCAACACCGCCCCCGTGCTCGCCCAGCCCTCGGTGAAAATCCGCCACAGATTCCAACCGGCATCCACAGGGGCCTTGTGTACGTAGGGCGCACTGGCAAAGGCCGCCGGAATCTCCACCCCCAGGTCCCCTAGAAATGACACCACGTAGCCCGACCAGCCCACCGCCACCGTCGAAGCCGCAAACAGGTATTCCAGGATCAAATCCCACCCGATGATCCAGGCCATCAACTCGCCCATTGTGGCATACCCGTAGGTGTACGCCGAACCGGACACCGGGATCATGGCTGCAAACTCCGCGTAACACAGCCCCGCAAAGGCACACGCCAGACCGGCCAGGACAAAGGAAATCACGATCCCCGGCCCCGCGTACTCCGCCGCGGCGTGGCCGGTCAGCACGAAAATGCCCGCCCCGATGATCGCCCCCACCCCCAGCGCCACCAAATTGCCCGGCCCCAGCGTCCGGTGCAGACGCTGGTCGGCCTCCACTTCGGCCTGCAACTGGGCGACGGGCTTGCGGCGCAAAAACTTCATGGCGTCAACTTCAACTCGCGGTTCCGGTTGCGGTGCGGACGGGGCACGCGGCGAACGCGCGTTGATGGGGTCCCCCGCGCGGCAAGTCAAGTCCTGCCTCGACCCGCCACCCGCGGCCTTGACCTTGACCGCCCCCGCCCGCTCCGGTTCCCTTGCCCCGCCGGAAAGCCGAGCCATGAAAATCCGCACCCTGCTCGTGGACGACGAAGCGCTGGCGCGCGAGCGGCTCCGCACCCTGCTCGCGGGCGAAGCCGACCTCGAGATCATAGGCGAATGCGCCGATGGCGCCGAAGCCATCGAGGCCCTTGAACGGGACGCGCCGGACCTGGTCTTTCTGGACGTCCAGATGCCGGAGCTGGACGGTTTTGAAGTCCTGGCCACCGCCCGCCCCCCCCGCCCCCCGGTGGTGATCTTCACCACGGCCTACAGCGAACATGCCCTGCGGGCCTTCGAGGTGCATGCCCTGGACTACCTGCTCAAGCCGTTCGACAGCGACCGGCTCCGCCTGGCCCTGCACCGCGCCCGCGAACACCTGCGCCTGGCCCGCGTCGAGGCCCTCAACGAAAAACTCAATGCCCTCCTGGCCGAGATGCGCCCCGCCCCCCCACGGGCCGATCGCCTCGTCGTCAAGACCGGCGGCCGGGTCATGCTCATCCGCACCGCCGACGTGGACTGGATCGAGTCGGCGGACAATTACGTCACCCTCCACGTCGGCCCTGAATCTCACATGTTGCGCGAGACCATGGCCTCCCTCGAGGCCCGTCTGGACCCCCGGCACTTCCTGCGCATCAGCCGCTCCACCATCGTCAATCTCGACCGCATCAAGGAACTGCAACCCATGTTCCACGGCGACTACGCCGTCATCCTCCGCAACGGCACCCGCCTGAGCCTGAGCCGGAGCTTCCGCGACAAGCTCCAACACCTCCTCGGCCGCTGACGCCCCGCTCTGGCCGCGGCGGCCCGGCCCGACGCCCCCGCTGCTCAACCCGCCCAGGGCCGCAGCCACTCCCCCGCCAGCACCGGCACCACTTCATACACGTCCCGCCGCGCGCAGAAGGCCACGTCCTCGCGCAGCGCCGGCCGCGCCAGCAGGCGCCGGCCGTTGCGGGAGCGCCCCAGGGCCGACGCCGGGTCGCCGCCCAGCGCCCGGTGCAGGCTCCGGACCATCAGGGCCCCGTCGCCCAGCACCGCCGGTACACCCTCCACCGCCAGGGCATCCATCACCGCCCCAGCCGCCAGGGCATCCTCCAGGGCCGCCCCCTCCTGCGTGCCACCGCACACCAACCGGAGCCGGGTCGGCACCATCTGCCGCAAAGCGTGGACCACGGCCGAGAGATTCAGAAAAGCACCGGCCAGCACACACCCGGCCCCGGCACACGCCCGCAGGGCCCGGGTGCCGTTGGTGGTGGTCATCACCACGGCGCGGCCGCGCACCCGCTCGGGAGTGAACTCCCGCGGCGAATTGCCCAGGTCGAACTCCACCCCGCCGGTGAGCGCGGCGCCGATCCGTTCACCGTCGCGCTCCCCCGCCAGCAACACCGTCGCGTCCTGGCGGCGGGCGGCCAGCGCCTCCCCCACCCCCGCCACCGGCCGGATGCCCGCCGCCCCCGCGGCCAGGGCGGTCACGATGCTGCTGGTGGCCCGGAGCACGTCGAACACCACACACACCGTCTCGGGCGAGAGGGTGGGGGCGGCCGCCTCGGCCTCGGCCAGGGTGAATGTCACGTCCCAGAAGACATCCATGCCTCCAGCCTGCGCCGGGGCGCGGGACAGGCGCAAACGGGAAAACCCGCCCGCCGGCGCCGGGCCGGGCAACAGCCGGCCGGGAGCAATCCGCTTGCCGACCGGCCCGGGGAGGAGTAGGCATGGCTCGTCATTAGTTGCCACCCAGTCCTGAGGACTCGACTTTGAGAGGTCCGCATGAAATCCAGTCCTTTCCCCGCCTGTGCCCGCTGTCCCCTGAACCGTCGCCGCTTCCTGGCCCGCGCCGGTGCGGCCGCCGCCGGCCTGCTGGGCGCCTGGAGCCGCCCCGCCGCCCTCGAGGCGGCCTCGGCGGCGGGCACGCGGATGCGCATCCGCATCGTGTACGCCCTCCACGCCAAGCAGCAGCCGGGACCGGACTGGCCGAACGTGGGCTTTGATTTCCGGCCGGTGATGGAGCGCATCCACCGCGAACTGCGGCGGCGCTGTCCCGGCTTCGAGTTCCTCAACTCCACCGCCAGCGGCCCGGAAGAGGCGCGGCGCCTGCTCGAGGCCGACCAGGCCGGCGGCGGAGTGGACGGCTACCTGGTGTACCAGATGAATTGCTGGAACCAGGTGGTCCAGACCCTGGCCCGCTCGGGCAAGCCGGTCCTTTATGCCGATTTCCAATACGGCGGCAGCGGCGGCTTCCTGGTGTACAACGCCGCCTTCCTGCGCCAGCGCGCCCCCAACGTCGGCTTCGTCGCCTCCTCCAACCTCGCCCACCTGGCAGAGGCGGTCCGGTGCTTCGCCCTGGTCAAGCAGGGCGGGTCGGTGGAGGAGTTCGTGGCCGCCACCGCGCGCGTACGGGAGCGGCTCACCCCCCCGCCCGGCCGCGGGCGGGTGCGTCCCGACCCGGTGAACTACCTGAACCCCTCCGCCTGCCTCGAGCACATGAAGGCCACCCGCATCTTGGCCGTGCGCGACCAGCTGGGGGGCGAGGAACCGGCCTTTGCCGGCATCCCGGTGAAGAAAATCCCCTTTGCCGAGCTGAACACGGCCTGGGAGCGGGCCGACCGCGACGCGGCACGCGCCCTGGCCGACCGCTGGCAGAAGCAGGCGCGGCGTGTGGTCGGCGTGACCCCGGCGGTGCTCGAGGATTCCGCCGCCATGTACCTGGCCCAAAAGGCACTGCGGGAGCGGCACGGCGCCCGTGCCATCACCATCAACTGCCTGGGCGGCTTCTACGGCGGGCACATCCACGCCTACCCCTGCCTGGGGTTTTGCGAGCTGAACAACGAGGGTCTGGTCGGCGGCTGCGAGTGCGATGTGCGCTCCACCGCTACCATGCTCATCGGCACGCTGTTGACCCGCGGTCGGCCGGGGTACATCTCCGACCCGGTCCTGGACACGGCCCGGCGCCAGATCATCTACGCCCACTGTGTAGCGGCCACCAAGGTGTTCGGGCCGGACGGCCTCGCCCAGCCCTACGAAATCCTGACCCATTCCGAGGACCGCCAGGGGGCCTCACTGCGCGCCCTGCTGCCGGCCGGGTATCTGACCACCACCCTCGAGTTCGATGCCGCCCGCCGCCAGGTCCTCCTCCACCAGGCCCGCACGGTGGGCAACGACCCCGACGACCGCGCCTGTCGTACCAAGCTCTGCGCCGAGCCGCTGGGCGACTTCGAAAAGCTCTTCCGGGCCTGGGATCAGTGGGGCTGGCACCGGGTGACCTTTTACGGCGACCTCAAGGCCCCGGTGCAGGCCCTGGCCGACACGCTGGGCTGGTCGGTGGTAGAAGAAGCCTGACCCCGCGCGGGCGGACCTTTTCCGGTTGAACGTCCGGCCCCTTTCGCGGTCAATACCTCCCGACGCCCCGTGACGGCACCGAGCGCCAAACCCCCCGCCGACGGATTGACCGACGGCCTCAAGTCTGCCCTGTTGACCCTGCTGGCGGACGAAGACCCGGAGGTGTACCGCGCCGCGCGGGCACGGCTGCTGGCCTGCGGCCCGGAGGCCCTGGCCTGGCTGCACCCCCACACCAGCAGCCGTGACACCGTGCTGCGGCGGCGGGTGCGGGAAATCCTCGAACACCTCGGCCGCCAGCGCGCGGACACGGAGTTTCTGGCCTTTTGCCTCCAGCAGGGGGAGGACGCGGACCTGGAGGAAGGGGCGTGGCTGCTGGCCCGTACCCGCTACCCGGACATCAACCTGGACGGCTACCGGGCCCTGCTGGACAGCTTTGCTCTGGACATCCGCGAGCGGCTGGGCGGCCAGCGGCGCGGGCTCAGTTGCCTGGCGGTGATCAACGACCACCTCTTCAACGAACTGGGTTTCACCGGCAACGAACGCCATTTCTACGACCCGGAAAACAGCTACCTCAACCGCGTGCTGGACCGGCGCACCGGTAACCCCATCAGCCTCTGCCTGGTGTACTGGCTGGTGGCCCGCCGGCTCGAACTGCCGGTGGTGGGCATCGCCCTGCCCCGCCACTTCGTCTGCCGCTTCCAAACCCCCACCGAGACGGTGTTCATTGACGCCTTCCACCGCGGCAAACTGCTGACCCGGGCCGACTGCGTCCGGTTCCTCCGGCAAATCGGCCAGGGCTTCCAGGAAAGCTACCTCGCCCCCGCCACGGCCGGCCGCACGCTGCTGCGGCTCTGCTCGAACCTGCATCAGATCTACCACGAACAGGGCCTGCGCGAGGAAGAGGCCCGCCTGCAGCGCTACGTGGTGGCCCTGGCGCGGCATTGAGGGCGGGCGCTGCCCGCAGGGGTGCCTCTCAGTCTCTTGCCGTTGCCGGGTTTGCGGTAGCGCAGACTACCCCGTCTGCTGTATCGGGGGTTTCCTAACCCGCGGACTTTCCGCGTTTCCCAGCGCCGCCGATGGGGAAATCGGCGATACAGCAGGTTGGGAAACCTGCGCTACGACCTTTGCGATAAACGAAGATGCACACTGCCCACAGCGAGTCCGCAAAACGCAGTTGCCCGGCGGGGCCGGCTGGCCTAGGCTCTGCCCGGCTTGGGGGGACGCTCGGAACTGCCCCGCGGCCTCCCCCGGCACGCGCGCTTAGCTCAGTGGAAGAGCACTTCCTTCACACGGAAGGGGTCGTAGGTTCAAGTCCTGCAGCGCGCACCATCCTCTCCACGGTCCCCCCGCTTGCTCTCGGCTGAGGCATCGGTGCACCGTGCCGGACGGCCGCGGCAAGGAGTCATTCCGCCGGCCGCCAATCCAGCACCCGCAACTGAACGCGCTGTCGGCCCAGGTACTCCCGGACCTGCGGCACCACGGCCAGGTCGAAGCGCCCCTCGGGCCAGGGCTTGTCGGCCGCCCCCCACCACAGCGCCTCGCAGGCGGGACCGCCCTGGGTGACCCAGAACTTGGCATGCCGGGCGTCGCGGCCGATGCGCTGGGGCGGGTGGCGGTGGGTCACGCCGCGGACCAGCAGTTGCACCGGCGGGTTGTCCGGGCCGAAGGGCTGGAGGCGCTCGATTACCCCGACGCAGTCGGCGGTCAGCTCGGCCAGAGCCACGGCGGCGTCCAGCCGCAGGACCGGCTGGAGTTGGTGGGGCTGGAGGCACTGGCGGGCCAGTTCATTCAGGCGGACGCGCAGGGCGGGCAGTTGCTGGGGGTGGATGGTCAGGCCGGCCGCCATGGCGTGGCCGCCGTGGCGCACCAACAGGTCGTCGCATTGCCGCAGGGCCGCCGCCAGGTCAAAGCCCTCGATGCTGCGGCCGCTTCCGCGCCATTCATGCCCGTCACCGCCCAGGATGATGGTGGGGCGGTAAAAGGCCTGCAGGACCCGCGCGGCCACGATGCCCACCACCCCCACGTGCCAGAGCAGTTGCCCCTCGACGATGACGTAGTCGGTGGCGGGATTGAACCGGGCGCGGACCGCGCCGATGACCTCCTCGGCGATGCGGCGTTCGAGGTTCTGGCGTTCGCTGTTGCGGGCGTCCAGGGACCGGGCCAGGGCCAGGGCCCGGTCCGTGTCCCGGGCCAGGAGCAGTTCCAGGGCCTCGGTGGCATCTTCGAGGCGGCCGGCGGCGTTCAGGCGCGGGGCCAGCAGGAAGCCCACCTCGTAGGGGCGGATGTCGCCCTGGAGGCCGGCCACTTCGCACAACGCCCGGAGGCCCGGTCGTTCCCGGCGGTTGAGGCGCTCCAGACCGGCGGCCACCAGCCGGCGGTTTTCCCCGGTCAGCGGCACCAGGTCCGCCAGGGTGCCCAGGGCGACCAGGTCCAGCAGCGGTTTGAGGTCAAACCGGTGTGCCTCGGGGCGGCCCTGGAGCCGGCCGTGCTTGAGAAGGCCGTGGGCCAGTTTGAAAGCCAGGCCCACCGAACACAGTTCTCGGAATCCGTCGTGGCCCGCCGGGCCCAACTGCGGATTCACCACCGCCACGGCCGGCGGCGGGGGTTGGGCGACCTGGTGGTGGTCCAGCACGATGACCTCGACGCCCCGCGCCCGCAGCCCGCGGATGGTCTCGACGGCGGTCGAGCCGCAGTCCACCGCCAGCAGGAGCCGGGCGGGATGGCGCTCCAGGCAGTTGTCCACCGCGTCCGGCGTCAGGCCGTAGCCTTCGTCCAGGCGGTGGGGCAGGTAGGCGGCGAGGTTCCACCCCAACGGCCCCAGCACCTCCAGCAGGAGCGCCGTTGCGGACACGCCGTCCATGTCGTAATCCCCGAAAATGACCACCGGCTCGCCGCGGTCCCGCGCCTGCCAGAGCCGCTCGACGGCCACCGTCAGGTGGGGAAGCTGCGCGGGGTCGGCCAGGTCTTTGAGCCGGGGCCGCAGAAATCCGCCGGCCCGGGCGGGGGAGCTCAGGCCGCGATTGATGAGACATTGGGCCAGCAACGGCGAGACCTTCAGGGCGCTCGCCAGCGGCGCGACCCGGGAAGGGTCGTGGGCGGCCAGTTGCCAGCGGTAGGTCATCACCCGTGCCGACGCGGGTCCGGGCCACACGTCGCGGGGAGGTTAGCGCAGGGGAGCGCCGCCCCGCCAGCCAGCAACCGGGCTGAGGCTGAGAGTTCCCCCGGGCCGGGGCGGGACGGCAGCGGGACTGCGCGCAGCGTTTCCGCGCCGTTTGCTCGCGGCCCGGCGCCGCTCAATCGCCGGCCCATTCAGGGGGCGTCCGGGGCAGGCTTTCGGCCAGCGGTTGGCTAGCCCGGCGTCGCCGCGCGGCGAACCAGGAGGCCACCACCGAGGTGGCAATGATGCTGGCCACCACCGTCAGCGAGAGGCCGATGGGGATTTTGATCCAGTCCACGACCAACATTTTGAAGCCGATGAAAACCAGGACCACCGCCAGGCCGTACTTCAGGTAGCAGCAGTAGGTCATGGCCCCCGCCAGCACGAAGTACAGCGAGCGCAGGCCGAGGATGGCAAACACGTTCGAGGTGAAAACAGTGAACGGCTTTTGCGTGATGGCGAAGATGGCCGGGATGGAGTCCAGGGCGAAGATCAGGTCGGTCGTTTCCACCATCAACAACACCAGCACCAGCGGTGTGGCCACGCGCCGGCCGCTCTCCCAGGTGAGAAAGTTCTGGCCGTCATAGCGGGCGCTGAAGCGGAAAAACCGCCGCGCCAACCGCAACACCGGGTTGTGCTCCGGGTCCACCTCCTCGCCCGCGGCGACGACCATCTTGATGCCGGTCAGGACCAGAAAGATGCCGAACAGGTACAGCACCCAGTGGTGCGCCGCGATCAACTCCGCCCCGACCCAGATCATCACCCCCCGCATGATCAAGGCGCCGAGGATGCCCCAGAACAACACGCGATGCTGGTAAGCCCGCGGGACCACGAAGTAGCCGAAGATCATCGCGATCACGAACACGTTGTCCATCGAGAGGGACAACTCGATGAGGTAGCCGGTGATGAATTCCAGCGCCTCCTCCCGCCCACGCACCAGCAGCAGGGTCCAGGCGAACACCATCGCCATCACGAGCAAGAACGACGTCCACGCCAGCGCCTCCCGAAACGAAATCTCCCGCGCCCGGCGGTGGAGCACCCCCAGGTCGAAAACCAGAAACACCAGCACCGCCAGAATGAAGGTCGCGTAGTGCCACCAGTGGATGTCCGTCAGCGCAAACATCGAGTCGGCAAGTCTAGTCGGCCGGGCCCCAATCTCAAAGCCCGCGTTGCCGGCGCCGCCCGTACCGCGCACCGGCGTTTTCCCGGCGGTTGGGCGCGCCTTGGGCTGCCGGCCCACTCCCCCGGTCCACCGCGAGGCACGACCTGCCGGCTGGAGTGCTTAGTTGCAGGATCTGTCCTCCGGCGCCCCCTCCGCGCCAGGCCGGTGGGAAAGTCAGGCCCCCGCCATTTCGGGAGTGCCGCTCGCGGTCTTGCGTAGGGCAGGCATGTGGCCGGCAAACAACCTGCGTCGAATCCGGTTCCACGGCGGGAGGTTTTCCCCTTCCCGGCCGAGCCGCGGCCGGGAAGGGCCGGCCGGTGCGCCAGCTTGTCCGGTCTCCCCCCCTCACGGTAGCCTCTGCCCATGTCCCGGTGGGCTCGGAAGGATGTCCTTCCCCGAACCCTCGCCGCAGCGATCCTGTGGCAGGGCGTCGCGACCGTAATGAGGACAGAAGGGCAGCGCTCGGCCCGGGCACCGCAACGGGATATGGCTCCGGCGCACACTCGTTCGCTGCGAGGAATGCTCCCCCACGCCCCCGCCTGGGGGGTCGCCGCCTGTCTGGCGCTTGGGGCGACTAGCGGGCGGGGGGCCGGCGAGGACTCCCTGCTCGGGCACTGGCGGTTGGACGGTCACGCGCGGGACGTTTCGCGCCACGCCCTGTACGCGCAGCCCCCTGATATCACCTGGACCCCGCGCGCCGCCGCGTTCAACGGCCGTTCCGCCCGGCGGGAGGTCCCTGCCACCCCGGTGCTGCGCCCGGGCACAAACGATTTCACCCTGTCGCTCTGGCTGAATCTGGCCGACCCCCTCGACGACTCCCCCGGCGATCTGGTGACACTGTTTGATCCGGCGACGCGCAACGGTTTCAACCTGACTGTGCAGCACCCGTCCGGGGCGTGCAGCTCGATGGCCAATACGCGCAATTTGTTTTTCGGCCTCGACGCCGGCACCCAGCCGCGCTGGACCGATTGTGGCCGGCCCGGCAACAGCCAGATGGTCTGGGCGCTCACCGTTTTTCAGGGGGCGCTCTACACGGGGACGTGGGAACCCGGGGCGGGCGAGGCCGGCCACGTTTATCGCTACAGCGGAGGCACGAACTGGGTGGACTGCGGCGCGCCGGACCCCTGCAACGCCGTTACGGCCCTGGCGGTGTTCCGGGGTGAACGCTACGCGGGCGTCGCCCGCTACAGCGGTGCCGGCTCGCATCTCCCGCCCTCATCCAACCAGCACCCCGGCGGCCGTGTTTATCGCTACGCCGGCGGCAAACGCTGGGTGGATTGTGGACGGCCGTGCGACGCCGAGACGGTCTGGGGGCTGACGGTTCTCCGCGACAGCCTCCATGCCACCGCGATGGACTTCCCGCCCAAGCACGCCACCACGCCGCGGCAAGGGTTGTATCGGTATGAAGGCGGAACCAACTGGACCTGGTGTGGCAATCCCGGCGGCCGCCTCGCCGCGATCACGGTGGCGGACGGCACGCTGTTGGCCGGCGGCTACGATGGCGGAGCCCTGGGCGGCGTGTTCTGCTACGAAGGCGGGACCAACTGGACGAACTGGGGCGCGCCACCCAACGTGGACCAAACCTATTCGTTCGCCCTTCACCGCGGCGCCCTCCACACGGGCACCTGGAAGGAAGGCAAGGTCTTTCGCTACCTCGGCCCGCATCAGTGGGTGGACACCGGTCGGCTCGGCCACGAACTCGAAGTCATGGGCCTTGCCCTGTTCAACGGCAATCTCTACGGCGGCACGTTGCCCCGGGCCGAGGTCTATCGCCTCGATGACGCGGGCTGGACTTTGACGGGACGCCTGGATTTTTCGGACGTCGAGTATCACCGGGCGTGGTCCATGGCGGTGTATCAGGGCCGGCTCTACTGCGGCACCTTGCCCTCGGGTCACGTTCACGCGCTCGAGGCCGGCGTGGCAGTCTGCATGACTTCGAACTGGCGCCCGGCTGGCGGCACGTCGTGGCAATGCGGGCAGGGTCTCGCCTGCGGCTGTTCGTGGACGGAAAACGCGTGGCGGAATCCGCGCCTTTCGATCCCGCGCGTTTCGACCTCACCGCCGGGGTGCCGCTCAAGATCGGCTTCGGCGAGCACGACCACTTCCACGGCCAACTGCGCGAGGTGCGGCTTTACCGACGCGCGCTCAATGAACGGGAGGTACAACGCCTGTTCCGGGCATCACACTGAGAGGCCCGACACCGTTCCCCCGCGCACCTGAATCCCTGCCGAAGGGCGTGAAGAGGTCGGCCAGCAGGGGACGAACGTGGGCGTGCGTCGAGGCGGGGAAACCTCGGGCCGGCTGCCGCCCGAGTTTCCCGACCATACCCGGAGGCTCCCCCCTTGAGAGGCGTGTTCTCGCGGGCCGTGCCCTTGCCCTCTGCACTTCGCATTCGCGTCGTGTCAGCACCGACTCCAAAGATTCCGGCTTCCCGCCGGTTAAAAAAACTGGTTGACGCCCGAGCTAAACAGCTCAATAAACAGCTTAGATTGCTATCAACCTACAACCGGAGCCATCCATGAAGACCTGGGCAACCCTTTGGGGAAGGTCGGGAACACGCCAACCCATTCGCCTTTTCGCCGCGCTGCTGATGCTGGCCTGGCTTGGGGCAGGACCCACCGGCCGGGCGGCCGAGCCGCCGCCCCTCGAACCGGAGGACCAGGAAGCGGTGCACCTCGCCCTGCTGAACCTCAGCCCGACCGAGCTGCGGATTACGCGCGTGCCGGAGACCGGCGAGCTGAAGATCGAGTGGGACGGCGAGGGTTGGCTCCAAACCGCCGACAGCCCTGAAGGCCCCTGGGAAGACGTGGAGGGCGGCGGCCGCAGTCCGCTGGTGGTTCTGCCCGGTGAATTGGGCCGCTACCTCCGCCTTTCGCGCACCGCGCTGGAAACCGCGCTCACCGCCGCCGCCGAAGAGTTTCGCAAGCAGGGCGGCATCGGTTTCCCCGTGCTGACCATTGTGCCCGTCGCCGCCACGGTCTGCCCGGCCCTGGCCACCACCTGCCCGCCGCTGGCCACGGCCTGCCCACCGGTCAACACCCGTTGTCCGGTGGTGGCCACGCGCTGCCCCGCCTTGCAGACCGGGTGCCCTTCCACCCAGACCGTTTGCCCGGCCCTGGCCACGTCCTGTCCGGCAGTGGAAACCCAGTGCCCCGCGGTGGAGACGCTCTGCCCGCCGGTGGCCACCCAATGCCCCGCCCTCGAGACCCAATGCCCGCCGGCCGAAACACGGTGCCCGCCGCTGCCCACCGCCTGTTTGGGGGCGGAGACGGCCTGTCCCCCGGTGGAAACCCGCTGTCCCAGCCTCGCCACTCAATGCCCGCCCCTCGAAACCGCCTGCCCGGTCATTCCCACCGCCTGTCCGCCCGCCCTGACCAAGTGCCCGGCCGCAGAAACGCGTTGCCCCATCTCCCCCACCAAGTGCCCGCCGTTGGAGACCCGTTGCCCGCCGGTGGCCACAAGCTGCCCCGTCCGGGCGACCCGCTGTCCGCCGGTCGAGACGCAATGCCCGCTGGCGGAGACCCGTTGCCCGCCGGTGCCCACGCACTGCGAACTCCGGGCCACGGTCTGTCCGCCGGTCGAGACCCGCTGCCCGGCGGTGGACACCCGCTGTCCGGTGCAGGAGACCCGCTGCCCGCCGGTGCAATCCCAATGCCCGGCCGCCCTCACCGCCTGCCAGGTGGCCGAGACGCTCTGCCCGCCGGTCGAAACCCGCTGCCCGTCCGCCATCACCCGTTGCCCGGTGGCCGAAACCCACTGTCCGCCCGTGCCGACCGCGTGCGAAGTTCTCGAGACCCGGTGTCCGCCGGTCGAGACCCGCTGCCCGCCGCTGCTGACCAAATGCCCGCCGGCCGAGACGCGTTGTCCGCCCGTCCAGACCCGATGCCCGCCCACGCCCACGCTGTGCCAAACGGCTGACACGCAGTGCCCGGCCGTTGAGACCCGTTGCCCGCCTCACGAGACCCAATGTCCGCCCGCGGAAACCCGTTGCCCCGTGGCGTTGACCAAGTGCCCGCCGGTCGAGACGCGCTGTCCGCCCGTCCACACCCAATGCCCGCCGGTCGAGACCCGCTGTCCGGCGGTGGAAACCCGCTGCCCACCGGTGCAAACCCAATGTCCGCCCATCGCCACGGTCTGCCTGACCGCCGCGGCGACGGTGTGCCCGCCCACCCTGACCACTTGTCCGCCCGTGGCCACCCAATGTCAGGCAGTCGAGACGGTCTGCCCGCCGGTGGAAACCCGCTGTCCGCCCAAGGAGACCGCCTGCCCCATCCAGGAAACCCGCTGTCCGCCCTTGGAAACCACGTGCCCGCCGGTGCTGACCCAATGCCTGGGCCGCGAAACCGTCTGCCCGGCCATTGAAACCAGGTGTCCGGCGGCCGCAACACGTTGCCCACCGGTGGAAACCCAGTGCCCGCCTGCGGAGACCCGCTGCCCGCCGCTGCCGACGCATTGCCAGACCGCGCCCACCGTCTGCCCGCCGCTCCACACCCACTGCCCGGCGGCGGAGACGCGTTGTCCACCGGCGGAAACCCGCTGCCCGCCGGAGCTGACGCACTGTCCGGCAGCGGAAACCCGCTGTCCGATGGTCCAAACCCAGTGTCCGCCGCTGCCCACCGCTTGCGATCTCAAGGTGACGGCCTGCCCGGCGGTCCAGACGCAGTGTCCGCCCACCGAGACACAGTGCCCACCCACCGACACGCGTTGCCCGCCCGTGGCCACCCAATGCCCGGTCGTGGACACCCACTGCGGCGCGGCCCTGGCCACCCGCTGCCCGCCGGTCGCCACCCGCTGCCCGCCGGTGCAGACGCAATGCCCCGTCTCCAAGACCCAATGCCCGCCGCTGCCCACCCACTGCCAGGCCGCGGACACCATGTGCGGCGCTCTGGCCGCCACCCGCTGCCCGCCCGTGGTCACGCATTGCCCTCCCAACGCCACCCAATGTCCCCCGGCGGCGACCCAATGCCCGGCGGCCGCCACCCAATGCCCGCCGCAGGCCACGGCCTGCCCGCCCGCTGCCACGCGCTGCCCGCCCGTGGCCACCCAGTGTCCGCCCAAGCCGACCACCTGCCCCGCCATCGTCACCGTGTGCCAGGTGGTGGCAACGGTCTGTCCGGTGGCGGTGGCGGCGACGCAGTGCCCCGCCGTGGCCACGCGCTGCCCGCCCCAGGCCACCGCCTGTCCGCCCAACGCGACTGTTTGCCCGGCCGCGGCCACCCAATGTCCGGCGGTAGCCACCCAATGCCCGCCACGGGCCACGGCCTGTCCCCCGGCCGCCACCCGGTGCCCGCCACGGGAGACCACCTGTCCTGTTGCCTTGACGAAATGCCCGCCGTTGGAAACCCGCTGCCCGCCCGAGGTCACCAAGTGTCCTCCGCGTGAAACACTCTGCCCGGCGGTACCCACCGCCTGCGCCGCGGTCGAGACGCAATGCCCGGCCGTTGAAACCCGTTGCCCGCCGCTCGAGACCAGGTGCCCGGTCGCAGAAACACGATGCCCGCCCATCGCGACCCGCTGCCCGCCGCTGGAGACCGAGTGCCCGATCGCAGAAACGCGGTGTCCGCCCCTGGAGACGCGGTGTCCGATTGCCGAAACCCGTTGCCCACCGGTCGAGACCAAGTGTCCGGTGGTGGAAACCCACTGTCCGCCGCTGCTCACCGCTT
>JBBIVJ010000014.1:0-102056 GCA_037439785.1 Verrucomicrobiales bacterium | reverse complement strand
CGGGGGCGGCCCAGGCGCGTGGTCTGGGGGACCTCCAGCACCGGCTTGAACACCTCCCCTAGTTGATCGCTAATGAACCCGGCATTGGCTGAGCACCATCAATGCCCCAAACGACTTTTCGGACAGCGTCTGGAGTCCGAAAGCCGAAATCCGACGTGGTCAGCGAGGGTCCGTTCGGCAGCGTGCCGGCGCAGTTAATAAGTTGCCGCCTGTGGCGGGACGGCCTTTTCGCGCGCCGGCGTCTTGGCTTGCGGTAGTCTTCTGCCAGTTCCAAGGGTTGGTAGCGCCAGGCGGCGCGGCCACGCGGCCGGTGAGAGGGGGAGCCGCTTCACGGCTCGAGCCCCTCGGGGTCTTCGGACTCTTCGGAGTCTTCGATTTCTTCGTCGCCGGCGGGCAGGGGGGCGCCAGGCCAGAGCAGCGCCGGCTCGCGCGAGATGGCTTTGCCGGTGGCCGCCTCGATGCGTTGGAGCAGCGCCTCGGCGCGCGTGGCAAAGAAGGCCCAGAAGTCATCGCTGCGCAGCAGGGCGGGCTCGATGCAATGCGAGCGCAGGATCTCGTCCAGCCGTTCCGCATCCACGCCAGCAGCCTTCTCCACCACGGGCAAGTATTCCGAGGGCGCGCGGCCGCCGATCTGGCGGTTGGTACGGGCGGCCAGTGGGGTCTTGTTGATGACGCTGTGGTAAATGGCGGCTGGGAGGCGGGCGGCCCGGCACCATCGCTTGGGGAAAAGGTGGTGGATATCCACTTTGTCATCAAAGAAGGTTTGGGCCTCAATGGGCCCGCCGGTGCGGAAGTCGCGCGCGCCGTCGCGCATGAGCAGGGCATAGAGGCCCTTGTAGGCCGTGCTGTTGCGGGTGCGCAGGGTGAGCAGACGGTTCGCCTGGAAGCTCGACTCCCGGACCGTGATCGGTTCGACCGCGTCGCCGCGCACCCAGGCGACGACTTCAGGCAGGTCACGGGCGAAGCGGGTTTCGGTGGCGCTGCCGTAGAGTTCGCCCAGCACGCCGCACCAGTACCAGCGGGCGATCTTTTGCCGCGCTTCTTCGGTCTCACCGTCCCGACCAAGGTCCGCGAAAATCGCAGCCAGGGGGACAAGCTGGGCGCGGTAGGGCAGGTCACGGGCCTTGAAAACTTTCTGGCCTTGCAGGAAGCGGGCAGCGCGGGCGAAGCCTTCTTCCAACGGGTACGCTCAGCGCTGCCAGTCGGCCACTTCGAGCCCGAGGATGTCCTTGCGCTTGCAAGTGATGCCCGCCAGCTCGTGGGCGGGGATGGCCCGGGCGAGGTCGGCGCGGCGGCGCTCCTGGGTGACGAGCAGCGCGATGGCCTGGAGGAAATCGTCGCTCTGGAGGCTGCACAGGACCGGGTGGTGGCTCCTCATCAGCAGCTCGCGCTTGTTCCAGTCGTCGCGGAGCAGGAAATCGTCCGCGGCGAAGGTGGCGGTCAGGAGCTCGAAGACGGTGAGGGCGACCCCACCGGTGTTGACGCGCTCGAAGACCAGGCAGACAGCCTCCTTGGGCGTTTCGCGTTTGAGTTCGATGACCGGTAGTTGGTACTGCTCGAAGCGTTTGATGACCTCGAGTTCGAACTCGTTGAAGAGGCGCATCTTGTCGCGGTCAAAGTTCCAGTGCTCGCTGTAGGCCTGGCGCCAGTGGGCGCTGCGGAAGACCTGATTAATCGGGAAAAGGTCCGCGGCGTACTCGTGCTCCGGCGTGGTGACGTCCAGCACAATCTCCCCGCCGAAGGCCTTGAGCCGTCGGTCTTCGGGGATGCTCAGCACGGCGTCCTCGCAGTCGTTGCCGTTGGCGACGGCTTTTTTCATGTCCAGGTAGTACCAGCGGCGGATGGGCTGGTTCTTGGCCATCCTTGGTCTCGACGGCCGCCGTGCTCATCAGGGCCTGATAGAGCGAGGTCAAGCGCTGCTGGCCGTCGAGGATGAGCGTCTCGGGGGCGACCTCGCGCACGTGGGGGTGGGTGCCGGCAAGGGGGCGTGGCTTGAAGCGAACGTGTTCGCCGCCGGTCTGGAGCAGCATCACGGCACCAATGGGGAACGAGACTGAGACGCTGGCGATCAGGCTGCGAATGCGCTCGTCGTCCCAGACCCAACCGCGCTGGAAGTCGGGGAGCTGGAGCCGACCCTGGTCGGCGCGGACGAGCAGGTCGTGGAGGGAGGTCTTGGTGCTGTCGAAGCTGGCGCTGATCATGGGAGGCGGGAGAGGTTACGGGCCACGGTTCACCGGGAAGGCCATAGGCGGCGAGCCATTGGCTCACCACGAGGGCAGGGGGTAATCGGCTGCCCCTCGCGAATGTTGGCGTCGTACCCGGTGATGTAATTGCGCGGGTTGGCGGCCAGCCGCAGGGCGTCGGCTAGAGGCTTGTCGAAGTCGCATCGCGAGGTGTTGTAGCAGCGCAGCCGAAGGAGCAGAGCCACGGTGTTTCCGGTTCTCGCTTGAATGTGCCGCCGGTCAGTGCCTCGAAGCCCCTGGAGAAGCTGACAATTTCGCTTAAGTACACGGCTTAAACCCTCGGTACCCCAAAGTTCCGCAAACGCGTAGAGGCTATGACTGTCGCCGCAGGAAAGGTCAAGCGAGGACTGTGGGTCGGACGGCCGGAGTTTCGGAGTTTCAGTGGGGAGCAGGCCGGCCGATTGACGATTGCCGATTGACGATTGCGGATTGGCTCCGCTCGCCCTCCCTTCATCCTTCGACCTTTTTCCTTCGACCTCCGCCCTGCAACATTGACTTGCGCCGCTCGCAGGTGGATAGGTTTCAGCGTCCGCCCATGAAGATGCAGCGTGTTGTTTCCCCGAGGCCCGTGGCGGGCAGTCACCCGCTGCGGGGTGTTTCCCCCTCACTTCTCTCTGGTCAGACTCCTTTCCTCGACCGCCCCGGCTCCGCCGCGGGGCGGACGTCCGGCGGCCGCGGCGCAGCGCGGCCCTGCCGAAGCGCCGACTTCCTCGTGGGGCGGACGTTCCGCCGGCCCTGGCGATGGGCCTCCGGAGGCGTGGCGGTCCTGCTGGCTGTGAGGCTGAACGCCGCCGAGGTGGTCCATTGGGGCGAGGCGACGGACCCGGTTTGGCCCTTGGACTCCGTACCCGAACTGACCAACGTGGTGGCGGTGGCGGCCGGCAACCGGTACAGCCTGTTCCTGCGGGCGGATGGTTCGGTGTGGGGTGTGCCTTTCCTCGAATGGTGGCTGCCGTCGGCCACGCTGCTGGCCTCGAACTCCATTACCGCCCTCGAGGTGGGCGGGACCGAACTGGCCATCCAGACCGACGGCCGGGTGGTGGCCCTGCGGGGAACGCCGGAGCTGCCGCCCGACCTCACCAACATCGTGGCGGTGGCCAAGGGTTCGGCCCACCGCTTGGCCCTGCGACGTGACGGCACGGTGCCGGCCTGGGGCTACAATGCCTCCGGCCAGACCAATGTCCCGCCCGGCCTCAGCAACGTGGTCGCCATTGCCGCGGGCTGGAATCACAACCTGGCCCTGCTCAGCGACGGCACCGTCACCGCCTGGGGAGACAACAGTTACGGCCAGACCAGCGTGCCGGAAGGCCTGAGCCAGGTCGTGGCCGGGGCCGCCGGGCGGCGACACAGCCTGGCCCTGCTCGCCGACGGCACGGTGACGGCCTGGGGTGCCGTCGCGGACACTTACCTCCGGGTGCCGGACGGCTTGAGCAACGTGGTGGCCCAGGCCGCCGGGGCCCGGCACAACCTGGCGGTGCGCGAGGACGGCTCGCTCGTGCTTTGGGGCAGTGAACCGAGCGGCCATCTTTACCCGCCACCGGAGGCTCGCAGCAATGTGCTGGCCGTCACCACCAGCGATTACCAGAGCCTGGCCTTGCTGGATGGCCCGCCCGATGCCGCTCCGCCGCTGTTCATCGGCTCGCCGTTCTTGATGGGCACGGTAAGCCATCCCTTCCGTCCGCGGTTGCTGGCCCGGTACCGGCCGGGCGGTTTCCAGGCGGAGAATCTCCCGGCCGGGCTCAGCTGGACGCGGCCAGCGGCGTGCTGAGCGGCATCCCCGAGCGCGTCGGCGAGCATCGTTTCACCGTGACGGCGACCAATGCCGCCGGCGTGGGCCGCCGTGAGTACGTGCTGTTTGTGACTCCGCCCACCCCGAACATCCACCATCGCCCGCTGGTCCAGGTGCCGCCGGGCTGCGACTTTGTCGAACGCGTGGCCGTCGGCAACGCGACGGAGTGGTTTGATGCCACCGGTCTGCCGCCGGGTCTGGAGTTGGACCCGGCCACCGGCGTCATCTCGGGCGTGGCGATGATCGAGGGGGAGTACCCGGTGAGCCTGGTGGCCAGCAACCGCTACGGGGTGAGCTACGGCCGCGTCACGATGCGGGTCAGCCCGGTCATCGGCTGGGGCAGCAACGACGGCGGGCCGCTGGACATCCCGCCGGACCTGGGCGAGGTGACGGCGATCGCGGCCGGGCACTCCCATGTCATGGCCCTGAAGGCGGACGGTACGGTGATGGCATGGGGTCGGGGGTGGGATCAGGCGCAAGGCCGGTTCTTCGACCTCCCCCCGCCTCCGCCGGATTTGAACCAAGTGGTGGCCATTGCCGCGGGCTACGCCCACCGGCTGGCGTTGCGTGCGGATGGCACGGTCGTGAAGTGGGGAACCGGCCAGGGATTCCCTCCGGAATCCGGACCGTTCGCTGCCATCGCGGCTGGTTATGGCGGAAGTCTGGCCTTGCGGCCGGACGGTTCGCTTGTGGCCAGGCAGCATCCCCTGGGGACCGGGGGATTGAGCAATCTGGTTTCCGTGTCGGTTTATCACGACCACACCCTCGCCCTGCGGGCCGACGGAACCGTGCGAGAATGGAGTTCGGGAGGAGATGCCGCACCCCGGGATTTGAGCAATGTGGTGGCGGTGGCGGCGGGCGCTGCTCATGGCCTGGCCCTGCACGCGGATGGTACGGTGAGCAGCGGGGGGGCATGGCACAACTCCAACCTCGTCCGCTTCGTTGTCCTGCCCCCTCCGCCTCCCGGATTGCTTGGCGAAGGGCAGGTATTTCCGTCACCGCCCCCGGGCTTGAGCAACGTCGTGGCCATCGCCGCTGGCGAAAGGCACGCCCTGGCCCTGCGGGCGGACGGCACGGTGGTGGCCTGGGGCGACAATTCCCACGGCCAGACCAACGTTCCGCCCGGCCAGAGCAACGTCGTGGCCATCGCCGCCGCGGGGTATGACCAGGCCCCCGCAGCCCTCCGGGCCGATGGCCGCGTGGTTTTGTGGACCGACACGAGCCAGTTCAGCCCGCCCTTGAGCAACATCGTGGCGATTGCGCCGGGACGGGCCCTGGACGCCGAGGGCCGCCTGTTCAGCCTGAGCTGGAGCGACCAGGTCCAGATTCTCCAGAGCAACGTCGTCGCCATGAGCGGGAACTTTGCCCTGCTGGCTGACGGCACGGTGACCTGCGCGGGGACGAGCAGCGGCTACCTGTCCTCGCTGCGCAACGTCATCGCTGTGGCCTCGGGGGGTGATCCGAGCCTGTTCCTCGTGTCCGAGTGTCCGGCCCTGCTGAGCGATGGCGCGGTGGGGCCCGGCACCCGCGTGCGGCTGGTGGCGCCCTTGATGCCCGGGCAAAGGGCCTTCCGCCAGTGGTATCACAACGGCGTGCCCGTGCCCGGCGCCACCGGACCGGTGCTCGAATTGCCAGCGGTCCGGCCCGAAGACCTCGGCACCTACACCGTGCAAAGTCACTGGCCGTTTGCCACCCTCACCCACGCCCGCATCACCCTCCGGTTTGTCCCCGGCCTGCACCTGTTCGCCGAACCGGCGGAGCTGGTCCTGAGCCCCGGCCAGGAGGCCACCCTGCACGTGCGAGTGGTCCAGGCCGGACCGGACCCCGCCACGGCGACCGAGCTGACAGGCGACTGGTCGCCGGCCTTCAATGTGCTGGACGCCACCGCCGGTCAGGGCGTGGTGCGCTGGAGCGCCGGCCAGTTCACCGCGGCCCTGGGCGAACTGCCCGCCGGTACTACCGCCGAGGTACGGGTCCGGCTGCGGGCCGTGTCCGCGGGCGAAGGCATCCCCCTCCTCCGGCTCCGCAGCGACATCGCCCTGGACGAGGAATGGCCGGGGGTCTTCGCCGTGGTAACCGCCCCGCCCGTGCTGGCGGTGGAACCGCTGGAGTACGGCCCCGCCCTGAGCTGGCCGGTCGTGTCGGGTTTCCACCTGGAGCAAACCCGCAGCCTCACCCCGCCGGTCCGGTGGGAACGGGTGGCCAGCCAGCCGAACCTCGCGGGCGATCGGTTCCAGTACCGGCTGCCTTTTGAAGGCGGTCCCTACTTTTACCGGCTGGTGCGGCCGTAGCCGCGGGCCGTTGCCGCTGCTCGGGTCAACCTTTCCCAGACCTGCGAACTCCTGGCGAAAAGCGGGACGAGAAAATTTTTTGTCACTTCTTGACACTGACCATAAGTGCGATATCCTGCCGTTGCGATCATGTCGGTGGGCTCTCCCCATTCGGTACTGACCCTGGCACAACTGGCTCAGGCCAGCGGCTGTCCACCGCGGACGATTCGCTACTACATCGCCCGCGGTCTGGTGCCGCCGCCACGCAAGGCCGGGCCGGCTGCGCATTACGGAGAGGAGCACCTGCAGCGGCTGCGGCAAATCCAGACCTGGCAGGCCGAGGGGCTCACTCTGGCGGAAATCGGCCAGCGGCTGGAGGGGGATGACTCCCCTGCCCGGCCCGCGCTCGAGCGCACGGCCTGGTGGTCGTACGCGGTGGCCCCCGAGGTCATGGTCCAGGTCCGGGCCGACACGTCCCCCTGGCGGGCGCGACACATTCAGCGCGCACTGCAGGAGCTGGCGGAGCGCCTGGCAACACCCCCCAACGAAAAGGATTCACCCGATGCAAACGACACCTGAAACCGCCCCCTACGAGGTGGTGAACGCCGCCACGGGAAACCCGCTGCGGCTGGCCATGCAGGAACTCTGGCTCACCGGCCGCATCCTGCCGGTGGGGACCGAGCCGCGCGTGCGCCACCTGTTTCGGTCCGGTGAATCCCAGCCCGCCGAGCTCCTCTACACCTTTGCCCTGCCCCGCGACGGTGCCCTGCACCGCCTCGGATGTGGGGCGAGGGATTTTCGGTGATCTCCGAGCTGCGCATAACCACAGACGCCGAGAGCTATTACGATCTGGCGATGGCCGAGGGCCGGCTCACCAGCCTGGCGCAGCAGTACCGCGACGGCCTGGTCAACCTGGCCGTGGGCAATCTCCAGCCGGGGGAAACGGTGTGGGTCGAACTGGACCTACTGGCGGGGTTGGACGTGCGGGATGAGGGCTGGCGCTTCCGGTTTCCGTTCACCTTGGCGCCCCTCTACCACCGAAAGGCACGGGCCCTGGAGAGCCGGCCGGACGTGGGCAAGCTGGAGCTGCCCGGCGAACCCGATGGGGGCATCCTCCCCACCTGGCTGTGGGACGCCCGGGACCTCCACCGGATCGGCTTTGAGCTGCGGCTGGCTCTGCCCACGCCCTTGCGCGCCCTCCGCTCCCCCACCCACCGCATCGAAGTTAGGCAGGAGACTGACGCCGAGGTCCTGGTGCGGCTGGCCACCGACGCGGACGCGCCAAACCGCGATCTGGTGCTCGAGGCCACGTCCCGCGACCCTTTCACGGCGTGGTGAGTGGCGCGGCGGCCCTGGGCCCCGGAGGTTTTGCGGTGATGATCCCCTCGGCGAGGCTGGGGGAGGTCCGCGGCAGCCGCGGCGCGTGGTGTTTGTGGTGGACCGTTCCGGCTCCATGCGAGGCGTTCCGATGGGACAGGCACGGCGGGCCATCGAGGCTTGCCTGAGGGCGTGCTCGCCGGAGGATCAGGTCGGTCTGGTGGCGTTCGACCACAACATCGAGACCTTCTCCCCGCACCTGCAGCCGGCGACGCACGAGTTCCGCGACCGGGCGCAGTTGTGGCTGGACGCCCTGTATGCGTGCGGCGGGACACACCTCCTGACCGGTTTTCATACCGCAGCCAATCTGCTGGGTTCCGAAGGCAGCGATTTGCTGATGCTCACTGACGGCCAGGTGGCGGGTACCGAAAACATCCTCGCAGCGCTCCCGCCCCGGCTCATCCGCCTGCACGTCCTGGGCACAGGCAGCGCCGGCCCGGACCGGTTCCTGAGTCAGTTGACGCGGGAGACCGGCGGGCAATGTCGCTTCCTGACGCCCCGCGAACGCGTGGACCTGGCCGCGCTGGGCGCCCAGGACGGGCAGGCCAGCCGCGCCATGTCCCTTGTCGCCGTGGTCCGGCGGTCCCGGGACAGCGCGGACCAACCGCTGCAAACCGTCGTGGTTCCCGTGGGCCTGCCGGAATTGACACCGCCTTCCTGGCGTACTTCCGCCGCTCCACCCAGGGGGCATTTCCGACGCCGCCTCCTGTCTGGCCCGGCCTGCCTCCAGAGGATGTCTTCTACAGTATGTCACCCCCGACTCCCCGGCAGTCCCGCAGCCGGCATGACCGCCACCTGAAGCGCCGCCCCGCCCTCCCGCCGCCTCCGCCGTTCGAGGACTGGTTCCAGGATCACGGCGGGGCACCGGCGGATTTTATCCGGGTGCACCTGCCGCCCACCTCCCAGATCCTCGAACTGGCGGCCCGGATCGAGCCGGACGGCGGGATGCCCGGCCGGGATGAGGAACAGCGCTGGCTGGCCTCGGCCCTCGCCCTGGCCCGTTTCATGACGTACCAGGTGATCGGAGGCACCACGGCACTGGCGGCCAGCATCCGACGGCTGGTGCAGTTTCTGAATAACTCGCCCTACTTGCAGGGCAAGTACCACGGCATGGTGTGGCTGGAGCGTGTCGAGAAAGGCGAACGCGGCCTGCGCGACCCCGCGGCAGAGGTGTCCCGTCTGCTTGCCGGCGAAATCATTTCCACAGAAGCGTTCAAGGCAAGGTGCGCCCCCGTGGCGATTTGACCGGGGCAGGGGCTTCGGAGTTTCGGAGTTTCGGGAGAGTGCGGGCAGGCTGGCGGTGGATTGACGATTGCGGATTGTCCGGGCCGCCCGCCCCGCTTCGGGCTTCGCTCCTTCGGACTTCGACCTTCACTTGTGGTGCAGGTGTCTGGCCTGCATCGCCCCACAGCCGGAACGGCTGCACCCCAGCGGGTCCGGCTGGAACGGGGTTGTCCGTTCCCCCCACCATGGTCGCCGCCGGCGTCAGCCGGCGGCCAGGAGGTCCGCCGCGCTGAAGAGCGGCTGAAGTCTGCCCCCTTCCTGGGAGCTGGCGTGCGGAGAGGCAGCTTCCACCCATTCGCTTGGCGTCCTGGCGTTGCGCTTCCCGCCCCAAAAGCGGCAGAGGCCCGCCACACTCCGGGCACCGGGGCGCGCGAGGGGCGCCCCCGGTTTGGGCCACAGCTTGTGAAATGTGCCGGTCCGCCGATGCGTTGCGGTCGCGCTCCACGGCACTCCGGGCCTCCGGCCTCTGAATCTGCCTGTGTTCCTGAGTTCGCAATGAGCCTTTTCGACCTTCGGTTCCTCCGGCCAGGCGGGAAGTGGTTTTGGGTCGTTTCCGGCCCGCCCGGCCGTTAGGGTGCGGCCGATGTTCGCGACCAAACCCTGGTCCACCGACGCGCTGCTGCGGTTGCTGCTGCGCCTGTTTGTATTGCTGGGCCTCGCCGCGCTGCTGGCCACCGCTGCGGAATCGTACTGGCCCGCCGCTGACGCGGAGGCACGTCGCTTCTGGGCCTCAACCATCTCGGGCGTCGTCTTCCAACTGGGAGGCATCGGATTGATCGCCTGGTTCCTGCGCGAGTGCGGCCTGGACTGGGGCACGGCCTTCGGGCTGCGGCGCACCGGGGCGGCTCGCGAGGTGGCGCGGGGGTTGGCGGTGGCGGTGGGGGTGTTTGTGGTGACGTTGGGGTTGATGCTGCTGAGCCAGGCGGTCATGCGCGCGGTGCAGCTGGAGCCGCAGCCGCAGAGCGCGATCGAGTCCCTGCAAAAGGCGCCGGACCTGGCGCGGCGGCTGGCGGTGGCGTGCACGGCCATCGGGCTGGCGCCGGTGTTCGAGGAGCTGGTGTTTCGCGGGCTGTTGTTGGTGGCGTTGCGGCAGGCGGGCTATCCGCGGCTGGCCTTCTGGGGCACGGCGGTGTTCTTCGGGGTGACGCACCTGAACCTGATGACCTTTGTGCCGCTGGTGTTTTTTGCGGTGGTGTTGAACTGGCTTTACCTGCGCACCGGCAGCCTGACCGGCCCCATCGCCGCCCATGCCGCCTTCAACGCCATCAACTTTCTGTGGGTGGTCTTCAGCGGCCCGGCGGGGTAAGTTCGTCCCGGCGTGAACGAATTCGATCTCCTCGCCCGGCTGACACCGCACCTGCCCCGCCATGCCGGCGTGATCGCCGGCGCCGGGGACGACTGCGCAGTGCTGGAGGTGGACCTGCCGGACCGCTGGCTGTTGTTCAAGGCCGATGCGGTGGTGGCGGGGGTGCATTTCGATGCGTCCGCACGCCCCGAGCAGATCGGGCACAAGGCCCTGGCCCGCCCCTTGAGCGACATCGCCGCCATGGCGGGCGAGCCCTCCAGCGCACTGGTTACCCTCGGCCTGCCGCAGGGTTTTGCCCCGGCCTTCATCGAGGCGGTGTACGCCGGTCTGAACGCCCTGGCCACGCGGTACGGCGTGGCCGTGGTGGGCGGCGAAACCATCGCCAATCCCGAGCGCCTGCTCCTGGCGGTGTCCGTGCTGGGCTGGGTGGCCAAAGACCGGGTGGTCCGGCGGGCAGGGGCGCGGCCGGATGATGCGTTGTTTGTGAGCGGCGAACTGGGCGGCTCGCGGGCGGGGCGGCATTTGGACTTCGAGCCGCGCCTGACCGAGGCGCGCTGGCTGGCTGCGCATTTCGAGGTGCACGCCATGATTGACCTCAGCGACGGCCTGGCCGGCGACCTGCGGCATCTGCTGGCCGCCAGCGGCGTGGGGGCCGAGTTGCGGGCGGACAGCATCCCCATCAGCCGTGCCGCCCGCCAGGCGGCGCGGGCGGGGCACGCGGGCGGGTCGGCACTGACGGCGGCGTTGACCGACGGCGAGGATTTCGAGTTGTTGTTCACCCTGCCGGCCCGCCAGGCGGTGGCCCTGCGCGATGCCTGGCACGCGCAGTTTCCCACCGTGCGTCTGACCTGCATCGGCAAAATCACCGCCGAACCCGGCCTGCGGCTGCGGGACCGGCGCGGCCTTCATCCCCTGCACCTGCATGGTTACGTGCATTGCGCGGAGTCCTGAGGAAATGCTGGCGCTGGGGCGGCGCTGGGGCGAGCGGGCACCGGCCGGCTGGCTGGTGGGCTTGAGCGGCGACCTGGGCAGCGGCAAGACCCTGCTCGTCCAGGGGCTGGCTCGCGGGCTGGGCCTCCGGGAGCGAATTCTGTCGCCCACCTTCGTACTGGCCGCCGAGTACACGGGGGGCCGGCTCCCGCTGGTGCATCTGGATTTGCACCGGTTGGAGGACCCGGTGGCGCTGGCCCGGGCGGGCCTGGAGGACTACCTGCTCTCGCCGCAGGGGGTGGTGGTGGTCGAGTGGTTCGAACGCTGGGTGGACGCCGGCCTGCCGGTGGGGGAGGGCCCGCTGCGGCGGGTCTGGTTGGAGGTGATTTCGGAGTCCGGCCGACGCATCCGCTATGAAGATTTTGGCCCTCGAATTTTCGAGCCGTAACCGGAGCGTGGCCGTGGGCGACCCGTCCACGCCGGGCAGCGCGTGGGGGCGCAGCGAGGAGCGGCTCACCCACAGCACGCCGGTGTTTACGTTGATCGAAGCAGCGCTGCACGCGGCGGCCGTGGCGCGCGCGGACATCGAAGGGGTGGCGGTGGGGCTGGGGCCGGGCAGTGCGACCGGCATCCGGGCCGCCATCGCCGTGGCCCAGGGTTGGCAACTGGCCCGCGGCGTGCCGGTGGTGGGGCTGAGCAGCCCGGACGTGTTGGCTGCGGGCCTGCAGGCCGCCGGTCAGCGCGGGCGGGTGGACCTGGTCAGCGACGCCCAACGCGGCGAGTGGCATCTGGCCGGGTACGAGTTGAGCGACCGCGGCGCCCGGTTGTGCGAGCCGCTGCGGCTGGTGTCCGGCGAGGAAGTGCGGGCACGGCTCCGGGCAGGTCGGGCGGTGTTCGGGCCGGAGGCCGAGCGGCTGGGCGAGGGAGCAACCACGGTCTGGCCCGAGGCGGAGTTTCTGGTGCGCCTGGCAGAGGCGGCGGTCTGGAGCGACCATGCGGAGTTGCTGGCGCCCTTGCACCTGCGCGCGCCGGCCTTTGTGAAAGCCTCCCCTGCCCCACCGGCCGGCCGCTAAAGGGCGGGCGGCGGCCGCGCTTTACAGCGGTGTCGGCTGAGCGCACCTTGCCGGGCATGAAGAAAACGTTGCTGATTGTGCTGGTCGTCGCGGGGGTGGGCGTGCTGGGGCTGGTGGGAGCGGCCCTGTTTTACCTCGGTCCCCTGATCAAGAAAGGCGTGGAAACCGTCGGCCCGCAGGTGACGCAGGTGGACGTCAAGCTGGCCAGCGCGCAGGTGGGCCTGCTCAGCGGCCAGGGCTCGTTGAAGGGGCTGGTGGTGGGCAACCCCCCGGGCTACCGCTCCGAGGCCGCCTTCAAGCTCGGCGAAGTCAGCGTTGCGGTCGAGCCCCGCTCGGTCTTCGGCGACAAGATCCACATCAAGTCCCTGGCCATCCTTGCCCCCGAAATCACCCTCGAGGGCGGACTCAAGGACAACAACCTGACGCGCATCCTGGCCAACGTGCAGGCCCGGTCCGGCAGTTCGGGCACCGCCGGCTCGGGCGATTCGACCGCCGCGCAGAAGAAACTTCAGCTCGACCAGTTGGTGATCCGCGACGCCCGCGTGCGGGCCCAACTCACCGTGCCCGGCCTGCCACCGGTGGACCTCACCCTGCCGGAAATCACCCTGGCCAATCTCGGCCAGGGCCCCGAAGGCATCACCGCCGGGGAGTTGACCCGCCAGATTCTGTCCCAGCTCACCTCCAAGGCCCTCGCTGCGGTTACCGACACCGTCGCCAAGGCCGGCAAGGCGGTCCTGGAAAACGCCGCGGCCGACGCCCTCAAATCCGCGACCGACAACGCCACCAAGGCCGTGAGCGACGCCGCCGGCAAGGGCGCGACGGACGCCGCCAACAAGGCCCTGCAAGGGGTGGGTGAGCTGCTCAAGGGTGGGAAGTAACCGCCTTGCGAAAAAGCTTACCGCCGGAGGCCTGCCTCGCCGACATGCGGCTGTCCATCGTCATCCCGGCATTCAACGAGGCGAAGCTCCTGGGCCGCTGCCTGGAGGCGGTGGCCCGCGCGGTGGAGCCATTGACCCGGTGCGGCTGGACGTACGAGGTCATTGTCTGTGACAACAACTCAACCGACGCCACCGCGGCCATTGCCCGCACCGCGGGTGCGGAGGTGGTCTTCGAGCCGGTCAACCAGATCGCCCGTGCCCGCAATCGCGGCGCTGCGGCCGCACGCGGCGAGTGGCTGCTGTTCCTGGACGCCGACTGCGTCCCCTCCCCCGCCCTGCTGGCCGAACTGGGCCGGGTGCTGACCGCCGGCGACGTGGTGGGCGGGGGCGCGCCGGTGGCGTTGGAGGCGGACACCCCGGCTGCCGGCCGTCGCCTGACCGCGCTTTGGAACGCTCTGAGTCGGATCACCCGCTGGGCACCGGGCGGGTTTCTGTTCTGCGCAGCGGCGGCCTTCCGGGCCCTGGGCGGGTTCAGCCAGGAATTGTACGTTTCGGAGGAAATTGACTTCAGCCGCCGGCTCAAGCACCTGGCCCGGCGACAACGGCACCGGATGGTCATCCTGCGCGAGCCGATCGTGACCTCGCCGCGCAAACTGCACCTCTACCGGCCGGCCGAGTTGTGGGCCTTCACCTGGCAGTACCTGCGACAACCGCTCGCCGTGGCCCGCAACCGGGCGGCCTGCCCCCTCTGGTACGACGGCCGCCGCTGAAACGGCGCAACGGTTCGGTGCCCGCCCGCGGCAGGCTCAGGCTACCGGGCCGTAGCGCGGTCCCAGACTGGCGGCCAATTCCCGGCCCCGGGCCAGCAGCTCGTCCCGCTCGGCCCCGGTCAGTGGCCGGTACTGTCGCGCCAGGGCGATGTTCTGGAGCGCCTGTTCGAGGGTGAAGGGGCCGATGTTCGCCACGCTCACGCCCTCCAGGTCCAGGGCATAGGCCAGGGCCTGCGGCAGCCGCTCCGGCGGCGTGACGCAGCCCACCCACGCCTTTTTGTGGTTGGGGAAGCCGCCCTTGATGCCGACATAGACCTTCATGGCCACCACGCCCACGTTCCGGCGCCGGCACTCGGGCAGGACCGTTTCCTCGAAGTTGTAGGTGAAGCGGTCGGCGTAGTTCATCACCGCCATGACCACGTCAATCTGCCCGGTCTGGAGCATCTCCAGGAAACGGGGCGGGCGGGCATGACTGGAAAGGCCGATGAAACGGAGTTTGCCGGCCTCCTTTTGGTGCAGCAGGTAGGCCAGCACGCCGTCGGCCGCGCGCACCCGCTCGAGGTTCTTGTCGCCGATGTGGTGGATGTGCACCAGGTCCACGTGGTCGGTCTTCATCCGCTCCAGCGAGGTCTCGAGCATCTCCCGGGCGCGCGCGGCCGAATCGGTCCAGACCTTGGTGACCAGGAAAAGCCGGTCGCGGCGGGCGGGTACCAGCCGGCCCAGCACCTCCTCGGCGTGGCCGTAGATGTAGGCGGTGTCCACGAAGTTCACCCCCCGGTCCAGGGTCTCGCCGAAAAGGCGCTCGGCCTCGCGCGGCTCGATGCGCGCCTCGCCCACCGGCGCCGTGCCCAGGCCGAGGATGGTGACGCGGGCGCCGGTGCGCCCCAGCACGCGCGTCGGCAAAGGCCCCTCGGCCTCGGCGAAGCCCCGCAGGCGGGGACGCCCCAGGGCGAAACCGGCAGCCAGGGTGAACCCTGTTTTGAGGAAGCGGCGCCGTGGCACGGCGGGGGGCGGGGCGCAGCGGGTAACGGTGGCTTTCATCGTCGGGTGTAGATGACGGCCAACTGTGCCGCAAAAAGCGGCGGCTGCAAAGCCGGCGGTCTGGCCGGGCATCTCGGACCGCGAAAGCCTGGGGTGGCTTCGGCTCGCGGCCGTGACGTCCTGACGGCGGACCGCGAGCGGGGCGCCGTCGGCTGCGGCCGGGGCGGCCGCGCACCTCGCACTAAAACAGGTTTCCCTTGAGCGCCTTGAGCGCGTTGATGAGGAACTGGAAGGCGATCGCCGCCAGCAACAGGCCCATCAGGCGGGTGGTGATGCGCATGGCGATGGGGTTGATCCACTGCGCCCCACGGGCCGACAGCCGCAGGATGAGGTAGGACACGCCGCAGACGGCCACGATGCAGGCGTAAAGGGCGATCTGCTGGCTCAGGTGCTGGGCCTTGCTCTCGAGGATGATAACGTTGGAAATGGCCCCCGGCCCGGCCAGCAGTGGCACGCCCAGGGGCGTGATGGCGATATCGTCCTTGGCGGCGCCAGCCGCCTTTTCCTCCGGTGTTTCGCGGGTCTCGGAAGGGTGGGCGCGGAGCATGTCCAGAGCGATCAACAGGAGGATGACGCTCCCCGCCATTTGGAATGCCGGCAGCGAGATGCCGAGGAAGTTGAAGATTTGCTGGCCGATCAGGGCGAACACGATCAGGACCCCCGCCGCCAGCGCGCAGGCGATCTTGGCCATGCGGTCGCGCTGGGCCGGAGTGTCGTGCGGCGTCATGGCCAGGAACACCGGCACCAACGCCAGCGGGTCAATGATCACGAACAGCGAGCTGGCGGCCAGGAGGATGTACTCGTAGAGACTCACCCACGCCTTTGTGCCGGTTCCGCCGGGGCGATGCAAGCCGGCGCCAGGATGGCGTCCTTCATCCCGTGGATGAGCTTCTTGTCCGCCGGGCACAACGTGGCCAGGACCCCGCCCAGCCGTGGCCGGGCCTGGTCGCCGTCCCCCACCACAAAGTAGTAAGGGCACAGGCGCACCCGGGCGGGCATGGGGACCAGGGCCTCGCGGCCGAAGTCGTAGTACGCGGCGGGCACGGTGCGCGGCTTGTGGTAGCGCTGGAGCACGTAGGGGGAGGTGGGGAAGGACCGCAGGGCCTCGTCCACCGCCGCGGCCCAGTCGGCCTGGGACACGTCGCTGCCCAGGATGACGCTGCGGGCGCCCCAGGCGGTGGGGTGAAAGCCGGAGACTTTCAAGATCAGGTCGCGTTCGCGCTGGGAGAGACTTTTGAGCTGCTGCCAGTCGGTGAGGCCCAGTTCGGGGAGGGCCGCATGGGGCGGCAAGGGCGTGGGGTCCACCACCCAGGTGTACGGCACGCGCCGTCGCAGCCGCTCGAAGAAGGCGGCGCCGAGGTGTTGATGCCAGAAGGGCCAGAGGTTCCGGTTCCACAACAGGGCGAAGAGCAGTTTCTCCTCGAAGACCGGCTTGGGCGGGGGGGGCAGTCGGATTTGGCCGGCGGCCGCCAGTTCAAAAAGCCGCGGCGCGGCGGGCACGTTGGCCAGATCAAACAACTCGAAGAACCGGTACACGCCCTCGCCCGGGGCCACGGCGTCGAAGGCCGCATCGCGGATCGCGAAGCGCGGGCCCAGTTGCGCCGCCAGCCAGTGCATCTCCGGCCGGTAGGTGGCGGACTCTTCGGAGACCACGATGTGAACGCGCGGCGCCTCACCAAAGATGGCGGCGAAGCCCTCGCGCATCCCGTGGGCCCCGCCCACGACGGCGCAGGGCGGTTGGCGGAGGGCGGCCCGGGAGTAGGTCTGGTTCAGCCAGTCGGTCAGTCCGATGCCGCCGGGGACGGCGTCCAGCTCGGTGATGGCGTAGCCTTCGCCGGTCAGCAGGAGGTCCGGGCGGATGACCCGCGGCAGCTCGTGCTTGAAGGCAGGGTGACGCTGAAGGGCCACCAGGTCGGCGGGTTTGCCCTGGTCCAGCAGCCGGGCGATCCAGGCCGGTTGCCGGCCTTCGACGCTCTGGCGGTAGAGCAGGTTGACGGCGCGGTAGAATTGCAACAGGACGCGTCCGAGGGACTCCAGTTCGCGGACCAGTCCCGGCTCCAGGGCAAACGGCTCGGGGGCGATGCGCCAGGATTGGTCGGCCAGCAGCCCGCCGGGCGGCAGGGCCGCGCGGATGGCGTGGGCGGCGCGACGGGCGGCTGGGTCGGGAGCACTCAAAGGCCCTCGTACACAGCCGCCAGGGGGAGGGTCAGTTGCAGCGAGGCCAGCGTGAGGTGGCTTTCCGGGCCGGAGACCTTACCCGCACGCCAGCCGTCGGCGCGGCGGAACACGGTGATCTCCGGCGGGCCTTGTGCCACCAGCACGTATTCCTCCAGCGAGTCCAGCGTGGTGTAGGCGAAAAACTTTTCCCGCTTGTCCACCCGCGCGGTGCTGGGCGACATGACCTCGATGAGCAGCTTGGGATGCCGGATGAAGCGGGGGTCCGTGTCTCGCGGGTCGCAGGTCACCACCAGGTCCGGGTAGTAAAAGTACGCGTCGTCGCGGATGCTGAGGTTGACGCGGATGTCGCTCATGTAGGCCTTGCACGGCCCGCCCTTCAGGTGCTGGCGAATTGCGACGGCAAGGTTGAGGGCAATGGTGTTGTGGGCGCGGGTTTCACCGGCCATGGCGTAAACCAACCCGCCCAAGTACTCGTGCCGCACCTCGCTGAGTTCCTCGGCCGCCAAGTAATCCTCCACACTGACGTAGTCGTGCTGTTCCGCTGCCTGCATGGCGGGACAATGCCCGGAAAACCTCGCCCTGACAAGACAGCGGCGTAAAAGCGGCGCCGAGTTCCGGCCTCCTCAAACCGCCCCCCCGCCGCCCCTCCCCTGCCCGGATCGCATTCGCCCGCCGCCCACCGGCGCGTTCAGGTCCGGACCTGACCGCTGCCCAGGCCGATCCACTTGTAGCTGGTGAGTTCCTCCAGGCCCATCGGGCCGCGGGCGCCGACCTTGTCGGTACTGATGCCGATTTCGGCTCCCATGCCGAACTCGCCGCCGTCGGTAAACCGGGTGCTGGCGTTCCAGTACACGGCGGCGCTGTCCACCTCGTTCAGGAACCGCCAGGCGGTGGTTTCGTTGCGGGTCACGATGCTGTCGCTGTGGGCCGAGCCGTAATGGTTGATGTGGTCCACGGCGGCCCGCACGCCGTCCACCACGCGCACGTTGAGGATGTAGTCGTTGTACTCGGTGAACCAGTCCTGCTCGGTGGCGGGCCGAATCTCGGCGGGCGGTTTCGGCTCGGCGCCGTTGAGGATGGCCTCCGCCTCGGGGTCCACCCGCAACTGCACCTGCTTTTCGGCCAGGCGGGCCGCCAGCCGCGGCAGGAGCGAGGCCGCCACCGCCCGGTCCACCAGCAGCGTTTCCATCGCGTTGCAGACCGCGGGCCGCTGGCATTTGGCGTTCAGGACGATGGCCTCGGCCATGTCGGGATCGGCCTCGCGGTCCATATAGACATGGCAGACGCCCTTGTAATGCTTGATGACCGGCACCTTCGAGCACTCGGCCACGGCGCGGATGAGCCCCTCGCCGCCGCGGGGCATACACAGGTCCACGTACCGGGTGAGGGAAAGCAGCGCCGGGATGGCCTCGCGGTCCGGCGTGGGCACGACCTGGATGGCGTGGAGGGGGAACCGCTCGCCCAGGCTGTCGCGCCCGGCCTGAACGAGCAGGTCGGCAATCAGCAGGTTCGAGTGCAGGGCCTCCTTGCCGCCGCGGAGGATGGTGGCGTTGCCGCTCTTGAAGCACAGCCCGGCGGCGTCGGCCGTCACGTTGGGGCGGGACTCGTAGATGATGACCACCACGCCGATGGGCACCGACACCTTGCGCAGGCGCAGCCCGTTGGGGCGGGTGCGCTCGTCCAGGATGCGGCCCACCGGGTCCGGCAACGCGGCCACTTCGCGCAGGCCGCGGGCCATGGCGGCGATGCGTTGGTCGTCCAGCCGCAAGCGGTCGAGCATGGCCGCGGACAGCCCCAGGCCGGCGCCGACCTCGAGGTCGCGGGTGTTGGCCGCTTTGAGGGCGGGAGCGTGGGCGTCGAGGGCCTCGGCCATGGCCAGCAGGGCCTGGTTTTTCTCCGGCGAACTCAAGCCGGCCAGGAGGCGGGAGGCGGCCCTGGCCCGGCGGGCCAGCTCGGACATTTGTTCCAGCACACTCATGCGGGCAGCTTAGGCCGGCAGCGGTGCGGCGGAAAATCCCTTTTCGCCAGCGCCGCTCGCGGCGCATGCCCGGCTCCAAGGGGGAGTGGCCAGCGTTGACTTCACCCGCGCCGGCCGGTACATGAGCACGAACGCAAGCCTATGGCCGACGTCAACCTCTTCGCCGCCTTCACCCTCAGCGCCCCGGACGTCATCATTTTCATCGCCTTTGTGCTCACGGTGGTCGGCGTGGGCCTGTACCAGAGCCGGGGCGAACGGGCGGACCACAGCGAGGATTACTTCCTGGCGGGCCGGGGGCTGAAGTGGTGGCTCATCGGCTTTTCCCTCATCGCCGCCAACATCTCGACCGAGCAGTTCGTGGGCATGAGCGGCAACGCCGCCAGCCACGTGGGCCTGGCCATTGCCAGCTACGAGTGGATGGCGGCCATCACGCTGGTCGTGGTGGGATTTGCCTTCCTGCCGTATTTCCTGCGGGTGGGCATCTTCACCATGCCGGAGTTTCTGGAGCACCGCTTTGACGCGCGCGCCCGGACCTTCATGGCCGTGGCCACCATCCTGATCTACCTGCTGCTGCTGGGCTCGGTAACCTACTCCGGCGCCCTGACCATCAAGACCCTCGCCGGCCAGGCGGGGTTTCCGATCACCCTGGCCCAGGGCTCGCTGGTCATCGGGGTGGTGGCGATGATTTACGTCACCGCCGGCGGGTTGAAGGCCTGCGCCTGGGCCGACCTCATCCAGGGCAGCGCGCTGGTCCTCGGCGGGGCGGTGATCCTGTGGTTTGCCTTCAAGCAGCTCGGCGCGGCCACGGAGGCCGCCGCCATTGTCAGCGCCCAGACCGGGGCGGTGGAACTCCGCCAACTGGCCCCCGGTACCAGCGCCGTGGAGCGGTTCTGGGACCTCAATGCCGGGCGCATGAACATGTTCCTGCCCCGCACCGACACCGTGCTGCCCTGGACGGCCCTGCTGCTGGGGCTGTGGATTCCCAACTTCTACTACTGGGGCCTGAACCAGTACATCACCCAGCGGACGCTGGGCTCGGCGTCGCTGGCCGAGGGACAGCGGGGCATCGTGTTCGCCGCGTTCCTGAAGCTGCTGATCCCCTTTGTGATCGTCATCCCCGGCATCATCGCCTTCAACCTCTACTCCCACGAGATGCGCCTGGAGGCGGCCGGGGACAAGGCCGCGGTGCTGGCGCGTTACCTCAAGGCCCATCCCCAGAGCCGCTTCGTGGAACGCGCCGACGCCCCCACCGCCGAGCAGATCGCCGCCTGGCCGGCGGACCGCTACCTGCTGGCCGTGTACCCGGACGAACGCGCCCTCGCCGCCGTCAAGGTCCGCCACGCCCAGGTGCTGCTGATGACCCGCGCCCAGTTCGAGGCCGCCGTGCCGGCCGCGTTTACCGTCTTCCGGACCGAGGACCACTCCTGGAAGGCCGTGAACCCGGGACTGGCCGAAGAGATCGAGGCCTACAACGCCCGCATCGAAGCCGCCGCCCGCACGGCCGGGCGCAAGCCGGTGGTCGAGAAGCTCATCGCCTTCAAGTACGACACCGCACTGGGCCAACTGCTCGGCCATGTGCTGCCGCAGGGCACGGGGCTGACGGGGTTCGTGCTGGCGGCGCTGCTGGGCGCGGTGGTCAGCTCGCTGGCCGCCATGCTCAACGCCGCCTCCACCATCTTCGCGATGGACGTCTTCAAGAAACTCCTGGCCCCGGCCGCTCCGCCCGCCACGGTGGTCAAGGTGGGCCGCGTGGCCGTGGTCTGCTTCGCGGGGGTGGCGGTCCTGCTTTCCCCGGCCCTGGGCAATCCGCAGATCAGCAACAGCATCTTCACCATCATCCAGGCCGGGCAGGGCTTCATCTCCCCCGGCATCCTGGCGGTGTTTGCCTTTGGCCTGGTGGTGCGCCGTGCCCCGCCGGTGTGCGGCATCGCCGGCCTGGTCACCAACCTGATCAGCTACGGCGGGCTCATGGTGCTGGTGCCCGGCGTGCAGTTCCTCAACCGCATGGCCATCTGCTTCGGCCTGTGCCTGGCGGTCATGGCCGGGCTCACCTGGTTGCGTCCCCTGCCCCGGCCCTTCCAGTTCCAGCAACAATCCGCCATCGCCCTCGAGACCTCCCGAGGCGCACGACTGGCCGGCGGGTTGGTCATCCTGTTCACCCTGGTGCTCTACGTCATTTTCAGCCCCCTGGTCGCCGCCCGCTGATTTTTCCCCGCTCAGCTACTTCCGATTCACCCCATGACCATGAAAACCCTGAACTCCCTCTGGCTGGCGGCCCTGGTTGCCGCGGCCCTCACCGCCTGTTCCACCTGCCCCTGTCCCTGCGGGGGCAAGAAACCCGCAACCTCCGCCATGAAAGCCTCCATCGAGAAAGCCCCCTTCGGCCGCACCGCCGACGGCACCCCCGTGGACCTCTACACCCTGCGCAACGCCCGCGGTGTCACCGTCAAGGTCATGACCTACGGCTGCCTCATCACCGAAATCCACACCCCGGACCGCCAGGGCCGGATGGCGGACATCGTGCTGGGCTTCGACAATCTGGACGCCTACCTCAAAGGCCACCCCTACTTCGGCTGCGTGGTGGGCCGCTACGCCAACCGCATCGCCCACGCCCGCTTCACCCTCGACGGCCAGACCTACACCCTCGCCGCCAATGACGGTCCCCACGCCCTGCACGGCGGCCGCAAGGGCTTCGACAAGGTCGTCTGGGCCGCCGAACCGGTCCCGGTTCCCGACGGCGTGGCCGTCCGGTTCCGCTACACCAGCCCTGACGGCGAGGAAGGCTACCCCGGCAACCTCCAGGTGCAGGTCACCTACACCCTCACCGACGACAACGAGCTGCGGATGGACTACGAAGCCGTCACGGACAAGCCCACCGTGGTCAATCTCACCAACCACACCTACTGGAACCTCGCCGGCCACGGGGACATTTACGGTCACGAGTTAACGCTCCACGCCGACCGCTACACCCCCGTGGACGACACCCTCATCCCCACCGGCCAGATCGCCCCCGTCGCCGGCACGCCCATGGACTTCACCCGGCCCAAGCCAATCGGCCGCGACCTCAAGCAGCTCACCAACAAGCCGCAGGGCTACGACCACAACTTCGTGCTCCGGCACGGCGGCGGCCGTCTGGGCCCCTGCGCCACCGTGTACGAGCCCACCTCCGGCCGCGTGCTGGAAATCTGGACCGACCAGCCCGGCGTCCAGTTCTACAGCGGCAACTTCCTCGACGGCTCCCTCACCGGCAAGGGCGGCCAGGTGTACCGCCAGCATTACGCCCTCTGCCTCGAGACCCAGCACTTCCCCAACTCCCCCAACCAACCCGCGTTCCCCACCACCGTGCTGCGGCCCGGCCAGGTGTACCGCACCACCACGGTCCATAAATTCAGCACCCGCTGAGCCCGCCCGGCCCCGCGCCGCGGCGTGCGTGCCGGCGGCGGTTAGTTCGCGTCGCTCGGCGCGCCAGGTCGTAACCCGTCCCCCTTACGGGGTGCAGGGGGCACGTTGACTTTCCACTGCGCCCCAGACAGCCTCGGAGCGCAAGCCACTCCACACCCCTGACGCTCCAATGCAAGACTACCAACCTCTCCACGATGCCATCCTGAGCGGCGACGCCGCCGCCGCCCGCCAACTCACCGAGCAGGCCCTGGCCACGGGCGTGGACCCGCTGGTGCTGGTCAACGAGCACATGATCCCTGCCATGGCCGAGGTGGGCCGGCGCTACGAGTGCAACGAGTACTTCGTGCCCGAGCTGCTCCTCTCCGCCCGCGCCATGAAGGCCTCCCTCGAACTGCTGCGCCCGCTGCTGGTGGCCAGCGGACGCGAGCCCGCCGGCCGCGTGGCCATCGGCACGGTCAAGGGCGACCTTCACGACATCGGCAAAAACCTCGTCGCCGCCATGCTCGAGGGCGGCGGCTTCGAGGTGGTTGACCTGGGCGTCAACGTCACCCCCGAGCGGTTCGTCGAGGCGGTCCAGGAGAAAAAGGCCCAGATCGTGGCCATGTCCGCCCTGCTCACCACCACCATGCCCTCGATGAAGACCACCATCGAGGCCCTCGAAGCCGCCGGTGTGCGCCGCCAGGTCAAGGTCCTGGTCGGCGGCGCCCCCGTCACCCAGCGCTTCGCCGACGAAATCGGCGCCGACGGCTACAGCGAAAACGCCCCCGGCGCCGTTACCCTTGCCCGCCAGGCCCTGCATCTGGTCTGAATCGGCCGCCCTTGCCGGTCATGTCCGACCTGCTCGCCCAACTGCTGGCCGAAGCCCCGGTGGTGACCGACGGCGCCTGGGGCACCGAGCTTCAGGCCCGCGGCCTGGCCCCGGGAGAACTGCCCGACCTCTGGAACCTCACCCACCCTGACCACGTGGCCGCGGTGGCGCGCGCCTACGTCGCCGCCGGCAGCCGCGTGATCCTCACCAATACTTTCGGAGCCAACCGCCTCCGCCTGGCCGGCCATGACCTGGCCGACCGCGTGGCCGAGATCAATCAACACGGCGTCGAGCTTTCCCGCGACGCCGCCGGCGGGCGCGCCTGCGTCTTCGCCTCGCTGGGGCCGTCCGGCAAAATGCTCATGACCGGCGAAACCACCGCCGCGGAGCTGACCGAAGCCTTCACCGAACAGGCCCGAGCGCTCGCTGCCGGCGGCGCGGACGCCCTTGTGATCGAAACCATGTCCGACCTCGAAGAGGCCAAGCTGGCCCTGGCCGCCGCCCGGGCCACCGGCCTGCCGGTGGTCGCCTGCATGGTTTTCGATGCCGGCCAGGACAAGGATCGCACGATGATGGGCGCCACGCCCGAGCAGGTCGCACGCGAATTGACCGCGGCCGGCGCGGACGTCATCGGCGTCAACTGCGGCAGCGGCATTGCCGGCTACGTGTCGGTCTGCCGCCGGCTGCGGGCCGCCACCGACCGGCCGCTCTGGATCAAGCCCAACGCCGGTCTGCCGGCCCTGGAAGGCGGTCGCGTGGTTTACCGCACCACGCCGGAAGACTTCGCGCGCCACGCGCCGGACCTGGTGGCCGCCGGCGCAAGCTTCCTGGGCGGCTGCTGCGGCACCCACCCCGACTTCATCCGCGCCGTCTGCGCGCGGTTGGAACATTCTTGAGCGCTTTTTTTCGATCCTGGGAGGACCGCCCGAAACCAGTTTGGTTTCCAGAATGGTCTGCGGGATTGCCCTGAGTCTCCAGGGGAGCTTCCTAGGAAAATTGGCCAGACCCCAATGGGTACCATGTCAAAAATTTTCTTGACACGGTTTCCCCCAAGCACCAATTGCCGCCAGTCCGCCAGTCCGCCAGTCCGCCAGTCCGCCAGCTGGTACTGGGGCCAGGCGGTGGAGAAACGTTACGTGGGTGACAAGTCAAATTCGGAAGTAAATTGAGCCACGGCGTGGCTTCACGGAAGGTGCACCGCAGCCAGACGTGCCGTGTCCGGACAACAAAGGAGCACGACAACAGCGTTTGAGCCATGCATGTGGGGCGGCTGAATGGAGTGCTAATAGCGGGGTGCCTGGCCGGTATTGGCATTCTGGCCTTGGTGCTGGTGGTGGCGCCGCGATTATCTTTGTCCGGAGCAGCGCGGAAGGTGACTGCGACCACCAACCAGGTCTCCATAACTCCATTGGTTCCGTTGGTGAGTTTTGAACCGGAAGAGCTGGTTGCCGGCAAGCTGTTGCAACAGGAGACCGTGGTCCGGACTTTTCGTTTGCGGAATCGCAGCGACCGGGTCATGCAAATTGTCACCGTGCAAACTACCTGCGAGTGCACCATGGTGGACACCAATCTGGTGGGGAAACCCTTGATGCCGCGAAGTGAATTACCTGTGTCAGTGCGCTTCGACGGCTCCACCCGCTCCGGGCCGATGACTGCAATGGTGGAGGTGACCCTGCGCTCCGACGCCGCCAGTCACCTCACCGCGCGGGGTTATCTGAAGGTGATGGTCATCCCGGATTTTGCTTGCGAACCCCGGTTCCTGGAGTTTGGCCGGGTACGTCCCGGGGAAAGTGTCACGCAAACCATCCGCTTCCGCCCCCAAGCTTTCCAGGATTTGCAGCTGCCACCGGCGAATGCCTCTTACGGACCCTTCGAAATGGTCGTACATGATCTCAATGTCACGGTTACGTTTCGCGCCCCGGCGATTGCCCACCGCGAGACGTATTTCCTGCCCCTGAACGTGCATACCACCAGCCCGAGGGTGCCAATGGTCACGATTCCCCTTAGCGCCCAGGTAGTCCCCGAACTGGAAGTGATCCCGCATGTGCTGGTCTTTGCCAATACAGCACCCACCGGCGCTAGTCGCCTGAAATTCCTTGCAGACAAGCCATTTCGGATTATAGGGCTTCTGCAGGAAGGGGGAAGTAGCCGCGTGACCCTCCCCTTGTTGTCGGCCACGGCCGCGCCCATAACCGAATGGTCGCGGAGCCATGTCCTGATGGTAACCAATCAGACCATCGCCAAAGCCGACCGGCTGGAGGCGGAATTGCAATTTTCACACGATGCGGACCGGACCGAGACCCGGTCCGTTTTCGTGTGTGTTAAACGTCTCGGAGAAACAAACCCAAAGAATCCACAATGAAACAAACTCATGCCCATCAACTCGTTGTGCATCGCGTCGTCGGAAGCGGCGTCTTAGCATTGCTTGTAGGTCTCGTCGTTACGCAAGCGGCGGAAGACCGGTATATGGATTCAGAGTGCACGCCGTTCACTCACCAATATCCCTGCGATCATAAGCGGCCGTTCAATCCCGGGATGTGCAAAAGTGGTGTGCAGCTATGTGCCGGGCAAAATCAGAACTTCTGCGAAGATCCGAATACTACTTACTATGAGGTAAAAAATGATTTCCCGCAGGATATCCTGGACAACAGCACAGCCACATGTGTTCAAACGCAACGCGGCAGCGGTCAATTCCAGATTTGGACTGAGCATACCTACATTGTATCCCCTGCAGCAGCGTGTTACGCGTTGGTGCGATGCCGATGGAATCCTATAACCGACAAATGCGAGCGATGGGAATACCTAAGTGCTTGGTATTACGAGCCAAAGAAGATAGCGTTGCAATGTAGATAGGGTTTGTTCCCAAAGGTGGATCGCCGCGAACATACCAGCAATCGGCCACCTGTCATGCAGCCTGCTGACGCAACGTCTCATATCTCAGCATGGGTCATGGTGGTGGAAATTCTTTTTTGCGCTGTTCCCGAGGGATACACCGCTGACCCAGACCCAAGGGAATTGCTTGAAGGGGTCATAGCTCAACGTGAGCAGATACCCCCGGCCTTTTACCGCTTGCGCTGGACCTATGCAGAACCCAGGGTAAAAAATACAGAAGAATACCTCATACTCACCGATAGCAGTCGGCATCTCGTCCTCGGCACAAACAGGAGTGATGTATACCGCGCTTTGTGTGATGGGGAGGAAGCGTATATCCTTCAAGGTGATTCAGTCACGGTCTGTGATCGGGGTACCGATACGTTGTATCGGTTGTTTGATCCACGAATCCTGGGTCTAAGCCAGAGCTACAGTGGAACCCTCAGCCCGCGCAGAATCCTCGACCCCAAACTTGAAGACATCCGTCTTGTCGCCAAGGATGCAATTGATGGCAAATTCTGTTGGGTGGTGCGATTCCAAAGAAAGGAATGGGCCCACGAATACTGGATTGATCCGGCAGATTACTTTGCAGTATATCAGTATTTGGAGTACGGTCCCGGGGGAAAACTCCGTGGACGTGTCCGTTCGTTTTATCACAATCCGGCCTACCCTTGGTTGCCGAGCAGGGTGGAGCATGAGTTTTTTACCCCGTCTGGTCGTCGCACAGTAGAGTTGCTGGAGGCACGCACTGTGGAACCAATACCTCCCGAAACCTGGACCCTGGCCGGACTTTTTCAGGGGCTGACGTTCACAAACCCTGTTATGGTAACCGATGTGCGCAAGGGGGAATTTATCGGCACCTGGGATGGTCGGCGTCTGATTCCATATGAGGTGCCTCCGTCTCGGCCCAGTCCACCGCCTGTCAGTCCCAAACGCATCCTGGTTTGGGGGGTTCTGGCTGGATTGGTCTTTGTCCCCCTCTTCCTGCTGTGGCTGCGAAAGCACAACCCACCCAGCAGGGCCGGCGACTTCCCTTCAAGTTGAGTTAGCAGCATAGGAGCCTTCTCGCGATATGGGGACCAAATGGTTGAAGGGTTTTCTAGGGTAGGCCAGTGTGATTTTGCTGGGTACCGGTCTGGCGAAGATGCTCAGTGCAGTCACTGGCGAACCGGTTTTGAGGACGTATGACCCAGTGTTCGGGGTAAATCTGGGACTGCTTTTCTGGATGGCGGGTATGCTGGAGGTGATCGTCGCCCTGTTCTGCCTGTTCCAGCGGCGGATGGACATATCGGCTATTTTGATCTTCTGGCTCAGTGCGACTTTTCTGGTGTACCGGCTCGGTTGGTCCTGGCTGGGCGGTCCCGCCTACTGTGGTTGCCTGGGAACGATACCCGAACAACTCCATTGGGACCCTGTCGCGGCTGACCTGACCCTGAAGTTGATTTTGGGCTATCTCCTCGCGGGAAGTGCTCTCGCGCTGGGGGATCATCCTGAAGCGGCGGGAGTTGGTGGATGCCCCCGTGCACTGATTAGGTACGTGCCGGTCCAGCGGTTCAGGGCGAAGCAGCCTTGCACCGGCGGCTTTTGTTTCATAGCAGGGGCCCATGCACCTGCGCCATTCCCTCCACCGGCCTGCCGGGGTTGATTCCGTGAGGCAAGGAGACCTCTGGCTACGAGTACCGCTGACGGTGGTATGGATCATGGTGGCCGTAGTGTTGATTGGGCTCGGGCCGGCAGTGTTTTCAGCGTTGCAACTCGGTGGGGACGAGCACTTCGAACTGACCAAGGCCTGGCTGTGGGCCGAAGGGATACAGCTCTATGATCCGCTGTGGAACGATCAACCCCCGCTGCTGACGGTATTGTTGGGAAGTCTTTTCCGGGTGTTTGGTCCGGACATAGCCGTGGCACGTGCCTTGGCCGTGGGATTTGGGTTGGCTCTGTTGGCCGGGACCACGGTGACCGTCACCCACACGGCGGGACCGTTTGCTGCCGCTTGGGCAACCCTGGCCTTGTTCTCGGCCCCGGAGGTTTTCAACCTCTCCGTCTCGGTCATGCTGGAAGTACCGACCTTTGCAGTGGCACTCTGGGCCTTGTGGCCCGTGCACCGCTGGCGACAAGCGGTCGCTGCGATCCAACCAGTCAAGTCAAGGACGCCGAGATCTGATTCGGGAGTTGCGGGTCTGCTCTCGTTCCCCGGGCATGGGACACAATTTTCCGCATGGCTGCCGGCGTGGCATTGGCCGCTGCTTTCCGGTGCGCTGCTGGGCGCGGCGCTGCAAATCAAACTGACGGCGGCGATCGTGGCCCCCGCGCTGGTCATCGAGTGGCTAGGACGGCCTGAGGGTCCAAGACGGCCTCCTGAACTTCGCCAACGACTGGCCGCAATCGGGATTGGGGCAACGGGGCTTCTGGGAACTTATGTCGGCCTGGCTCTGTGGGCCGGGCATGTTCCTTGGAAGGTTTTGTGGAACAGTCATTTTTCGGCGGCAATCCGCGCCGCGGCGGCTGACGACCCTCAAGCTTTCCCCCACTGGTGCCTTCAACGAGATTACACCGACGTGCTGTTGACTGCGGGCATGGCCGTGCTGGTGTTGGTATGGCAGCGGCAGTGGCGGGTTTTGCGCTTCCCCCTGATTTGGCTGGGCACGGCGGCAGTGGTCCACAGTGTCCATCGCCCGTGGTGGGGCTTCTATTTTCTGCATTTTGCCGTGCCTTTGGCGTGGCTGAGTGGCTGCGGCGGGGCCGCGTTGTTTAGACAAGCCCACCTCCACCTGGGAGAAACCCGGTGGAGGTCACGCCGTCCAGGGATTTTGTGGTTGAGTGGGGCGGCAGCAGCGCTGTCGGCGTTGCTCACTTTCGGTGGCGAACGCCTGTGGCAGACTGCGCAGGAGATGCTTCAGCGAACGCGGGTGAAAGACAGCGGCATGGTGACGCAGATGCGACGTTTCCGCGAGCAGACCCGCTGGGTTTACACCCGGGAAACGATCTTCCCCTTCCACGCAGGTCTCCGGGTTATTCCGGAACTGGCCGTCCTGCCCAGCAAGCGATTTTGGTCGGGCCAAATGTACCCGGAACAAATTTGGGATACCGTAATGCGGTATCAGCCAGAGCAAGTGCTTCTGAACAGTGGAGAGTTGACCCCCACGGCCCGTTTCTACCTGGACCACCACTACGAACCGGTTGATCAAGATGGCGGGAACATGTTGTTTGTGCGCAAGGAGCTGTTGTCCCTCGGACGGTAAACCGGTCCTGCCCCAAGGAGCAAGGGCACCCGCTGCTCGCCGACCTAACCTGGCGGTCCGGCCGAATGAGCTGCTCAACTCCACCCCGGCTTCGGCTGGCCTGCCAGCCAGGCGTGGCCTTGAACCGGGACTGCAATCACTGTTTAATCCGCAGTAACCAACTTTCACGACATGCGTTCTTCGGCTTCGCCCATTCCGCCACCAACTCCCCTCTGCCATCGGGGCGAGGGATACGCCACCACACACCCCGCCTGGCGGTCGGCTCGTCTGCGGGCACCACTGGGCGTGCACCGGGTCTGGGGCCTGTTCGCCGTTTGGGCCGCCGCTGTCGCAGCCGCCGTCGAGCTCCGAATTGTTCCCGGTTCACCGGTGGACGTCGCCCCCTGGGCCGAGCGGGCCTCGCGGGAGGGCGGGCGCGACGTGGGGCTGTGGTGGGAAGACCCGCGGGACATCCACCGGATGGTGGTGACCTATGCCGGGACGCCGCCCGCGCCGGAGTCCGTGAAGCTCCAGTGGTGGCAATCCCGGTGGCCGCAGCACCGCATCCCGCGCGACCAGCCCGCCGGCGCCGGCGAGTCCGGCTGGGGCCATCTGGGCGATCATTTTCAGGGCCGCTGGCGCGACACCGACGCCTACCTCCAGACCGACGGCCGCACCTGGACCTACACCTTCCGCCACCTCAACGCGGCCGAGTTCCCCGAGCTGAAGGACTTCGGCCCCGAGTACCGCACCACCCTGAAGCTGCAACTGCTTTTTGACCGGCCCGCGCCGGAGGTCGAGCGCCTGGAGGCCTATACCGATTCGGTCTGGCAGACCGCCGAGCTGGTTATCGTGGGCGGCTCCGAGGCCCTGAACCGCGCCCTGGGCACCGCCCGCCTCGAGGTCTTCAACGGCGACGCCCAACGTCTCGACTCCCCGGCCGGGGCCGGCGCCGCGGCCGGGCTGCGGCTGCGGGTGGCCTTTGCTGAAAGCCCGAACGTCAACAGCTTCGACGCCACCGTGGTCACGGTTCGGCTGCCGGAAGGCGGCTTCAGTTTTGAACCGGCGGCGGTGGCGGCGGGCCGGCGGGTGCTGGTACCCGCCCCGGGCTGGCTGGTCAAGCGGGCGGAAGACCCCTTGACCCTGCCGGAGGCAATCGCCCGCGCCCGCGCTCATCCTGACCGGCCCCTGTACGAGCGCGTTTTCTCCGAACCCGAACAAACCCTGGCCCGCGCCCTGGCCGAGCAGCCCCCCAAGCCGGGTCGGATTTACCTGCCCCTGGGCACCGAGGGGGGCCGCCAGCGCTTCGGGGTGAACCCGGACGGCTCGGTCTTCTGCGTGGCCGACCGGATTGACCATCCCCGCGGCCGCGACAGCGACCGCCTGCACTGGGGCGGGCACCGGTTGGACTACGACTTTGACCTGCCCCGGAGCACGCCGCTGCGTCGCGGCCTCGAGGAGAACTGCCTGCCCCTGATCACCACCGAATGGGAACGCGACGGCATCCGCTACACCCAGACCGCCTTCGTCACCCGGCTGGAGCCCGGCAATCTCGGCTTCCCGGACATGCAGGCCGATGACACGGCCGTGCTGCTGGTCAAAATCCACGGCCGCAACCTCGCCTCCGAGTACCGCACCGCCCACGCCGCGCTCTCCCTCCGCGCCGATGGCCGGCCCGTCCCGTTGCGGCTGCGCGGAGACCTGCTCTGGGCGCGGGTCGGCGACACCGAGCGGCTGCGGGCGGCGGTCGAGGTTCAGGGTGCGGTCCAGGGCACGGAGGCGGAGGGCCGGATTCACTTTGCCGGGCACATGCCCCCCGGAACCGACGGCCACATGGTTCTGCGCATTCCCTTCATCACCATGGACCGGCCGGAGGAGATCGAGCGGCTGCGCGACCTGGACTTCGACGCCGAGTTCCGTCGGGTAAAAAGCTTCTGGCAGGCACGCACCGACGCCGCGAGCCGCATCACCACCCCCGTGCCCGAGTTGAACCACTTTTACCGCGCGCTGACCTCGCACCTGCTCATCAACTGCGGCCGCGAGCCCGGCGCCGACCGCCTGGGCGCGCGGGTCGGCAGCTTCAGCTACGGCGTCTTCGGCAACGAGTCCTGCATGATGATCACCGAACTGGACCGGCGCGGCCTGCATGACGTGGCCCGTCGCTGCCTCGAAATGTTCCTCCACTACCAGGGCACGGTGAAACTGCCCGGCGACTACGCCAGCCAGGAGGGCATCTTCAACGGCGCCGCCGGCTGGGAACAGGGCGGCTACAACCAGCACCACGGCTGGATTCTCTGGGCCATGACCCAGCATTACGCCTACACCGGCGACCGCGCCTGGCTGAGCCGCCCTGCCGACCACCTCCTGCAGGCAGCCCGCTGGATCACGCGCGAGCGCGCCCGCACGCGGGACCTGACCGGCCTGCGCGCCATCGAACGCGGTCTGCTGCCGCCCGGCTCGCTCGAGGACATCGGCGACTGGCGCGTCTGGCTCTCGAACAACGTCTTCAGTTGGTGGGGGCTCGACGCCCTCGCCCGTGTGCTGACGGAGGTGGAACATCCCGAAGCCCCGGCCCTCCGCGCCGAGGCGGCGGCGTACCGCCGCGACCTCCTTGCCGCGTTCCAGGAGGCGAGTCTGCGTGCCCCGCTGGTTCCCCTGCGCGACGGCACCTGGATTCCGCAAATCCCCAGCGAGGTCCACCGCCGCGGCCGGACCTTCGGCTGGATCACCGTCACCCTCGAAGGCCCGATTTACCTGCTGCGCACCGGCCTGCTGCCGCCGGACGACCCCCTGGCGCTCCCCATCCTCCAGGACTACGAGGACAACCTCTACCTGTCCGACCGCTTCGGCTACTCGTGGGAGCGGCACGGCGCCCGGTGGTTCAGCCGCGGCGGCATTTCCATGCAGCCCAACCTGCTCTGCTCACCCCACCCCTACCTGCTGCGCGACGAGATCAAGCACTTCCTGCGCGCCTTCTTCAACGCCTTCGCCGCCTGCCTCTACCCGGACACCCAGATGCTCTGCGAGCATCCCCTGCCCGATCTGGGCGACTGGCGCGGCGACCACTACAAGTCCAGCGACGAGTCCAACTCCGCCTACTGGCTGCGCCTGATGTTCGTCGAGGACGACCGCGGCGACGACGTGCTGCGGCTGGGCATGGCCCTCCCGCGCGCCTGGCTGGCCGACGGCGAGACGGTTGCCATCGAGCGCGCCGCCACGCACTTCGGGCCGCTGAGCCTGCGCTTCGAATCCCACGCCCGCGCGGGCCGGATCACCGCCGTGCTGGACCCGCCCACGCGCCGCGCGCCCCGGCGCACCCTGCTCCGCTTCCGACATCCCGAGGAAAAACCGCTGCAGCGCGTCGAGGTCAACGGCCGGCCCAGGGACGAGTTCGATGCCCGGAAGGAATGGGTCGTGCTGGACAGGCTGGACGGCCGGACCACGGTGACGGCGTTTTACTGAGCGGGCCGGGCAGCGGGAGGGCCGGTTCGATGGCCGCACTCTTGGGGCCGCCGGGCACCGTTCCCCCGCCGGCGGCACGTCAGCGCCCCTGCCCCGCGGGGGACGCGGGGGACACTTTCCGCGGAGCGTCGGGGGAAAACACTCGCGCGAGCTGGCCCGCCGCGGCAGCGTGGAAGTCATGCCGCAATCGCTCCCGCGCGTACACGGCCCAGAGGGTGTCAGAGGCCAAACCAATCAAGAACCACAACGCCACCGCACCCTCGAAGCTATGCGCGCCGGCCCCTCCCATCACCAGCAGCATCAGTACGGGCCAGGGCAGGAACAGGATGCGGAGGACCGCGCGCCCCGCGGCATGCTGAGGTCGCCGCTTGGCCAACGCCTGCCAACTGGCCAACCAGCTCAGCGCGCAGGCATCGCCCACCAACGCCGCCGCCGCCAGCAGGGCCACCGTCACCGTCACCGTCGCCGCGTCGCCGTCCCACTCCGGCTCCAGCCACATCGCCAGCAAGGGATAGGCGGCGGTCAGCCCGGCCGTGACGAGCACCGCCGGACCAAACTGCCCGCGCAGGGCGCGGAACTGGCCCCGCAGGATGTCCTGCACCGTCAGGGGCGTACTCAACAACAGCTCGAAGGTGCCCTCCTGCCGATGCCGGACCAGCACCCCCGCCGCCTCGCCGGCAATCCAGAACTTCAGCAGCACGTGCAGGGCAAAGCCCACGATCAGGGTTGGACCCCAGGGCGGCACAGGTCCCCCTTCCACCCACCAGGCGACGCCCAGCCCTGCCAACGCCAATCCCACCAGCCCCGGCGGGCCGAGCGGTTTCCAGCGGCGGCGGGCAAACAGCCAGTAAAACGCCCCCACCTCGAGCAGCCGGCGCCGACGGGCCGCACGCGTCTCCGGCGGTCCCAGTTGGAAAACCCGCCACCAGCTTTCCCAACGTCGCTTCGCCGCGCCGGCGGGCCGCTCGCGCCAGACCCGCGCCGTCCACCGCGCCGCCAACGCCAGGAACAACCAGGCCTCGAGATGACTTGCCAGCAGGGCCGGCAAGAACGCGGCGCCCGGCAGAAAGACCCCCGCGCCCGGCATGGCCGGACCGGCGACGCTGAAGGCCAGGGCGGCCAGAGGCGAGAGCCCGATCAGCGCCGTGGCCAGCGGGGGAAAGACGCCCAGGGCATTCAGCATTTGCCGCAGCATCGGTAGTCCCAGCCACAGGAACAGGCCGGCGGCCAGGGCAAGGTTGCGGGTCGTGCGCGGGTCCGTCGCCACCGCCGAGAGGGCCAGCCCCAGGCTGGTGGCGAAGAACAGGGTGTTGACCAGCACCAGCATGGTCCACGCGAATTCCCCGCCGGTCACCCCGCCGGCGAGCAACGTCAGCGCCAGGACCGGCATGGCCGCCAGCAACCCGTAAAAGGCCAGCGCGACCCGGGCGATCAGCTTGCCCAGCACCACATCCCAGCCGTGGAGATGGCTCAAGAAGAGCAGCCCCAACGTCCCCTCCCGCCGTTCGCGGCTGATGGCGTCGGCAGTCAGATACAACCCTGTCCACAGACAGAAGAGGTTGGCCGCCTGGGCCAGAAGGAAAAAGGTTTGCCGCCCGCCCTGAAACCCCAGCAGGGAGGCCCACGGCCGGAAAAACAGGATGGCCGCCAGCGCCCCCGCGGCCACGGCCGCCCGGCCGTAGTAGGTTCGGCCCTGACGCGCGGCCACGCGCAGCTCGCGGTGGGCAACCGGAAGCAGATGCATTCTGCGGCCTCCTCAGCCGGCCACCTGCGGGCGGCGTCGCCACCAGCCCCCCCGCCGGCCGGCGGGGCGTTCCGCGGCCGCCGCGCGGAAGCGCCGGCGCATCTGTCGGCGCGCCCAGGCCAGCCAAAACAGGTCGTTGACCAGCCCCAGCGCAAACCAGGCCCCCAGATAATGCCACTCTTCCAGGGGCGAGGCCGGCGACCAGACGCGCCACAGGTCCAGCAGGGCCAGCAGGGTGAGGCCGCCCAGAAAGGCCAGCCAGGGTAGAACGCAGACGCGGATCAACAGGTGGGCGACCGCGAGGTTGGGATGCCGCACGGTCACGGCCACCCACGGCCCCAGTTGCCAGAGCACCACCGCGTCCAGCACCAGCAGGCTCATCCGGGCCAGGTACATGCCCGAAGTGGGCTCCCCCCCGGTGTAGCCGGCCGCGACGCTGAGCTGCCAAAACCAGACATCCGCGGCCAGCACCGCGAGCACCGGCCCCAGAAATTGCCGCTGCAGGGCGTGGCGCAGGCCGGCCGACAGCTCCCGCAGCGTTAGCGGGGCGGTCAACAGCAGTTCCAGCGCGCCGCTGCGCTTGTCCTCCGCCAGGCGCACCACCGCCACCGCCGCGATCCAGAGCTTGAGCACGCCGTAGAGCCCCTGCGAGAAAACCGTCAACCAGCCCGGGTCGGCCCAGTCCTCGGGAAACTCGAGGCGGACCCAGAGAAAAAACAGGGCCGCGACGGCCAGGACCCCCCAGACCAGGCGCGGGCTGAGCCGGTCGCGGGCCAGCAGCCAGTAGATCGGGTTGATGGCCAGCAGCCGGGCCCGGTGGGCCGCCCGCGCGGGGCCGATGCCGTACTTGTACCGCTGCCAGGCCGCCAGCCAGCGCGCCCGCCAGTGGCCCACAGGCCGGTCCCGCCAGACCCGCGCGACCGCCCGGCTGCTCCCCAGCAGGGCCAGCACGCCCAGCAGGAACTGGGCGGCCAGCGACGGCCAGAACAGCTCGACAAACGGTCCAAAGGAAACCGGCGGCAGCGCAGTGGGGGGCAGGACGGCGATGATCATCGGCAGGACGGGGCTGGGCGCCAGCCAGAGGAAGGTGGGGGGCTGGTTGAAGTTGTCCCGCACCGCCTCCAGCCACATCACCCCCCAGGGCCCCAGCACCAGGCCAAGCACGGTCAGCACACTGACCAGTTGGGCCCGCCGGCCGTTTTCAAACCACGTCGAAACCCAGCAGCTCACCGCCAGCGAGACGAACAGGGTGTTGAGCAGCACCAGCACCGTCAGGCCAAACTGCTGGCCGCTCACCCCCCCCAGCAACACGCACAGCCCGAGGATGGGCACCGCTCCCAGCAGGGCGTACACCCCGTCAAACGAGGCGGCGACCAGCTTGCCCAGCACGATGTCGTAGCCCTTGAGATCGGTCAGGAACAGCAACCCCAACGTGCCCTCCCGCCGTTCCTCGCTGATGATGTCCGCCGTCAGGCGCGGGCCGGCCGGCAGACAAAACAAGAACTGCAGCCAGGCCAGCGTCACGAACAGGTACAGCCCCAGCTCCGACGGCCCGCCGGTGCCGGCACTCAGGAGCGAATACACCACGGCGGCGATCCCCAGGGCCACCGCCGCCGCCACCAAACGGTTCCAGTACGTGCCCGGCCGCCGGGCGGCCACTCGCAGCTCCCGGACGACGACGGGCAGGAAGGTCATGCGCGGCGATATTGGCGGCCGGACCGCACTTTTCAACCGCCGCCTGTGGCTCGGGACTTGACCCCGTGCCGCGAAACCGATTCTTTTCGCGGCCCGGCCGTGCGCCGGAACCGCTGGCGGCCCCCCCGAATGTCTTATTGCGCCGGGAAGCGGCCGTGGCTATTAATCTCGCAATTTTACTCACGGCCGGGCCGTGAACACCGAAATCGAGCGATGACAAAGCGCCAGTCCAGCCCCCACCCGCAGGTCCGCCCCGCCGCCCCCGGGGGCCCTCAGCCCTTGCTGGGGCCGCCGCCCAAGCAGGGCCTCTACGACCCCTGGTTCGAGCACGACGCCTGTGGGGTGGGTTTTGTGGTAAACATCAAGGGCCGCGCCTCCCACACGCTGGTCGAACAGGGCCTGCAGGTGCTGCTGAACCTGACCCATCGCGGCGCCTGCGGGGCGGAGACCAACACCGGCGACGGTGCCGGCATCCTGCTGCAGATGCCGCACAAGTTCCTGTGCAAGGTCGCCCGCCAGGTGGGCATCCCACTGCCCCCGCCCGGTCAGTACGGCGTGGGGATGATGTTCCTGCCGCCCGAGCCGGGGGCGCGGCGCAACTGCGAACGCCTCTTCGAGGTGATCGCCGCCGAGGAGGGCCAGGAGGTCCTGGGCTGGCGCACCGTGCCGACCGACAACTCAATGATCGGCGAAACTGCCCGTGCCAGCGAGCCGTTCATGCGCCAGGTCTTCATCCGCCGCGGGCCGGACCTGGCCGATGACCTGGCCTTCGAGCGCAAGCTTTACGTCATCCGCAAACGGGCGGTGACCGAAATCCGCAACTCCGGCCTCAAGGGCAGCCACTACTGGTACAGCGCCAGCCTCTCCTACAAGACCATCGTGTACAAGGGCATGCTCATGCCTGACCAGCTCCCGCGCTACTACCCGGACCTGCTGGACCCGGACCTGGAAAGCGCCCTGGCCCTGGTGCACTCGCGTTTCAGCACCAACACCTTTCCCAGTTGGGAGCGCGGCCATCCCTACCGCTACGTGGCCCACAACGGTGAAATCAACACCCTGCGCGGCAACATCAACTGGATGCACGCCCGCCAGGCCATGTTCCGCTCCGAACTCTTCGGCGAGGACATCAAGGCCATTCTCCCCATCATCAACCCCAACGGCAGCGACTCGGCCATGTTCGACAACTGCCTGGAGCTGCTGGTGCTGGCCGGCCGCTCCCTGCCCCACGCGGTCATGATGATGATCCCCGAGCCGTGGCAGAACCACGAGTCCCTGAACGACGCCCGCAAGGCCTTCTACGAGTACCACTCCTGCCTCATGGAGCCGTGGGACGGCCCGGCCTCGATTGCCTTCACCGACGGCATCCGCATCGGCGCCGTGCTTGACCGTAACGGCCTGCGTCCCTCCCGCTACTACGTCACCAAGGACGAGCTGGTGATCATGGCCTCGGAGGTGGGCGTGCTGGACATCCCCCCCGAGCGCATCCTCCACAAGGGCCGGCTCCAGCCCGGCCGCATGTTCCTGGTGGACACCCAGGAGGGCCGCATCGTGTCCGACGAGGAAATCAAGCGGCAGATCACCACCGCGCACCCGTACCGGGAATGGCTCAACCAGCACATGATCGAGCTGAGCCACCTGCCCGAACCCCTGAGCGTGCCCGAGCCGGACCACCGCACCGTCCTCCAACGCCAGATCGCCTTCGGCTACACCTTCGAGGACCTCCGCCTGCTCATGCTGCCGATGGCGCGCGACGGCGTCGAGGCGGTCGGCTCGATGGGCAACGATGCCCCCCTCGCGGTCCTGTCCAGCCGCCCGCGCCTGCTCTACGACTACTTCAAGCAGCTCTTTGCCCAGGTCACCAACCCGCCCATTGACTGCATCCGCGAGGAGATCGTCACCGCCACCGACACCAACCTTGGCGCCGAAGGCGACCTGCTCAATCCGCGGCCCGAACACTGCCGCCGCATCCACCTCAAAAACCCCATCCTCACCAACGAGGAGCTGGCCAAGATTCGCCAGGTCAACCAGGGCGGCTTCAAGCCCTTCACCCTGCCCATCCTCTTCAACCCCGCCGAAGGCGGCGTGGGGCTCGAGCGCGCCATGAATGCCCTCTACGTCCGCGCCGACAAGGCCATCGCCGAGGGCGCCAACATCCTCATCCTCTCCGACCGCGGCGTGGACGCCGATCAAACGCCCATCCCCGCCCTGCTGGCCGTCTCCGGCCTCCACCACCACCTCATCCGCGTCGGCACCCGCACCCGTGTCAGCCTGGTGCTCGAGTCGGGGGAGCCCCGCGAGGTGCACCACTTCGCCCTGCTCATCGGCTACGGCTGCAGCGCCATCAACCCCTACCTGGCCTTCGAGAGCCTCGATGACCTCATCCGCCAGGGGCTGTTGCGCGACATGGACCACCAGACCGCCTGCAAAAACTACGCCAAGGCCGCGGTCAAGGGCGTGGTCAAGGTCTGCTCCAAGATGGGCATCTCCACCATCCAGAGCTACCGCGGGGCGCAAATCTTCGAGGCCATCGGCCTCCACCATTCGGTGGTGGACAAGTACTTCACCTGGACCCCCTCCCGGGTCGAGGGGGCCGGCCTGGACGTGATCGCCGAGGAAGTCCTGCGGCGGCACCGCCAGGCCTGCCCGCCGCGGCCGGTCAACGGCGCCGTGCTGGATCCCGGCGGCCAGTACCAGTGGCGCCAGGACGGCGAGTTCCACCTTTTCAATCCCGAAACCATCCACACCCTCCAGAAGGCCGTGCGCACCGGCAGCTACGCGGTGTACCAGCAGTACGCCGCCCTGGTGAACGAGCAGTCGCACGACCTCTGCACCTTGCGCAGCCTCCTGGACTTCAAGCCCCGCACCCCCGTGCCCATCGAGGAGGTCGAGCCCGTCGAGGCCATCATGCGCCGTTTCAAGACCGGGGCCATGAGCTACGGCTCGATCAGCCGCGAGGCCCACGAGACCCTCGCCATCGCCATGAACCGCATCGGCGGCAAGAGCAACACCGGCGAGGGGGGCGAAGACCCCGAGCGCTACACCTGGACCAACGAACAGGGCGACGCGAAAAACTCCGCCATCAAGCAGGTCGCCTCCGGCCGCTTCGGCGTCACCAGCCTCTACCTGGTCAACGCCCGGGAACTCCAAATCAAAATGGCCCAGGGCGCCAAGCCGGGTGAAGGCGGCCAGTTGCCCGGCGGCAAGGTCTATCCCTGGATCGCCAAGGTCCGGCATTCGACCCCCGGCGTCGGCCTCATCTCCCCGCCCCCGCACCACGACATCTACTCGATCGAGGACCTGGCCGAACTCATCCACGACCTCAAAAACGCCAACGAACACGCCCGCATCAGCGTCAAGCTCGTGGCCGAGGTCGGCGTCGGCACCGTCGCCGCCGGCGTCGCCAAGGCCCATGCCGATGTCGTGCTCATCAGCGGCCACGACGGCGGCACCGGCGCCTCCCCCCTGACCAGCATCAAACACGCGGGCCTGCCCTGGGAACTGGGCCTGGCCGAAACCCACCAAACCCTGGTCCTGAACAACCTCCGCAGCCGCATCGTGGTCGAGACCGACGGCCAGTTGAAGACCGGCCGCGACGTGATCATCGCCGCCCTGCTCGGGGCCGAGGAATTCGGCTTCGCCACCGCCCCCCTGGTCTCGATGGGCTGCATCATGATGCGCGTCTGCCACCTCAACACCTGCCCCGTCGGCGTGGCCACCCAGGACCCGCGCCTGCGCAAAAACTTCACCGGCAAACCCGAGCACACCGTCAACTTCATGCGCTTCGTCGCCCAGGAGGTCCGCGAGTGGATGGCCCGCCTCGGCTTCCGCACCCTCAACGAGATGATCGGTCGCACCGACGTGCTCGAACCCCGCCGGGCGGTGGACCATTGGAAGGCCCGCGGCCTGGACCTGACCAACCTCCTCTACCAACCGGAGGTGCCCCCCACCGTGGGCCGCTACTGCCAGCAACCCCAGGACCACGGCCTGGAACGCTCGCTGGACAAGACCATCCTCCTGGGCCTCTGCCGCCCCGCCCTCGAACGCGGCGAGCGCGTCCGCGCCGAACTGCCCATCCGCAACATCCACCGCGTGGTCGGCACCCTCACCGGCAGCGAAATCACCCGCCGCTACGGTGCCGAGGGACTGCCCGACGACACCATCCGCCTGCACTTCAAGGGCTCGGCCGGCCAGAGCTTCGGCGCCTTCATCCCCCCCGGCATGACGCTGATCCTGGAAGGCGACGCCAACGACTACCTCGGCAAGGGCCTGTCCGGCGGCCGCATCATCGTGTACCCCCCCGCCGGCTCGACCTTCGTGCCGGAGGAAAACATCATCATCGGCAACGTGGCCTTCTACGGCGCCACCAGCGGCGAGGCCTTCATCCGCGGCATGGCCGGCGAACGGTTCTGCGTCCGCAACAGCGGCATCCACGCGGTGGTCGAGGCCGTGGGCGACCACGGCTGCGAGTACATGACCGGCGGCCGCGTGGTGGTGCTGGGTCCCACCGGCCGCAACTTCGCCGCCGGCATGTCCGGCGGCATCGCCTACGTGCTGGACGAGACTGGCGACTTCCCCCGCCGCTGCAACCTGCAGATGGTGGGTCTGGAACCGCTGAATGACCCCGAGGAGATCGAGCTGGTGCGCGACCTCATCCAGCGCCACGCCGAATACACCCGCAGCGAGCGCGCCCTCAAAATCCTCGTCCACTGGGAGGACTACCGCCCCCGCTTCGTCAAGGTCCTGCCCAAGGACTACCGCCGCATGTTGCAGGCCTTCAAACGCGTGGCCGACTCCGGCCTCAGCGGCGACGCCGCCTGGATGGCGGCCTTCGAGGAAAATGCCCGCGACCTCGCGCGCGTGGGCGGCGGCTGAACCCCGCCTCCTCCCCCACCCCTTTTGCCAACATGGGAAAACCCACCGGTTTCCTCGAATACGCCCGCGAACTGCCCCTGGACCGGCCCGCCCTCGAGCGCCTCACGGACTGGAACGAGTTCCACCGGCACGCCTCCGATGATCGCCTCCGTCAGCAGGCCGCCCGCTGCATGGACTGCGGCACGCCGTTCTGCCACATCGGCAAAATCCTCAACGGGATGGCCTCCGGCTGCCCCATCAACAACCTCATTCCCGAGTGGAACGACCTGGTCTATCGCGGCCTCTGGGCCGAGGCCCTCGAACGGCTCCACAAGACCATCAACTTCCCCGAGTTCACCGGCCGCGTCTGCCCCGCCCCCTGCGAGGGCTCCTGCAACGCCGGCCTGGTCACCGCCCCGGTCACCATCAAGGCAATCGAGTGCGCCATCATTGACCGCGGCTGGGACGAGGGCTGGGTCCAACCCCACCCCCCCGCCGTACGCACCGACAAACGCGTCGCCATCGTCGGCTCCGGCCCCGCCGGCCTGGCCGCCGCCGCCCAACTCAACCGCGCCGGCCACGAGGTCACCGTCTTTGAACGCGCCGACCGCCCCGGCGGCCTGCTCCAGTACGGCATCCCCAACATGAAACTGGACAAGCAGATCGTGCAGCGCCGGGTGGACCTGATGGCCGCCGAGGGCGTCCACTTCCTCACCGGCACCGAGGTGGGCGTCAACTACGACCCCCGCCTTCTGCGCTCCCGTTTCGACGCCGTCATCCTCTGCACCGGCGCCACTCGCCCGCGCGACCTGCCGGTCGAGGGCCGCGACCTGCGCGGCGTCCACTTCGCCATGGAATACCTCACCGCCAGCACCCGCCGCCTGCTCGACGGCACCGCCGACGGCAGCTTTCTGGACGCCGCCGGCAAGGACGTCGTGGTGGTGGGCGGCGGCGACACCGGCACCGACTGCTGCGGCACCGCCCTGCGTCAGGGCTGCCGCAGCCTGGTCCAACTGGAAATCCTCCCCCGCCCCCCTCTGGAGCGCGCCCCGGACAACCCCTGGCCCGAGTGGCCCAAAATCTACCGCCTCGACTACGGCCAGGAAGAGGCCGCCGCCGTCTTTGGCGCCGACCCCCGCGTGTACCTCACCACGGTCAAAAAGTTCCTCGGCGATGCCCAGGGCCACGTGGCCGGCGTGCGCACGGTTCAGGTCACCTGGGAAAAAGACGCCCAGGGCCGGTACCTGCCCCGGGAAGTGCCCGGCACCGAAAAGGAGCTGCCCGCGCAACTGGTCCTGCTGGCGATGGGCTTCCTGGGGCCCGAGCAGGCCCTCCTGGACCAGCTCGGCCTCGAGCGGGACCCCCGCTCGAACATCAAGGCCGAGCCCGGCCACTACCACACCAACGTGCCGGGCGTTTTTGCCGCCGGGGACTGCCGGCGCGGCCAAAGCCTGGTGGTGTGGGCAATCCAGGAAGGCCGCGGCGCCGCCCGCGAGTGCGACCGCTGGCTGATGGGCTCCACCCTGCTGCCCTGAGCCGGCTCCGGCCGCCGCCGCGCCCCTCAAAACAGCGATTTGTACAGACTGGCGTAGCTTTCCCGCAGCCGCTCGCACAGCCCGCGCCGCGCCCACGCCTCACGCGTGATCTCGACGCATTCGGCCAGGTCGGCCTCGATGAGGGCCTCGGCCTGGCGGGCGAAATCCCGATCAAGCACGGCCACGTTGGCCTCGGCGTTGGCCCGCATCGAGCGGGCGGTGAAGTTGATCGAGCCGATGCTGGTCCAGAGGCTGTCCACCACCATCAACTTGGTGTGCAGCATGGTGGGCTGGTACTCGAAGATGCGCACCCCGCCCCGGAGCAGCTCATCGTAATCACTGCGCGCCGCATAGCGGGACAGCGGAATGTCCGTGTGCCGCCCCGGCAGCAGCAGCCGGACGTCCACCCCCCGCTGCGCGGCGGCCACCAGCGCACGGAGGAAGTCCCGGTCCGGCAAAAAATAGGCGCTCTCGATCCACACCCGCCGCCGGGCGGCCTTGATGGCCGTGTAGTAATGGAGCTTGGCGGGGGAGACATGGGAGCCTCGCGTGCTGCCCACCGCCTGCGCCCGGAGCGGACCCGCCGGGGGGACCGGATCGAAGCTGCCCGGCTCATCCAACACCTCCCCCGTGGCGTACAGCCAGTTATACAGAAACAGCCGCTGCAACTGCTGCACCACCGGTCCTTCGACCTGCACCACCACCTCGCGCCACTCCCCGGGATGCCGCGCGTCCCCCGCCCACCGGTCATCCACCCCAAACCCCCCGGTGAAGCCGATGCGGCCATCCACGGTGAGAATCTTGCGGTGCGTGCGGTCGCCGGTCTTGGGCAGTTGCCAGAGCCGGATGGGCTTGTAGGCGCGGAACCGCACCCCCGCCGCCTCCATCGCCCGGTTCAACCGACCCGTCCGGTCCCCGAACGCATCCACCAGCACCCGCACCACCACCCCTTCCCGCGCCCGGGCGCTGAGCGCCTCGGCAAACGCCTGTCCCACCCGGCCCTCGGCAAAGATGTACAACTCGAGGTTGATGCTGTGCCGCGCCTGCCGGATGGCCTCGAACATGGCCGGGAAAAACTCGTTCCCGTTGTTGAGCAGGACCGCCCGGTTGCCCTCGGCCACCCCCCCGCCCTGCCCCTCCAGCACCCGCACAAACGCCGGGTCCTCGACCCCGTAGGCCGGCGTGTAGCGGTAGGCCAGCCGCTTGGCGTGCGAGGTCGAGCACCCCGTCCCTCCCGCCACCAGCAGCAACGCCGCACCCACGCACCCCCAGACCGGGGAACGGCCCCCCCCGCTCCGGCCGGCCCGCCGCAGGAGCTGTTCTCCGCCCGCGCCGCCACTGACCGGGCTGATGGATGCGGTCACAGTGCGCACGGCATGGAGTTAAAAAACCGGCGGCCCCTGCTCGCAATCTCAAACGCGACCCTGCCGCGCCGGGTTTAACCGCCCGGCTGTAGCCGCTGCGGTGACGCGGGGACAGTCAACAGACGCGCCGGCTTCCAGCCGGCCCTGGGTGGAACGGGCAACCTGCCCGTCCCGCCGGGCTACCAGCCCGGCAAGTAGCGCAGGCTTCCCGGCCTGCCGTGTCGCCGGCTTCGAGCCGGCGGGCGGGGGGGCTGAAGGGACCGGCCACCGTTTCGCCGACCGGCCGACGGCCGGCGCTCTTGGGCATCCGGCCGTATCGCGAGCTGCCAGTCGGCGCTACGGTGGTCTGGCGCGTGCGGCCTGCCTGTTCCGGTGGGGACCGCGAGGACGCGGTCCCTCCCCGAAGTGGTCTCTTCTCGTCGGCTGGTAGGAGGGTCGGCGCCCCCGCCGATCCGGCCTTTTCCCTTGGTAAGCCTGCGCCCCGCTTCCCCCTAGCCGCCGTGGACACGCGGCGGACCATCTGTCTGCCGGCTCACGCCGGCGGCTACCAACTAACCCCGAAATCCAAAACCCCAAGCCCGAAGCTGCCCGTGCCCCTAACAGGGTGTTGAAAAAGTCATTTCGCGGACAAAAACATGCGCATTTCCAAGGAAATTCGAAGGTCATTTTCTTGGAACACCACTTTTTTCAACAGCCTGCTAAACACCGGCGGATGGGCGCCTGTCCGTGCGCCGCACGGGCAGGCCCACCACCACGAGCCGGCGCCGTTCAGGCCAGCCGCCGCATCAACGCGGCCATGGCCAGGGCCGTCTCGGCGGCCTCGCGCCCGCGGTTGAGTTCGCCTAGGCACCGGGCCCGGGCCTGGTCCTCGTTGTCCAGCAGCAGGACCTCGTGGATGACCGGCAGGGCGTGCTCGAGCTGCAGCCGCATCAGCGCGTCGGTCACCGCACGACCGATGAGGTCGGCATGGGCCGTTTCGCCGCGGACCACCACGCCCAGACAGATCAGGGCCTCGAAGCGCGGGGCCGGGGCGCGGACCAGCCGGGCGGCGACGGCCGGAATCTCGAAGGCCCCCGGCACGCGGTACACCGTCACCTCCGCCCCCGCCGCCTGGAGGGTGGAGCGCGCGGCGCGGACCAGGGCGTCGGCGTAGCGGGGGTTGTAGCGCGAGGCGACCACGGCGAAACGGCCGCCGCGGGCGCGCACCTTGCGGGGTTTGAGGGCTAGCAGCATGGCCGGGCGGGCGGGATGGGTTCAGAGCAGATGTCCCATTTTCTCGCGCTTGGCCTGGAGGTAGCGGGCGTTGTGGGGATTGGGCGGGACGCGGATGGGCACCACCTCGGTGATGGTCAGGCCGTAGCCTTCCAGGCCGACCAGCTTGCGGGGATTGTTGGTGAGCAGGCGGATGGTGCGCAGGCCGAGGTCGGCGAGGATTTGCGCGCCCAGGCCGTACTCGCGCAGGTCCATCGGGAAGCCGAGCTTGAGGTTGGCTTCGACGGTGTCCAGGCCGGCCTCCTGGAGTTTGTAGGCGCGGATTTTGGCGGGCAGGCCGATGCCGCGGCCCTCCTGGCGCATGTACACCAGCACGCCGCGGCCGGCCTCGCTGATCTGCCGCAGCGCCTGGTGAAGCTGCGGCCCGCAGTCGCACCGCCGCGAGCCGAACACGTCGCCGGTCAGGCATTCGCTGTGGACGCGCACCAGGACGTGGTCGCGGCCGGCCACTGCGCCCCGCACCAGCGCCAGGTGGTGCTGGCCGTCGAGCTTGGACCGGTACAGGTGCAGGTCAAAATCGCCATACTCGGTGGGCAGGTGGACGGTCTCGAGCCGTTCGACCAGCCGTTCGCGGGTACGGCGATGGGCAATGAGCGCCTCGATGGTCCCCAACCGCAGCTTGTGCCGGCGGGCGAAGCGCCGCAGCTCGGGCAACCGGGCCATCGAGCCGTCGTCGCTCATGATCTCGCAGATCACCGCCACGGGCCGGCAGCCGGCCAGCAGCGCCAGGTCCACCGCGGCCTCGGTGTGGCCGGCGCGTTGCAGCACGCCTCCGGGCTTGCTGCGCAACGGGAAAACGTGCCCCGGCTGCACCAGGTCGCTGGGGGTGGCCGTCGGGTCCGCCAGCACGGCGATGGTCCGCGCCCGGTCCGCGGCGCTGATGCCGGTGGTGATGCCGCGGGCGGCGTCCACGCTCACCTGGAAGTCGGTTTTGAAGGATTCGCGGTTGTCCCTGACCATCCGCTCGATGCCCAACTGCTGCAGCCGTTCCGAGGTGGTGGGCACGCAGATCAACCCCCGGCCGAACCGGGCCATGAAGTTGACCGCCTCGGGCGTCACGTGCTCGGCGGCCATGACCAGGTCCCCCTCGTTCTCCCGGTCCGCGTCATCCACCACGATCACCATCCGCCCCCGGCGGATGTCCGCGATCAGGTCTTCAATGGAGTCAAACTCCGCACGCTTCACAGGCCCGCCAGCCTAGGCCGTCCCGCCCCGGCCGGCCAGCCGCAAAACATGGGCCGCACGCGCCGGCCCGCTCAGCGGTGTGCGGCCAGAAAGCGTTCGATTTCGGCCCGCCGGGGCGCCGAGGGCTGGGCGCCGGGGCGGGTCACGGAAATCGCGGCGGCGGCGTGGGCAAAGCGCACCGCATCGAGCAGCGGCCGGCCTTCGCCCAGGGCCACGGCCAGCGCGCCGTTGAACACGTCGCCGGCAGCGGTGGTGTCCACGGCCCGGACCTTGAAACCCGGGACCAGCCGCCGCAGTTCCGGCCCCGCCATAAACGCCCCCCGCGCCCCCAGCGTGAGGATCACCGTTCGGACGCCCCGGGCCAGCAGCCGGTCGGCGGCCTTCGCGGCAGAGGCCGCGTCCCGCACACGCACGCCGGTGAGCCGCTCCGCCTCGGTTTCGTTGGGGGTGAGGATCGCCACCCGGCGGAGCAACGTGTCGGGCAATGGCCGGGCCGGGGCCGGATTCAGGATCACGCGGACGCCCGTGCGGCCGGCCAGTTCCGCGGCGGCCTGCACGGCCTCCAGCGGTGTTTCAAGCTGCAGCACCACCGAACTGGCCTGCGCGATGGCGGCACGGGCCTTCCGTACGTCCGCAGGGGCCAGCCGGGCGTTGGCCCCTGCGGCCACGGCGATGCAGTTCTCGCCGTTGCGCGCCACAAAGATCAGCGCCACGCCCGAGGGTTCGGTCCGGTCGCGCCGGACAAACCGCACGTCCAGGCCGTCGCGCCGGAAACCGGCAAGGGCCTGGTCACCGAAGAGGTCGCGGCCCACGCGGGCGATGAAGGTCACCCGCCCGCCCGCGCGGGCGGCGGCAACGGCCTGGTTGGCGCCCTTGCCGCCGGCAGCCAGGGCGAAGGCGCCGCCGAGGAGCGTCTCCCCCGGCCGCGGCAGGCGGTCCAGACGGATGATCATGTCCGTGTTCGAGCTGCCCACCACCACGAGGGAGGGTTTCATGAGCCGGACCTCAGGCCGGGCGCATCAGGCGTTGGCGGTAGCGGTCGAGAATGACCGCGGCCACAATGACGGCGCCGGTGACCAGGCGTTTGGTTTCATCCCGCGCGCCCAGGCCGGCCAGGCCGGCGTTGAGCACGGTGATGATGAGCACGCCCAGGAAAGTGTTCAGGACCGAGCCGCGCCCCCCCATCAGGCTGGTGCCGCCAATGACCGCCGCGGCGATGGCCTGGAGTTCGAAGCCGGTGCCGGCGTTCGGGTTGGCCGCCTGGTACCGTGAGGTGTCAATCACCGCCGCCAACCCCACCAGCAAACCGGAGAGGCCGAAGACCGTCAGCTTGACCGGGCGGGGGTCAATGCCGCTGAGGCGAACGGCCTCCTCGTTGGTGCCGATGGCGACCACGTAGCGCCCGAACACCGTGCGCGTCAGGGTCAGATGGGTCAGCGCCACCACCGCCAGCGTCAACAGGAAGGGCAGCGACAAGCCCAGGACGTGCGTCTCGGCTATGCCGGCCACCTCGGCGCCGATGTACTGGGTGCGCGAGCCAGACAGGGCATGCGCGCCGCCGCGGGCCATTTCCAGCATGCCCAGGGTGACGATGAAGGAGGGCACCTGCCAGCGCAGCGTGACCAGGCCGTTGAGCAGGCCGCAGCCGGCGCCGGCGGCGAGGGCCAGCAGCACCGCCGCGCCCAGTGGCCAGTCCCAGCGCGCCAGAGCCACGCCCATCACCGCGGTCGCCAGCCCCAGCACCGAGCCCACCGAGAGATCAATCTCCGCCACCATGAGCACGCAGGTCATGCCCGTGGCCAGCAGCACGGCGGCGGGAATCTGGTTGGCGAGGGCGCGGAAGTTCTCGGCGGTCAGGAAGTGCGGGGTGGAGAGGCCAAAGCAGGCCAGCAACGCGCCCAGGGCCAGCAGCAGCCCGAGGTATTCGGTCGCCAGGGCCCGCCACGCGGTGCCGCCTCCCGCCGCTGCCTTGCCGGTGTTCATGGACGCGCGCGACCGACCCTGCCGGCCGGCCGGGCGCATTCAGCCTTGCGGGCCGGCCCCACGCAAGTCCGCGCCGCCCCTTGCATTGCCCGGGCGGGTGCGTAGCTTGAGGCGTCAAGCTCAACCCGGAGGAACCATGATTGCCCGCAAGCTCAAGGAGTTTCTGGACCAGCACCAAATCAAGTACACCGTCATCACACACTCGCCGGCCTTCACCGCCCAGGAGGTCGCCGCTTCGGTCCACCTCCCCGGCCGGGACCTGGCCAAGACGGTCATCATCAAGGTGGGTGACCGGTTTGCGATGGCGGTGCTGCCCGCCCACCGCAAGGTGGTGCTCCGTGACCTGGTCGAGCTGACCGGCCAGGAGGAGGTGCGCTTCGCCACGGAGGAGGAGTTCGCCAGCCTGTTCCCTGATTGCGAGGTCGGCGCCATGCCGCCCTTCGGCAACCTGTACGGGCTGGAGGTGTACGCCGCCCCCGCGCTGGCCGCCTCCGAGCACCTCGCCTTCAACGCCGGCTCGCACACCGAGGTGATCCGGATGGCCTGGGCCGACTACGCCCGCCTGGTGCAGCCACGGGTGGCCAGCTTCACCACCTGAAAGCCCGGCCGTGGCCACGGCTCAGCCGGCGGAGGTGTTTTTCAGCGCGCCGCGTCCCCGGCCGGGGCCAGGTAAAGCGGCGCGCCGGGACCGACCGGCAGGCCGAGCGCGATCCACGCCAGCGCCAGTCCCAGCCAAGCCACCAGAAACGCCAGCGAATAGGGTACCATCAGGGCGATCAATGTCCCCAGACCGGCCTGCGGCTGGTACCGCTGCGCGAAGGTGAGGATCAGCGGGAAGTAGCCCATCAGCGGCGTCACAATGTTGGTGACGCTGTCCCCCACGCGGAACACGGCCTGGATCAGCTCGGGCCGGTAGCCCAGCAGCATGAACATGGGCACAAACACCGGGGCCAGCAGCGCCCACTTGGCCGAGGCGCTGGAGATGAGCAGATTCACCGCCGCGGCAAACAGCACCAGCGCCGTCACCAGCACCAGCGGCCAGTCCTGCAGGTTCAGCGCCTGAATCCCCGCCGCGCCCCGCACCGCCAGAATCAGCCCCAGGCGGGTCCAGTTGAAGTAGGCGATGAACTGGGCCGCGAAGAAGGCCAGCACGATGAAACTGGCCATCGCCTGGAGGGTCCGCACCATGCCGGTCACTGCGTCGTGATCGCTCTTCACCGTGCCGGCCACCACGCCGTACACCAGGCCGGGCACCAGCCCGAACAGGAACAGAAACGTCACCAGCCCTTCCATGAACACCGAGTGGGCCAGCCCCGGCGTTCGCGGGTTCACCAGATAACCGTCCGCCGGCAGCACCCCCGCCAGCACCCAGGCCGCCAACGCCACCACGCTGGCCGCCGCCACCACCACCCCGCGCCGTTCCCGCGCCGTCAAGGGTTCGAGGCGGGTGGGCGGCGCCTCGCCGCGATACGCCCCCAGCCGGGGCGCCACCACCTTCTCCGTGATCCAGGTCCCCACCACGGTGACCACGACGGCGGACGCGGACAGGAAGTACCAGTTGGCCACCGCCGTGACGCGGTAGTCGGGGAGGACCAACTGCGCCGCCGCCTGGGTCAGACCCGCCAGCAGCACGTCCACGGTGCCGATGAGCAGGTTGGCGCTGTAGCCGCCGGACACGCCGGCGAAGGCCGCGGCCAGCCCCAGCAGGGGATGCCGGCCCAGCGCATGAAACAGCGCCGCGGCCAGTGGGGTCAGCAGGACGTAGCCCACCTCGCTGCCGGCGTTGGACAGCACCCCGGCAAACACCACCAGCGGCGTGATCCAGCGTCGCGGCGCCGCCAACACCCCCAGCCGCAGCACCGCCCCCATCAATCCCGTGTGCTCGGCGATGCCAATGCCCATCAGCGCCACCAGCGAAATGCCCAGTGGCGGGAAGGCCAGGAAGTTCCGCACCGCCTCCAGGAGCATGCGCTGCAGGCCCTCCACCGTGCACAGGTTCACCGGCGTGATCAGTTCCCCGGTCGAGGGATGGCGCACGCTCACGCCCGCCGCGTGAAAGATTCCCGAAGCCAGGACCACTCCCACGGCCAGCAGGGCAAAGAGCGTGGCCGGATGCGGCAGCGCGTTGCCCCAGCGTTCAATGCGGCCCAGCCAGCGTTGCCAGCCGGCAGACCCGCCCTCAGTGTGGGCTTGCATGGCCGCAAAAAGCCCTGCCCCACCGCCGCTGGCAAGCCGCTTGTTTCAGTCCGGGCCGGGCCCCCGAGTCGGGCGGTGGCCCGCGGCCGACGCCTTGAGTCTGCGGCCGGACCGCCTACGCTTTCGGCATGCGTTCCCCGTGGTGGTGGCTTCCCGCCCTGGCCTGTCTGACGGCACAGGCCGCGCGCCCCAACCTGCTGGTCCTCGTCACCGACGACCAGCGCTGGGACACCCTCGAAGCGGCGGGCAACCGCGTCATCCATACCCCGCACCTTGACCGGCTGGCCCGCGCGGGTGTTCGGTTCGCCCACGCCTTCGTCACCACTTCGATCTGCAGCGCGAGCCGCGCCTCGATCTTCAGCGGGCAATACGCGCGGCGTCATGGGATTGAGGACTTCGACCGGGGCTTCACCCCCGAGCAGTGGGCCCGGACCTACCCCGCCCTGCTGCGCGCGGCGGGCTACCGCACCGGCTTCATCGGCAAGTTCGGCGTGGGCAACCCGGAGCGGGTGGCGGCGATGGCGGGGGCCTTTGACTTCTGGCGCGGCCGGCCCGGGCAGGGCGGGCCCTTTGTGGACCCGCAGGACCCCACCCGCACCCATGCCACCGCCCGCATGGGCGACGAGGCCATCGAGTTCCTGCGCGGCTGCCGACCGGACCAGCCGTGGTGCCTCTCGATCAGCTTCACCGCTCCGCACGCCCGCGACGGCCAGCCGCGGGAGTTTTACCCCACCGACCCGCGCGACGACTCCCTCTACCTCTGCCGGCCCCCGCCCGCGCCGCCGCTGGCCCGCGAGGCGGCCTTTGCCCGGTTGATCCCCGCGGTGCAACGCTCCGAGGCGCGCACGCGCTGGCTGCGGCGGTTCGCCACCCCTGAAAAGGCGCAGGAGACGCGCACTGATTACTACCGCCTCATCAGCGGCGTGGACCGCGAGGTCGGCCGCCTGCTGGACGCCCTCGAATCGCTCGGCTTCGCCTCCCACACCGTCATCCTCTTCACCTCCGACAACGGCTTTTACCTGGGCGACCGCGGCCTCGCCGGCAAATGGTTCCCCCACGAGGAATCCATCCGCGTCCCGTTCCTGGTGGCCGACCTGCGCCGGCCCCCGCGCGGCCGGGTGCGGCTGGGGCTGGTGCTGAACCTGGACGTGGCGCCCACGCTGCTGGACTACGCCGGCCTGCCCGTGCCGGCCGCGATGCAGGGCCGCTCACTGCGGCCACTGGTGGAAGGCCGCCGGGTCCCCGACTGGCGCACCGATTTCTTCTACGAGCACCACTTCGACTTCGGCGGCCGCATCCCGGCCAGCGAAGGGGTGCGCACCACCCGCTGGAGCTACTGGCGCTGGCTCAACGAGGACCCGGTCATCGAGGAACTCTACGACCTGCGACGCGACCCCGGCCAGCAACGCAACCTGGCCGACGACCCCCGCCATCGGCGCACGCTGGAAACGCTCCGCGCCCGCCGGGCCGAACTGGGCGGGCAGTTGCGCTGAGCTCCCCCGTGGCAACGACGCCCCTTCCCGGCGCCGGAGTCACCGCAAGGCCGCGCCTTCAGCGGGCCAGCCGGAACCACCGTTGCGGCTCCCACGGCGCCAGGGTCCGGGTGAGGTGATCGCCCTGGAGTTCGGCGGCAGCGGCCACGGTTTCCCAGACCGCACCGGGCGCCAGCTCCGAAGCGGTTTGCAGAACAAAGCCCGCCGGGGCCGCCGCGGCCGGCCAGCGCAGTTGCACCCGCTCGCCGGGCCCCGCCCGCCGGAGGTGCACGGCCGCCAGGGCCGGATGTCCCACCTCGATCCGCACCGGGCCCCGGACCTGGAGGATCAGGCGGCCGGCCTCGGCGTGGTACTCGTGCGGGGCCGAGAGGAGAATGCTGCGACCGTCCAGGCGCACCTGCGGCGTCTGGCGCAGGCCGGTCAGCAGTACAAAGCCGGGCCGCGGGCTCCAGGGACTGACATGGAAGGCAAAACCATCGGTCCGCTCGCTCAGTTCAGAGAGCGCCCCGGCCGCGTGAATCCCCACCCCGTGCCGGGCCAGCATGCGGAAGTCATACCAGGGCGGGTAACCCAGGGCCTCGATCGCCGGAGCCAACAGGGTGGCGGGATTGATGTTGGCCGGATTTCGCGTCTGGGCGCGGAGGTTGAAGCTGTCCGGCAACAGGCCGGCGGTGCGGGGGTCGCCAAGGGGGTAGGTTTGCTGGATGCCCGAACGGACGATGCCTTCGGCGAGTTGCCGCCAGGGCCCGTCGGGACGGTGCCGGGCCAGGCGCAGCAGCGCGTCGGCATAGACCAGGCCGCACCATTGCACGGGCAGGCCGATCCAGATCGGCGCGATCCACTGCGTGGCCCCCAACACCGGCGTGGTGGCGTAGAGGCCGACCGGCTGGTCGGTGGGCGCTTGCAGGTACACCAACGGCACGCCGGTCCAGGCCCAGTACTCGGCCGCCTCGAGCAGGCGGGCATCCCCGCTCAGTTCGTGGCCGAGCACGGCGGCGTGGACCAGGTGGGCGGCGGCGAGGATGTCGGGCGTGTGCAGCGGGATTTCCCACGTCTGCGCGCCGCGGGGGACGCTGTCGGCATAACGTGCCAACAGCGCGCGCAGGTGCCGCAGGCCGGCCTCGATCAGGTCGCGCCGGCCGGTGAAGGCCGCTTCCCGCAACAGCGTGGCCACCACGGCGGCGGTCAGGCCGTTGGCGTCCGGCGCCCAGTGGGTGCGGCCGTAGTCCGGGCCGCCGGGTGAGGGCTGGTAGCGGATGAAGCCATCGGCCTCGAAGCGCCCCAGCAACGCGCGGGCGTGGGTCTCGGCCTGTTCGAGATTCGCAGCCACCGCCCCGTAAACCAGCGCGGGCGCCGGGGTGCGGACGTGGCCGACGGTGGCGTGGTTGTACCGGAGCGGCGGCACCTGGCTCAACGCGCCGGCGGCGGCCGCGCTCAGGCGGTTGCTCAGGGCCGGATCGCCCACCCGCCCGGCCAGCCAGTCCATGAACAGGGCCGCATCGGCCGCAGGACCGCTGGGAAAACCCGGCGCGGCGTGGCGATAGCGGTCGCCGTCACGGATGTCCGAGTCCAGCCAGCCACGGGCGGCCAGTTCGAGATAGGCGGAGGCGCCGCCGGGGATTTCCGGCCGGGGTGGCAGGCCGAAGTGTTGCATCCAGGCCCGTACGGCCGGGACCACGCTGCGGCCGCGCCCGCCCAGCAGCAGGCCGGCCACGCGCACCGGCTGGTGGGCCCGGAGCGGCGCGGCGTCGTAGGGCACCAGGCGGCTTTCGTCGCGGTTGAAGCCGTCCGAGCCGGGAAACAGCAGGCCCATGAGCTGCGTGCCGGAACCCAGCAGGCGGTCGGGCGAATCGAAGACCGCACAGGTGGGGGCGCCGGGCGGCTGGTTCCAGGCCAGCGCCAGGTAGCGTTCGCGCGCCGCCACGGCCATGAGCGGGAAGGTCAGCTTGGCGGTGTCGGGCACCTGCCGGTTCGAGCCGGGCGGGTTCAGGTCGGCGGTCGAGCTGCTGGGCTCGTTTTCGAGGTACTCGACGCCGGCGAGCAGGGCCTGGGTTTTGTTGGTGCCGTAGCTGCCCAGGCCGGGCAGCAAGGTGAACAGCGGCAGGTAAAGCACCGCGCGGTCCTGGTCGCAGCGGGCGAGTGACTCGAAGAGCAGGGAACCGGCGTGGTTCAGCCGGAAGGTCACTTCCAACTCCCAACGACCCCCGTCGGGGTCGCGCAAGGCGGCACGCGCGGTCAGGGTCCCGCCCAGGGTGGCATCGGCCAGCGCGGTCCGCGCAGCGGTCTGGACGGTGACGATGGTGTCCGGGGCGTTGACCGGGAACCAGCGCGGCTGGCCGGCATGGAGGTAGCCGAGGAGCGGGGCGTTGTGGCCGGCGGCCATGCGCTCCCCGGCCACTTCCACGAAAAAGTCCCCGAACCGGGCGCGCTGATGCACCACGCGGAGGTCGCCGCTTTCCAGAACCGCCGCGGCGTCGCCGGGGTCCGGCACGGTGGGCCGGGGCCAGTCCGGGTCGGTCAACTGGACCCGCTCACTGAACCAGAGCCGGCCGAGCACGCAGGTACCTCCGCTGCCGGGGGGATCCAGCCGCAGCCGGTGGCGGGGGCCCAGGGCGGGCAGGTGGACCTTCAGTTCAACCCATTCCCCCCCGCGCACCGCCAGGCGCACCGAGTCCGCCTCGTTCGGCGAGCGGTCGGCGGGGAAATAAAACACCTGGGCCGTGCCGGTCTGGTCGGACTTCAGCCGCAGGTGCAGCCAGAGCGGCTGGTCGGGTGGATAATCGCGCGCGGGGCTGATGATCCAGGGGTCGGGGCCGTTGATGCGCAGCGCCAGCCCCTCGGGAGTGGGGGTGCGGGCGGCCAGATGATGCGGCTCGCCCCATTGAGCGTTCTGGGCGGGGTCGGTGAAGTCAAACACCGGCAGGTCGGCGCGCAGGAAGACCGCCAGACTCAGCCCGCTCCAGAGCGGCACGGCCAGGAGCGATGGAAAGTTCACCCGCCCAGTCTACCGCGCGGCAACGCGGCTGGCAACTGCGCAGCCGTGCCCCCGATAGGCGGAGCGTCGGTGCACTGTTGGCCCGGACGCCGGCTAGTGTGGCCGCTGGCGTGAGCCGGCGGAGATCCGTCGCGTGAGCGCGGCGGCTACGACCTGGCAGGGATCCGTTGTCGAAAGCGGCAGCGGACTGCCGCACGCCAGGACGCTGACGCGCCGAACGACCACCCTCCCCACCTGCGCCCGCTTGTGGCGTGCCTGCCCGTGCGGCACACGCCGACAGGTACCAGTCCTCTGGCGCTTTGCGGCCGCACCACACTTCGGACTTCGGATTTCGGTTTTTTGTCCGGCCGGCAGAAAGGAAAGTTAGGTGGGGGCTGACTGTCCGCCGCGTCACCGCGGCGGCTACTCCCGGTCTCTGACATCCGGTCCCCTGATTCTTCCCGAGTTCCTGAGTTCCCAATTGCTCCCCCCTTCGGCCGGCGGATTTTGCCCGCGCCTACGGGTTTGACGCCGCCCCGAGATCGCAGTCATGATGTCGGCACCTTGACCTACCCGGCGGTGTACCGGACGCGGGTCCCGAGTGCGGGGACAAGGCAGCGCGCGCACGGGGTTTCGCGGGTCCGACCCGGGCCGGCGAGTCGGGGGCGCGCATAACGGCACGCGACACGCAAGTGAACCGACTGTGGGGCAGCATCTACGTGGGGCTCGGCCTGCTGGCCGTGCTCGGGGCGCTGCTGGTGCCCGCCTACCTGCGGAGCGTGGACGCCGCGGTCATCACCCAGGCCGGAGCCCAGGGAGCCACCCTGGTGGACGAAGCCCTGCAAACGGCACGGCTGGACAAGCTCGGCCCGGCCATTCTCCTGGCCCAGGCGGCCATGCGCGTCGAGGTGCCCGCGGCCACCGACACCCTTTACGCCCTCCAACGCCAGCGTGGCGAGCAACCCCTGCCCTCGGTCTGGGGTGGGGCCAATTCCCTGCTCCGCCAACTGTGCGTGCCTCCCGGCGAAATCCCTCCCACCGGTGACACGGTCATTGAAGTGCTCCTGTCGGAACCGCCGCGGACCGCCCTGGCGCGTGCCCTGGCCGGTTCCCGCCGCGCGGATGTGCAGGAAGTTCTGCGCGCCCGCCAGTGGCCGAGCACCGTCCTTTACCCGCCGGTCCGCTCGGCCTCCGGTCAGCCCCTGGATGCGGCGGTGCTGCTGACGGCGTTGCTGTTGCAGGCGGAGGCGGTGCCGCCCACCCTGCGCCAGCAGTTGGAGGAACTGGCCGCACAGGCCAATCGTTCGGGGGACACCGCCCGCTTCGAATTGTGGTGCCTGAACCTGACCTCGCTGGCCAAGCGCCTGACCTGGGACCAGCTCCTGGCCTTCATGGCCGGCGTGCCCGACCTCGAAGGCATGCGGACACTGGCCCGGGAGGTCATCCGCTCGCCTGCCGATCTGCCGTTGATCTTCGCGGCGCTCCAACTGGCCTCCCCGCCCGGCGCGGTGGCCGGGTATCTGCGCGACTTCCCCCAAACCGGCCTGCGCGACCTCCGCCTGGCGCTGGCGGCCGGTCGTTCCGGCCTGGGGCGGCTGCTGGAGCGCGGCCAACCCGTGTGCTACGCCGGCTGGCGGTCCTGGGTGTTGGCGGTACCAGGGGCCGACGTCCTTTTCGGCTGGCTGGTGGCTCTGGCGGCGCACAGCACCCTGCTGGCGCTGTTGCTCAAGTACCTGCTCTGGCTGGACGGGGCCTTTTTGATGGCACGCGCCGTGCCGCATTTTTTGCCGCCCAACGAACTGGAACGTCCCCTGGAAGTGCGCGGCTTCCGCACCCTGCGACAGCAGACCGTGGCGGGGCTGGTCGTGGTACTGGCGTTGATTTTGGGCGAGCCCGGCCTGGCCCGCGCCCAGGCCCCGGCCCCCTCCCCCACCCTGTGGCTTTCCACCCAAAAAACCCCGGCGGCGGTCGCTCAGACCCCGTCTCCCGCCCCTCGTGCCATGAGTAACCAAGCCAACTGGATCGCCCTCGCCGTGTTCTTCGCGGTGCAGCTGTCCGTGTACCTCGTCGGCCTCATCCGGCTGCGCGAGATCAAACGCCAACCGCTGCCCAGCCGGCTGAAAATCCGCCTCCTCGACAACGAGGAGAACCTCTTCGACACCGGCCTGTACATCGGCCTGGGCGGCACCGGCCTGGCGCTGGTGTTGATGGCCCTGAACCTCTTCACCGCCAGCCCCATGATCGCCTACGCCTCGACCGGCTTCGGCGTACTCTTCGCCTCGCTGCTCAAGATCATCCACGTCCGCGCCTACCGCCGCGCCCTGATTCTCCAGGCGGCGGAAGAAGCGACCGAACCGGCCACGCCATGAACCGCGCCGTCCTCGTCGTCCTGGTGGACTTCCTGCTGATCAGCCTGGTCACGCTGTTCAGCAGCCAGCGGGAATTGCAGCATGGCCCCAGCGGCGGCGCCGCCGACGTCGGCGTCGAGGTCCGCGCCGTGCAGGACATGCTCGAGGTCCTCCAGCAGGCCCTGGCCCGTGAGAAAACCGCCCAGGACCAGCTCCGCCAGCAGTTGGACCTCACCCGCACGCTGGCCGAAAGCCGCCAGCAGGAACTGGCCGAGCGGGACCAGCGCCTGCAGGTCACCGAGGCCAGCCTGCGCGCCGCCGAGGAAACCGCCCGCCAGCTCGCCGCCGAACGCGACCGCCTGCAGCAGGCCCAGACCCAGGCCCAGCAGCAACTGACCCAGCTTGAGTCCCAGCGCACCGAGGCTCAGACCCGCATCCAACGGCTGCAGGAAGACCTCACCCGCGTCACCACCGAGGCCACCGCTACCAAGGCCGGCACCGAGGCCCTCCAGGCCGAACTGGCCGCCCGCCGTACCGAGGTTCAGCGCCTCCAGGAGCAGATCGCCTCCCTCCAAACTTTTGCCCTGGCCGCCCAGACCGAGAAGGCCCGGCTGGCCTCGAACCTTGCCCAGGTCGCCACCGAGGCCGCTCAGTACCGCGAGCGGCTCGCCGAGAACCGCCAGCAACTGGTCGTGCTGGAACAGGACCGCGAGCGGCTTCACGAACATGCCTCGACCCTGGCCAAGGGGTTGGACACCCTCGCCGCCGGCTCCCAGGTCCTGGCCGAGGAAATCCGCGCCGACCGCGAGCTGGCCCCGAACACCATTTACAAGCGCTACCTCGAAAACCGTGTGGACAGCAGCTTCCGCGCGACCCGCACCGGCCTGCTGGGCCTGCGCTCGGGCGACCTCAAAAACGACCGCGTGGTGCTCTTCCGCGATGGCGGCCGGGTCTTCGCCCTGTTTCACATCCACGACACCCCCCTGCCCTCGTATCTCGGCGGGCCGGACTGGGAGGAAATCACCGGCACGCTGGGCCGGGGAGGCGCCACGGTCAGCCTGGCGGCCCTGTCCTTTGTCGCCTCGGACCCTCGGGTGCTGGTTGCCCCCCTCGATGAGGAGGCGGTGCGCACGCTGGGCGTCGAGCCGTTTCCCGTGTCGGAGGACCCGGCCAAGTTCCAGGACGCCGTGGTCCTGGGCAGCAAGGAAGGCTACTACGGGGAGGTCGAGTTCAAGCTCGTGCCCGGCCAGCCGCGCTACCTGAGGATGCAGCGCCGGCCGGTGGGCAAAATCTTCGGCAAATTCTCCCCCTCGCGGGGGGACCTGGCCTTCAGCAAGCAGGGCGAACTACTGGGCATCATGGTCAACAGCCAGTTCTGCGCCCAGGTCCAAAGCATGCCCCCCGCCCGGCTGGTCCGGCTGGGACGGGAGATCGCCCAGCAACACACCAGCCAGATCGGCGCGGAAGTGGCCCGCCGCCTCCAGGCCCTGCCCCTGAGCTTGCAGTGACGCCGGCGGCCTTCCCCGGCGCCCCGGCGCACCGGCGCACGGCCTGACGCGCCCGCACCTCCGCCGGGCCGGGGGCAGCCCTCAGGACGGCGTGTCCAGCATCTGTCGCAGTTCCCGCAGCAACGCCGGCCGCGCCTCGAGGAAGCGGGTGAGTTGCTCGACGCGGCCGAGGGTCTCCGTGCTCAGGCAGTGCTCCCACCCTTCGATGTCCGTTTCCTGGATGGCCTCGTCCACCCCCAGCATGGCCAGAAACCGCTTCAGCATTGTGTGCCGGTCCCGCACCTGCCGGGCCAGCTTGCGACCGCGGGGCGTCAGGCCCAGCCCTTGGTAGCGCGTGTAGTCCACATAGCCCGCCGCCGCCAGGCGCTTGACCATGGCGGTGACCGACGGCCGGCTCACCCGCAGGGCGCGGGCAATGTCCACCATGCGCGTCCCGCCGGTGCGCTCTTCCAGTTCCCCGATGCGCTCGAGGTAGTCCTCGACACTGACGCTGGGCCGGCGCGCCGGGGCTGAGGCGCCGCGCCCCCGCAGGACAGGCTGGGATGAGGCGGTCATGCGTTCGGGGCGCCCAGTTCGCCACAAATCTCGGCGCGCGTCACCCCCAAAGCGGTGGCGCGACGCCGCCAACATGCGGGGGACGAGCCCGATCCGGTGGGCCCGGCACTTCTGCACTGGACATTGCGCGCCGCCGGCGAAAAGTTCGGTCCGTTGCCCCGCCGGCCGCACTGCCGGAGCGGCGCGGGAGAACCCACACGTGATCGAAGATGAACCCCTCCCTGAGCCGACGCCGTTTCCTCACCACCGCCACCCTGGTGGCGGGACCGTTTTTAATTCTGCCGCACCGCCGCCGGGCCGTGGCAGCGGCCGCCAATGACCGGCTGCGCGTGGCCGCGATTGGCGCCGGCGGCCAGGGGCGGAGCAACGTGGATCAGGTGGCCGCCCTGGGCGAAGCCATCGTCGCGCTGTGCGACGTGGACCACGCCCACGCTGCCGACACCTTCAAGCAGTTTCCCGGGGCGCGGGTCTTCAAGGATTACCGCCGCATGTTCGACGAGATGGGCGCGGAGATTGACGCCGTGATCGTCTCGACCCCCGACCACACCCACGCCGTGGCGGCGCTGGCGGCAATCGAGCGGGGCAAACACGTCTTCTGCGAAAAACCGCTCACCCGCACCGTCCGGGAGGCGCGGGTCCTCCGCGAGGCGGCCGAACGGCACGGCGTGGTGACGCAGATGGGCAATCAAGGCTCTGCGGCCGGGCCGCTGCGCCGGGCGGTGGAACTGGCCTGGGGCGGCGTGCTGGGCGAGGTCCGCGAGGCCCATGTGTGGTTCGACGGCGGCAACGGGCCGCTGCAGCGCCCCACCGACACCCCTCCGGTGCCCGAAACCCTGGACTGGGACCTGTGGTTGGGGCCCGCCGAGTTCCGGCCCTACCACCCGGCCTATCTGCCCGGGGCCTGGCGCGGCTGGCGGGCCTTTGGCAGCGGCATCGTGGGCGACTTCGGCTGCCACACCGCCAACATCGCCTTCCGGGCCCTGCGCCTGGACCTGCTCTGGCAACCGCGCGCAGCGGCCACACCGGGAGGCCACCGCATCCGCATCCAGACCTGGCCCTCCGAGGTCAACGCCGAGGGCTACCCGCGCGCCTCCCGCACCGTGATCGAGTTCCCCGCCCGCGGGCCGCTGCCGCCGGCCAAACTGGTGCTCTACGCCCGGGAAAAACCGCCGGAGGAGTTGATGCTGGGCTGGCCCCGGGCCGGCTGGGGGGACCTGCTGGTGGGCAGCAAGGGCTCGCTCTACTCGGAGTGCCCCTGGAACACCCGGTACGTGCTCCTGCCCGAAGCGCAGTTCGAGGGCTTCCAGGGCGGCCCGCCCGAAACCCTGCCGCGCAGCCCCGGTCACCACCGCGAATGGGTCGAGGCCTGCAAGGGCCGCGGTCGCACCTTCTCCCCCTTCAGCCTGGGCGGTCCGCTGACCGAGCTGCTGCAACTGGCCAACCTCGCCGGCCTGGTCGAGGGCCCCTTCGAGTACGACGCCGTCGAGGGCCGGGTGCTCGGCTGTCCCCCGGCCGAGGCCCTGCTCCACCGCGAGTACCGGAGCGGCTGGCGCCGGTGATCCCCCCGTCTCGCGCCGCGGGCGGGTAACCAGGTCGCACCGCCGTCCTGGCGTCCTTGGGACTGGCCAGCGGGGCTGGACGCGATAGGTTGAAGCCGTGCGCACGCGCGCCCTGCGGGTTCCCACCCGGCACACGCCACAATCCCTGGCCGCCGCCTTCCGGGGCGGTGAAGGGCTGGTGCTGTTGGAAAGCGCCGGCCCCTGGGCGGAAGCAGGACGGCGTTCGTACGTGGCCGCGGCGCCGCTGCGGGTGTTGCGCGCCCGGGGGAGCCGCTGCGAGGTCGGCGGTGACGCCGGCGTGGAAGTGGTGAGCTACGGCAACCCCTGGCGCGTGCTGGAGGCCTGGCTTGCCCTCTTCGACCTGGCCGGGGAAGGAGACCTGCCCTTCCCCGCCGGCTTTTGTGCCGGCTACTGGGGCTACGAGCTGCGGACGTTCGTGGAACCGAAGTTGCGGCCGCACCCGGTCGGGGAACTGCCGTTTCCGGATGCCTGGTTGGGCTTCTACGATTCGCTGGTGGTGTTCGACCACGGCCAGCCCGGCTCGGCCTGGATTGTTTCGACCGGACTGGAGCCGGACGGGTCCCGCTCCAGCCGCCGGCTCGAGGCGCGTCTGGAGTACTGGCAACAACGCCTTGCGACCGCCCCGGTCGCGGCGACCGACCCGCCGCCTCCCCTGCCCTGCCCGGCGCCGCCGGAGACCCTGCCCGACGCGGCTTTCGCGGCGCGCGTCCGTCAGGCCCAGTGTTACATCCGGCAGGGCGACATTTACCAGGTCAACCTGGCCCGGCGCTGGACCGTCCCGGCAGCGCTGGCCCCCTGGGCGCTGTATCGGCGCCTGACCTGGCACTCGCCGGCCCCTTACGCGGCGTTGCTGTGGACCGCGGAAGGGGCCGTGGTGTCGGCTTCACTGGAGCGGTTCCTCGCCCTGGATGGGGTGACGGTGCAGACCCGGCCAATCAAGGGGACCCGGCCCCGCGGCGCCTCTGCGGTCGAAGATGCCGCACTGGCCCGGGCGCTGTGGGAAAGCCCGAAGGAACGCGCCGAGCTGACGATGATCACCGACCTGCTCCGCAATGACCTGGGCAAGGTCTGCAGCTTCGGTTCGGTCCAGGTACCGGAGCTGATGCGGCTGGAGCACTTCAGCCACGTGCACCATCTGGTCTCGACGGTCGAGGGGCGGTTGCGGGCGGGGATGACCCACCTGGCAGCGTTGGAGGCCTGCTTCCCGGGCGGCAGCATCACCGGCGCCCCCAAGTTCCGGGCCATGCAGATCATTGACGCGCTGGAGCCGGTGGGGCGCGGCCCCTACACCGGCGCGCTGGGCTACCTGGGCTTCAACCGCCAGAGCCAGCTCAGCCTCATCATCCGCACCGCCTTCTGTGCCCCGGAGGCCACCTGGTACTACGCCGGGGCCGGGATCGTGGCCGATTCGGACCCGGAGGCGGAAGCCGCCGAAACCCGGGCCAAGGCCCGGGGCTTCCTCGATTGCCTTGACAACCCGGCGGCAGAAAGCGACAGCTTGGACAGGGTGCATCCGGCCCCTCGGCCGGCAAAGGATTCAGGCAAGGAAAGCCCATGCTGGTGTACGTGAATGGCGAACTGGTGCCCGAGGCCGAAGCCCGGCTCTCGGTGTTTGACCGCGCCTTTCTCTACGGCGACAGCCTGTTCGAGACGCTGCGGGTGTGCAACGGCCGGGTCTTCCGCTGGAACCAGCATCTGGACCGCCTCCAGCGCAGCGCCACCGCCCTGGGCTTCCCCCTGCCCGTCGCCCCCGCCGACCTGCGCCGCGCCGCCCGCCAGCTCCTGGAGGCCAACCAAACCGCCGACGCCCTGCTCCGCCTGACCCTGACCCGTGGCATCGGGCCCCGCGGCTATTCGCCCCGCGGCGCTCATTCCCCCGCGGTGGTCATGTCCCTGCACGAAGCCCCCCCGCTGGAGCCCGAGCCGGTCCCCACCTGGCAGGTCGTCACCAGCAGCCTGCGGGTGGTCCCCGCCGAGCGGCTCACCCAGCACAAGACCGGCAGCAAGTGGCTGCAGATTCTCGCCCGTCAGGAGGCCGAGGCCGCCGGCGCCGACGAAGCCCTGCTCCTGAACACCCAGGGCGAGGTGGCCGAGGGCGCTGCCGCCAACCTCTTCTGGGTGCGCGGGCCGATCCTCTACACCTCCCCCGCCGCGGTGGGCATGTTGCCGGGCGTGACCCGCGCGGTGCTCCTGGAAATCTGCGCCCAGCAGGGCTTCCAGGTCAAAAAGCGCCTCATCCAACTGAACCAGCTTTTGAACTCCGACACCCTGATCTTCACCAACAGCGCCCACGGGGTGGTGGAAGGCCGCTCCCTGGATGGCCGGCCCTTCCCCGGCGCCCCGCTGGTCGGCCAACTGCGGCGGCTGTACATCGAGCTCGTCCACAAGGAATGCGGCGTCAGCCCCGGCAGTACGGTCCGGGACCCCGCGCTCCACACCCCGTGAACCCGCCCGCCCCACCCCCCGGCACGCGGTTGCGCGACCTCCAGGCCCGGGCGCAGTTGCTCGAGCCGCTCCTGCACCTCGGTCGCGCCGGTCTCACCCCGGCCTTCGACGCGGTCCTGGACGCCGCCCTGGGGGCGCGCGAACTGGTCAAAGTCCGCTTTGCCGAGCACAAGGAGGACCGCAAACGCCTCGCCACCGAACTGGCCCGGCGCACGGGCAGCCGGCTGGTTCAACAGGTCGGCCATGTGGCCGTGTTTCATCGGCCGCGACCGGTGGCCGCAGCGGCGTCCTTGCCCCCCGCACCACCGCCGGCCTGATCCCCGCCACCCCGAGACGGGCATGGCGCGACGCGCCGCGGCCTCCCTGCACTTCAGGGACCGAGCCGCTCGATGACCACCTGGTTGAACCACTGCCCCGACCCGCCCGACGGACAGGAGCGCACCGTGACCCGCTGGAGCGTGCCCAGGTCCTCCACCTCCACCGGCACCGCAGCATCGGCCACGGGCGCCCAGTCGCGGAGATTCGTCGAGGCCAGCACGCGGACACGGGCCTCCGTGAGTCCCGCAAGCTGCGTGTACTGGAGCCGCAGACACAGGACCCGGCCGCCGGCAGGATCCAACGCCCATTTCAAAAGGTCGCGGCGCGGCACCGGCGCGCGCGGCGCGAGACCGAGGACGTACTTGACGAAGTTGGGGATGCCATCGCCGGCCGGTGCGGCGTCCGGTCCGCTGACGTCCGGGTCGGCCAGTTCCGGGGGGCTGAAGTGCTCCTGACGCCAGCGTTCAAAACCGGCCGTGGCCGGCGGGGCCACTTCCACCTCGTACCACAAGGTGGCGGCGTCGGGCGGCGCACTCAGGCGGGTGAAGTCCGCGCCGTCGGCCTGGGGGGTCAGCGGCTGGCGGCGCTGGCCGCGTTCATCCAGCACCCAGGCCCGGACCCGCGCGGGGGCGACCGGCAGACGCAGCGTCCAGGGGATGACTTCCAGACGGGTGGGTGCACTGCCCCACTGGTTGCCCACCGAGTCGTTGTTGGCGTTTTTCCAGACCATGCCGGTGTTTTCGATCCAGCCGCTGGCGATGACCAGGAAGGTGCCGTTGGTGAACGACTCCCCGCGCACCACCGTCAGGCCCACCGATGCCCAGGGGAGTTCAGCCGGAGACGCGGTCAGTTCCAGCCCACCCAGTGTGAGCGTTCGGCCGGCGATGTAGCCCACGGCGGCCTTGGTCCGCGGCGTGTCCACCAGCACCCGGCCGCGGCCGGGGCCGTTGTCGAGCCAGCGCACCGGCAGCGGGCCGGCCGGCGGCGGACTGGCCGGGGGCTGAGCCAGGCCGGGCGGGTTTTCCCCCACCGCCACGCTCAGGCGCGTGCTGAAGGCCCAGGCGGCGGGCACGCCGAGCTGGCCGCTGTTGAAGACCGACCACGCCCCGGCGCGGGTCAGCAGCAGGTCCAGCTCGCGCTCCGGGGTGAGTGCCATGACGACCTCGTTGGTCAGCGGCGGCAGGTCGCCGCGCCGAAACAGGTGTGCGGCCAGGAGCAGGTTGGCCATCTTGGGCGGATGCTGGGCGGTGTCGAAGAAGCCGCGGATGCGCCCCATCGTCACGCCGTCGTGGCCAGGGCCGTAGTCGAAGAGCCAGATGCCGTCCCAGTCCTGGAGCGCGGCCTGGGCGGCGAGCATGACCGGCCCCTCGGCCCCGTAATACATGGGCGAGGGGTGCTGGTATTCGGTGACGGTAAACGGCTTGCCGTGGAGGCGCTGGCGGCTGAGGCCGGTCAGCGTGTTGTCGCTGTTGGTGGTGGTGACCATCGAGACGTTGGGCACGATCCAGTTCACCGGGTCCCACGGTTGGCCGGGGAACTGCGGATGCTGCCAGTAGGCGTGGGCGTCCACCACGTCCAGCCGCGCCTGCACGCTGGCCGGGCTGTTGGCCAGGATGGTGCCGAAGATCAGGCCCGGGTAGCCGCACTGGTTCCGCAGGTGGGCCACCATCGCGTCGTAGCAGGCCACTTCCCGATCGCGCAGAAAGGCCAGCCAGTCGCGACGCGCGGCCAGCGTGCCGGTGAAACCCTCGCCGCTTTGCCGGACGTTGGGCAGGTTGCGGGCGGCGAGGGAGGTGCCGGCCGGCAGGGTGCCCACCGCGCCGCCGGCATGAAAGCGGACCTCCGCCAGCCACACGCTGCCCAGGCGCGTGCCCAGGCCGCCGAAGTTGACCCGCGTGTTGGTGTCCCGCGTGCCGGAGGGCAGGACGACGATGAAAGAGTTGGTGAAGGTCTGCCACTCGGTGCCCAGTCGCACCGTACGGGCCAGTCCCACGGCCTGCCAGGGGTCGTGCGCCTGCATGACCGCCACCTCCAGGTCCGCCGCCGCGTCTGCGCGGGCGGAGAAGATCAGCGTGTACACCTGGGCGTTAGAGACGGTCAGGGCGGGCTGGTTGAACTGCACGTGCCATCCGGCCGAGCCGGTGCGGGTGGTGGTGATCCGGGCCGCCGGCGCGCCGTTGAAGTCGGTGGTGCGGGTGAAGGTGGCGGTGGCGCCCTGGTGTTGTTCGAGCACCCAGGCGGTGCTGCCGGCGGCAAAGGTGCCGTTGCGCAGCAGGTTCGGCCCCAGTGGCAGCTCGACCAACTGCCAGGCGGCCCGCAGCGCGGCGTCGTCGGCGTAGCGCGCGGCCAGCCAGGTGTTCCAGCGGGCCTGCAGGTCGGCCGCGTACCGGGCCGGCAGGCGGTCCAGGCCGCCATCGTACCATTTCTGGAGCAGGCCGTTTTCGTTGATGATCTCGACGAAGGCCACGGCCGGGTCGCGCGCCAGGGGCAGGCCGGTGAAGCGGTTGGTGGGGGTGAGCAGGCGCGTGGCGTATTCCTGGTGCAGGGCCAGGGCGGTGTCGTTGAAGAAGCCCAGGATGTGCTGGTCCTTCCAGTCCATGCCGGTGACCTCGGGGCCCAGGCCGTCGCCGGAGCGGTATTCACGGCCGACCAGCAGGTTGAGGTTGGCGTAAATGCCGTGGGCCTTGAGCCGGGCGATCAGGAAGTGCAGCCGCTCGAGTTGGGCGGGATTGACGTTGCGGCTGCTGGTGGCGGTGTAGCTCAACAGGCCGCCGCCCGTCGCCCAGGGCGCGTCCATGTGGTGGAAGCGCACGTTGTTGATGCCGAACTTCGCCAGCCGGGCCGCCACCCGCTCGGCCTTGTTGGTGGGCATGAAGGGCGAGTCACCGGCGAAGTTCATTCCCAGGAAGCGCACCCGCCCGCCCCGGACGACAAAGTGGCCCGCAGCGTCCACCCCCACCCGGTCCTCCGGGCCGATGGGGGAGTTCAGGCCGGACAGGTCGGTGACGCCGGGTGAGGCGTCGTCCCACGGCAGTACAAACGGTGCGATGTCGGCGCGGGCCGGTCCGCACAAGATGGCGGCGGCCCCCAGTGCAACCAGAACGGGTCGTTTCATGGCGGTAAAAAAGTCAGCCACTCCCGTGCCGGTCCGTCCCCCCCGCGGTCACATCAAGGGAGGCCGGACCGGCATCACGGGTGTCGCGGCCGGCGCCGGGCACGCCGCCCCGGCCGGCTCGGGAGTTGTCTTTGCCGGTGTCGGGACCAGCAGCCGCTCGATTTCCGCGTAGCTGTCCACGACGTGCGTGGCGCCGGCCAGTTGCTCGCGCGGCAGAGAATGGGTGATGGCGATAACGTCCATGCCGGCGGCGCGCGCCGCCGTGACCCCGGCGGCCGAGTCTTCGATGACGCAACAACACTCGGGCGACACGTCCAGCAGGCGTGCGGCGTGCAGGAACACGTCCGGCGCGGGCTTGGACCTGCCCACGTCCTGGGTACTGGCCACGGCGGAGAAAAACCGGCGGAGCTGTTTCATGGCCAGCACCTCGTCAATAACCGGGTGGTTGGAGCCCGAGGCCACGGCCAGCCGGTAATGCGGCGCCAGCTTCTCGAGCAGCTCCGGCAGGCCGGGAAAGATGGGCTGCTCGCGGCGGAGGATCTGGATCAGGCGATTCTGCTTGGCAGCCAGGAGTTCCTCCAAGGGGTGCGGCGGCTGGTGTTTTTCGATGAAATCCAGCCACAGGGCGCGATCCGACCGGCCGATGTAGGCGCGGAAATCCATGCCGTGGCGCTCGCCGTAGCCCAGCTCGTGGAAAATCTCGCGGAAGGCGCGCTCGTGCCAGGGCTCGCTGTCCGCGATCACACCGTCCATGTCGAAGATGATGGCGTCGTAACGCTTCATGCAGGGTCAATCGCGGCGGCGGGCTCAGGCCGGCGCGCCGGCCAGCGGGCTGTCGGCCGATCGCTCGACCAGGTGCAACAGGTTGCCCTCGGCGTCCTGAAAGAACAGCACCCGGCCGCCGCCGCCGGCCGGCTTGACCGGCCCCTGGAAAACCACCCCGCGGGCAGCCAGTTGGTCGCGTGCCGCCTCGAGCGAGTCCACCCGCAGCGCCAGGTGACGCCAGCCGGCCAGGACGTTGTCGGCGGTGTCCGGTACTGCCCGCGCAGCGGCGTACACTTCGAGCCACGGCCCCCCACCCGGCCAGGCCAGGAAAAACACCGGCGGCGGTCCCGGTTGACTCCACACCACACGGGCGCCCAGCACGCGCACGTACCAGTCTTTGAGCGCGGCAGGATCCCGCGCCGGCAGGCCGAAATGCTCGAGACAGGGGGCTTTCATGACTGCGAGGAGGCGCGGCGCCCGGTGGGCGCGGGTCTGGCCGCCCGCGCCAGCACGCGGCGGAACTCGGGTTCGCTCACCGGCAGCACCGAGAGCCGGGACTGCCGGATCAGCGGGAGGTTTTGCAGCGCGGCGTCCGCCTTGATCTCCGCCAGCGTCACCGGCCGCTCCAGGGCCCGTTTCGGCTCCAAATCCACCGCCACCCAGTCGCCTTCGCGGGCGGTCGGGTCCGGATACGCCGGACGCGCCACGCGGGCCACGCCCACCACGGCCTTTTCCGTGCCGCTGTGGTAGTACAGGACGGCATCGCCCACCTGCATGGCGCGGAGGTGATTGCGGGCCTGGAAATTGCGGACACCGGTCCACGCGGTTCGTCCTTCGGCCACCAACTGACGCCACGGGTAATCGGCGGGCTCCTGTTTGACCAACCAGCAACGCAACGGCATGGCGCGAACCTAGCCGGGCGGAACAGCGGGTTGAAGCCGATTCGCGCGACCGCCCGGGGTGTTCACGGTACCGGGCCGGTCACCCCGTCCCGCGCCAGCAACGCCGCCACGGTCCGGGCGAAGATGTCCTCCGGCCCGCCATCCGCCGCGATCGGCACCAGCAGGCGGCGCTGCCGATAATACCCGGCCAGCGGCGCGGTACTTTGCTCGTAGGCCGCCATGCGCACGCGGATGGCCTCGGGCCGGTCATCTTCCCGCTGCACCAGGGGACCACCGCAATGGTCGCAGAAGCCCTCGACCCGCGGGGGGCGGGTGCTGACGTGAAAGACCGCCTTGCACCGGGCGCAGGTGCGCCGGCCGCTGAGCCGGGTCACGATCTTCTCCAGTTCAAGCTCGTAGCTGAGCACGGCGTCGAGCCGCACCTGCTCCTCGGTCAACAACCGGTCCAACGCCTCGGCCTGGGCCACCGTCCGCGGGAACCCGTCCAGCAGGAAGCCGCCCTGGCAGTGCAGGCAGGGCCTGCGCTCGCGCACCATTGCCAGGACGGTGGCGTCGGGCACCAGCTCCCCCCGGCGCATGAAGTCGAGCGCCTCGTTCAGGGCGGGCGTGCGCTCGCACGGCTCCAGGCTCCGCGCCGCGCGGAACACATCGCCGGTCGAGAGCTGACACGCCCCCAGCCGCTGGTGCAGCAATTCAGCCTGGGTGCCCTTGCCGACGCCGGGAGCGCCCAGCAACACCAAACGCCAGGGTCGGGCGGTCGCGCGGGGGGGTACCGAACAGCGGGCCGGGCCGCCCTTGAGCCAGGCGGCGCGATCATTGAGGGGGGTCATGGCACGTCTGCAGTTTCGGCCACCGACCGGGTCGCCGGCCGTCCTGGCCGGCCGCAAGAGCGCCAGACCGGACCGCGAGCCACTACACCCGGCTTGGCGGAGTCGCGCCGTTTTTTGCACTCGGTATCGGGAAGGGCCAGGTAGCGCCGGCGTGGGCCGGCGGAAGCCGTGTTCCGCCGCGACACCGCGGCAGCAACCGGCATATGCGCCCCCCGGTCTGCGGCCTTCAGAATCAACATTCCTCTGCAAGTCGCAGACAATTTTTCGCAAGCCGCCGTTAGCGGGCTGACGGCGGCGCCGGCCACACTCGGGCCATGCAAACGCGCATGGTTCCGTTCGCCCCGCGCCCCGCACGCGGCTTCACCCTGATCGAACTGCTGGTGGTGATGGTGATCATCGCGATCCTCGTCGGCCTGCTCCTGCCCGCCCTGGCCACCGCAAAAGAAAAGGGCAAACGCATCGCCTGCGCCTCGAACCTCCGCCAGATTTACCTGGCGGTGGCCATGTACGCCGACGACCACGGCGACTCGCTTCCGGTCAAATTCGAGCTGAAAAAGTCGGCGCTCAAACTCGACGACCTTCTCAAGGGCAAGCAGCTCCAGACCCTGACCAACGGCATCCACACCCTGCTGGCCCCCTACCTGGGCGGGCCGGGTGCCGCGGTCCTGGCCGCGTTGCCCGAGCCCCGCGCCACGGCCCGGGTGTTCAAGTGCCCTTCGGACTACGGTGACTTCGCCGAGCGCCGACCGGTGTTCGAGCGGCGCGGATCGAGTTACCAGGTCGAGGGCTTCGACCTGGGCCGCAAGCCCGAGGACCTTCACAAAAACCGCCTCAGCCTGGCCGCCACGCTCGACATCGCGCGCGACCTGTTCAAGCCGTGGGAAGCCGACGAGCCGCTCAAGGTCATGGAAAAAGTGGCCAAGGGCGAGCTGGGGCCAGTCAAGTGGCACGCCAGGGTCTTCAACAAGGTCATGGGCGACGGCCACCTGGTGACCCTCCACTCGAAGGCCCAGGACAAGGAATCCAAGGGCGAAGCGGCCGACGACTGAACGCGGCCCTGTCCCGCATGAACTTGGGCTACCAGCCTGCCCAAGTCCCGCAACCGGCAAACTCCATGTACCGAGAAGCAGCCCGGACGCCTGCACCACCCCGAGCGCCCATTGAAACTGCATCATCGCCTGCCCGCATGACCGCCCCAACCTCCGCCTCCACTCCACGCCCTGCCCACCGCCTGCTGGCCTTCTTGCGCCGCTGGCACTCCTGGCTGGGAGTCATCGCCGCGCTGTTCCTTCTGGTCTTTGGCCTGACTGGCATCATCCTCAACTACGAGAAACCCATCCTCACCGCCCTGGGCCTCGAGCCGGCCGAGACCGCGAAGATGTCCGAATCCCGCGCCGTGCCCGAGGGACGTCACGCGGTCACCTTCACCACGCTCAACGGCTTTGCCGCTGCAGCGGTCTCGCCCGCCGAGGCCCTCGCACGGGCTCGCGCCGCGCTGGGCGAGATGCCGCTGGAGCGCATCGAGCTCAAGCAGGAAAGCGGCGGCCTGGTCTGGAAGATCAAGAGCCGCGCCGGCCGGGAGATCCTCATCCATGCCCTCACCGGCCAGACGGTGAGCAAGGGACCTTACGAAAAACTCGGCCCGGCCGGAGCGGACGGCCAGCCGGCCCGCTCCTTTGACTGGGGCAAGTTCTTGCTCGACCTGCACACCGGCAAGATCGGCGGTGAGGTCGGCAAGGCCGTCATGACCGTGGCGGCCGGCCTGTTGCTGTTCCTGACACTGTCGGGCGTGTATCTCTGGGCCAAGCCGCTGTTGATCCGCCGCGCCAACGCCCGCCGCAAGGCCGCGGCCGCCCGATCCACCGCCCCGCCGCCGCAGCCGGCCCGACCGGCGACCCTTCCCACCGCCCCCGCCGGCGCGGGCCGACCCGAGCCGGCTCTGGCCGCACGTGAGTGAGCCGCCACCCGACCGGGCCCACCAGTTTTGCTCCATGTCCCATTCCATCCACATCCCGAACCCTCCCATGAACCACACCCTGAAACTGATGAAATGCCCGTTGATCCTCCTCGCCCCGGCCTGCGGTCTGCTCGCTCAACCGCAGCCCGAGGCCGCAACCGCTGAGGCCCCGGAACCCGAGGCGCTCCCCAAGGTGATCGTGTACGGCGAGGCCGAAAGCGAAGGCGTGTCGCAGGAGCCGTTCTTCCCGCCGGCGCTGGGACCGCAAATCTACTCTGGCAAGAAGGCGACGCTTCTGGACCTGGACGCCCTGCCGCAGGTCATCGGCAACAACTACCGCCAGGCGCTGACCCGGGCGCCGGGCGTGTTGTACAGCGAGGAAACCACGCCGCTGGTGAGCCTGGGCTACCGCGGCATCGGCGAGCCGCACCGGGCGCAGTTCCTCCAGATGCTCCAGGACGGCATCCCGATCCACGCTGACCCCTTTGGCTATCCCGAGTCGTACTACACGCCGCCGCTGGACCTGGTGGATCGGATCGAGTTCCTGCGCGGTGGCGCCGGCCTGATGTACGGCCCGCAGCCGGCCGGCGCGCTCAACTACCGGACCTACATGCCACGGCTGGACCGGGCCTTCAGCCTGCGCACCCGTCACGTGTTCGGCAGCGACGCGCTGTACGCCACCTACTCGGCCGTGGACGGCACGGTGAACGGCCTGGGCTACCTGGCCGCCTACCAGCACCGGCAGAGCGACGGCTTCCGCTCCGCCAACAGCGACTACGTGGTGGACGGCGGCCATTTCAAGGTGGTGTGGGGCGCGTTGAAGCCCACCCGCTGGACGCTCGCCTTCGACGGCTACGCCGAAGAACACGGCGAGCCGGGCGGCCTGACCCTCGAGCGCGGGCCGGGCCTGGTGAACTACGCGGACGACCGCACCCGGGCCAGCCGCCTGCACGACCGCTTCCGCCTCCAACGCTACGCACCGTCGCTGACCGTGACCCACGACTTCAACGACCGCACCACGGCCGAGGTCAGGCTGTGGGGCGGCTACTACGACCGCTTCAGCAAGCGCCAGCGCGGCGGCGGCTTCGGCCGTCTCCCCGGCGGCGCGGAGGCGGAGTCCAATGCAATCGAGCGCCAGGAGTTCTACACCCTGGGCACTGAGGCGCGCCTGCGCCACGACTACCTCCTGGGCGGCGCGGACCAGAACCTGACCGTGGGCGTGCATTTCTATCGCGATGACTCGCCCCGCACCGACTCCCGCGGCGCCAGCCCCTCGGCGGATTCGGGCGCGCTGGTCAGCGCCTCGCAGCGGTACGTGCACTACGGCGCGGTCTTTGCCGAAAACCGCTTCCAGTTTGGTCGCTGGTCGCTCACCCCGGGCTTCCGCCTGGACACGGTGGCCCAGGACCTCACGGTACGGCGGCCGGACGGGGCGGGAGGCGCGACGGTGTCGCAGAAGGATCGTCTCGAGGTCGAGCCGCTGGTCAGCCTGGCCCTCGAGTACGCGCTGCCGCAGCGCTCGGAACTTTACGCCAGCGTGGCCCAGGCCTACCGGCCCACCCTCTTCAGCGAATCCATCATCCCCGCCAGCGGCACGGTCATCGCCGGCGATGTCCGCCCCACCACTGCGTGGACCTACGAGGTCGGCTATCGCGGCCGGCCCCGCGACTGGCTGAGCTGGGACACCAGCCTCTTCCTGGTGGACCTGGACGACAAGTACGGCGGCACGGTCAACCAGGCCGGGCAAACGGTGCTCCGCTCCGTGGGCCGCTCGATCAACTACGGCTGGGACACCACCCTCGAACTGGACCTCCTGGGCCTGGCCCGCGCGCGTCAGGCGCGTCCGGCCTCGCCGCCGGAGCACCAGCTCTGGCTGCACGGCAATTTCTCCCTGCTCGCCGCGGAAATCCACGGCGGCGCCCTGGACGGCAGGCGGCCCCAGTACGCCCCCGAGTTGCTGGTCCGCGCCGGCGTGATCTACCGTTGGGGCGAGCGGCTCAAGCTCGGCCTGCTGGGTACCTGGGTGGCCGACCACTTCGCCACCGACGACGAAAATCCCGCCCGCTTCATCCCCGCCTACACCACCTGGGACCTGACCCTCGAGGTGCTTGTGTACCGCGACACGGTGAGCGTGCTGGCCGGCGTCAACAACCTCTTCGACGAGGATTACTACGCCCGCATCCGGGGCGACGGCATTGACCCGGCCTACGGCCGCAACTTCTACGCCGGCCTGCAACTGACCTTCTGACGGCCCGGCCGCTACGCAGCCTGAACCACCCTTTTCCCGAATCCGAACCTTGAAACAGACCTGAAAGCGATGAACCTGAAAATGCTCCTCCCCTGCGCGGTCCTGGGCCTGGTCCCCGCCACGGCCCGTGCGCAGCAGTTTGAATTGCTGGCCGGCTTCACCGCCGAGACCAAGATCAAGGGCGGCTTCCTTGAACACGCCGGCCGCCTCTACTTCGCCGCCGAAAAAGGCGGCGATTACGGCCTGGGCTACCTCGGGTGGTTCGATCCCGCCACCGGCAGCCTGACGCCGGTGTACAGTTTCGCCACCGACGCCAAGCCCAAGGGCGGCCTGGTCCGCTGGGGTGGGGACTGGTACCTGCAAGGCGAGAAAGGCTCGCCCACCACCGGCTTCGGCTGGATCGCCCGCTTCGACCCGGAGGCCGGGACCTTGACCGAGCTGTACGCCTTCGAGGGGGACGTGAAGCCGAAATCCGGGCTCGTTGCGGTCGGCGACGGCCTCTGGCTGGCGACCGAAAAGGGCGGCGCCGGCACCGGTTCGCTCGACCGCTTCAACCCACAGACCTGGACGGTGGACCTCAGCGTCCCCCTGAGCTTCGAGTTCGGCACCAAGATCGAATCCTTTGCCGCGGACACCGCCGCCGGAGTCTTGTACGCCGGCGCGCGCGAAGGCGGCGACGCCTCGCAGGTCGGCGGCAAGGGGGCCGGCACCCTGCTCCGAGTGGACCCGCTCACCGGGGCGGTCACACGCCTGGTCGCCTTCCACGCCGAGGCCCACGGCGCCAAGCTCCGGGGCCTGACGCTGCACGCCGACCGGCTGTGGTTCGTCATGGAGGAAGGCGGCAACCTGGCCCTCAACAGCGGCAAGGGGGGCGGGACGCTGGTCAGCTATGACCTGGCCGGGGGCACGTTGACCCGACACCACGTCTTTGACGGGGCGGTAACCGGCTTCAAACCCCGAGCACTGCGGGAAGTGGACGGGGCATTTTATGTCACCACCGAATCAGGTGGTACCGGCGGGCTGGGGGTATTCGGAGTGTGGCGGGAAGGCCGACTGGAGCCGCTGACCGAATTCAGCGCCGAGCTGGGGGCCAAGCCGGATTTCACACTCACCGCCTGGAACCGTCGGCTCCTGGTGGTCACCGAGCTGGGCGGCCCGGGCTACCTCGGCAGCATCCTGGCCTGGTCGCTGGGCGACGCGGCACCGGCGGAGCGTCCGACGCTGCAGATTGTCCGGCAGGCGGACCGCGTGCGCGTGCAATGGCCCGCGGGCAACGGGGAGTTTCAGCTTGTGGTGTCGGCTACCTTGGAGCCGGCCTCCTGGCAGCCAATCGAGGTGCCGGTGGCCACCGAAGGCCCGTGGCACGTGGTGGAACTCCCCGCCGGGGCGTCCCGTCAATTCTTCCTTCTTCGGACGGTCACCCACTGAAGTCTGCGCCCCCGCCCCTGCCAGCGCCCCAACGCCAGCACGCGAGACGCCCGTACCACAAGGACAGGGTCGAAGGTCGAAAGCCGAAGGGGCGCAGGCCCGGGCCGGATGTCAGTTCCTGGGAGGGGGGCGCGACCATCTTGGTCGCCCCCCGTCGGCGTCCCTGCCGCCCCGGCCTGCTTCCCTGCCCGGCAGCCCGCGCGGCGCCGGCCGTTATTCGGGTTCGTCTTTCCAGCGGGTACCGAGGTGGTGCGGGAGACCCAGGTGATCGAGGACGCGGGCGACCACCGTGTCCACCACGTCGGTGACGGTGTGGGGGTTGCCGTAAAAGGAGGGGTTGGCCGGCAGGAGCGTGGCCCCGGCCAGCAGCAGCAGTTCCATGTTGCGCACCTGAACCAGGTTCAGCGGTGTCTCGCGCGGCACCAGAATGAGCTTCTTGCGCTCCTTGAGCATGACGTCGGCAGCGCGCAGCAGGAGGTCGTCGCTCAGGCCGTGGGCGATGCGGCCCAGCGTGCCCATGGTGCAGGGGATGATGACCATGGCGTCGAAGGCGTTGGAGCCGCTGGCGAAGGGGGCGTTCATGCTCCGGAGGTTGTGGGTGACCGCCCCCGCGGGCAGGCGCAGGCCGCCGGGCAGTTCCTCGGCAATGACCTGCGGGGCGTAACGGCTCAGGACCAGGTGCACCTCGTGCTCGCGGGCGTCCAACTGATCCAGCAACCGCTGGGTGTAAAGGACCCCCGTGGCCCCGGTGACCGCGACAACGATGCGCATCGGCTGCTAGTAGGCGGCGCCTGCCGGCTTGGCAAGTCGCCACCGCCCTCAATTGACATTCGCCGCCACCGCCCGACTCAGGTTGAGGAACACGCCGGCGCCGGTGACCACGCGTTGCACGGCGCGGACGTGGTACACCTTGCGGCCGGCCGGTGGGGCGGGGTCGGTGAAGGTGGTGTCGCTGACCGGGGCGGCGGTGAGCCGCCCGAAGGGGCCGTGCCGGCCGGCGGTCGAGCGCAGCACCAGGTAGCCGGCGTCCGCGTCCGGCGAGGGCACCCACCGCAACTCGACCGCGCGCCCCTGGCGGCGCGCCCGGACTTCACCGGGCGGTGCGGTGACGTGGGCGCGCAGGGTGGGGTCACCCAGCAGGAAGGTGGTGCGGGTGCTGGCGCCGCCACGGGCCGTGCGCACCAGGCCCTCGCCCAGGGTGCCGCCAACGCCCAGGGGCTCGAAGCGCCAGAGCGTGTCGTAGGTCCAGAACGCCGCCAGGCCCGAGTCCGGCAGGGCCAGCAGGGCCCGCAGCAGGTCGTCCTGGTAGTTGTTCCAGTCGCCGAAGTACGAGCCCTTGAGCAGATAAAACGCGGCGGCGGGGCGGATGCGTCCGCCGGCCAGGTCGGCCGTGGTGACCGGTGTCACGCCCTGCTCGGCGGCGGCCTGCCGGGCGTTGTGCAGCGTGTTGTAGGCGCCGTAACCGCCCTGAATCGCCCACAGACAGGGGAAGCCGGGGCTGAAGGCGTCGCCGTGGCTGAGGTGGTTCAGGCCGCCCAGGCGCGTGGCCAGCAGGAGGGCGTTTTCGTTGAGCGCCCGGCCCACCGGGCTGAAAGGGCTGTAGAAGTACGAGCCCACCCTGAGAGCGGGCGGGAAGGTCAGGGCCTTGTGCCGGTAACGGTGCGCCTTGTGCAAGTACTGCCGCAGCAGTTCGACCTCGCTGCGCGCGCCAAAGGCCGGCAACCGGGCAAAGTCAATCCGCCCGACCGCCAGCTCGAGGCCGGGGACCCCGCCGGGGGTGGTGATGTGGGCCTGGAAGGTGGAGGCATCCAGCTTGCCATCGCCGGGGATGTTGCGGCGGATGGGATTGGTCACCCGGGCGCCGTTGTCCACCAGATGATCGGACCATGCGCCGTCCACGTCCCCGTACCAGGCATCCGCCGGCCAGGCGCCGGCCATGTCGAAATGCCCGTCCTCGCTGCCGGCACCCGTGTAGGGGATGGTCACGTGGCCGATGAGATACACCGCGCGGGTCGCGGCCGGGGCGGCGGCGCACTCGGCGCGGATGAGACGTTTGATGCGCTGGAGGTTCTCGACGTAGTCCAGGTTGATGGCCTGCCGGTTCCAGGCCCGGTCGTCGTGCCGCGGCACGGTGTGGCGGACCACGGCCCAGCCCTCGCCCACCAGGTCATCCTCCAACTCGTCCAGCTCCCGCGCCAGCGGACGCGCCACCGACTGCTCGACCAGCAGGATCACCCGGCCGCGTTGCCAGGGCACTTCCGCCCCCAGGCTCACCAGGGTGCTGCGCGGGCCGACCTCGTACTCGTACACGCGGCCCGGCTGCAGGGCGGGGTCGGCGTCCGTGTACCCCGGTCGGGTCCAGCCTGCCGCGAGGGTGACCCAGGCCGGCTCCCCCACCCCGCGACGGCGGATGCTCAGCGGCGCACCTGTCAGATCAAACCAGCGCAGCGTCACCGCCGGCGGGGAGAGCGTGACGCGGGCGCTCAGGGCGGTCGTCTGGCGGAAGGCGTACAAGTCCGGCGGCGCCAGCGAGCGGTCAAAAGTTTCGATCTCGTCCAGGACCCCGGCCGCGGGGGCGGCGCCGGTCAAGTCCGAGCCCACGGTCAGGAGCAGGTCTTGCGGCGGCGCGCCCAGCTCCACACCCGGGCCGAGGTAGGCACCGGTGCCCAGGTCTTGGAGGTGGTTGCCGTCGGCCACCAGCAGCGAGTTCGAGACCGAGTAGCTGAAGGCGATTTCGTGCCACGGCTCGGGGGCGTCGCGCGGGCGCAACTCGGGCTGGAGCCGTACCCAGTTGATGCGGCCCTGGTAAACCGTGCGCCAGGCGCCGCCGGGTGCCCGCGCCTGGACCACCAGATTGGTGCCGGCGGGGTCCACGGAGATCGTCAACACCGGCTGGGGCGGGCGGGGACGGCGGTCGGCCACTGCGAGCAGCCGCGCCCACTGACCGGGCCCCCTGCCCCAGCCGTAGCCGGGGCCGCTCTGGGGGGAGTTGCTTGCCCAGGCCGGCCGGTAGAGAAAGCGAACCCCCCCCGCCGCGGCCAGCAACGGCCGGCCGCCGTCGCTGGCAACACGGTAAGTCAGCGGGGCGGGCAGGGGTTGGGCGGGAAACCGGGGCGCCGGGCCGTCCCAACCCGGCCCGGAGTCCAGCGGCGGCGGATTCAACGGGGCGACGCCCTCGGCGGTGGCGAGGGCGGGGGCGTCGAAATGCCAGTAGGCCAACCGACCGGCAGGGGTCAGCGCGTCCGCCGACAGCGGTTCGCCCGCGAGGGCGGTCACCATCCCGCCCGCGGCCGCCGCCAGGACCCGCCACGGTCGGCCGCGTGGGCGAGCACGGCCGGCGGGACGTGCGACCACGGCACAGGCGACGGGCGCGGTGAGCATGACGGTCAAGTAACCGCCCCCGCGGCGGCAAGGCAAGCCCGGGCGGGGGGCGCGATTGCGCGGGCTCGGCGCCGCCTGCTAGGCTGGCGGCATGCGGATTCTGTCAGGCATTCAGCCCTCGGGCGCGCTGCATCTGGGCAATTACTTCGGCATGATGCGGCCGGCCATCGAACTCCAGACCCGCGGCGAGGCGTTTTACTTCATCGCCGACTGGCATTCGTTGACCTCGCTGACCGACCCCGCGCTGCGCCGCCGTTACACGCTGGACGTGGCGCTGGACTTCCTGGCCTGCGGCCTGGACCCGGCACGCACGGTCTTCTTCCGCCAGTCCGACGTCCCGGAAGTGGCCGAGCTGACCTGGATGCTGAGCACGGTGACGCCGATGGGCCTGCTGGAGCGCTGCCACAGCTACAAGGACAAGGTGGCCAGGGGCCTGTCCTTCAACCACGGCCTGTTCGCCTATCCGGTCCTGATGGCGGCGGACATCCTGATTTACGACTCGAACGTGGTCCCGGTGGGCCGTGACCAGAAACAGCACGTCGAGGTCACCCGCGACATCGCCATCAAGTTCAACGAGCTCTACGGCCCCACCTTTGTCCTGCCCGAGCCGCAAATCCGGGACGAGGTCGCCGTGGTCCCCGGCACCGACGGCCAGAAGATGAGCAAGAGCTACGGCAACACCCTCGAGATTTTCGGCGAGGAAAAGGCCCTCCGCAAAAAAGTCATGAGCATCGTCATGGACAGCCGCAGCCCGCAGGAACCCAAGCCGGATGCTGACAAAAACCTCGCCATCCAGCTCCTCAAACTGCTGGCGGAGGAGGAGGTGGCGGCGGATTTCGAGGCCCGCCTGCGCGCGGGCGGCCTCGGCTACGGGGACCTCAAGAAAGCCCTCTTCGAGCACTACTGGGACTACTTCGCGCCGGCCCGGCAACGTCGCGCCGAGCTGGCCGCCAACCTGGACTACGTCCACCAGGTGCTCCGCGAGGGGGCCGCACGCGCCCGGGCCGTGGCGGGCGAAGTCCTGGCCCGCGCCCGGCGCAACGCGGGTCTGGCCTGAGGCGGGGGTCTCGCCGGTGGCGGACGGCTGCGGGCTGGACACCTTGAAAAATCTTCCGATTTCGGTTGCGTCCCCGCCGGGACCCCCTACTGTTCGCGCCTGCGGTAGGGCGTCCGTCCTTCCACGGCATGGTGAATCTTCAGTTGAACTCGGTTCAGTGATGATTTGAAACCCGGCGGTTCGGGAACAGTCTGGAAACAAGGTCGGTCCCCACGGCAAATCATCATATGAACAACAAACTGTTTGTGGGCAATCTGTCCTACAACACCACCGAAAACGACCTGCAGGACGCCTTCGCGGCCCACGGCGTGGTCGTGGAAGCCAACCTCATGGTGGACCGCGTCAGTGGCCGCCCGCGCGGGTTCGGCTTCGTCACCATGAGCACCGAGGAAGAGGCCCAAAAGGCCATCCAGGCCATGCACGGCGCGGAACTGGACGGGCGCGCGTTGACCGTCAACATCGCCCGGCCGCGCGAGGAACGGCCCGCCGGCGGCGGGGGCGGCGGCTACAGCCGCGGCCCGCGGCGCGACTACGGCGGTGGCCGGCGTGAGCGGTACTGAGCCGCAAGGCTTTTGACAGCAGGGCGACGCCCCGGTAATGGGCGTCGCCCTTTTTCGTTTCCCCCCGCCCGGCCGTGTTGCCGGGCCAGCCGTTGAGTTTGATCATGGAAGACCACCTCGAAATTGAAGGCCGGATCGTGGCCGTGCTCGCCGGCACCATGTTCCGCGTCGAACTGCCCAACAAGCACGTGGTGCTGGCCACCATTTCCGGCAAGATGCGCCGGCGCTTTGTCCGCCTGACCGCCGGCGACCAGGTCAAGATGGAGATGTCCCCCTACGACCTGAACAAGGCCCGCATCGTCTGGCGTGTCTCCTGACGCAGCCCTCGAGGCCCCGCAGACAACGCCCCTTGCCGCCCACCCGGCTGACTGTGGCGCGGCGCCGGCTCACTGCGCCGTCCAACCGCCGTCCACCACCACGTCCGTGCCAGTGATCCAACCGGCGGCGGGCGAACAGAGGTAAACGGCCAGGCTGGCGATTTCCTCCTCCCGTCCCCAACGGCCGGCGGGGATGCGCGCGGTGAACTCGCGGCACAGCTCGGGGTTTTCGAGGATGGGGCGGTTGATCTCGGTGGCCACCGGCCCGGGGCTCAGACCGTTGACGGTGATACCTTCGGGCGCCAGCTCCAACGCCAGTGCGCGTGTGAAGCCGAGCAGGCCGGCCTTGCTGGCCGCGTAGGCGCTGCGGCCCGGCAGGGCCACGTGGCTGAGGATTGAGGTCAGGTTGACAATCCGCCCGTAACCGTGGCCGCGCAGCAGCGGCACCAGCGTGCGGCACACCAGAAACACCCCGGTCAGGTTGGTGTCCAGGACCTGGCGCCACTCGGCCAGGGTGAAGTCGGTCATCGGCTTGCGGAGGTTGACACCGGCCGAGTTGACCAGGATGTGCACCACCCCGAAGCGTTCCCGCACGCGGTCCGCGGCGTCGGCCACGTCGGTCTCCGCGGTCACATCGCACGGGCAAACCAGGGCGACGCGGCCGCGGCGCTGCACCTCGGTGGCCACGGTGGCCAGTGCTTCGGCCTTGCGGGCCAGCAGGGCCAGGTCTGCGCCGGCCTCCGCCAGCGCCAGGGCGATGGCGCGGCCCAGGCCGCGGCTGGCGCCGGTGACCACGGCCACGCGGCCGGTCAGGGACGCCCCGGTGCCGGAGGGGGGAGGCGGTTCAGCGGGCATCGCGGCGCAAGGTGTACTGCTGGACCCAGCGGGTGGTGTAGCGGCGCATGAGGGGGTCGCTGGGGAAGGCGGGGCGTTCCTCGCGCCCGTAGAGCTGGTCGTTCATGCCATGCCAGGGCAGCGGCTCGACCTTCCAGCCCTGCTCGACGTGGAAGTCGGCGTCCTTGTCCCAGCCCACGGTGTAGAGGAAGAACGTGCGTTCGGTGCCCGGGGGCCGGGGCGGGAGGCGGTCGGCGGCCCAATCGAGGGTCAGTTCGTCGCCGCCATTGAGGATGGCCAGGGCGTTGTCCTCGCGGGCGATCAACTCATCCACCGGCCCGTAGCGGGTGCACCAGCCGCGCGGGGTGATGGTCCAGGGCGCGTTTTGAAAGACGCGTTCGTAAACGGGCGTGAGCGGGAAGGTCCAGTCCAGGTCGGCGTATTCGCTGAAGCCCCGCCAGTGCAGGTCGGTGCGGTCCGGCAGCAGGCGCACGATGCTGATATCCCCTTCGAGCCGGCGTTCGAACAGGGCGATGCGGTCCCAGTGAATCTCGAAGGCCGTGCTCAGACGCAGGCGGCGACTCCCCGACGGCAGTTTGCCGGCCAGGTCAATGAGGATGGCCTTGGTCTTACCGGAGGGCGCGCCGGCCACCACGTCCACGGGCTGCCAGCGGTCCGGGGAGGTTTCCACCTCGAGTTGCGGGAAGGGAAACGGCAGCTCGGGGTGGTGCGAAGCGGCCACGTTGGCCATGCCGCCGCCGAAGCGCAGCCAGCCGGTGAGCGCCAGCACCAGCGGCCGGTCCACCGCCAGGGGGCCGAAGTCCAGCACCACGCCGTGCGGCTCGGCCAGGCCGCGCAACTGCGGGATGCGCAACCGGTGCGGGGAGACGCGCCGGTCGTCCACGGCCTGGAGCAGATCGGTGCAATCGCTGCCATCCAGCCGGCTGGCGGCGCGCAGCGGCACGCGGCGTTGCAGGGTCCAGAGTTCCCCCGGCGGAAACGGCGGGCCGGGGCGGAACTTGTCAGTGGTGTGCACCTCCGTACCGGCGGGGTGGTCCACTACGACCAGTTTCGCCTCGTCCAGGTACAGCACCTCGCGCAGCTCCTCGGTGATTTGCACCACGTAGCGACCCTCCCGCGGGCGGAAGCGGGTGTCATCGCCCAGGCTGACATGCTCGCGGGGGTCGGCATGGGCGAAGACCGTGTCGGACACGCGCAGGCCCAGCGGCGCCGAGCCGAGGAGATCGGTGACGAAGCGGAACCGCTCACCATCCCAGGCATACAGGTACGGGCAGGAGCCGGTGGGCAGGACCGGCTCGGGCACCTCCAGCGGCCGCTGCGGGTCCACCTTCACGTCCACGATGTTGAAGGGCAGGTCGAACCAGCGGGCGGTCAGCGAGTCCAGTTGCTCGCGCGGGCCGACGCCGATCTCGATGGGCGGGGCCTGCACGGTGCGGTGGAGGCGGAAGCTGGCGGAGGCGATTTCGATGCGGATGCCCAGGCCGTTGGCGTTGGAGCGATTGCCGATCAGCCGCAGCTTGAGCAGGCGATGGGCGTTGCCGCCGTCGTTGCGGAAGGCACGCAGGCCGGCCCCCTCGACGCCGAAGACCAGGTCCAGGTCCCCGTCGCCGTCAAAGTCCGCCACCGCTGCATCGGTCATCCGCGCCGGGGCCGGCAGGTCGAGCTTGACCCGCGCGGTGACGTCCTCGAAGCGGCCATCACCCACGTTGCGCCAGAGCTGGACGCCCCGGCCCAGGGTCAGCAGGTCCAGCCAGCCGTCGTTGTCATAATCCACCAGGCGCAGGCTTTCCAGGCCGGGCTGGGCGATGGGCAGGCGGTGGAAGCGATCAATGCCGCCCAGCAGCAGGTCCACGTGGTTCGTGTCCGCCACCAGCAGGTCGGTGCGCAGGTCGCCGTTCACATCGCCCACGGCCAGCACGGTGCCTTCGATCTGGCCGGGCGGGAAGTTGGTGGGCACCAGCGGCCCGCCCCGCTGCTTGAGCAGGAGCAGCGGCGGCTGGCCGGCACGGGAGACGATCACATCCAGCAGGTCATCGTTGTTCCAGTCATCCACCACGATCTGCCGCGCACCCTCGACGGTGGCCGGCACGCCGGAGGTGGCGGTGATGTCCACGAAGTACATATTGCCCAAGTTGCGCCAAACGCGGAGCCGGGCGGCGTCGGGCATGACGGCCAGCAGGTCGAGTTTGCCGGTGAAGTCCAGGTCCACCACGGCGCCCGCGCGGCCGGTCAGGCCGGTCAGGCCGGAGGCGCGGGTCAGGTCGCGCGCGGCGCCGTTGGTCTGGAAGCGGAAGGCGTGGGCGGCGGTGTCGCCCAGCACGATGACGTCGTCGAAGCGGTCGTTGTTGAGGTCGCCGACGATGGCGCGGGTGTAGGTGGCCTCGGGCCTGAGCGGGAGCGGGTCCCCGAGCGGGCCGAAGCGGCCGCTCAAGTTGGCCAGCAGGCGGAAGCCGTCAGTGCCTTCGCGCACGAAGAGGCTGTTGCGGCCGTCGCGATTGTAGTCCAGCACGACCAGCGGGGCGGCGAAGCGGCTGGCGGCGGAGCCGAACCACTCCACGGTGACCTCGGCGAAGGTGAGGGCCAGGCCGCGGGGGTCGGGTTTTTCGCGGCGTTCGGGCGCGCGGGCCTCGGTGTGCTTGCACCGCTCATAGGTGGCGAGTGTGGCGGGCGGGGCGTCCTGCGGCATGACCTTCTTGTGCTGCTCGATGGCCTGGAGGCCCTCGTCCTGCCGGCCGGCGCGGATCAGGGCCTGGCCCAGCGCGTACCAGGCGGCCGGGTGTCTGGGTTCCAGCCGCACCGCCTCCTGGAGCGAGGCCGCGGCGTCCTCAAACTGGCCCAGCTCGCTCTGGGCGCGACCCAGTTGGTAATGCACGGCGGCCACGTTTGGGTCGAGGTCGCGCGCCGAGAACAGGACCTTGACCGCCTCCTCGAACTGGCGCAGGCGCAGGTGGGCGCAGCCGGCCACGTAGTAGGCGGCGGCCGAGTTGCGATCGAAGCTCAACGCCGCCTCGGCCCAGCGCAGGGCGTCTTCGGGCTGGTCGGCCAGGAGGTGGGCGTTGGCCAGGTTGAGCAGGGCATCGGACCGGGACGGCTCCAACTGCACGGCCTGCTGGAACAGCGGCAGGGCCTTCGCGACCTGGCCCTGGTCGTAGTAGTTCTTGCCGGTGTTCATCAGACGGGTGAACTCGTCCTCCACCTGCGGGGCGCCCCGGCGGCCACACCCCGTGCCTGGCAACAGCCCCAGCCCCAGCGCCAGCAGGCACCCCACACGGAGCCAGGCGGGGGGAAACGACCCGAAAACCATGCGCGGCTTGAGCATGGCCCCAGCCTAGCCGCGGCGCCCCCGCCGACAAGGCTGAACGGCCGGGCGGGGCTCCTCCTTTTCTCTCCTCGCTCCCCAATAAGGCCGGGGTCTGCCGCACCCCGGGACGTGGGCGGGCGGGGCGGCGGACCGTCCAGACACAACCACCCGGCCGCCGGCTCGAAGCCGGCAACATGGCAGGCTGGGTAGCCTGCCCTACGTCGCCGGGCGCGTAGCCGCCGGCCATTGCCGCCTCGACGCCCCCCGCCGTCCGCCGTATGGTCCCGCCAATGTTGGTGGCACACACACCCTGGACCATTGCCGGCCGCTCCTTCACCTCGCGCCTGCTCCTGGGCACGGGCAAATTCGCCTCGCCCGAGTTGATGCGCGACGCCCTGGCGGCCAGCGGCGCCGAGATCGTCACCGTCGCGCTGCGGCGGGCGGACCTGAGCGGCCGGAAGGACCCCTTTGCCAACATCCTCGAGTTCCTTGACCCCCAACGCTACCTGGTGCTGCCCAACACCAGCGGGGCCCTCAATGCCGCCGAGGCCGTCCGCCTGGCCCGTCTGGCCCGCGCCGCCGGCCTGCCCCACTGGGTGAAGCTGGAAATCCACCCCGACCCCCGTTACCTGTTGCCCGACCCGGTCGAGACCCTGCGCGCCGCCGAACAGCTCGTGGCCGAAGGCTTCGTGGTGTTGCCTTACATCAACGCCGACCCCGTGCTGGCCAAGCGCTTGGAGGAAGTCGGCACCGCCACGGTCATGCCGCTGGGTTCGCCCATCGGCTCCAACCGCGGCCTGCAAACCCGCGACCAGCTCCGCATCATCATCGAGCAGGCCACCGTGCCGGTGGTGGTGGATGCCGGTCTGGGCGCCCCCAGCCACGCCGCCGCGGCCCTGGAGCTGGGCGCTGACGCCGTGCTGGTGAACACCGCCATCGCCGTGGCGGCCGATCCGGTGCGCATGGCCCGCGCCTTCAAGGCCGCGGTCGAGGCCGGCCGCGCCGCCTTTGAGATCGGCCTGGCCGACCCCGGTCTCGAGGCCCGGCCCACCAGCCCGTTGACGGTGTTCCTGGACAGCCCCTGAGCGCGCACGTGAACCCGAATCACCTGCCCCTGGCCCGCGTCCGCCGCCTGCTCCGCACCGCCACCCGCCGGCGCGTCCTGGTGGTGGGCGACATCATGCTCGACCAGTTCCTCTGGGGCCGGGTCCTCCGCATCTCGCCCGAGGCGCCCGTGCCGGTGGTCGAGTTCGAGCAGGAAACCTTCATGCCCGGGGGCGCCGCCAACGTGGCCCGCAACCTCACCGCCCTGGGCGCCACCGCCGAACTGTTCGCCGTCATCGGTCCCGACGCCGACGGCACTCGGCTGCGGCGGCTGCTGGAAGGGGACGGCGTGGATTGCCGCGGGCTGGTGGTGCATCCGGGCCGCCCCACCAGCCTCAAGACCCGCATCCTGGCCCAGCGCCAGCAGGTGGTGCGCGTGGACCGTGAACACCGCGCCCCCTTGGAGCCGGCGCAGAACGATCAGTTGTGGCGGCGCCTGCGGGCGCGGTTGCGCGGGGCCGACGCGGTCATTGTGGGCGACTACGGCAAAGGCGTGATCACCCAGCCGCTGCTGGACCACCTGCGCGAGGTCTGCCGCCGCCAGGGGGTGTGGCTGAGCCTGGACCCCAAACCGGTCCACGCCCTGCGGCTGGAAGGACTCTCCCTGTTGACCCCCAACCGCCAGGAGGCCTTTGAACTGGCCGGCCTGCCCGATCCCCATTCCGGCCGCCCCCCCCTCGAGGACCGCGCGTTGCTCGAGGTGGCCCGCCGCCTGATGGACACGCTGGCGCCCGCCCTGCTCCTCATCACCCTCGGTGAGGCGGGCATGTTACTGCACCGCCGCGGCCAGCCGCCCCGCCACATCCCCACCACCGCCCGCGAGGTCTTCGACGTCTCCGGGGCCGGGGACACCGTCATCGCCGCCTTCACCCTGGCCATCGCGGCGGGGGCCGCGCCCGAAGAGGCGGCGGTTTTCTCCAACCACGCCGCCGGTGTGGTGGTGGGCAAACTGGGCACCGCCACGGTTTCCCCCGCCGAACTGCTGGCCAGCTTCGACCGCCACGCATGAGCGCGGCCCCGCCGGTTGCCGCACCCGGCGCCGCCTACGAACTGGTGCGCGTGGCCGGCGGCGCCTGGAGCGTGCGCGCGCGGGCCGAAGGCGAAACCTTCCACCCCGGCATCGGGCCCGCGGCCGAGGCCGAAGCGGTGTACCTGCGGCCGTTGCGGCTGGTCCAGCGGTTGCGCGCAACCGCACACGAACTGGTGGTCTGGGACGTCGGCCTGGGCGCGGCGGCCAACGTCCTGACCCTCCTGCGCGCGGTGCGGGACCTGACCACGCCGCTGCGGGTGGTGAGCTTTGACCGTACGCTGGCCGCGCTGGTCTTCGCCCGCGGCCACGCCCGGAGGTTGGGTTACTTCACCGGCTACGAGACGGCCGTGGAGCGCGTGCTCGAGACGCGGGAGGTGCGATTCGACAACGGCCGCCAGCCGGTGCACTGGTCGGTCGAAGTGGCGGACTTCCCCACCTGGCTGGCAAGTCCCCGCGCGGCGGAGGTGCCCGCCCCCCACGCCATCCTCTACGACGCCTTCTCCCCCGCCCGCAACCCGGACATGTGGACCCTGCCGCTGTTCCGGCGGTTGCACGCCCGGCTGGACCCGCGGCGACCGTGTGCCCTGGCCACCTACTCGCGGGCCACGCTGGTCCGGGTGACCCTGCTGGTGGCCGGCTTCTTCGTGGGCGTGGGCCAGGCCAGCGGCGCCAAGGAAGAAACCACCGTCGCCGCCAACGACCCTCGACTGCTGGCCGCGCCGCTTGACCGTCGCTGGCTGGCGCGTGCCCGCCGCTCCAACAGCGCCGAGCCCCTGGCCGGGCCGCGCTACCTCCAGGCCCGGCTCAGCCCCGCCACGCTCGAACGGCTGGAACGCCATCCGCAGTGGGTGGGCGGATCGGCGTCCTCGCCGACCCTGCCTGCTCCCGCCCCGTAATCGCCGCGGTGACGCGGCGGACCATTGCTCCGCCGGCTCACGCTGGCAGCTACCGGCCGGGTGGCAGGAAGGTGGCAGGTCAGGGGCAGCCGCGCCTTCACGAAGTACCAAGTCCGAAGTCCGAAGCGACCGACCCTGACCCAGAGCGCCGGAAGCCTGGTGCCTGTCTGCGTGCGCCGCACAGGCAGGCACTCCAAAAGCTGGCGCCCTGCCGGCCCTGGGTGGAACGGGCAACCTGCCCGGCAGCGTAGCGCAGGCTTCCCAGCCTGCCGTGTCGCCGGCTTCCAGCCGGCAGGCGGGGGGCTGAAGGGGCCGTCCGCCGCTTCGCCGATCGGCCGACGGCGGGCGGTCCCTGGCATCCGGCCGGTCTGCGGGCTGCCGGCCTGCGAGACGGCCGAGTGCCAGTCAGCGCTACGGCGAGATGGGACGGCCAACTTGCCCGGCTCGTTGGGACCGCGAGGACGCGGTTCCTCTCAGACGCGGGAAATTCCTCGCGGGAGGGGGCAGGCCCTTGGCAAGCTGAATGCGCAGCATGTGGTCGTTTCTCCGCCAGCTTCTCACCTGGGCGCGGCCTTACCGGACGCGGCTGGGCCTGGGGGTGTTGCTGGGCCTGGTTGCCGGGGTCAACGAGGTGCTGCTGGTGCTGGCGGTGTACTTCATCTTCGCAGTGATTTTTCCGCAGACCGGCGGCGCCGAAATCCAGCACGGCCTGGCGCAGTTGGGGGCGTACCTGCCCGGGCTGGCGGCGTGGCTGGGCGAACGGTTGCAGGGGCTGGCCACCACCCCCACCCTGCCGGTGGTGGTGGTGGTGGCGGTGTTGCCGGCGGTGATGGCCTGGCGGGGCGCGGTCAATTACCTGCACCAGTACCTGCTGCACTGGGTGGCGGTGCGGGCGGTGGCGGACCTGCGCGGGCGGTTGTTTGAACACCTGTTGCGCCTGCCGCTGGGTTTCCACACCCGCACCAGCACGGGCGAGTTGATGTCGCGGCTGGCCAACGACGTGGGGGCCATCCAGGCCTCGTTTGCGGAGTCGCTGGTCTCGGTGATCAAGGACCCGGTGGCGTTGCTGGCCTTTGTCATTTACCAGGTCACCCAGCAGCCGCGGTTGACCGGGCTGTCGCTGCTGATTTTCCCGGTCTGCCTGGTGCCGGTGATCGTGTATGCCCGTAAAATCCGCAAGTCGGCGGTGGCGATGCAGAACGAGACCGCGGCGGTGTTCCGGGGGTTGCACGAGGCGTTGAGCGGGGTGCGGATCGTGCAGGCGTACAACCTGGAGCCGATTGCCGCCGCGGAGTACCGGCGTTTGATCGGCCGGTTCATCGGCCAGTACATGCGGGTGATCCGGGCCAGCGAACTGCCCGGGCCGTTGATCGAGTTTTTCGGGATGGTGGGGGCGGCGGTGTTGCTGGGCTTTGTGGCGCTGGGGGGGGACCAGCGGACCAGCGCGGCGGGGTTCATGGCCTTTGTGACCGCCATCATGTTGATGTACGCCCGCATCCGCACGGTGGTGAAGGTGTACAACCGCCTGGTCCAGGCCCGCGCGGCCAGCCAGCGGGTCTTCGCCCTGCTGGCCACGCAGTCCGACCTGCCCGAGCCGGCCCGGCCCCGGCCGCTGCACGCGGCAGGCCGGGACATCCGCTTTGAGCACGTGGACTTTGCCTACGACTCGCGGCCGGTGCTGCGGGACATTCATCTGACCCTGCCCGCGGGCCGGCTGGTGGCGCTGGTGGGGGCCAGCGGCTCGGGCAAAACCACCTTGACGCACCTGCTGCTGCGCTTTTACGACCCGACGGCCGGACGGGTGTGCATCGGGGACGTGGACCTGCGCGAGGTATCGCTGCGGGAGCTGCGCGCCCAGATCGCGGTGGTCACCCAGGAGACCATCCTGTTCAACGACACCATCCGCCGGAACATCGAGCTGGGCCGGCCCGGTACCAGCCAGGCGGACATCGAGCGCGCGGCACGGGCGGCCCACGCGCACGAGTTCATCCTGCAAACCCCCGCCGGTTACGAGACGGTGATCGGCGAACGCGGCGTGAGCCTGTCCGGCGGCCAGAGGCAACGGCTGGCCATCGCCCGCGCCCTGCTGCGGGATGCCCCCATCCTCATCCTCGACGAGGCCACCAGCGCGCTGGACAGCGAGTCGGAGCGGCTGGTACAGGCAGCCCTGGACACGTTGATGCAAGGGCGGACCACCCTCTGCGTGGCCCACCGGCTCTCGACGGTGCTGCACGCGGACCTGATCGTGGTGCTGGCCGAGGGGCGGGTGGTGGAAACCGGCCGGCACGCGGAGCTGCTGGCGCGCAATGGCACGTACCGGCGGCTGTATGAACTGCAGTTCCAACCGCCTCCCGCACCCCCAGCCTCTTGACCGAGGCCGCGCCCCCACCTCTCCGGAGGGGGCGCCGGACCGGTCGCCTGCCCCCGGTGGGCCGGGTCGGCGCTTCGCCGGTGAGGGTTTGAAGCGGGGCGGGACGCGTTCCGCGCTCGACGCCGCGGCCGGGGGCCGCAACTTTTGGGGGCCGGCGCTGTTTAGGTAAAGGCGCCGCACACGCACGATGGCCGTACCCAGCATCAAAGTCCTGCTGGCCCGGGCCGGGCTGGTTGCGCCGGACCAGTTCGAGGCCGGGCGGCGGGAGTGGTTGGCCGAGCCGGAAGGGGACCAACGCGCCCCCGACCTGCTCGCGCACTTCCAGCGCCACAGCGAACTGCCCGAGCCGGCCTTTCTGGGCCGGTTGAGCGCCGCGCTGGGCTGGCCGTTCCTGGAGCGCATCCCCCTGCCGACAGAGGAGGAGGCCAAACGCGAACTGCGCCGCCGACTCTCGCCCAAGGTCGCCTTCGCCCACCGCGTCACCCCGGTGAAGCTGGAGAACGACCACCTCTGGCTGGCCACCGCCAACCCGTTTGATCCGGACCTGGTCAGCGCGGTGCTCTTCGAGGCGGGGGAGCAGGTGCAGTTTGCCCTGGCCCCGCGCGAGGAGGTGGACAAGGGCCTCAAGGGCATCTACGGCGTGGGGGCCGAGACCCTCGACGGCATGGCCACCGACGAGCCCGGGGAGGAGGAACCGGCCGCCAACAAGGACATCACCGCCGAGGACCAGGAGGCCAGCGTCATCAAGTTCGTCAACCAGATCATCTGGGAGGCCTACAACAGCCGCGCCACGGACATCCACTTCGAGCCAATGGAGACGGACCTGCGCATCCGCTACCGCATTGACGGCATGCTGTACCGCGCGCCGGTGCCCAACGAGCTGAAGAAGTACCAGGCCGCCATCCTGTCGCGCATCAAGGTCATGGCCGGCATGAACATCGCCGAGAAGCGCCTGCCCCAGGACGGCCGCATCAACGTCCGCATCAAGGGCCAGGAAATTGACATCCGCGTCTCGACCGTCCCCACCGTGTACGGCGAGAGTACCTCCCTGCGGCTGCTGCGCCGGGGCGGACAAATCTGGACCATGCGCAGCCTGGGCCTTCCCCTGCGCGAGGAGGAGGCCATCCAGCAACTGATCCGCAAGCCGCACGGCATCTTCCTGGTCACCGGCCCCACCGGCTCCGGCAAGTCCACCTCCCTCTACACCTTCCTGAGCGAAATCAACGTCCCCACCAAGCGCATCATCACCGTCGAGGAACCGGTCGAGTACGAAATCGCCGGCATCAACCAGATCGCCGTCCGGCCCGAGATCGGCCTGACCTTCGCCGTGGGCCTGCGCCACATCCTGCGCCAGGACCCCAACGTGGTCATGGTGGGCGAAATCCGCGACCTGGAGACCGCCGAGATCGCCATCCGCGCCTCCCTCACCGGCCACCTGGTCTTCAGCACCCTCCACACCAACGACGCCCCCAGCGCCTTCACCCGGCTCATTGACATGGGCATCGAGCCGTTTCTGGTGGCCTCCTCGGTCGAGGCGGTCATGGCCCAGCGCCTGGTGCGCCTGGTCTGCCCCCACTGCCGCACCCCCCAGGCGGTCGAACCGCAGTACCTGCTCAAAATCGGCTTCCCCCGCGAGCGGATCGAATCGGCCCGCTTCTACAAGGGAGCCGGCTGCGACGAATGCCGCTTCCTCGGCTACCAGGGCCGCACCGGCATCTACGAACTGCTGGTGGTCACCGAGAGCATGCGCCCGCTCATCATGAACCGCGCCCCGGCCTCGACCATTGCCGCCCACGCCATCGCCGACGGCATGAAAACCCTCCGCATGGCCGGCTGGGAGCGGGTGCTCGATCTCGAGCGCCCCACCACCATCGAGGAGGTGCTCCGCGTCACCCAGATCGAGGAACACCTCGCGGCGCTGCTCGGCGACGAGAAAAACTAGCCATGCCCGCCCCCGCCCCGCGCTGGACCTCCTGCAACGTGCTCGCCCCGGAAGGTGACGGCTGCCGGTTGTGGCAGTTCGGCCGCAAGGGCACCGGCGCCCAGCTCGTGGCCGAGACCCGCTACGAGACCCTCGCCTCCCTGCCCTCCGACCGCGTGGGCAAGACCTTCCGCCACACCTGGCAGCCCCGTTTGAACCTCGCCTGGCTGCCCGCCGACAAGGTCTTCCTGCGCGTGGTCGAACTGCCACCCGGCGACCCGGCCGAAATTCCCGCCCTGGTTGAGTTCCAGATCGAAAAACTCTCCCCCCTGCCCGCCGCCCAGGTGCTCTGGACCTGCGAGGCCCTGCCCGCCGCCCCCGGCGAACCGCTCACCGCCGTGGTGGTCATCGCCGAACGCGACAGCCTCGAGGCTCGCCTCCAGCAACTCGAGGCCGCCGGCTACCGGCCCGACCGCCTGGAACTGCCCATCCTGCGCGAACTGCTCACCCTGCCCGCCCCCAGCAACGGCTTGTACGTGCTGGCCGAACGGGACGGCCCGGCGCTGGTCTGCCTGTGCGCCTGGTGGGCCGGGGGGCGGTTGAGGCACCTGAGCCTGGCGCGCTTCACTGGCGAAACCCGCGCCGGCGATGCCCTGGCAGATGCCCTGCGCCGCACGGCCTGGGCGGCCGAGGTGGCCGGCTGGCTGGACGGTCCTCCCACCGATCTCACCCTGTGGGCGGCACCGGAGGTGGCCGCCGTGCTGGAACCGGCGTTGCGGGACCTGGTGGGAGACGCGCTGACCGTGCGGGAGCGGCGCCGCCCCGCCGAGCTGGCCGCCGCCAGCGCCACCACCGCCACCACCTTGAACCTGGTACCCGCCGAGGTCCGCGCCCGCTACCGCCAGGAATTTGTGGACCGGCTCTGGATGCGCGCCCTGGGGGGGATCGCCCTGGTGTACCTCTTCCTGGTCCTGGGCTACCTGGCCTGGCTGAGCGTGCTCGACTACCAGAAAATGCGGGTGGACCAGAAGATTGCCCTCCGCCAAGCCCGCTACCAACAGGCCCTCCAACTCCGGGCCCGCCTGGACGTGCTCCAGGAACAGATCAATCTCAAATTCGCCGCCCTGGACTGCTGGAAGGCCGCCGCCGAGGCCCTGCCCGAAGGCCTGACCCTCAACTCCCTCAGCTTCCAGCGCGGCCGCAAACTCATCCTCACCGGCAGCGTCCCGGCCGACCAGCAGGGCAAGGTCACCGAATACAACCAGGCCCTGGCGGCCATCCGGGTCAGCGGCCGCCCGCTCTTCAGCCAGGTCAGCACCAAATCCATCCAGGGACCGGCCCCCGGTCGGGCGGACCTGCCCGCGGCCTGGAGCCTGGAGTGCGAACTGAACCGCCGCAGCCAGCCATGAGCGCCTTCGACTCCCTGAACCTGCGCCCCAAGGAAAAGCGCCTCCTGGCGGGCATGCTGGCCGTGCTGCTGCTGGTCTTGAGCGTCTTCTGGGTCTGGCCCCGGGCTGGCCAATGGCGCAAGAACCTCGAGACCCTCGAAAAGTCCCGCAAGACCCTCCAGACCTATGAAGCGGAGATCGCCCGCATCCCCGACTACGAAGCGCACATGGCCGCCCTGGAAGGCCAGGGCTCGGCGGTATTGCAGGAAGAACAGGCGCTGCAACTGCTCCGCACCGTCCAGCTTCAGGCCCAGCAATTCCAGGTGGTCATCACCAGCACCCGCACCGGCATCCCCACCCAGCCCACCACCACCAGCACCAACGCCTTCTTCGACGAACAGGCCGTCCAGATCACCGTCAGCACCGGCGAGCGGGAACTGGTGCGCTTCCTCCACGCCCTGGGCAGCGGCGATTCCATGATCCGCGTCCGCGACATGGACCTGCGCCCGGACCCGCCCCGCTACCGGCTCAACGGCACCATCACCCTCGTCGCCAGCTACCAGAAAAAACCCAGGGGCACCCGGCCGGTGCCGCCCCCCGCCACCGCGGCCGCCGCTCCGCCGGTCCTCCCCTCCACCGCACGCACCCCGTGAAAACCTCCCGACACCTCTCCGCCCTCCTGGGCGCCAGTTTACTGCTGAGCGCCCCCCGCGGCTTCCCCGCTGATCCCGAGCCCCCACCGCCGGAGGCGGAGGAGCCGGCGGCCCAGCCGGCCGAAATCACCCCCCCGACGGTCGAGCCCGAGCCGGTGCCGCCACCCGACGTCACCCCTCCCGTGCCACCGGTCCCCACCCTGTCACCGGGCGTGCGCGCCCGCACCAACATCGGCAGCGTGCCCCGCTTCCCCACCCTGCCCATCCCGCCAGCCGTCGCCACCAATCGCCTCACCCCCGCCCCACGCCTGGCTCCGCAACCCGGCGCTCCGCCCGCTCCGGCCCAGCCGGCACCCGGGGGGGCGGCCACTCTTCCCGGTGGGACCCTGGCGGAGCCCGCCATCACCCCCGGCAGCACCAACGCCCCGGCCATGAGCCCCGACGGCACCTACGCCCCCGGCGTGCTGACCCTCCAGATGGCCGACCTCGAAGTGGTGCTCACTCTGTACGCCGAGCTGACCCGGCGCACCGTGCTGCGCGCCACCTCGCTGCCCAGGGTTCAAATCATGCTCAGCAACCAGACCCCCTGGACCACCGAGGAGGCCGTCCAGGCCCTGGACAGCGTGCTGGCCATGAACGGCATTGCCATGGTCAACGTGGGCGAGAAATTCGTCAGCGCCGTCCCCGCCAACACCGTGCTCCAGGAAGGCGCCGCCTTCGCCAAAAGCGATCTCAAGGACCTGGCCGAGACCGGGCAGTTCGTGACCAAGATTCTCAAACTCAAACACGTCCTGCCCTCGGAAATGCAGCAGATTCTGGCCTCCTTCGCCAAAACGCCCAACGGCCTCCTGGCCATTGACGCCACCCAGACCTTGGTGCTCCGGGACTACCCCGCGAACGTCAAGCGCATGAGCGAGCTCATCGAACAACTCGATGTCGAGGTCGAAAACGACTACAAGCTCGAGGTCATCCCCATCAAGTACGGCATGGTGTCCGACATCTACAACACCATGAGCTCGCTCATCGGCGGGGCGGGGGGCGCCGCCGCTCCCTCGGCCGCCGGTGCCGTGGCCCGCACCACCGGCATGCAACGCACCACCAGCCGCGCCTTCCGTGGCGGCGTGGGCGGGCTGGGGGGCTACGGCGGCACGAGCGGCGGCTACGGCGGCTACGGCGGCTACGGCACCACGCCTTACCGCCCTGGCGGCTATTACCCCCAGGGGGCGGCCGCCACCCCGCTCGAGGCGGAAATCCAGGCCGAACTCGAGGCCGGCCAATACACGCCCCAGCAGGCCACCCCCCCCCGCCCCGTGACCCCGCCGGGGCGGACCGCCACCACGCCGACCCCGACCACCCCCACCACCGCGGCCGCCACCTTCAACCAGCGTTTCCAGCAAATCCTCAACCGCGCCGGCCAGCAGGCCGGGCAGGTCCAGTTGCTCCAGGACGCGCGCATCGTCCCGGACGAGCGGTCCAACTCCCTCATCGTCTTTGCCAACCGGCAGGACATGAAAATGATCACCAACATCGTGGCCAAGGTGGACCAGCTCATGGCCCAGGTGGTCATTGACGCGATCATCATGGACGTGCAGTTGAGCGATTCCTACTCCCTGGGCGTCTCCTGGCTCATGCAGCCCCAGCGGACCGGCAACTGGAACCAGACCGCCGCCAACAACACCGGCAACCTCATCACCAGCCTCACCAACATCGCCGGCAGCAGCGGCTTCACCTACCTGGCCGCCTTTCGCGACGACCTCAACGTGGCCGTCACCGCCCTCGCCGGCAAAAACCGCGGCCAGATTCTGGCCCGGCCCCGCATCCAGACCACCCACGCCACCGCGGCCAGCTTCAGCGTGGGCGAGACCGTCCCCTTCATCGCCGGTACCTACCAGGGCGGCTCGTTCTACGGGCCCAGCTCGTACTTCTCGCAGTTGAACGTGGACACCACCCTGGACGTGACCCCCTTCATCACCCCCGACGGCCTGGTGGTCATGGAAATCAACCAGCAAATCTCGGAAATCTCCGGCTTCGAGGAATTCCCCGGCGTGGGCAAGCAGCCCCGCACCATCAACCGCTCCGCCGGCTCGACCATCTCCGTGCGCGACGGCGAGACGGTCATCCTCGGCGGCTACATCCGCGCCTCAAAAAGCAAGACCAGCTCCGGCGTGCCCCTGCTCAAGGACATCCCCCTGCTCGGCACCCTGTTCCGCTCGAGAAGCTCCGACGCCAAGCGCAGCGAACTCATCGTCCTGATCCGCCCCACCATCCTGCGCACCCCCGAGGACGCCGCCCGCGAGGCCGAGGCCACCCGCGACCGCCTGCCCGGCATCCGCGAGATGGAGAACACCATCGAGAAAGAAGAAAACACCGGCCAGCGGCTCAACACGCTCTTCGGCAAGTGAGCCCCGCCGCCGGGCGCGGCCGGACGGGGTTTTTCACGTCGCGGCCCCTGCCCGATCGGCTACACTGCGGGCATGTCGCATCCCGGTTACGGGGCCCATACCGATCCGACCTTCCGGGCGGCGCCGCGCCCGGCCGGTGAGGTGGTGCGGCGGGTGGCCGTGTACCTGTGGCCGTATCCCGGTCTGGCGGTGGCCACCGTGGCCTGTGCCCTGCTCTCCCTGGGCTTCGGCTTCCTGTACCCCAAGCTGACCCGCATCCTCATTGACGAGGTCATCACCCGTCAGCAGGCCCAACTGCTGGCGCCGGCGGCGGGCGGTCTGATCCTGGCCTTCCTGCTGCGCGAGGTCTTCAACAGCCTCCGCATCCGGGTCAACAACCGCCTCGAGCAAAATGTCATCTACGACATGCGCTGCCAGGTCTATGCCCACCTGCAGCGGCTGCCGGCCGGCTGGTTTGATGCCCGGGCCTCCGGCGACCTGATGACCCGCGTCATCGAGGACGTGAACCAGGTCGAGCGCCTGCTCATTGACGGCGTCGAGCAGGGCACCGTGGCGCTGCTGAGCATCGTGGGGGCATTGATCCTCATGCTGGGTTACAGCCCGCTGCTGACGGCGGTGGCGTTGATCCCCGCTCCCCTGCTGGTGGGCGGGGCGCTGTGGTACACCCTGACGGCGCACCGCCGTTACCGCCGTCAGCGGGAGGCCGCCAGTGCCATGAACGCCCTGCTCATGGACAACCTCCAGGGTATCCGGCAGGTCAAGGCCTTCGGCCGGGAGGAGCACGAGGACCGCCGGTTTGCCGCGCGGGCGCATGACCTGCGCGAGGGCACGCTGGTGGTCATGCGCGCCTGGGCCTGGTACGGCCCTGCCATGCAATTCGTGGGCGCGCTGGGCATCGGCCTGGTGCTGTGGGTGGGGGGCGCCCTGGTCCTGCAGGGCCGGCTGGAGGTGGGCCAGCTCGTCGCCTTCATGCTCTACGCCGGCATGTTCTTCTACGAACCCATTGGCCGGCTGCACGGCCTCAACCAAATGCTCCAGTCCGCCCGCGCCGCCGCCGCCCGGGTCTTCGACATCCTGGATGCCCCACCGGAACGCGGCGCCGCTGCTCTTCCGCCCGCCGTCCACGCCACCCGCCCCGCGCCGGGGCCGGACGGCCGTTGGCGCGCGCGGGGGGAGGTCCGCTACGAGCACGTCAGCTTCAGCTACGGCGAGGGCAAGACCGCGCTGCGGGGCATCCACCTCCAGGCCCGGCCGGGGGAAATGGTAGCGCTGGTCGGGCCCACCGGCGCCGGCAAGTCCACCCTGGTCGGCCTGCTGCCGGCCTTCTACCAACCGACCGCCGGCCGCATCACCATTGACGGGCGAGACACCCGCGATCTGCCCCTGCTGCTGCTGCGCGCCCAGATCGCGGTGGTCAGCCAGGAGCCGTTCCTGTTCAACGGCACCCTGCGCGAAAACATCCTCTACGGCCGGCTCGACGCCACCGAGGAGGAGCTGTTCGCCGCCGCCCGCGCCGCCAATTGCCACGATTTCATCCGACGGTTGCCGGACGGCTACGACGCCCGCGTCGGCGAGCGGGGCATCAAACTGAGCGTCGGCGAAAAGCAACGCGTCAGCATCGCCCGCGCCCTCCTCAAGGACGCCCCCATCCTGATTCTCGACGAGGCCACCGCCAGCGTGGACACCCAGACCGAACGCCTCATCCAGGAGGCCCTGGAACGGCTCATGCGCGGCCGCACCAGCTTTGTCATCGCCCACCGCCTCAGCACCATCGTTCGGGCCGACCAAATCCTGGTGCTCCGCGGCGGGGAAATCGTCGAGCGCGGCACCCACGACGCCCTGCTGTCTGCCGGCAGCCTGTACGCCCGGCTGGCCCGCATCCAGAGCACCGCCGCCACCATTGAGGAAAGCTTCGCCCGGCTGGACCTCGAACGGGCCTGAAGGCGGGCACGGCCATGCGCAGAACCTCCTCTCCCCGCGCCCGGCGGTGTCGGCCGGCTTGCGGCCCCCTCCCCCCGCCGCAGAATGTCCCCAGATTCGGCCAAGAAACCGGCACCGGCCCGGTCGTAGAGTTGTCGGTTCGCGAACTGCCATGAAAAAGCTCACAACTTGGGGGGTGGGACTCTGGCTCACCATGTCACTGCACGCGACCTCACCCCGGCAGGGGGAGTGGGACAAGGTCGAAGAGGCCCGGCGCCAGGGCCAACCCCGGACGGCCCTCCAAGCCCTTGACCCGATCCTGCGGGGCGCCCTGGCCGACCGCGCCTGGGCCGAAGCCGCCCGGGCCCTGGGCCTGAAAATCACGCTCGAGGTCCAACTCCAGGGCGGCCAGCCCGAGGAGCAAATCATCCGCCTCGAGGCCGAACTGGCCGGCGCCCCGGCCGAGCTGCGCCCCCTGCTTGAGGCACTCCTGGCCCATGCCTACTGGCAGTACTACCAGCAGAACCGCTGGCGCTTCCTGCAACGCACCGCGACCGCCGAACCCCCCGGCCCGGACTTCCGCACCTGGGCCCTGCCCCGCCTGTTCGCCGAGATTGACCGCCACTTCACCGCCGCCCTGGCCGATGCCCCACGCCTTCAGCAAACCCCCGTCACCGCCTTCAACGGGTTCCTGCTCCCCGGCAGCCTGCCCGACACCTACCGGCCCACCCTCTACGACTTCCTCGCCCACGAGGCGCTGACCTTCTACACCGCCGGCGAGCAGGCCGGCGCCCGCCCGCAGGACGCCTTCCAGATTACTGCCCGCGATCCGATTTTTGATCCGCCCAACGCCTTCCTGGCCTGGGAGCCGGTCACGTCCGAAACCAACGCCGCCGCCTTCCGCGCGGTGCGGCTTTACCAGGCCCTGCTGCGCTTCCACCAAAACGACGCCGACCGCACCGCGTTTCTGCACGTGGACCTGTCCCGCCTGCTCTGGGGCAAAAACGTCGCCTCCGCCGAGGGGCGTACCGAGCGCCTCAAGGCTGCGCTGTCCCACTTCGCCGGCCATAACGCCTTCCACGAGCTTTCCGCCCTGGCCCTGTACCACCTGGCCGCCGAGTGGCGCAACGAAGACCATCCCGACGAGGCCCACCGCCTGGCCTCCCGCGGCCGCCAGACCCATCCCGACAGCCCCGGCGGCAGGCTCTGCGCCAACCTCCTCGCCGAGATCGAGGCCCCTTCGCTCGCCCTCACCACCGAGCGGGTCTGGAACTGCGGCCGCGATCTGAACCCGCCCGGTGACGCCCCCTGCCCCGAGATCACCCTCCGCTACCGCAACGTGACCCGGGTCTGGTTCCGCTCCGTGGCTTGGGAGTGGGACGAATTCCTCGCCCGCAACCGCCCCCGCCCCGAACACCTGAACGCAGACCAGCTCCGCGAAATCCTGGCTCGCACCCCGGCTCATGCCTGGTCCGCCCCCCTGCCCCCGACGCCGGACTTCAAGACCCGCACCCTGACCCTGCCCGCCCCAACGGAGCTGCCCCCGGGCTTTTACTTCATCTTCGCCAGCCATGACCCCGAGTTCCGCCCGGACGACAACCTGCTGGCCGTGGCCAATTGCTGGGTGAGCGACCTTGCCCTGGTCCTCCGCAGTCGCGCCGGCCGGACGGAGGGTTTTGTCCTCGATGCCCACAGCGGCGAGCCGCTCCCGGGCGCCCGGGTCCAGGGCTGGCACCTCGACAACCGGGGCAACCGCCTGGCCGTGCCGTCGGTCCTGACAGACAGCAACGGCTTCTTCTTCCTGAACGCGCCGGCGGGCCGGGGCCTGCTGGTCAGGGCCACCGCCCGCGGCCGGTCCGTGGCCACCGCCGAGGAACATCATGTCTGGTCCCGGCCGCACGCCGACCGCATCACCACCCAAACGATGCTGTTCACCGACCGCGCGATTTACCGCCCCGGCCAGATCATCCGCTACAAGGGCATCTGCCTGCGCGCGGACCGGGACCGGGACCGGTACGAAGTGCTCGGGGGGCAGCGGGTGACCGTGGCGTTGCACGATGCCAACGGTCAGGAGGTGGGCCGGCAGTCTTTTCAGGCCAACGACTACGGCTCCTTCAGCGGCAGCTTCACCGCGCCCCGCGACCGCCTCACCGGAGCCATGACCCTGGTTGTTGTGGAAGGGCCGCCCGGCCAGAGCACCGTCTCCGTCGAGGAGTACAAGCGGCCGAAGTTCCAGGTCAGCCTCGAGGCGCCCGGGACCGCCGCCCGGCTGGGCGGGGAGGTGCGCCTGGGCGGCGTGGCCACGTCCTACACCGGCGCGGCGGTGGACCAGGCCGAGGTGCGTTACCGCGTGGTGCGCCGGGTGAGGATGCCCTGGTGGTGGGACCGGGGTTGGTTCCGTCCCCTCCGGCCCCCGAGGACCGAGAGCCGGGAAATCGCCCACGGCACGCTGCGGACCGACGCCGCGGGCCGGTTTGAAATCACCTTCCGCGCCCTGCCCGATCCCCGGGTGCCCGAGTCCGACGAACCCACCTTCGACTTTGAAGTGCAGGCCGACGTGACCGATGCGACCGGCGAGACACGCTCCGGCCTCCGCGTGGTGCGCCTGGGCTACGCCGCCCTTGAGGTCCGCCTCACCGCCCCCGAATGGCTCACCGAGGACCAGCCGGTGCACGTGCAGGTGAGCACCACCACCCTCGACGGCGAACCCCTGGCCGCCACGGGCACCCTGCGGGTGCACACCCTCCAGGCCCCCGACCGGGTGCCCCGGCCGCCGCTGGTTCAGTTGGATCCGTCTGATCCGTCTGATCCCTCCACCTGGCCCTTGGGAGCGGTGGTGGAGGCACGCCCCTTCAGCACCGGTACCAACGGCCAGGCCACGCTCGAGTGGCGCCTGCCCACCGGCCTGTACCGGGCGGTACTCGAGACGCAGGACCGTTTCGGCCGGCCGGTCACCGCCCGACTGCCCCTGCAAGTGCTCAACCCCGCCGCCCCCCGCCTGGCCCTCAAGCTGCCGCAGGTCCTGGCCGCCCCCACCTGGGAGCTCCAGCCCGGCGACGAGTTCCTCGCCCTCTGGGGCACCGGCTACGAAAGCGGCCGGGCGTTTGTGGAGATCGAGCACCGCGGCCGGATGCTCCAGCGGTTCTGGACGCCTCCCGGCAGCACCCAGGCGCAAATCCGGCAGACCATCACCGAGGCCCTGCGCGGTGGCTTCACCCTCCTGGTGACGTTCGTGCGGGACAACCGCGCCCACCTCACCGTGCGCCCCGTCCAGGTGCCCTGGCGCGACCGCGAACTGACGCTGCGCTGGAGCCGCTTCACCTCCCGCCTCCGCCCCGGCCAACCGGAAACCTGGTCGCTGGAAATCCAGGGTCCGCCCGGACAGACCGCCACCACCGAACGCCGCGCCGCCGAACTGGTCGCCACGCTTTACGACGCCTCCCTCGACGCCTTTGCCCCCCTGCACTGGCCCGAGCGCTTCGAGGTGTTCCGCCAGGAATCGCCCGCGATCAACCTCTCCTTCGTCAACCGCGCCGAGTCCTTCCGCACCTGGGCCTCCTGGCGGCTGCCCGAACCGTTCGCGGTCGGGCTGACCCACCGGCATTTCCCCCCCGAACTGATTCAGCCGCCGGTAAGGGCCGTCCCCGGCCCGGTCATGCCACTCCAGATGGTCATGCGGTACGGTCTCTCCGCCCCCGGCAGGGAGGCGGACGCGGCGGCCATGGTCG